>NZ_JCAWAE010000003.1:0-920510 GCF_059691795.1 Sphingomonas sp. 320_CC | reverse complement strand
TGGCGCGAGTGACGGGACTCGAACCCGCGACCTCCGGCGTGACAGGCCGGCGCTCTAACCAACTGAGCTACACCCGCTGAAACAGCGTGGAGGCGGCAACTAGGCGAGGGTTCGGATACCGTCAACCCAAATTATCCGCCAGTTTCACGTTGTGCCTCGGGCGGATCGCCGCGACGGCGATTTCGCCCGGTCTTGGGCTGCACTAGCGTCCCGTGCTCGAACAGGAACCCGGCGATATCGGGCTTGCCCGCCGCCTTCACGACCGTCTGGATGATGATCAGCAGTGGCACCGCCAGCAACGCACCCGACGTGCCCCATACCCATCCCCAGAAGCTCAGCGAGATCAGGATCAGTAACGGGCTGATCGTCAGCCGATGCCCGACGACGAACGGCGTGATCGCGTTCGCCTCGACCAAGTGCAGCCCGTACATCAGCGCCGGCGGCAGCATCGCCATCCAGATGTCCGAAAACGTCATCAGCCCGCCCAGCGCGAGCAGGAACGCGCCGATCACCGGCCCGAAATACGGGATGTAGTTGAGCAACGCGACGATCCCGCCCCACATCGCCGGATACGGCATGCCAATGAACCACAGCGCTACCCCGGTAATGATCCCCAAAACGATGTTAATGAGGGTAATCGTGCCAAGATACGCGGACACGTCGTCGACGATGTCCTGGATCACGCGCGCGGTCGCCATCGCGCCGTCGAAGCTGGTCCGCCCGGTGATCGTCTGGCGCCGCATCCGCGTCCAGCCTGAGAGGAAGAAGAACACGATCAGCACGCCGAACAGGAATTGCACGATAACGGCCGGCGCCGACGTCGCCGCAAGTTCGAGGATCGAGCCCGGCGCGGCGACGCCAGCGGTCGCCGGCTGCTTGATCGGCGTCGACGCGACCTGCCGCAGCGTCTTGTTCACGTATTTTTCGAGGCTCGAATAAAGATCGAGCAGCGGTGCGAGGTTGTTCTGGATCCGGTCCAACCGCGTCGGCAGGAGGCGGAAGAAGTCGGTCGCGGGCACGAGGATCGCCGCGATCGCGATGTTCGCGGCGATCAGGAACACGAGGATGCACAGGATCGCAGCCAGCGGCGACGGCACATGGCGTCGCTCGAGCCATTCCAGCACCGGCACGAGCGCGACCGAGATCACGAGCGCGATGGTGAGCGGAAGGAAGAACTCCGCCCCCGACTTCAACGCGAACGGCGTGGCGAGGATCAGGCCGACGCCAGCGGTGAGCGTCAGCGCCGCCAGCAACCGATCGCGCCGCTGCGCGATTCGCATCGCATCCTCGACCCCGACCGCGATCGGCAATCCGAACGCACTCTCGGCCGGCGGACCTTCGGTAACGGCGCTGTCCCCGCCCTGCGGCTGGTTCGTTTCGTGGCGAAGGCCCTCGTCCGTCATGGCATTTTCCTTTGTTCCCCCATCCCGTAATCGTGGCTAGCATTCAAGCATGCCGAACGACGCCAACGATCTAATTCTCGTCATCGACGAGGGCACCACGTCCACCCGCGCCATGCTGTTTGCGACCGACGGCCGCTGCATCGCCAGCGAAGCCCGCGCACTCGACCAGACATACCCCCGCGCCGGATGGGTAGAGCATGATGCCGCCGAGATCTGGCGCAAGACGTTGCGCGTAACCGCGGCGATGGTCGCGCAGGCAGGCGGCGCGCACCGGATTGCCGGGATCGGCATCACCAACCAGCGCGAGACGATCGTCTTCTGGGACCGCGCGACCGGCGAACCGCTCGCGCCCGCGATCGTCTGGCAGGATCGGCGTACCGCTGCGACCTGCCGGGACTTGCGCGAACGGGGCCACGAAGCTGAGGTTCAGGCCAAGACCGGCCTGTTGCTCGACCCGTATTTCTCCGCCTCGAAGATCGGGTGGGCCATGCGTGAATGGCCGCATCTCGCCGACGCGGGAGCGCGCCTTGCGATCGGCACGGTCGACAGCTGGCTGATCTGGAAACTGACCGGCGGGTTGCACGTGACCGACGCGACCAACGCCTCGCGCACCGCCTTGATGGACGTGCACACCGGCAGCTGGGACGACGGACTCTGCGCGCTGTTCGGCGTGCCCCGCGCAGCCTTGCCTGAGATCGTCGATTGCGCCGGACGGTTGGGCGAGACGACCGCGTTCGGCGGGGCGATTCCGATCTGCGGCATCGCCGGCGATCAGCAGGCAGCCGCGATCGGCCAGGCCTGCCTCGCGCCCGGCCAGACCAAGGCCACGTTCGGTACAGGGGCGTTCATCCTCACCCACGCCGGTGCGACACCGCCGACTTCGGGCCACCGTATGCTCTCAACGGTCGCGTGGCAGCTCGGCGGCGAGCGCGCCTATGCGCTGGAGGGGTCGGTGTTCGTCGCCGGCAGCCTCGTCCAGTGGCTCCGCGACACGCTAGGCCTGATCGGCACGGCCGCCGAAACCGAAGCGCTGGCCCGCAGCGTGCCCGACACCGGCGGCGTGTACCTGGTGCCAGCGCTCAGCGGCCTCGGCGCGCCGTGGTGGGAACCGGACGCCCGCGCGAGCATCTCGGGACTGAGCTTCGCCACGGGCAAGGCGCATGTCGCCCGCGCGGCACTGGAGGCGATGGCGTACCAGGCGCACGACCTGAAGACCGCCTTCGCCGCCGACGGCATCGACTGGCACAGTCTGCGCATCGACGGCGGCATGGTCGCCAACGACTGGATGGCGCAGGACATGGCGGACCTGCTCGGCATCGAGGTCGAGCGGCCGAGATTTGCAGAGACGACCGCGTTGGGCGCGGCGATGCTGGCCGGCGTGGGTGCGGGACTGTTCGGAGGGCTCGATGAGGCCACCTCAATGCGCGGCGAGGTCGAGACGTTTACGCCGTCGCTGGGAGAGGACGAGCGGCAGGCGCGACTTGTAGGGTGGAAGACAGCCGTCGATGTGGTGGTGGCTGCCAGCCGTTTGTAAGCGCAACGTGCTTCCCTCCCTGGAAGGGATGAGTTGGTGGGTTGATCGGTTCGATTCACGCTGCATCGAGCATGCGGCAATCGATCCACCCCCAGCCCCTCCCTTCCAGGGAGGGGAGCAGAAGATTTACGCGGTCACTCGGGCCAGATCCTCGAACAACGCCTGCTATTCCTCCTCAGGTCTTCCCATTCGCTCCACCATAAATTTCGATCAGGAGCGCGGCTGCGACCGACCACCACCGAAGCCCAGAGCACCACATGCCCCCTCCCTTCCAGGGAGGGGGCAGAAGATTATGCCGACACCCCGGCCCGATCCTCGAACAACACCTGCAGGTCCTTCTTCAAGATCTTCCCATTCGCATTCCGCGGCAACGTCTCGTGCACGAAGCGCACCGCGACCGGCGTCTTGAACGCCGCCAGATGCTGCCGCACCCAGCCCTGCAACTCCGCCTCGGTCGTCACCGCACCCGGCGCGAGGTGCACCACCGCTGCGGGCTCCTCCCCCAAAATACGATGTGGAATGCCGATCAGCGCCGCGTCGGTCACCGCGGGGTGCGCGTAGAGGACGTTCTCGACCTCGCTGGAGTATATGTTCTCGCCGCCACGGATGATCATGTCCTTGGCGCGATCGACGATGTAGCAGAATCCTTCGTAGTCGAGGCGCGCCAAGTCTCCGGTCCGAACCCAGCCATCGACGAACGTCGAGGCGGTCGCGTCCGGCTTGTTCCAATAGCCTTTCACGATCATCGGCCCGCGCGCCCAGAGTTCGCCGACCTCGCCCAGCGGCATCTCCGTCACGCCGTCGTCCGCCATGATCTTCAAGTCGGCAGCCGCAACCGGAGGCCCCGCGCTGGTCGGGCGGTTGAGATAGTCCTCTCCCCCATGATGCGTGACCGTCGCCATCGTCTCGGTCATGCCCCAGCCATTGCCGGGCATCGCGCCGAACTCGGCATAGATGCGCTTCACCAGTTCGGGGGCAGCGGGCGCTCCACCGTAAGCAATCGATTCGAGCGACGAGAGGTCGTATTTCCCACGATCGGGATGTTCCAAAAGCTGCCAGGCGATGGTCGGCACGCCACCGGTGATGTTGACCTTCTCGCGCTGAATGATCTCCATCGCCCGCACGGTGTCCCATTTGCGCATGAAGATCATCGTGCTGCCGGTCGCGATCACCCCCATCATCCCCGCGGAGCAGGCGGTGACGTGGAACAGCGGGATCACCGTCAGCGTCACACGCGGCGTCGGCTCGGGCGGTGCCTCGCCGCGCCGCAAAAACGAGCGGGCGGAGGAATAGCCGCCGGACATGATGTTCGACATCATGTTGCGGTGCGTGCCGAGTGCTCCCTTGGGCGCGCCGGTGGTGCCGCTGGTGTAGAAGATCGTCGCGTCGTCGTCGGGCGCGATCGTCGCTTCTGGGAGGCCTACATCGGGCAGCGCAGCCCAGTCGTGCGGGGTGCCGATCACGTCCTCAAGCCGCGTGACGATCCCCGTCAGCGGTTCTGCGGCGCGCGCGACGAACACGTGCTCCAGCGCCGGCAGCGTCGCGTAGGCCGCCTCCAGCCGGTGATGACGCTCGTCGTCGGTGATCAGCACGCGCGCGCCCGAGTCGGCTAGGCCGTATTCCATCTCCGCGCCGGTCCACCACGCGTTGAGCGGCACCATGATCGCACCGATGCTCGCGCCCGCAAAGAACGCGACCGGCCATTCGGACAGGTTGCGCATCGCCAGCGCGACGCGGTCGCCGGGACCGATACCCATCTCGCGCAACCGGTGCGCCAGCACCGCGATTGCGCGAAAGTTCGCCTCGTAGGTGACGCGCTCGTCCTCATAGGCCGTGAAGACCCGTTCGCCATGCGCGCGCGCCGCCTCGGCTAGCCAGCGCAACGACGGCGGCGCGTTCTTCCAGATGCGCGTTTCGATGCCGTCGATCGTCAGCATCTCCATCTCGAACTTCGCGCCGGGCGCGGTCAGCATTCGCTCGGCATCGGCGAGCGACATCGCCGGCCAGGAGGGATCGAGTGCGATGATCGGTTCGCTTGCCAAGACCGGTGGACTCCAGAGTTGAATTTCGGGTTTGGCTTATCGCCTGTTCGAAGACAGGTTATAGTTGATTCCTGCCGCACTCAAGGCAATAGAGGCACCAAGTTCGAACTAGGGGTATGGAGCGAGTCATGACACGGACGGTCGAATCGTGAAAATCGCTGAACCTGCCGCGCACGGCTTCGATGCGAGCCGGTTGGCGGCGATCGATACGCTGCTCCAGGCCCGCTACATCGATTCGGGCAAGCTGCCGAACGCGCAATTGCTGATCGCGCGTGACGGCGAGATCGTCCATTTCTCGAACGCGGGCGCGGCGCGCGAAGGCGGCAAGAGCGTCGACGAGGGATCGCTGTTCCGGATCGCGTCGATGACCAAGCCGATCACCTCGGTCGCGTTCATGATGCTGGTCGAGCAGGGCCTCGTCGCGGTCGATACGCCGGTCCACCACGTGCTGCCCGAGTTCAAGGATATCGGCGTCTATGATGGCGGCGGTGGCGGCGTGCCGTTCGTGACCAGGCCGACCGCCGAGCCGATGCGGATGGTCGACCTGCTCCGCCATACCTCGGGGCTGACCTATAGTTTCCAGAACCGCTCGAACGTCGATGCCGCGTACCGCGACGGCAAGATCGAGGGCTGGCATGGCGGGTATGACCTCGACGGGTTCATCGGCGCACTAGGGAAGATCCCGCTCGAATTTTCGCCCGGCACCGCGTGGAATTACTCGGTCGCGACCGACGTGCTCGGCGCGGTCGTGCAGCGCGTGTCGGGCCTGCCGCTCGACCAGTTCTTCCGGACGCGCATCTTCGCGCCGCTGAAGATGGACGACACCTTCTTCCAGGTTCCTGCCGACAAGCTCGACCGGTTGACCGATTGCTACACGCTCGCGCCGGGCAAGGGCCGCGTGATGTACGATCGCGGGACTGAGAGTGCGTGGAGCCGGCAGCCGAAGCTCGTTTCCGGCGGCGGCGGGCTCGTCTCAACCGCGCTAGACTACCACCGGTTCAACACGATGCTGCTGAACGGCGGCGAGCTCGATGGCGCGCGCATCCTCGGGCGCAAGACGCTCGACCTGATGACTCAAAACCACCTGCCCGGAAAATCCGATCTCGCGGCAATGTCGAAGTCGCTGTTCAGCGAGGCGTCTAACGCGGGCACCGGCTTCGGGCTCGGGTTCGCGATCACCGACGACGTCGCGAAGACGATGGTGCCGGGGTCGAAGGGCGAGTTCTACTGGGGCGGGATGTTCTCGACCGCGTTCTTCGTCGACCCGGTCGAGCGCCTGTCGATGGTGTTCATGACGCAGCTTTCGCCGAGCAGTTTCTATCCCATCCGCCGCGAGCTGAAGACGATGATCTACGCGGCGATGACCTGATCCCCCAACGGCCGTCATCCCGGCGGACGCCGGGACCCAGGGCCGCACGCACACCGAATTTGGCTCTGGGTCCCGGCGTTCGCCGGGATGACGGGGCCGGCACCAGGAGACTAGAATGACCAGCCCGATCAGCACCGAACGCCATGACGACGTGCTCGTCATCATCTCGAACAATCCCCCCGTCAACGCGCTCGGCGCGGCGGTCCGGCAGGGTCTCGAAGCGGCGATCAAGGAGGGCGTCAACGACGACAGCATCACCGCGATGGTGATCCGCTGTGATGGCCGCACGTTCTTTGCGGGCGCCGACATCACCGAGTTCGGCAAGGAAATGGTCGAGCCCGGCCTGCCCACCGTCGTCGACATGATCGAGGCGTCGTCGAAGCCCGTCGTCGCGGCGATCCACGGCACCGCGCTCGGCGGCGGCTGCGAAGTGACGCTCGGCTGCCATTACCGAGTCGCGGTCCCTTCGGCTAAGATCGGTACGCCCGAGGTGAAGCTCGGCCTGCTCCCCGGCGCTGGCGGCACGCAGCGTATCCCGCGGATCGCCGGCGTGAAGCTCGCGCTGGAGATGACCGCGAAGGGCGATCCGATCTCGGCGAAGAAGGCGCTCGACGCCGGCCTGATCGACAAGATCGTCGGTGAAGACAGCCTTGAGGCCGATGCCGTCGCCTTCGCGCGCGAGATCGCGACCAAGCGTCCCCTGCCCCGCGCGTCCGAGAAGACGGCGCAGGCCGATCCCGACGCCGTTGCGGCGTTCAAGAAGGAAAATGGCCGTCGTTTCCGTGGCTTCGAGGCGCCTCTTGCCAACATTGCTTGCATCGAAAAGGCCGCCGATGGCTCCAGCTTCGAGGAGGGCATCGCCTTCGAACGCCAGGAATTCATGAAGCTCATGACCGGCGTGCAGTCGGCCGCCCAGCGCCACATCTTCTTCGCCGAGCGTCAGGCGGCCAAGATCGACGACGTTCCCGCCGACACCAAGCTTCGCGAGATCAAGCGCGTCGGCGTGATCGGCGCGGGCACGATGGGCGGCGGCATTTCAATGAACCTCCTGTCCGCGGGCATCCCCGTGACGATCGTCGAGATGCAGCAGGACGCGCTCGACCGTGGCACCGGCGTCGTGCGGAAAAACTACGAAGCGACCGCCGCCAAAGGCCGGATGAAGCCCGAGCAGGTCGAGCAGGCGATGGGCGCGCTGAAGCCAACGCTCGACTTCGCCGATCTCGCCGAATGCGACCTGATCATCGAGGCTGTCTACGAGACGATGGAGGTGAAGAAGGAGATCTTCACCAAGCTCGACGCGATCGCCAAGCCGGGCGCGATCCTGGCGTCGAACACGTCGTATCTCGACATCGATGCGATCGCGGCGTGCACCAAGCGGCCCGAGGACGTGGTCGGGATGCACTTCTTCTCGCCGGCCAACGTGATGAAATTGCTCGAAGTGGTGCGCGGTGACAAGACCGCGGACGACGTGCTGGCAACGGTCATGGCGCTCGCGAAGAAGATCAAAAAGGTGGCCGTGGTGGCGGGCGTCACCTACGGGTTCATCGGCAACCGCATGCTGATGCCGCGCCAGGTCGAGGCGACCAAGCTGCTGCTGGAAGGCGCGAGCCCGGAGCAGATCGACAAGGTCCATGTCGCGTTCGGTATGCCGATGGGTCCGTTCCAGATGAGCGATCTCGCGGGCGTCGACATCGGCTGGCACCGCGATCCGAGCCGGATCGAGAACATCCGCGATGCGCTGGCGGCGGAGAACCGCTGGGGCCAGAAGACCAAGGCGGGCTTCTACGATTACGACGAGAAGCGGACGCCGTCGAACTCTGCGCGGGTGACCGAGATCATCGACGATTTCCGCAAGAAGTCGGGCGTGACGCCGCGCGAGATCAGCGACGAGGAGATCGTCGTGCGGACGCTCTACACGATGGTGAACGAAGGCGCGCTGATCCTCGAAGAGGGCAAGGCACAGCGGGCGTCGGACGTCGATGTGGTCTGGATCTACGGCTATGGCTGGCCCGTCTACCGCGGCGGGCCGATGTTCTGGGCGCAGTCCGAGGGGTTGGCAAAGGTCGTCGCGGGGCTCGAGAAATACGGGTTCCCGGTGGCGAAGTCGCTCAAGGACGCGGCGGCATCGGGCGGTCGGCTGAAGTGATCGGTCGCGGTCGTTTCTTGCCGGTAGTCGATCGCTGATGGAGCGTTCCGCGCTTCAGACTGCGGCTGCGATCCGTGCGGGCGAGACGACCGCGCTCGCCGCGTGCGACGCGGCGATCGCGCGGATCGAGGCGCGCGACGGTGCGATAAACGCCGTCGTGATCCGGGATTTTGCGCGGGCGCGCGAGGCCGCACGGGCGCTCGATGCGGAAGGGCCGGACGATCGGCCGCTGTTCGGCGTGCCGATGACGGTGAAGGAGTCGTTCGACGTCGCCGGCTTGCCGACCAGCTGGGGCGTCGGCGTCCACCGCGACAACATCGTCGACCGCGATGCCGTCGCCGTCACCCGGCTGAAGGCGGCGGGCGCGGTGATCCTCGGCAAGACCAACGTGCCGGTGCGGCTGAGCGACTGGCAGGCGGACAATCCGATCCACGGCCGGACGAACCATCCGCTCGACCCGACGCTGACGCCCGGCGGATCGTCGGGTGGTGCCGCGGCGGCGCTCGCATCGGGGATGGTACCGCTCGAGCTCGGCTCCGATATCGGCGGCTCGATCCGCGTGCCTGCCGCGTTCTGTGGCGTCTGGGGGCACAAGCCGACCTATGGCGCCTTGTCCGATCTGGGTCACCGCGTGCCCGGCACCGATGGGGCTAGTGCGGCTCTCGGCGTGATCGGGCCGCTCGCGCGCAATCCCGAGGATCTGGCCGTTGCGCTTGATATACTCGCCGACATCCCCTTGCCGCGCGCGACCGTCGACTTAGCCCGCCCACGCATCCTGCTGCTCACCGCGCATCCCTCGGCACGGGTCGATTCGTCGATCATCGGCGCGATCGAGCGCGTCGGTGAAGCCCTCGCCGCGGCCGGCGCCACCATTTCGAGTGCCCGCCCGCCGATCGACCTCGCTGCTCAGCATGCCGACTATATGCGGATGCTCGGCATCGCGATGACCCGCGGCGGGCCTGCGCGCGATGGCAAGGTCGCGACGCTGTCGCACTGGTTCGACCTCCTCGACTCGCAGGCGCGACTGCAGCGCGCTTGGAGCTTGCTGTTCGAGCGGTTCGACGCGGTGATCGCGCCGGCGAGCGGCGTGAACGCCTTCCCGCATATCGCCGAGCGCAACGTCGCGCGACGCACGCTGACGATCGATGGCGAGGATACCCCGTTCGGCGTCCAGTTCGCCTGGGCGGGGCTCGCCACCTTCCCCAACCTGCCCGCGACCAGCGTGCCCGTCGGGATCGACCCGCGCGGCCTGTCGATCGGCGTGCAGGTCATCACCAACCGTTACCGCGACCACGACGCGATCGCCGTCGCCGCGCTGTGCAATCGACTAAGCAGGAGCTGATCCGATGTCCGACCTCGATACTTTCCGGTCCGAAACGCGTGCGTGGCTCGCGGAGAATTGCCCGCCCGAGATGCGCAAACCGGTGCGCTCGGAGGACGACGTCTGCTGGGGAGGCCGCCAGTTCAAGCCGTCGAGCCCTGCGCAGAAGGAGTGGCTCGACAGGATGGCCGCCAAGGGCTGGACCGTGCCCGACTGGCCCAAGGCCTATGGCGGCGGTGGGTTGTCGCCTGCGGAGACGAAGATTCTGCGCGAAGAGATGGCAGCAATTAAGGCGCGCAACCCGCTCAATTCGTTCGGGATCTCAATGCTCGGACCGGCATTGCTCAAATACGGCACCGAGGAGCAGAAGCTCGATCACCTGACCAAGATCGCGCGCGGCGAAATCCGCTGGTGCCAGGGCTATTCGGAGCCGAATGCAGGATCCGACCTTGCCGGGCTTGCGACCTCCGCGGAGGACAAGGGCGACCATTATCTCGTCAACGGGCAGAAGGTGTGGACGTCCTACGCCGACAAGGCCGACTGGATCTTCTGCCTCGTCCGCACCGACAAGACCTCGAAGCAGGGCGGGATCAGCTTCGTGCTGTTCGACATGGCCTCGCCGGGCGTGTCGACCAAGCCGATCCTGCTGATCAGCGGCAATTCGCCGTTCTGCGAGACGTTCTTCGACAATGTCGAGGTGCCCAAGGTCAACCGCGTCTACGAGGAGAACAAGGGCTGGGACGTCGCGAAATACCTGCTCGGGCATGAGCGCGAGATGATCTCGGGGATGGGGCTGGCGTCGAGCGGCGGCAACCCGCTGATCGACGGGGCGATCGCGACCGTCGGGCTTGGGCATGACGGGCGGCTGGCCGATCCGTTGCTGCGTGCGTCGATCGCGCTGTTCGAGGTACGCGCGAAGGCGTTCGGGGCGATGTCCGAGCGGTTCATCGACGAGCTCAAGGCGGGCAAGGCGCATCCTGCCCAGCCGAGCATGATGAAATATTACGGCACCGAGCTGAACAAGGGTCGGTACGAACTGATGATGGCGGCAGGCGGTTCGGATGCGCTCGAATGGGACAGCGATCGGTCGCGCGGCGGGGCGATCCCGCGGTCGTGGCTGCGGACCAAGGCGAACTCGATCGAGGGCGGGACGAGCGAGATCCAGCTCAACATCATCACCAAGCGGATTTTGGAACTGCCGGCGTAATTCCCTCACCCCTTCGGGGAGAGGGTGCCGCAGCGAAGCGTAGGCGGGAGAGGGGCAGTGAGGCTCGGGCGATCCGACCCAACAGCCCCTCTCCCCGACCCTCTCCCCGACGGGGCGAGGGAGCAGAAGGACGAAAACATGCCATTGTATCTAGACGACGACCAGACCGTCCTTCAGGACACCATCCGCGATTTCGTCGCGGAGCATGCACCCGTGAGCCACATGCGGGCTTTGCGCGATGCCGACGACACGACCGGCTTCTCGCGCGACCTGTGGAAGCAGTTCGCGGAGATGGGCTTTACCGGCATCCTGATCGGCGAGGACCAGGGCGGGCTCGGGCTCGGCCATGTCGAGGCGGGCGTGGTGCTGGAAGAGATCGGACGCAATCTGTCCCCCTCCCCGTTCCTCTCCACCGCGGTCGCGGCGGTCGAGGCGCTCAAGGGCACGGGGCAGGCCGAACGCTGGTTCCCGAGCATCATCGCCGGCGAGACCGTGGCGGCGCTGGCGATCGATGAGGGTGCCAAGCATCGCGATACGGTGGCGATGACGGCGGAACGCTCGGGGAACGGGTTCAAGCTGACCGGCGCCAAGCGGTTCGTGACGCACGGCCACACCGCCGACCTGATCATCGTCGCCGCGCGGACCGGCGGTAGCGCCGACGACACGGACGGTATCACGCTGTTTGCGGTGCCGAAGGACGCTGCGGGGCTGACCGCGAATGCCGAGCGTCTCGCGGATTCGAGCTTGGCGGCGCGGCTGGAGTTCGAGGGCGTCGAGGTCGATGCGGATGCGGTAATCGGCGAAGTCGATGCGGGCCGTTCGCCGCTCGATCGACTGTTGCGCGCAGGCCGGACCGGGGCTTCGGCGGAGCTGCTCGGTGTCGGCGGTGGCGCGATGGACATGACGATTGGCTACATGAAGGAGCGCAAGCAGTTCGGCACGCTGATCGGCAGCTTCCAGGCGCTTCAGCACCGCGCCGCGCATCTGTATTCGGAGATGGAGGTGGCGCGGGCCGCCGTGCTGAAGGCGCAGCAGTTGCTCGACCAGGGCAGCGATCGCGCGGACGAGGCGGTATCGGTGGCCAAGGCGATGACCGCGCTAGCCACGACGCTGAGCGTGCAGGAGGGCGTGCAGATGCATGGCGGAATCGGCATGACCGACGAATACGACATCGGCTTCTATATGAAGCGCGCGCGGGTGCTGGCCGAGATGTTCGGGGATGCGAACTTCCATGCGGATCGGTTGGCCGTAGCCGCGGGGTATTGACCGTAGGGTGTGCCCCCGCGAAGGCGGGGCCCCAGTCTGGGAGTGCTGGGTCGGATCGTCCGCCGGACGATCCTTGCGCATGCGGGGCATGCGCATCCCAGCACTCGCCTTCGCGGGTGAACACGGAGGTCAGATGAGCTTAGATACTGCCGATACGTCGCCCGAAGCACTCGCGCAGGGGCTCTTGGACCTGCTCGAGATCGAGGAGGTGGACACCGATCTCTATGTCGGGAAGCGTCAGCCGGGCGGCGTCGGTCGCGTGTTCGGGGGGCAGGTCATCGCGCAGGCGTTGCAGGCCGCGCAACGCTCGACCGAGGCACCGAAGGCGGCACATTCGCTGCACGCGTATTTCATGCGGCCGGGCAACGAGGATTACCCGATCGTCTACCGCGTGGTGCGCGATTTCGAGGGGCGGAGCTTCGCGACGCGGCGCGTGATCGCGATGCAGAAGGGGCAGCCGATCCTCAACATGGCGGCGTCGTTCCAGACGCCGGAGGACGGCCTTCATCATCAGGACGCGATGCCCGATGTCGCCCCGCCCGAAGACCTGCGCTCCGATCGCGAACTGCGCCTGGAGAGCATCGACGGCATCCCCGAGAAATACCGCGCGCACATGCTGCGCCAGCGCCCGATCGAGATCCGTCCCGTCAACCCGCGCAGCTGGATCGAGCCCGTTCCGCAACCCGCGGCGCATGCCAACTGGTTCCGCCTGGTCGCGCCGATCGGCGACGATCCGGCGATGCACCGCGCGATCCTGTCCTATGCGTCCGACATGGCGTTGCTCGGTACCGCGCTGCTGCCGCACGGCGTCAACTGGATCACGCCGGGGCTGCAGACCGCAAGCCTCGACCATTCGCTGTGGCTGCACGAGGATTTTCGCGCCGACGACTGGCTGCTCTATGCGTGCGACGCACCGTGGTCCGGGCATGCCCGCGGGTTCAACCGCGGGCGCATCTTCTCGCGCGACGGCCGACTAGTCGCCAGCGTTGCGCAGGAAGGGCTGATCCGGATGCGGCAATAACCCGCGCGGTTACTTGCGCACCCAGACCTTTTCGCCGCCGATCCACGTCTCGCTGACCTTGGTCGCGCGTAGGTCGGTCGGCGAGGCCATTGTCGGGTCGCGGTCGACGACGATGAAGTCCGCACGCTGGCCGGGCGCGAGCGCACCGAACTGCTTCTCGGCGAACCCGGCATAGGCGGCCGCACCGGTCATCGCCCACCACGCCTGTTCGCGCGTGACGAGTTCCTGCGGCTGCCAGCCACCTTGTGGTTGCCCATCGGCATCCTGACGGGTGAACGCCGCCGCCCAAGTCGCGAACGGATCGGGCTTCTCGACGGGAAAGTCGGTCCCGAAGGCGAGCTTCGCGCCGTTGGTCAGCATCGATTTCCACGCATAGGCGCCGGCCAACCGGTTCGGCCCTAACCGTGCCTCGGCCATCGTCCGGTCGCTGGTTTCGTGCGTGGGCTGCATCGAGGCGATCGTGCCGAACTTGCCGAAGCGCGGCAGGTCGGTCGGATCGACGATCTGCGCATGCTCGATCCGCCAGCGGCGATCGCCGGTGTAGGTCTCGCTCTCGACCTGGATCGCGTCGAGCACCTCCCGGTTCGCCTTGTCGCCGATCGCATGGACCGCAACCTGGAACCCGTCCATCGCCGCGCGGCTCATCTGGTTCTGAAGCTGATCGTCGGTCAGGAAGCCGAGCCCCGACTGGCCCGGTGCGTCCGAGTAGGGCTTCAGCAACCACGCACCGCGCGAGCCGAGCGCACCATCGGCATAGAGCTTCACGCCGCCCATCCGCAGGTGATCATTGTACAGCCACGGCGTCGGCCCCTTGCCGCCGATCCGGCTCGCGGTCTCGACGCCCATCGCATAGCTCATGATGCGGACGCGAAGCCCGCCGATGTCCGCCATCCGGCGATAGGTCAGCCAGTCGTCGAGCGTCGTGCCCATGTCGGCGACCGCGGTGACGCCGTAGCCGAGCAGGATGCGTTGCGCGGTCAGGAACGCGGCATCGCGCTCCTTGGGCAGTGGCTGCGGCACGACCTTCTCGATCAGTCCTTGCGCGCCGTCGACGAATACGCCCGCGGGGGCGCCGCCGGTCTTCTCGATCCGCCCGCCCGCCGGCGATACGGTCGCGCCGGTGACCCCGGCCTCGCGCATCGCCTCGCGGTTCGCCCAGCCGGCATGCCCGTCGGCGCGCGACAGCCAGATCGGGTGGCCGCCGGAGACGGACTCCAGATCGGCGGCGGTCGGGAAGCGACCCAGCCCCCACGCCTCCTGGTTCCAGCCGCGGCCCAGGACCCATTTGCGATCGGGGTTGCCGGCGATGTAAGCGGCGATTCGCGACTTCGCCTCGTCGAGCGACTTGGTCATCGACAGGTCGAGCGACAGCGCGCCGAAGCCCATCTCGAGGACATGGCCGTGCGCGTCGATGAAGCCCGGCAACACCGTCTTGCCCCCCAGGTCGACGCGCCAGTCGTACAGCGGCTTGCCAGCGTTCTTCTTGAGTTCCTTGCGGCTCAGCTTGGGCGCTTCCTCGCCGGGGGGGACGAGCCGCGTGACGCGACCATCCTTGTCTACGAGGATCGCCTTGAAGTGGATCACGCGTCCGCCGTCAGCAATGGTGACCCCGTTGACGTTGTCGACGATCCCGTCGGCGAGCGCGGGAGTCGGAAGGAGTAGCGCCGAAAGAGCCAACAATGCTCCCCTCCCTGAAAGGGAGGGGTTGGGGGTGGGTCGGCTGGTTGGGGCAACGTGCCGCCTGAACGACGGGCCAACCCACCCCCGGCCCCTCCCTTCCAGGGAGGGGAGCAGTGTTGCAGTGACGAAGGCATTCTCGATGCAGGGGAGCAGTGCTGTGGTGTTGCGCTTGATCACTTCGGCAATCTCCGTACCAGCGCGCTCGTATCCTGGCGGGCGCCGCCCATCGCCTGAACATCGGCGTAGAATTGATCGACCAGCGCTGCGACCGGCAGCACAGCGCCGTTGCGTCGCGCCTCGTCTAGGGCCAGCCCGAGATCCTTGCGCATCCAGTCGACCGCGAAACCGAAGTCGAATTCGTCCTTCGCCATCGTTGGCCAGCGATTGACCATCTGCCAGCTCTGCGCCGCGCCGCCCGAGATCGCCTCGAACACCTTGTCGAGATCGAGACCAGAATTTTGCGCGAACCGCAGCGATTCGGCGACGCCTTGGATCACGCCGGCAATAGCGATCTGGTTGCACATCTTGGTGGTCTGGCCCGCGCCTGCCTCGCCGACGTGGACGATGCGTGCGGCATAGGCCTGCATGAACGGTTCGGCCTTTGCCATCGCATCGGCCGAGCCGCCGCACATGATCGAGAGCTTGCCGTTCTCCGCGCCAGCCTGTCCGCCCGATACCGGTGCGTCGACTACCAGCGCACGCTCACCCGCGAGGCGTCGCGCGATCGAGGCCGAGACGGTAGTGTGATCGACGAACACGGCGTCGTCGCGCATCGCGGCGAACGCGCCGTCTTCGCCAAGAGTGACTGAGGCAAGATCGTCGTCGTTGCCGACGCAGGCGAACACCGCATCAGCATCCTTCGCCGCAGCGCCGGGCGTGTCAGCGACCTTGCCACCATATTTTTCGGCCCATGCCAACGCCTTGGCCTGAGTCCGATTGTAGACGGTGACGTCGTGCCCTGCCGCGGCGAGGTGTCCCGCCATCGGCGCGCCCATGACGCCGGTTCCGATGAATGCCAGTTTTGCCATAGCGTCCGCGCATAAGCGGTGTTTCCCATGCGCGCCAGATGGTCTAGCGGGTCGGGCATGGCTACCCACGCTGCCGTAGCGGCACCCACCCTCCCCGTCTCGATCGACGACGTCCGCGTCGCGCATGACCGGATCCGCGACTCGATCGTTCGCACGCCGACGCTGATCAGCAAGACGCTGAGCAAGATGACCGGCGCGACGGTGTATCTGAAGTTCGAGAACCTGCAGTTCACCGCGGCGTACAAGGAGCGCGGTGCGCTCAACACGCTGTTGCAGCTGTCGGCCGAGGCGCGCGCGAAGGGCGTCATCGCCGCGTCGGCGGGCAATCACGCGCAGGGCCTCGCCTATCATGCCAACCGCCTGGGCATTCCGACGACGATCGTGATGCCGACCAACACGCCGACCGTGAAGGTCATGCAGACCGAAGGCCACGGCGCCAACGTCGTACTACACGGCGAAACGTTCGACGCGGCTTACGCACACGCTCGCATCCTCGAAGGTGAGTGCGGCTTTACCTTCGTCCACCCGTTCGACGACCCGCGCGTCATCGCCGGCCAGGGCACCGTTGCGATCGAGATGCTGGAGGACGTGCCGCAGCTCGATACTTTGGTCATCCCGATCGGCGGCGGCGGGCTGATCTCGGGCATGTCGACAGTCGCGCGCGCGTTGAGCCAGCAGGCCGGCGGACACCCGATCGAGGTCGTCGGCGTGCAGGCCGAGCTGTTCCCGTCTATGTACAACCGGATCAACGGCACGGACATGGCCTGCGCCGGCGATACGCTGGCCGAGGGCATCGCGGTCAAGGAGCCGGGTGCGATCACCTCGAAGATCGTTGCCGAGCTGGTCGATGACATCGTTCTTGTCAGCGAGCGCAGCCTTGAGGAATCGGTCAGCCTGCTGCTGCAGATCGAGAAGACGGTAGTCGAGGGTGCGGGTGCCGCCGGGCTCGCCGCGCTGCTGTCGCATCCCCAGCGGTTCGCGGGGAAGACCGTCGGGATCGTGCTGTGCGGCGGCAATATCGATACGCGGTTGCTCGCCAACGTGCTGTTGCGCGATCTGGCGCGGTCGGGGCGCCTCGCACGGCTGCGGATCCGGTTGCAGGACAAGCCGGGCGCGCTGTTCCATGTCGCGCGGATCTTCGACCAGGAACGCGTCAACATCATCGAGATCTATCACCAGCGCGTCTTCACGACGCTGCCGGCGAAGGGGCTCATCACCGACATCGAATGCGAGCTTCGCGACCGTGCGCATCTCGATCGGCTGGTGGGGGCACTGCGGGCTGGCGGATACGAGACGTCGACCGTCGAATTGGCATAATCCCATTCTGATACGGTGATTTAACGCGTTAACCGACATTCGTGGTAAACCGATTGCACGTCGCCACAGGGCGGCCATATACGGGGCGACGCGGCTGATCGCGCCTGCCTGAAGGACTTTTCGCTCGGTGACCGCGCCTTTCCGTTTCCCGCGCTTTTTCGTCACCAGCCCTGCGCCGTGCCCGTATCTGCCGGATCGGCAGGAGCGCAAGGTGTTCACCGAACTGACCGGTCCGCATGCGAACGAGCTGAACGACGCGCTGGGGCGGATCGGCTTTCGTCGCAGCCAGGGGGTAGCGTATCGGCCGTCGTGCGCGGGGTGTATCGCGTGCGTCTCGGTCCGTGTGGTGACCGACGAATTCGTGCCCAACGCGACGCAGCGTAAACTGCTGAAGCGGCTCGGCGATATCGAGGTGACTGCGTGCAAGGCGTGGGCGACCGACGAGCAGTTCCAGTTGCTGCGGCGTTACCTCGGCACGCGTCATCCTGGCGGCGGCATGGCGGGGATGGACGAGGACGATTACGCCGACATGATCGAGCATTCGCCGGTCAATTCGGTGATCGTCGAGTATCGCGAGCCGAGTGTCGACGGTGTGCAGGGCGCGCTGATCGGTGCGTGCCTGACCGATCGGCAGGCGGACGGGTTGTCGATGGTCTACAGTTTCTTCGCGGCCGATGACACGGCGCGACCGGGGTTCGGTAATTTCATCATCATGGACCACATCCTCCGCGCGCGCGATGCGGGGCTGCCGTACGTGTATCTTGGATACTGGGTGAAGGGCTCGCCGCGGATGGAGTACAAGACGCGGTATCGGCCGCTGGAGGTTCTGGGGCCGGCGGGGTGGCGGCGGTTAGAGGATGCGGATCTGGTGACGAAGGCTGCGCGGGTTGCGGCGTTGGTTTGAATTCTGTCAGAGGTGGTTGCCGAGCTTGTTAGCCCACCTCAAGAACCACCACCCCGGCGAAGGCCGGGGTCCAATTGGGAAACGCCGCTAATTGAGTGCGGCCCTCCGTTACGACCACCTTGCCAATTGGGCCCCGGCCTTCGCCGGGGTGGTGCATCGCGAGAAATCCGTCGCCTTTTTGTCTCCTGCGGTCGCCCCCTTGTTCTCCCGCGAAGGCGGGAGCCCAGTCTGGGTACCCGCCTTCGCGGGGAAACAAATTTTAAAGCTTAGTCTTCCCGCTGCACCACGACGTCGACGTCGAGTTCCTCCCCGCCTTCGCCCAACCTCGACCCCGCCACCGGCGCGGCTCCCGCCGCATCCAGCGCCATCGCGACGCGGACGTAATGCTCCTCCGGCGACATCCCCGTGCACGGATCGAACCCGACCCAGCCGAGCCCATCGACGAACGCCTCCGCCCAGCCGTGCGGCGTCGGCAGATGCACGACCTCGTGATCGTTGTGATGATACCCCGACACATACCGCGCCGGCGCCCCGAGCGACCGCGCGGCGACGGCGAACATCTGCGCCATGTCACGCGGCGTAGCGCTGTCCATGCGAAACGCCGCAGCGGCCGTCCGACCGGGTTCGGGACGCCCGGCATCAAACGCAAACCGCTTATGAAACGCACGGTTCAACCTATGTAGCGCGCCGATCCGGTCGCGTGCGCCCTCGGCTGCATTGGCGGCGAACTTCGCGATGGCCGTATCGAGGATGGTCGCCTCAGTGGACCGGAGGAACAGCGCGGGTGGGAGGGTTTCGTGCACGCCGTGCAGGACGCCGTCCGAATGGCTGGTCAGCACCTCGCCTTTTACGGTGATCTCGATCCCGTCGACCGGCCCTTCGGCATACAGCATCGTCACCGCGTTGCCGAAGCCGTCGCGCCCCGGCCGCAGCCGCGCGTCGCAATCGACGTCGATCCGCCACGACGCAATCGTCTGGTCATGCGTGTTCTCGGGTGTCAGCCGGAGCATCTGCACCAGCCGGCCCTGCGGCTGTGCGAAGCGGTAGATCGTGTGATGATCGATCGACAGCCGCATCAGAGGAACTTGAACTGACGGCCGATCGCGCCGTGCAGCAGCGCGTTCTCGGCGATGAATGCTTGCAGATACTGGTGCAGCCCGGAGGCGATGACCTCTCCCGATCGCGTCTTCGCCATTCGCGACGCCCGCATCCGGGCCATCCGGTCGGCCTCGCCGTGGTTGCCCGTCCGCTTGGCGAGCAGGTTGAGCACGTCGACCGTCTCCTCGACCGACGCGGCCAGACTGCGCGGCAGCTCGGAACGCGCCAGCAGAAGGTCGATGACGTCGGCAGGCCGCAGCCCGTCATTGTAGAGCCAGCGATAGGCGGTGACGGCGGACACGGTCTGGAGGATCGTCGTCCACTGATCGCGATCGATCGCACCGCCGAGCCGTTCGCCCTCGGGCAGCAGGATGTGATATTTGACGTCGAGCAAACGTGCGGTGTTGTCCGCGCGCTCGACCGCTTGACCGAGACGTATGAACCACGTCGTCTGGTTGCGGAGCATGCGGTGGACCGCGCCTTCGAAGCCGCGCGTCTCGTTCTTGACCGCCTCGACGAGGTTCAGCTGCGAGGTCGTGCTGCCGGGCGTGGCGCGGTTCTCGAACAGCAACCATGCGCGGTTGATCGCGGTCCACGCCTCGCGGGTCAGCGCGGTGCGGACCGCCTTGGCGTTGTTGCGCGCCATGTCGAGGCAACGGACGATCGATCCCGGATGACTCGAATCGAGCGTCAGGAACCGGACGACGTCGCGCTGGCCGATCTCGACGCCGGTCGCGGCGAAAGCCTCGTCGGTCTCGGTGACGGCCAGCGCGGACGCCCAGGCGGCGTCGCCCGAGGGTTGCGACGAGAGCACGTCGAGGCGGACGGTGGCTTCGACGAGCCGGGCGATGAAGTCGGCGCGCTCGAAATAGCGGCCGAGCCAGTAGAGCGAGGATGCGGTGCGCGAGAGCATCAGGCGGTCCCGCCGGACGTCTGGTCACCGAGGGTCTGCGTCATGCCGCCCATCGTCTGCGTCATCCCGCCGGCGTTCATTCGCTGCGACTGGTCGGCCATCAAGACGAAACTGTCCTTGGTGCCGCCGCCCTGGCTGGAATTGACCACGAGCGATCCTTCCTTGAGCGCGACGCGGGTGAGGCCACCGGGGACGACCTGGACGCCCTTCGCGCCGCTCAGGACGAAGGGGCGGAAGTCGACGTGGCGGGGGCTGAGGCCGCCTTTCGCCATCGTCGGGACGGTCGACAGAGCGAGCGTCGGTTGGGCGATGTAGCGATGTGGTTCCGCAATGAGCGCGGCGCGGAAGTCCTCGATCTCCTGCTTGGACGCGGTCGGGCCGACGAGCATGCCGTAGCCGCCCGAGCCGTCGACCAGCTTGACGACGACGTCTTCGAGATTGTCGAGGACGAACTTCAACGCCTGCGGTTCGCGACAGCGCCACGTCTCGACGTTGCGGAGTTTGCACTCGCCGCCCGAGTAGAACTTCACGATGTCGGGCATGTAGCTGTAGATCGCCTTGTCGTCGGCGATGCCGTTGCCCGGCGCGTTCATGATCGCGACGTTGCCGGCGGCGTAGGCTGCGATCAGACCGGGCACGCCCAGCGCGGAGTCCGGACGGAACACGAGCGGATCGAGATAATCATCGTCGATCCGGCGATAGATCACGTCGACCTTCACACGCCCCGCGATCGTCCGCATCCAGACGATGTCGTCATCGACCACCAGATCGGCGGCTTCGACGAGTTCGATGCCCATCGAGTCCGCGAGGAAGCTGTGCTCGTAATAGGCGGAGTTGTAGTGGCCGGGGGTCAGCAGCACGCAGGTCGGGTTGGAGCCGGTGCCGTGTGGCGCCACCGACTTCATCGTTTCGAGCAGGAGGTCAGGATAGCTGTCGACCGCAGCGACGCGGAACTCGCGGAACAGCTCGGGGCAGAGCCGGAGCATCGCCTCCCGGTTCTCTAGCATGTAGCTTACGCCGGACGGCGTGCGGGCGTTGTCTTCGAGCACGAAGAAGTCGTCGGGGCCGGTGCGGACGAGATCAATCCCACATATATGCGCCCATACACCGTGCGGCGGGCGGATACCGGCAATCTCGGGCCGGAACTGCGCGTTGCCGAGCACGAGGTCTTCGGGAAGGATACCCTCCTTCAGGATGCGTCGTTCGCCGTAGATGTCGTCGAGGAATGCGTTGATCGCCTCGACGCGCTGGACGAGACCTTCTGAAAGCCGCGTCCATTCGTCATGCAGGAATACGCGCGGGACGATGTCGAACGGGATGATCCGCTCGGCTGCCTCGTTCTCGCCGTAGACCG
Organism: Sphingomonas sp. 320_CC; assembly: GCF_059691795.1. Classification (NCBI taxonomy): domain Bacteria; kingdom Pseudomonadati; phylum Pseudomonadota; class Alphaproteobacteria; order Sphingomonadales; family Sphingomonadaceae; genus Sphingomonas; species Sphingomonas sp. 320_CC. The sequence continues at coordinate 898,907 of NZ_JCAWAE010000003.1, read as the reverse complement.
CGAAGGTAATGCCGAGTTGCCGGAACGTCGTCTCGGCGGCTTCCTGCCGGCGTCGCAGCTCGGCGTCGGGCGTATCCTCGATCCACTTGCCGAGAGCCGCCAGTTCGGGCCGGGCGGTCGTGTCGCCCGGTGTGCCCATGATCTCGTCGAACGCTTGTTTCCCCATCGAAACGGTCAATTCCCCATCAAGCGTTGCGGTTCCATGCTGCAACGCATCGCTGCGCTGCACAAGGTCTGAATGCGCAAGCATTAGTAGGCTGGCTGCGGTTAATCCTCCCCCGCAACGGGGAGGTGGCACCGCAGGTGACGGAGGGGGAGGACACGGAACAGCGGTTTCCCTTACCTCCCCCTCCGTCTGGCAAGTGCCAGCCACCTCCCCCTGGCGGGGGAGGATCGTGGTTAGGCGCCAAGGCCTACGAGCAGACCCGGTGTCAGAACCTGCGGCAACACGGTGGGCTCGGCTGCGCCTGGTGCGTAGTATAGGTACAGCGGCACGCCGGCGCGGTTGTGGGCCTGGATGAAGCGGCCCATTACCGGGTCGCCGTCGGTCCAGTCGCCGATCAGCGCCGCGACCTTGTGCTTGGCGAAGGCGTCGCGGACGCCGGCGGTGTCGATCGCCGCCTTCTCGTTGACCTTGCACGTCAGGCACCAGTCGGCGGTGAAGTAGACGAACACCGGGCGCTTTTCGGCGCGCAGCGAGGCGAGCTTGGCCTCGGTGAACGCCTCGTCGCCCGCGGTCGCTACTTTCGCGGACACTGGTGGCGCGCGCGAGATCAATACTGCGCTACCGACGAACACGACGAGCAGCAGGACCTGCGCGACCACGCCGAACGACTTGCCCTTGCGCTGACGCGAGCCGCCAATCCACAGCACCGCGCCGACCGCCAGCACCGCGACCAGCGCGAGCGTCAGCGTATCCACGCCGGTCTGGCGCCCGAGCACCCAGCCCAGCGCGATCGCGGTGAGGAACATCGGCACCGACAGGATGTGGCGGAACGTCTCCATCCAGACGCCGGGCTTGGGCAGCCAGCGCCGCCACGACGGGATGAACCCGATCGCGAGGAACGGGAGCGACAAGCCGATGCCGAGCCCGCCGAACACGGCGAGCGCCGCCGGCCACGGCAGCACCAGCGCCGCGCCGAGCGCTGCGCCCATGAACGGCCCGGTGCACGGCGTTGCGATGAACGCGGCGAGTGCGCCGGTCGCGAATGCGCCGCTGGCGCCGCTCTCGCCGGCAAAGCGTGGGGTCGGGACCTCGAACAGTCCGGCGAGGTTGAACGCGATCGCGGTGCTCAGCAGCAGCAGCGCGACGATCGCGCCGGGATGCTGCAACTGGAACGCCCAGCCGACCGCGGATCCGCCTGCGCGCAAGGCCAGGATCGCGCCACCGAGGCCGAGGCAGACCAGCACGACGCCTGCGGTGTAGGCCAAGGCCTCGCCGCGCGCGTCCTTCTCGCTGGCACCACCGCGGGCGAGGCTGAGTGCCTTGAGGCTGAGGATCGGGAACACGCAGGGCATGATGTTGAGGATCAGGCCGCCAAGCACCGCACCGGCGAACGCGATCAGCGCGGTCAGCCAGAGGCTCTCGCCATTCGCGCCCGTCTCGCCGCCGCCGGCCGCTTCGGCCACCGCACCGGGCGTCGCCTTGACGCCGAGCCCCTGTCCGTCGCCGATCCGGAGCACGCCCTCGATCGGGCCGCCGGTCTTCGCGTTCGCCGCAACCTTCGTCGTTATCGTCAGCCGGTCGCCGTCGCGCGTGACGGTCTGCGGCGCGCCATTCTCGATCGCACTGGTGTTGACGGGGAAGAAATACGCCTTGTCGGCTTTCGCGCTCGCCGGGAACGGCACCGCGATCCGCATCGTCCCGTTGCTCGCTGCATAGGTCGCACCGGCGTCGAGTGGCTTGGGGATCGCCTGACGCCAGCCTGCGAACGCGGCGGCCTGCGATGGCGCGCCGTCACCGATCGTGAGGTCGAGCGATAGTGCCTTTTCCTCGGGAACGCAGATCGTTGCCGAGCAGACGAGATAGCTCGTCTTCAGGCGGATCGGGAATTTCGTGCCCTCGGCCAGCCCGGCCGGTACCTGGATCGTCACGAGCGGCGCATAGGGCGCCTCGTAGACATAGTTCATTAGGCCAGCGATCAGCAGCGTCGTCGGCACCGGCCATTCGGGCTCGCCCGCCTTCGCACCCGTCGGCAGTGTCCAGTCGAACGTCGCGGGAAAACCCGCATCGCCGGGATTGCGCCAATAGCCGTGCCAGCCGGTCTCGGGCGTCGTCGCGAGCGCGATCGTCAGCGGCGCGCCGGCCTTCGGGTGATCGCTCTCGGCGACCAGCTTCATCATCAGATGCTGGCTGGAGCCGTTCAGCGATTCCGCAAGCGCGGGCGCACTCGCCAGCCCGCAGACGGCCAGCAAGACCGTCATGAGGACGCAACGTAATCCGCGCATGGCCATCCTTGTTTCGTTCATCGCGTAAAGCCATAGCGGTGACCTTGTCGTATTGCACTTCAAAGCGACGGCCGCGCTCGATGGTCTTCGCTTGCTAAAGGACTGTTCGTGAAAGCACTTATCGCCGCGATCCTGCTGACTTCGGCCGCTTCGGTCTCTGCCCAGACCTCACCGACACCCGCGCCACCTGCGCCGGCGACTCCGACGACCCCGCCAAAACTGATCGTCGCGATCTCGGTCGACCAGTTCGCCGCCGACCTGTTCCAGCAATATCGCAACCATTATATCGGCGGCTTCACGCGGCTGCTGAACGGCGCGGTGTTCCCGAGCGGGTATCAGAGCCATGCGGCGACCGAGACGTGCCCGGGCCACTCGACGATCCTGACCGGCATGCGGCCCGCGCATACGGGCATCATCGCCAACAACTGGATCGACCAGCGCGCCGGACGGCCCGACAAGGTCGTCTACTGCTCGGAGGACGAGCGCGTCACCGGCAGCACGCACGACAGCTACACCGTGTCCGACATGCATTTGAAGGTACCGACGCTCGGCGAGATGATGAAGGCACGCGATCCGCGGACGCGCTCGGTATCGGTCGCGGGGAAGGATCGCGCGGCGGTGATGATGGGCGGCCACAAGGTCGACGAGCTCTGGTGGTGGGACGGCAAGACGTACGTTTCCTATGCGGGCCGCGCGGTGCCGCCGGCGGTGCAGCGCACGCGCGACGCGGTCGCCGCGCTGATCGCCAAGCCCCAGGCGGCACTGCCGCTGCCCGGCTATTGCGCAGGCGTGAACCATCCGATCGTTATCGCCGGCAAGACGTACGGTCAGGGGCGCTTCGAGCGTGAGGCCGGCGACGCGAAGGGCTTCCGGGTTTCGCCCGCGTCCGACGCAGCGGTGTTCGCGATGGCGGCGGCGCTGGTGCAGGACATGAAGCTCGGCAAGGGTCCGCAGACCGACATCATCGATATCGGTGCGTCGGCGACCGATTATGTCGGGCACACCTACGGGACGCAGGGGTCGGAGATGTGCATCCAGATGGCGCAGCTCGACAAGACGCTGGGTGATTTCTTCGCGGTGATGGACGAGACTGGGGTCGATTACGAGGTGGTGCTGACCGCGGACCACGGTGCGCACGACGCGACCGAACGCCAGCAGCAGCGCGCGATGCCGATGGAGGCGCACATGGACGAGAACGTGCTCGCCAAGCAGGTCGGCACCGCGATCGCCAAGGACATGGGGCTGCCGGGGAGCGTGTTGCTCGGGACCGAAGGCGACGTGTATATCGACGATACGCTGCCGGCGAAGACGCAGGCGAAGGTGCTTGCGGAGTCGCTGCGTCGCTATCGGGCGATGCCGCAGATCGCGGCGGCCTTCTCGGCGGCCGAGATCATGGCGACGCCGATGGCGAAGTCTCCGCCCGAGACGTGGACGCTGATCGAGCGTGCGCGGGCGTCGTTCTATCCCGAGCGCTCGGGCCAGATGGTAGTCCTGCTCAAGCCGCGCGTGACGACGATCGTCTCGCCGGCGGGGGGCTATGTCGAGACGCACGGGTCGCCGTGGGATTACGACCGCCGCGTGCCGATCCTGTTCTGGCGCAAGGGGATGACCGGGTTCGAGCAACCGCTTTCGGTGGAGACGGTGGATATCGTGCCGACCTTGGCGGCGACGATCGGGTTGCCGGTTAGCGGGCTGGATGGGCGGTGTCTGGATCTCGATCCGGGGGCTGCGAGCACCTGCGCTAACTGAGCGCCGCGCACCTTCATTGCAAAGCATGTTCTCCCGCGAAGGCGGGAGTCCAGTCTGGGCTCCCGCCTTCGCGGGAGAACATGCTTTTTGGAAAGCTACCGCGTCTCGAACGCCCGTAACCCGGTGCCCAGCCGGTTCGCGCCCAGCGCCAGCTTGTCGTGGCTGTAATCCGCCAGAAACGCCGGGCTCGTACCGTCCCCCGGCGACAGTCTCGCGTCGTTCCCCTCGACCCGTAGCCCGGTCGAGCGATACGTCTGCGCCTCTGCCGCGACCACGATCAGGCCGGTGTGGTTCTCCTTGTTGCGCCCCTGCACGAAGGTGTTGCGCGCGATCAGGCCGGTGGCGCCTTCGGGGAGGTCGATCATGTAGTTGGTCTTGCGGCCCGCGGTGTCGTCGAAGCTGTTGTCGGTGATCGACACGTTGGGCACGCGGAGCTTGACGTAATGCCCGCCCGTACCGCGCTCGAACCGAGAATTGGTGATCGTCACGCTGCCCTTGTTGGCGAGGTAGATCGCGTGCGAGCAGCCGGGCGATTCGTCGCACTGGCCAAGCCCGGCGAAGGTGGAATGGTCGATGAGGATCTTCTGACCGGTAGGTTCGCCGCCGAGGATGCCCTCCTGGCTGTCGAGGAACATCGCGTTGGTGACGGTCAGGTCGCCCATCTCGGTGCGGATGCCGGCGCCGTTGCCGTCCGACACGCGGTAGCCGCGGAAGACGAGGCCGTCGACGACCGAGCCCTGCCCGCGCAGGACCAGCGCGGCCTTGTCCTCGCAGGCGACTTTCTCGAAGATCGCGGTGCCGGGCTTGACCGCCTTGAAGGTGATGCGGCCGCCGGCCTGCACCGCGCATTGCCGGTACGTGCCCGGTGCGATCAGGATCGTCGCGGTGCCGAGCCGGATCGACGAGACCGCCTCCTGCAACGTCGCGAACCCCTGCCCGTTCACGGTGAACGGCGCCGAGCTTTGCGCGAACGCGGGCGCGGCGAACAGCGCGAGGGCGAGCAACGATCGTTTCATCCGAGATCCTCTTCGTTCCGCAGCGGTGGCCCGCCGGCGATATCGGTTTCCTGATCGCACGGAACGTCGCGCCTCGACCAGTCTGTCCGCCGCTCTTTGACGACACCTGTCCCGTTATGAAGCATTGGAAAGAATGAACCGGCGCGGGGTAATCCCGGCGTCCGCATATTGCCGTGTCCGCGCCGACCGCATAATACCGCTACCGTAACAAAGCCGGCGGGGGGAACCGACCGGCGCGGGGGATCCACATGCACGCCATGACGCCGACGGAGGTCTTCCTCCTTGCGATGCTCATCATCTTCACCGTGCCGTATCTGGTGTGGCGGCTCGGGCGGACCGATTACTGGGCGCCGCTGGTGGTGGTGCAGATCATCGGCGGCATCCTGCTGGGGCCCGGCGTGCTCGGCGCGGCGTATCCCGATTATTATGCGACGATCTTCACGCCCGCGACGTTGGGTTCGCTGAACGGCATCGCGTGGTGGGCGGTGATGATGTTCGTGTGGGTCGCCGGTATCGAACTCGATCTCGGTGAGGCATGGAAGCGGCGCGGTGAAACCGGCGTCACCGCAGGGCTCGCGCTTGCAGTGCCGCTGATCACCGGCAGCATCGCGGCGGTATTGATGTTGCGCTACCCAGGGTGGCGTGGGCCGAACGGCGCGACATGGCAGGTGGTGCTCGGTATCGGCATGGCGTGCGCAGTCACCGCCTTGCCGATCCTCGTGCTGTTTCTCGAAAAGCTCGACGTGCTGCGTCAGCCGATCGGCCAGCGGATCCTGCGCTATGCGAGCCTCGACGACATCGCGATCTGGGGCGTGCTCGCGCTGATCCTGCTCGACTGGGAGCGCGTCGGGCGGCAGGGCGGCTTCCTGGTCGGGTTCGCTGTCGCCACGTTGCTGGTGCGGAAGCTGATGGAGCGGATCGAAGAGCGTGATCGCTGGTATGTCAGCCTGATCTGGCTTGCCGGCTGCGGGTTTGCGGCGGACTGGGCGGGGCTGCACTTCATGGTCGGCGCGTTCCTGTCGGGCGCGGTGCTCGACTCCAAGTGGTTCACGACAGCGAAGATGGACCAGTTCCGTCACTTCGTGCTGCTCGCGGTGATGCCGGTGTTCTTCCTGTCTACGGGGTTGAAGACGCAGTGGGCGGTCGGCGGCTATGCGGTGTTCGGGGCGGCGGCGTTGCTGCTGGTCGCGTCGGTCGGCGGCAAGCTGGCTGGGGTTCACGCCGCCGGACGGATCCTGAAGTGGCGGCCGGGCGAGGCGTCGGCGATCGGCTGGCTGCTGCAGACCAAGGCGCTGATCATGATCATCTTCGTCAACATCCTGCTGGATAAGAAGATCATTACGAATGAGACGTTCACCGCGCTGCTGCTGATGGCGCTGGCTAGCACGATGCTAACCGTGCCGGTGGTCGCGCCGAAGTTGAAGAAGCTGGCGGGATTGGTGGGGAAGAGCGCGTGACGCTTTTCTTCCCCCCTCCCTGGAAAAGAGGGGTTGGGGGTGGGTCGGCTGGCTTGTGCCGCTGACGTCGCCTGATGCGGAAGCCTACCCACCCCCGGCCCCTCCCTTTCAGGGAGGGGGGAAGTAGGCTTAGCCGCCCGCGTTAAGCAGGTCGTGGCGTTTCAGGGCGTGGCGGAGTTGATCGTAACTCAGGCCTAGGGCTTCGGCGGTGGCGCGTTGGTTGAAGCGGTGTTCGGAGAGGGCGCGCGAGAGCAAGTCGCGTTCGAAGCGGGACACCCGGGACTTGAAGTCCGAGGGACCTTCCTCGCACGCGACGACCGGGTCCTCACCTTCGTCCGGTTCGGCCGCGCGCGGCGCCACAACCATTGGCTTCGGCGCAGTCGACGCGCCAGGCCGGTGTGGCGACTGAAACGGGTCGATCTCGATAGCATCGATCGGTCCCGCCTGTTCCCAGCGATACACCGCGCGCTCGACGACGTTGCGCAGTTCGCGGACGTTGCCGGGCCAGCGATACGCGATCAGCGCATCCATCGCTGCCGGGCCGAAGCCTTCCCAGCGTTCGCGCCCCAGTTCCGACGCCATGCGCCGGCCGAAATGTTCCGCAAGTACCACCACGTCGCCTGTCCGCGCGCGCAGAGGCGGCAACGTTACCACCTCGAACGACAAGCGATCGAGCAGATCCGCGCGGAACTCGTGGCGGTCGACCTTGTCCGGCAGATGTTCGTTGGTCGCCGCCACGATCCGGACGTCGACACGCATCGGCCGCGATGAGCCGATCCGCGTGATCTCGCCATATTCGACCGCGCGCAGCAGCCGGTCCTGCGCCGCCATCGACAACGTGCCGAGTTCGTCGAGGAACAGCGTCCCGCCATCGGCCTCCTCGAACCGCCCTACCCGCGCCTTGGTCGCGCCGGTGAACGCGCCAGCCTCATGCCCGAACAATTCCGCTTCGATCAGCGTCTCGGGCAGGGCCGCGCAGTTCATGATGACCAAAGGCTGATCCCATCGCGGCGACAGGCGGTGGAGGCGTTCGGCGACCAGTTCCTTGCCCGTCCCCCGCTCGCCGATCACCAGCACCGGGCGATCCAAAGCCGCCGCCCGCGAGGCGCGTTCCAGCGCTGCCATGAACGTGCCGGACTCGCCGATGACCTGTGTGGTTCGCTCCATGGCGAAGATGTGGCGCGAATTCCCAACTCTTGGCAAGCTTCCGCCACGCCCCGAACACCTGAAATCGCGCAAACCCCTGCAATTCCGCCATTTTCGAAACTGGCACGACAGATGCAATGCTTCAGGCAACCCGCCGAATAGCGGAACCAACCATCCTTAAAGGGGACCCACCATGTTCAACACCACCATCGCCCGCACCGTCGTCGCCGCCCTCTGCACCATCGTCGCCAGCGCAACTTGCGTCATCGGCGCCGTGGGACCTGCGACCGCAACCAACATGACGCCTATCGCGGCAACCACCGCAATCGTGGCATAAGACCCCGACGGCTCGCCAAGAGCCTCGGGCCGACCCCTGGAGTAGGATTTACATGGGCATCTTTTCCCGCACCCGCGACATCGTCGCCGCCAACTTCGCCGATCTCATCGAGAAAGCCGAAGATCCGTCGAAGATGATCCGCATGATCATCCTGGAGATGGAGGAAACATTGGTCGAGGTTCGCGCCTCCGCTGCGCGCACCATCGCCGACCAGAAGGAGATGCGCCGCCATATCTCGAAGCTGGAGCAGCTTCAGGACAACTGGACCGAGAAGGCCGAACTGGCGCTGAGCAAGGACCGCGAGGACCTCGCTAAGGCTGCCTTGGTCGAGCGCCAGAAAGCGTTCGACATGGCCGAGCAGTTGAAGGCCGAGGTTGGCGTGCTCGACGACGCACTTCGGGCGTCGGAAGAGGACATCGCCAAACTCCAGACCAAGCTCCGCGAGGCACGCACCAAGCAGAACGCGGTGCAGACCCGGCTGGAGAGCGCGAACAACCGGACGCGACTTCGGGAAATGTACAACGGCCCGAAGACGCACGAGGCGTTCAGCCGCTTCGACATCCTCGACCGCCGCGTCGACGAGGCCGAGGGCCGCGCGGATGCGATGGGGCTCGGGGTCGTCAAGACGCTCGAAGAGGAAATCGCCGAGCTGCGCAGCGACGACAAGGTCAACGCCCAGCTCGCCGCGCTCAAGGCGCGCATGAAGAAGGACGACTGAGATGGATGACCTGATGCCCGTTCTCGTCTGCGCCGTGCTCTTCATCGGGCTGCCGTGGGTGATCCTGCACTACATCACCAAGTGGAAGCAGGCGCCGCGGATCACCGAAGAGGACGAACGCCTGCTCGACGAGATGCAGATGCTCGCCCGCCGCCTCGAAGACCGCGTGATGACCGTCGAACGGATCATCGCCGCCGACAATCCCGACTGGAAGCCGGGTCTCGGTACCACGCAATCGCCGTATCTGTCGGACCTTCAGTCCGACCGCACTTCTGATCGGAGGAACTGAGATGTCCGGCAGCCGCACACAGTTTTACCTCGATAAGCAGAACGCCAAGTGGAAGGGCGTCTGCGCCGGGATCGCCGACTATACTGGCGTCGATGCGCTCTTCGTCCGTGTCGGCATGGTCGTCCTGACGCTCGCCGGGGGCTTTCCCTGGACGCTGCTGGCCTATTGGATGGTCGCCTGGATGGGCCATGCCAAGCCGATCGGCCTGTACGAGACGCCCGACGACGCGAAGTTCTGGCAGGGCGTCCGCTCGAACCCGAAGCGCTCGACCGCGGAGGTCCGCAGCAAGTTCCGCGACATCGACCGCCGGCTCGCCGACATCGAGACGCACTATACCAGCCGCTCAAGCAACAGCCTCGCGGCAGAGATCGACAGCCTGCGCTGAGACGCTGCGTCGATCGAAAAGGGGGAAATACCATGCCACCGGAAGCAGCACTCATACTGGGTATCATACTGGGCACGCTGGCAACGCTGACGATCCAGGCATTTGGTCGCCGCAAGGCGCGGATCGCGGTCAAGGCTGCGAACCGGGATGCGGAACGCAGCATCGCGCTGCTCGATAGCGAGAATGCGCGCCGCACCGGCCAGATCGACCGCTTGCAGGAGCGGATCCAGGTCCTCGAACGGATCACCACCGATCCCGCCGAGCGCACCGCCCGCGAAATCGAGGCGCTTCGCCTCCAGCCGAACTGAGGGGATACGATATGAATTGGGCAGGACCTGGGTTCGTGATCGCGATCATCGCCATCACCACCATCGGCTGGATCGCGAACAACTGGATCCGTACGAAGCACGGCTATCCGCCGAGCGACGATTGGGGCAACTCGATGAACTGGGGCGCTGGGAACTGGGGCAGCAGGCACAAGCAGGACCCGGCGGGTGATCGCAAGGTTGAACTGCTCAGCAGCGAGAACGAACGCCTCACCGGTCAGGTTTCCCGCCTCGAGGAGCGGATCGCGGTCCTCGAACGCATCGCTACCGATCCCGCCGAGCGCACCGCTCGCGAGATCGACGCCCTCCGCGACCGCTGAAGGACACGATCATGGACGGATTTACGGTTTTCATGCTTGCCATCGTCTGTGTCGGCGTACCCGTCACGCTCGGGATCGGCAGCGAGATGTTCAAGAGCTGGTTGAGGCACAAGGAAACGATGGCCACCGCGCTCAATGCGCAGACCGCCGAAAAGGCCGCCCAATATGCCGCCCATAATGAGCGTCTGGAGCAACGCGTGCGCGTGTTGGAACGGATCGTCACAGACCGCGGGATCGAACTCTCCAACGAGATCGACCTTCTCCGGGACGCCGCCCCGACCCCGTCGCTAGCCGACCGTCCGCTCAACTGAACAACGATAACAAGGGAGTAGTGCCATGAATGGTGGACAGGTGATGGTCGTGATGATCGTCCTGATCGTGATGATTACCGGCATCTTCAAATCGCGCCACAAGGGCGCACGACGCGGCGAGGGCGTCTCGCTGATGAACGATCCCGAGGCCGCGCGGCTGCGCGACGAGGTCCAGCAGATGAAGGAGCGCATCCAGGTGCTGGAGCGCGTGATCACCGACAACCACAAGAGCGTCGATCTCGACCGAGAGATCGAGCGGCTCCGCGACCGCTAGGAGGCGGACATGATCGAACCGAACGTCTATATCACCCTGGCGCTGGCGAGCCTTGCGGGGCTGGCGATGATCGTCGCCGGTGGATTGGCCGGATGGCGCGGATGGCTCTCGCTGCGGCGGATGGAGCTGGATCACATGCAGGACGGCCGCATGCCGGTCGCGGTGTCGACCGGATCGCGGATCGAAATCGCGGATCTGAAGGAGCGGATCAAGAAGCTCGAGGCGATCGCTGCCGGGGTGGATCTTTAAGTCGTAGAGAGGATGTTCCCCCGCGAAGGCGGGGGTCCAGACTGGGCCCCCGCCTTCGCGGGGGAACACTGTAGTTGTGGCGCTAAGGCCGACCCGCTACCGCCCACGGCATGGCCACTCTCACCGACATTCGCGAGGAATATGACTTCCTCGAACCCGACGATCGCTATCGCCTGCTGATCGATCTCGGCAAAGAGCTCGAACCGATGCCGGATGCGCTCAAGACAGATGCGACGTTGGTGCGGGGATGTTCGGCTTCGGTGTGGGTGTATCCGACCACGACCGATGATGGCCGGCTGCACTTCCTGGCGGATTCGAATGCGGCGATCACCAAGGGGATCATCGCGCTGGTGTTGCTGACGGTGCAGGATCAGGCGCCAGGTATGATCGTCGCTACCGACATCACGGCGGAACTGGCGCCGTTCGATCTGAGCAAGCAGCTGAGTTCGAACCGGACTCAGGGAATTCCGAACATGATTGCGCTGATCCGGGAGACGGCCGAGCGGTACGCCGGCTGAACCTTTCGATCCTCCCCCGCAAGGGGGAAGTGTCGCCGAAGGTGACGGAGGGGGAGGAACACGCAACGGAGGTTACCCCTTCCTCCCCCTCCGTCTGGCAAGGGCCAGCCACCTCCCCCTGGCGGGGCAGGATCGTCAGGTTGCTGCGTCTTCGGTGAGGTTCGCAACGACCTCGGTCACGTCCGCACCAGCCGGGACCAGCATCCACCGGTCCGGCCGGGCGCCATCGACCATCACCACCGCGTTCTTCGGGCACACGCCAAGACACTTCACCTCAACCACGCCGCGATCCGACTTGCGGCCCTTTTTGACGCCGAGTGCCTGACGCAGCAATTTCACCAGCGGTGTCCGCCCCTTCTCGCCAAACCCGCCGTCCAGCTTCTTCGAGCATTTGCCGCAGACCAGAACGCTTCCCTGCCAGCGACTGGCGAGGACGCGGATCACGCCGGTTTCCACGTCCGCTGATCCTCGGCCACCTTCAGAACCTCATACGCCGCCTGCACGCCCTGGAACCGCTTCGCAGCATCCTTGTCGTTCGGGCGCACGTCCGGATGGTTCGCCTTAGCCATCCGCCGCCACGCCGCACGAACGTCCTCGAACGTCGCATCGGGCTCCAGATCGAGCACTTCCAACGCGCGCATCTCGTCGCGCGACCGGCTGCCGTCGCCCGAGCCAGCCCAGGCATAATGCTTCGGATCGGTATAGCCGTCCGCGGTACGCGTCTCCGCCGCCTCCCGCTCGGCCGCTTCCTCCGCGCTCAAGCCTTCGAAATAATTCCAGCCGCGATTATACTCGCCCGCGTGGTTCATGCAGAAATACCAGCGGTCGGGACTGTTGGGCGATTTTGGCGCCGGGCAGTTGCCGGGCTCGTTGCAGCCATGCCGATCGCACAGCCGGACCGTCACCGCCTCGGTGCTTGCGCCATATTCGCGCCAGCGCGGAAAACCCCAGTCTGAAGATCGTGTCGTGCTTCGAGCCATAGCGGTCCGAGATAGGCGTCCCCACGGACAACGCAACCACACGCAGCGAAGACGGCCGAAACTCCTCGGATACGACTATCTTCCGCGCCGCAACATTCCGCCTTGAGTCAGACACCGTTCATCGATTACTGAACATGAACTATTTGTCATGTGGCATGGATAGATGCGTCCGGTGCGGACGTATTCCCGGCCGACACCTTAAGGACAGGAGCCCTGGTGCCGACTCTCATTCCAAAGCTTACCACATGGCGCGCGGATCTTCCCGCTTCCATCGTCGTCGCGCTCGTCGCGCTGCCCCTCTGTCTCGGCGTGGCGCTCGCCTCCGGGGCGCCACTGTTCGCCGGCATCATCTCAGGCATTGTCGGCGGTATCGCGGTCGGCCTGTTCTCCAAATCGCCGCTGTCGGTTAGCGGCCCCGCCGCCGGCCTGACGGTGATCGTGCTGACCGCGATCGAGAGCATGCCGAGCTATCAGATGTTCCTGATGGCCGTCGTCTTGGCGGGCGTTCTCCAGATTTGCTTCTCGCTGACCCGTGCCGGCATCCTCAGCGAATTCGTGCCGTCCTCCGTCATTACCGGCATGCTGGCCGCGATCGGCCTGATCCTGATCCTCAAGCAGATCCCGCACGCTGTCGGCTTCGACCGTGAGGCCGAGGGTATCTTCGAATTCACCACCGCGAACGGCATCAATACCTTCTCGCGCATTCTAGACAGCCTCAGCGCGGCCGTGACGCCGGGCGCGATCCTGATTGCCTCGGTAAGCCTCGCCTTCCTGTTCTGGTGGGACGGTGCCAAGCCCAAGGACGGCCCGTTGCGCTTCGTCCCCGGCCCGCTCGTCGTCGTGCTGATCGGCATCTTCGGCAACATGCTGCTCGGCGCCGTGAAGCCCGACTGGCAGCTCCAGGCAACGCATCTCGTGCAGGTGCCGATCACCCAGACGCTGTCGCAATTCCCGTCGCTGTTTACCTTCCCCGATTTCTCCGGGATCACGATGGGCATCGTCTGGAGCAGCGCGGTCACGCTCGCGATCGTTGCCAGCCTCGAATCGCTGCTGAGCGTCAAGGCGGTCGATGAGATCGATCCGCGCCGTCGCTCGACCGACAAGAACTGGGAGTTGATGGCGCAGGGCGGCGGCAACATCCTGTCGGGCCTGATCGGCGGCCTGCCCGTCACCTCGGTGATCGTGCGTTCGTCCGCCAACGTCGATGCGAAGGCGGAGAGCAAGCTGTCGACGATCCTGCACGGCTTCTGGCTGCTGGTCAGCGTCGCGCTGATCCCGGCGGTGCTGAACCTGATTCCGCTGTCGGCGCTCGCCGCGGTGCTGATCGCGACCGGCTACAAGCTGACCAAGCCGAAGCTCTATACCGAGCGCTTCAAGCAGGGCTGGACGCAGTTCATTCCGTTCGTCGTCACGGTCGCGGCGATCCTGTTCACCGACCTGCTCGAAGGCATCGTGATCGGCCTTGCGGTCGGCTTCGTGTTCGTCGTCGCGCGCAACTTCCGCACCGCGATCACCTTTGCCTGCGACGACGAGGACTGCCTCGTTCGCGCGCGTCGCAACCTGTACTTCATCCACAAATACGAGTTGCAGAAGTCGCTCGCCAAGGTGCCCGACAATGCAAACCTGCTGATCGACCTGTCGTCGACCAGCTATGTCGATCTCGATAACGTCGACATCATCAACGCGTTCATCAAGGGCGCGCAGTATCGCGGCATCACCGTGCTTATCCGCGGCGATCTCGCGATGCGCACGGTCAAGCTGATCAACGCCCCCCAGACCGAGGTCCGTTTCGCATGAGGCAGTACAAGCAGCTCCTGCTCGCCAACAAGGCGTGGGCGGCCGAGATCATCGAGGAGAGCGCCGACTTCTTCCAGCGCCAACTGGTCGGCCAGAACCCGGAGTTCCTGTGGATCGGCTGTTCGGACAGCCGCGTCGGCCCCGAGCAGATGACCATGACGCCGCCCGGCAACATGTTCATCCACCGCAACATCGCCAACCTCGTCAACGACGACGACATGAATCTGATGTCGGTGCTGCAATATGCGATCGATGTGCTCGGCGTGCGGCACATCATCATTTGCGGGCATTATGCGTGCGGCGGGATCCGTGCGACGCTCGATGGCGGCACCACCGGGCCGGTCGACGACTGGCTCTCGACCGCGCGCTGCGTCTTGCACGACCATGCCGACGAGATCGACGCGCAGCCAGACCGCGAGCAGAAGGTCAACCGGCTGGTCGAGGTCAACGTCCGCGACCAGCTCATCCGGCTCGCGCGCACCAAGACGATCCAGGGTGCGTTCGCGCGCGGCCAGGAAGTGCTGCTCCACGGCTGGGTCTACGATATCCGCGATGGGCTGATCAAACCGATGATGGAGATCGATTCGACGACCGTGCTCGAAGAGGTCGGTCGGCCGGACAAGGTGCTGGTGTAAGGCGTTCCCCCTTCCCACCTTAGCCGTGGGAAGGGGCTATCTTTCGCTTACGAGCCGCGCCGCGCGGAGTCTGGCAGCATGAACTTGATACGGGTCGTCGTGGCGCCGCAACCGAGCCCGCCGTCGGGACGATACGTCTTGGCGTATTTGGCCTTGGTGAAGAACTTGGTGCCCGCTTCCGAGAAGATGAACGGCGGGTAGCTCAACAGTGCGCGCTGGTTGATGACGTTGCCGTCCGCGCCGATGTCGAACTGAACCTGGGTCCACCCTTCGAAACCCCAACGCATTGCTTCCATCGGGAACGCTTCCGATCCCGGCTGGGATACCATCTTCGGTGGTGCATCCATGATCGCGCACTGGTTCGCGGTTAGGCCACTCGACGCGAATGTCGCCCGCGCCGCATCGATCTCGCCGTTGCGCTCCTCGATCGATGCGATGCGGATCAGCGCGCCGACGCGCAGCGGATCGTTCGGCTTCAAGGCTTTGTCGTCCGCCACTTGCCGAAGCGTGACGATCGCCGTGTCGTTCTTCTCCGATTTCCTCGTTCGTGCGACGGCGCCATCGACCATCATCAGCCGGATCGCCGCTCGCGCCTGGGGGTCGTTCGCATAGACGGGTTCCGATACCATCGGCGTCAGCGTCCGTTCGAATACCCCCGGCCGCCAGATGTCGGTCACCGCATCGACGCGACCCGGCAGGTCGAACGTCAGCCGCGCACTAGGCGGTGCATCGTTGGCGACCGCGATCGCCAGCGCCCGCGCAGCCAATGCCGCACGCTCTTCGCGCGCTACCGTAGGATTGTTCGTCAGGCGATAGATTGCGGCGAGCGTACGCAAACCATTAGGCGACTGGGCGTTCGCAGATGCGAGTTCGGCGCGCTGTCCGGCGAGTGCTGCCGCCTGCGAGCCGGTCGGTGCAGGGGCGACCGTGACGCCCTTGCTGGACAGCCACTGTTCCAGGACGTCGTCCAGTCCGTCGTCGATCGACGGCCGCTCGAACGCGGTCGAACAGCGCATCTCGACCCGCACGTGATAGCGATAGAAGGCCGGGATCGCCTGCACCTTTTCGGCAGGCCACGACCAACCCTTGACCGCGCGCGCGAACTCGAGCGCGACCTGGCCGCCGCCCGCGGCATAGATCGGCGCCGCCTGGTCGATCGTGCCGTCGGACGCGATGTTGAATTCGACCACCGCGACGTCCTGCGGCTTGAGACCGGCATCGCCGCCACAATCCGGCGAGCGCATCTCCGCGGCAGGGTCGAACGATCCCTTCACCATGCGTCCGGCACCAGTATAGGCCATGTACCGCCGTGCCTCGTCCGCGTTGCCGCTCAGCAGGTACGCGATCGCGGCATCGGACCGCGCCGATGCGTCCATGATATCAACCTTGTCGGTTTCGAGGCCGCCGAGAAGCCTGATCGCCTGCAACGCGCTGGCGCGGGCGCCGGCGATGTCGCCGGTGTTGAGCTTCAGCAGGGTCCGCTCGCGCGCGAACCGCGCGGCGACGCTCTTCTCGAGCTTCACCGTGCCGACCAACGCGTCGCTGCGTGCCAATGTCGCCGCCGCAGCGGTGGGATCGATGAAGATTTGTGCTGTCACCAGCGACAGCATCGCACCCAGCTTGTCGGCGGTGCTGATCGCGCTCGCCTCCGCCTGCTGGAGCGCGGTCACGGCGCCCGCATAATCGAGCGTATCGGTCGCGACCTGGCCGAGGATGAGGAAGGCGCGTGTCCGGTCTTCTGCAAGACTGGCATCGTCCGCCGGCAGCAAGGCGAGCCCGGCCCGTGCAGCCTTAACCGATTCGTCGGCGCGGTTCAGGGCGAACAATGTCGGTGCCTTGCGGACGAGCACGATGCCG
Organism: Sphingomonas sp. 320_CC; assembly: GCF_059691795.1. NCBI lineage: Bacteria > Pseudomonadati > Pseudomonadota > Alphaproteobacteria > Sphingomonadales > Sphingomonadaceae > Sphingomonas > Sphingomonas sp. 320_CC. The sequence goes on along the minus strand of NZ_JCAWAE010000003.1, from coordinate 882,095 downwards.
CGGCTGCGTGACCCGGGCTTGGTTCGCGCTTCCAGTTTCTCCCAGGCCGCCAGCGACGCCGCGCGATCGGGTTTCGCATCCAGCGCCGTCGCTGCGTCGAAGTCCTGTTGAATTGTCGTCGTCGACGGCGGCGTCTGCGCGCCAACGGGGACGAGCCCACCCGCCATCGCCAACACGCCTGCACCCACCAGCGCGATCGTCTTGATACGCATCACATTCCCCACGTCGCAGCCCAGCGCTATTTCGCCGCAGTCTGCAATGGTTCGGGGAAGGATGCCAGAGGGTCTGTAAGCCGGGTTCTGTCCATTTCCGATCCTTCGATACGGAAGTTAGGCGACCATTCCTCTAGGACGACGGTTGCCCGTCGCCTCAAGCAATCAACCCGGGTGACGAGCTGAAACGAAGCCCATGTGCCACCCCTATTCGATCTTGCTCCCGGTGGGGTTTGCCGTGCCGCCCCTGTTACCAGGCGCGCGGTGCGCTCTTACCGCACCCTTTCACTCTGACCGCCCCGACCGAAGCCGAGGGTTGGCCGTCTGCTCTCTGTGGCACTTTCCCTGAGGTCACCCTCGCCGGGCGTTACCCGGCACCGTCGTTTCGCGGAGCCCGGACTTTCCTCGCGTGTCCGAAAACACCCGCGGCCGCCCGACCCTCTGGCGAGGCGAGCCCTAGCGCGGGTGCGGGCGATGCACCACCGTTTTTAGCGTGCGCTCCCCGAAGCCAACGCTCCCCCCTCCCTGGAAGGGAGGGGTTGGGGGTGGGTAGGTCAGCTTTGGTCGCAACCGTGCCGTGATGCGGAAACCGACCCACCCCCTGCCCCTCCCTTCCAGGGAGGGGGGAAGGGCGTAACGCGCGCCCCCTCTGTCGCTCACTTCAGGGAGGAGAGACCGTTGTGTTCGTCAGTCGTCGCCCATCGGCTTCGGCAGCAACAGCGCCAGCAGGATGCACCGGCACTCCGCATCGACTTCGCCGTCGACCAGTTCCGGTCGAAATCGCCGCTGGAAGGCCATCGTCGCCGCCATCCGGTTCTCGACGTCGTAGCCGAACCGTTCGAGTGCGAGGCAGAAGCCGCCTTCGGTCCAGCCTGGGTCCATCAAATTCTTGGTCGGCCGCGGCAGCGCCAGGCGACGCCGCGCCAGTTCGTGCCACGGGAACAGCTCACCCGGATCGCGTTTGCGCACCGGAGCGATGTCCGAATGGCCGACGATGTTGCCGCGCGTGATCTCGTGGCGATCCTTGATCTCGGCGACCAGTTGCACGACCGATGCGATCTCCTCGGGCGGGAACGGGCGATACCCGAACTCGTGGCCGGGATTGACGATCTCGATGCCGATACTCGCCGAGTTGACGTCGTCGACGTCGCGCCAGTGCGACTTGCCCGCGTGCCAAGCGCGCTTGTCCTCCGCGACCATGCGCAGGACCGTGCCGTCCTCCTCCACCAGGTAATGCGACGACACCTTCGCCTCGGGATCGCGCAACCGGGCGATCGCCGACGCGCCGTCCTTCATGCCGGTATAGTGCAGCACGATCATCGTGATAGGCAGCGAACGATCGTCGAAATTGGGTGACGGGGTCTCGATGAACTTCAAGCCAGCTTCCCTTCTAGCCGTCGGGCCAGCACCGATGGCGCAGTCTCGATCGCGGCGATCGTGACGTTGCATTGTGACGCCACCGCCCGACCGCATCAATAGCCTACGCGCGTAAGCAGATGCTTCGTGCGGGAGTTGGGCAACGAGCAGATACGTGATTCGGCGCGTCCCTCTTGCCGTCTGCTCCCATCCGCGCGAAAGCCGCTCGCGAAAAGGGAGTTGCCATGTCCGTGATGTCCGACCGCTGGATCCGCGAGCGCGCGCTGGGCGATGCGATGATCGAACCGTTCCACGAAGCGCAGCGTCGCGACGGCTGCATCTCGTACGGGCTGTCGTCCTACGGGTATGACGCACGCGTTGCCGACGAGTTCAAGATTTTCACCAACGTCGACAGCGCAATCGTCGACCCGAAGGACTTCGCGGCAAACAGCTTCGTCGATCGCAAGACCGACGTCTGCATCATCCCGCCGAACAGCTTTGCGCTCGCCCGCACCGTCGAATATTTCCGCGTGCCCCGCGACGTGCTGGTGATCTGCCTCGGCAAGTCGACCTATGCGCGCTGCGGGATCATCGTCAACGTGACGCCGCTGGAGCCGGAATGGGAGGGGCATGTGACGCTGGAATTCTCCAACACCACGCCGTTGCCGGCCAAGATCTATGCGAACGAAGGCGCGTGCCAGTTCCTGTTCCTCAAGGGGAATGAGCCCTGCGAAGTGAGTTATGCGGACCGGGCGGGAAAATATATGGGGCAGCGGGGGGTGACGCTGCCGCGACTTTAGGGCTTCGGCTTTAGGCTCGGAGCGACGCAGGCGGCTACCGCGGACCTTGAGGCAAGAAGCGGATCACACCTCCCCGCACCCGACTTCCCCGGCGGAGGCCTCGGCGTCAGTAGCAGTATCTCGGTCACGGCGCTCACGGGTCGATTGACAGCGTCCCCGATTGGGCCCCGGCCTTCGCCGGGGTAGTGCCGTGCTTTTGTTGGTCGTCGATGTTTACGGGCATCGACAACGGTACGATCGCTTTAGGAACCGCGCACCCGCGGACAAAAATGACAAATGTCGTCGGTATGCGACCCAACCGCAGACGGCTCGCCCGCTGCTTAGACGGCACGTCCATACGACGTAGAGTTTTACAGCGAATAATGGCTCGACGCCCGACAGATACAGATCCTATCTGCCGGCCTCAGTTTGTTTCCCCGCGAAGGCGGGGACCCAGACTGGGCTCCCGCCTTCGCGGGAGAACAAGGTAATAAGCTGGCTTTCAGATCATTCCGCTCTGACGAGCGGCGATTCGTAATCATCGCACAGTCGTTAGCGAGTTGCGATCTGTTGTGACTGCCGCGCCAAGGCACGACTTGCCAGATCGTGCGACGACGCCACTGCGCCCGATGGCAGGTCCATCGCGACCGCGGGACGGTCCAGCACCGCCGCATACAGAGCTCGAGCCTCCGATTCGCGGCCGGTACGATGGTAGACCGACGCCAGATTGAGCATGAGTTCGGGGCGCTGCGGGAAGATCTTCCGCTCGGCGACGATGCGCTGTTCCGCCGTCGACAGGTCGCCTGCCGCGATCGCGGTGTAGCCGGTGCGATCCGTCGTCGCGGCCTGGTCCGCCAACGCCGGCGTGGCTGCACCCAAGGTTGCTAGAACGAACAGGACGGTCTTGCGCATCATCCATCTCCACTGACCTTCGCGTATCGGAAGGTTTCATTTTTGTGACAACGGTGTGTCACTTCGATGACTGTCATACAAGCACATTGATCAAGTTCGGTTCCGTAAGCGGATTATCTCCTTACGATGCACCACGACGCGTTCCGCCGCTGCCGTTCGTCCGCCGTTCGGCGACGACCGGACGACAAAAAAAGGGCGGCCCCGGAGGACCGCCCTTTGGACTTTCGATACTGTACGCAGGACGTCTTAGAAGGCGTTGCGATACTGCTCGTTGCCAATGAAGCCGAGCTTGGTGATCGCGGACCGCTTGATGACGGCCAGCGTGCGATCGACCACTTCATACTTCGATTCGGGATCGGGCTGGAAGTGGAGTTCGGGCTCTGGCGTCATGCCGGCGGACTGGTCCAGATACTGGCGCAGCGTGACCTCGTCGACCGGCGAACCGTTCCATGCGACCGTACCGGCGGGATCGATCGAGATCTTGTTCTTCTGCGGATCGACCGGGTTCTGCGGCTGGTTCTTGCTGTTGACCGGAAGGTCGACCTTCACCGCGTGCGTCTGAATGGGGATCGTGATGATGAACATGATGAGGAGAACGAGCAGGACGTCGATCAACGGCGTCATGTTCATTTCCATCATCGGCGCGCCATCTTCTTTGCCGCCGCTCATTGCCATCTTATACTACTCCTAAATACGTCCGAGCGATCATCAGCGTTCGGCATCAGCGTTCGCCATCAACGTTCAGTGGTGCCGCCGGGAGGCGGTTCGGAGATGAAGCCGACGCGGGCGAACCCAGCCTGCTGCATCGTGTAGATCGTCGCGCCGATGCAGCGATACGGTGCGTTCACGTCACCGCGGATGTGAGCCTCGGGCAATTCGAGACCAGCCGCGTTGACACCGCCCTGACGTGCGATCTCAGCCTTCAGCTTGTCGACAGCACGCTGCAGCAGCTCTTCGTGAGTTACCGGCGAAAGACCCCAGTACACCTGGCACTGTCCGCCAGCCGACGTTACCGACAGCGAGACGTTCTCAGGCTTGGTCATCGTCGGATCGAACCGAACATCCGGCAGCTTCAGCTGCACAGCCTGGACCGCGACAGTCGTCGTCACCAGGAAGATGATCAGGAGCACGAGCATGACGTCGACCAGCGGCGTCGTATTGATGTCCGATATCGAACTCTCGGTGGAATCGCCACCAACACTCATCGCCATGTGCGAACTATCCTATCCATATAATCGCCACCGGAACCGCCGGCGGCAATGAAGCGGGGCGGCTGCGAACAGCAGCCCCGCCTTTCGCGTCTTAGTTGGCGCGCGGTACGCCACCGGTCTGGCCGGCAGTCGTGGTCGTCGTGGCAGGCTTGGCCGAAACCGGCTTGGCTGCCGTTGCGATCGACGGACGCACTGCGCCGTTCGAGGCAAGGAAGCCGAGCACGTCGTTCGAGAAGGCCGACAGGTCCTCTGCGATCGACTTGTTGCGGCGCTGCAGCCAGTTGTACGACAGAACGGCAGGAACCGCGACAACCAGACCAAGGGCGGTCATGATCAGTGCTTCACCGACCGGCCCTGCGACCTTGTCGATCGATGCCTGACCCGACGCACCGATCTTCACGAGTGCGCGGTAGATGCCGATAACCGTACCGAACAGACCGATGAACGGCGAGACCGAACCGACCGTTGCGAGGAAGGCGAGACCGCCACCCAGCTTCGAGTTGATCGCGGCTTCCGAGCGAGCCAGCGAACCGTGCAGCCAGTCATGCGCCTCGACCGGATCGGTCAGCTTCGAATGCTGATCCTGAGCGGCCAGACCGTCGTCGACGATCTGCTTGTAGGCCGAGTTCTTCTCGAGCTTGGCCGAACCTTCGCGAAGGCTGTTCGACGACCAGAAGGCCTGACGGACGCGCTTGCCCTGGCCGATGATCTTCTGCTGCTCGAACAGCTTCGAGAACAGGATGTAGAACGACACGACCGACATCAGCACGAGAATGCCGAACACGGTCTGCGAAATCAGGCCGCCTTCGCGAAGTGCGGCTTGCAGGCCGTACGGGTTGGCGTCGGCTGCGGCGGGCGCTGCCGCTGCAAGAATGGTGGTGATCATGTTCGCTTAGTCCTCTGACTGAATTTTATCTGGTGCGGTTGACGTAGGATGGATCATTCCTGAGGCAGGACCCACCTGATGTTCAGCTGGTACGACGACCCGACGGCATTGCCGTTCTCGTCCTTGGCAGGCGTGAAACGCACCCTCGCCTTGGAGATCCGGCAGGTCGCATCATCCAGCGTCGTGTTGCCGCTGGACGACGTCACCGAACAGTCGGTCACGCGACCATCCGTACCGATCGTCAGCTTCGCGGAAACGCGACCCTGAGCACCCTCGCGCTGTGCCGACGGCGGATAATTGTCCGCGCCGAAATATTGCCCTGGGTTACCCTTGAGACCAGCAGCCTGCGAGACACGTGGCGTCGGCGGCGGTGCCGGCGGTGCTGGTGGTGCGGGCGGCGACGGCGGTGCCGTCGGCTGGAACCGAGGAATGATGCTCGACGTCGTCAGCGCGGGCGCTGGCTGCGGCGTTACCACGACTGGCGGCGGCGTCACGACCGTGGTCGGTGGCGGCGGCAGGTTTGGCTGGTCGGGTGGCGGCGGCGGGGGCTCGTCGGGCGGAGGCGGCGGCGGTGGCGGCTCCACGTCGAACGTCGTCATCTTTTCCTGGGCCTTTTTCACGTACTGGTACGCGAGGCCAGTGACGAAAGCATAGCCCAAGGCCGCATGGATCAGCGCGACGATCACGATCGCGACGATTTTGCCTCCGGACATCTTTTGGTCAGTATAGGCCATTCAGAAACGACACTCCCTTAATCTGCCTGCTCCGTACGCACGTGCCCGCAATGGGTACGCGGCACATGCGTCTGCCGTTGGCCGGAATAACCACGGGGCAGTGAGCAAGTCCTATCGCCACGTTCTGCGACACGCAAACGCTTTGTCGGACGCAACAAACGTACAACCATAGGATGGCAGAATTATTTCTGTATCGTTCAGCTTGCGTAGCGTAGCCTGAAGACATGAATCTTCTCTTTCACGTTACGGCTTCGGCCCTCTCCGTCATCATCGTGGCAACTCCTATCGGCGCTCAGGAAACCCCGGCTACACCCCGGGTTTTGACCGGCGACGCCGGTGTGGCGCAGGGTGCGGTGCAGCGCGAAGCGGCTGGCGGCATTGGATATTCCGACATCGCCGACCTGGTGCTTTCCGCCCCCGTGATCGCCGACGCGACCGTCCGGTCGACGACCAAGATCAAGCCGGCCGAGGCACCGAATCTCGCGGCGGGTCATGTCAGACTATATGTCGAGGTCGACGTCACCGCGCTGGTCCGCGGCGCCGACGGGCTGCCGCCGCGAATCGGGTATCTGCTCGACGTAATGCCCGACGCAGCCGGCCGGGTGCCTAAATTCAAGAAGGCGCGCGTGCTGATCTTCGCCAGACCAGTGCCCGGCGCCGTGAATCAGGTCCAGCTGGTCGCGCCCGACGCGCAGCTGGATTGGACGCCGTCCGCAGATGCACGCGCACGGAAGATCGCCCGCGATGCACTGGCGAGCGATGCGCCGCCGGTCATCACCGGTATCGGCAACGCGTTTCACGTGCCGGGCGCGCTACCCGGTGAAGGCGAGACCCAGATCTTCCTGACGACCGCGGACCAAAGCCCGGTGTCGCTATCGGTGCTGCGTCGTCCCGGTGAACAGCCACGCTGGGCGGTGGCCTTGAGCGAGATCGTTGATGAATCGGCGGCGCCCCCCACCCCGGAGACGCTGTTGTGGTACCGGCTGAGCTGCGCCTTGCCGCAGACCTTGCCGGACCGGAGCACGGGATCGCTGGAGGCCGCAGATGCGACGATCGCGCGGGAGGATTACGCGTTCGTCCTTGCCGCGCTGGGACCGTGCGGACGGACTCGGAAAAGCTGAACTACCCTCGGAAGCGCGCGGGCTAGCCGACGGCCAGTAATTGTCCGGTAGTGGAGCGCGCCTGCTCGAGAAACGCGACCGCGGCATCTACATCTGCGTGTCGAGCCGCCTCGGCCGGTGCCACCGCATTCACGCGAACCGCGGGCGCCAACTCGATCGCGAGGGGGCCGATCGCCGCCCTCGCTTGCGCCATCGTCAGCGGATCGAGGTTCGCGGGGATCAACACGACCCGCGATTCGCCAATCGCGCCACGAACCAGCGCCGCGATGTCCCCGCCCGGCTCCAGTGTCAGCAGCACGCGATCAGCGGCGATGTCGGACGAGGGTCACGCCGATCGCCTCGTCGGCTTCGGCGATCGCGAGCTTTACGATCTTGACCTGCACCCGCAGGACGCGCGCATCCTGCAGGAACAACGTCTCGCAGATATGATCCGCAACGCCCTCGATCAGCGTGAAATGCACGCCGGCCGGCAGCGCGGTGGTCGCGGCGTTCTTCAAATCGAGATAGTTCTTGGATGCCGACAACGGCGTATCCGGCGCGAAGTGTCTCGGGCAGACCATGTCCACGGTCAAAGAAATCCGCAGCGGCTGCGGCAGGTGCGTCTCCTCCGAATAGATGCCGGTCAGGACCTGCACTTCGAGATCGTGGACTTCGAGTTGGAGACTGTCTTCCATCTGCGCGCCTCTAGCAGACGCACCGCGAGATGAAAGTCACACCGTTCGAGCGCCGGGTCGTCCGAGCGTCGATCCGGTTATCCTTGCGTTCAGCGTCGCCAAGGCTAAAGCGCGCTGCCCTTCCCGCGTGTACGCGGCGCAGTCCGGGCCGGAGATGCCGTTGATCACTCTCGTTCCCCTGGCCAGCATCAACCCGACAGCGGTCGAGATGCTGCTCGATGCCGCTTTCGGCCCGGATCGGTTCACGCGAACCGCGTACACGATCCGCGGTGGCACGAAGCCGGTCGCCGCGCTCAGCTTCGCCGCGGTCGAGGATGGCGTGCTGGTTGGCTCGATCCAGTGCTGGCCGATTGCGCTGGTCGACGACGACAGACTGTTTCCGCTGATCATGGTCGGCCCGGTCGCCGTGGTACCCGACCATCAGGGCGACGGCATCGGTCGTCGCCTGATGACGCAGGCGCTCGACGCGGCTGCCGTCACGGGACTCGACGATGCGCTCATGCTGATCGGCGACCCCGACTATTACGGCCGGTTCTTCGGCTTCTCCGCCGAGCGCACGGCAGGCTGGGCCGCCCCCGGCCCGGTCGAGCGCCACCGCCTGCTCGCGCGCGGCGATGCCGTGCCGGACAGCACCGGCATGCTAGGCCCCCGCGTTGCCGAGACCATGCCGGTCGCCGCATCCGCATAAGCCACCGCTTTACCTCGGCCCCCTGCCCGCCTAGTCCGCCGCCATGCCCATGGACCCCATCCCTGATATCGCATCGCTCAGTCTCGCCGAGATCGCCAAGCTCGTCGAAGAGGCCAAGCTCCCGCCGGTCGAGAAATGGAACCCGACACACTGCGGCGACAGCGAGATGCGGATCGCGCGCGACGGCACCTGGTATCACCAGGGCTCGCCGATCGGTCGCCCGGCGATGGTCCGGCTGTTCTCGACGATCCTGCGCCGTGAGCCCGATGGCAGCCACGTCCTCGTCACGCCCGTCGAAAAGCTCGATATCGAGGTCGAGGACGCGCCGTTCATCGCGGTGGAGATGAAGGCCGAGGGCAGCGGTCGCGATTCGAAGCTCGCCTTCCGGCTCAATACCGGCGACCTCGTTACCGCAGGCCCCGAGCATCCGCTGCGCTTCGTCGAGGACACGACCGACGGAGATGGCGGTCCGCGCCCCTACCTCGCCGTCCGCGGCGGGATGGAGGCGCTGGTCGTCCGCTCGGTCTATTACGAACTCGCCGAGCGCGCGATCGCCGACAACGCGACTCCCACCGGCCTGTGGAGCGATGGCGCGTTCTTCCCGCTGGAGCCCGCTGCATGAGCCTGACGGAACGGATGACCGCGGCGCTGGCGAAGGGCGCCGGGTCGCACATGATCCTGCTCACCGGCGACCAGCATGACGGCGATCTCACCGCCGCCGACACGTTGCTTCCCGCCGCTGTGCTGATCGCGGTGACCGACCGCGCCGATCCGGGCGTGATCCTGACGCAGCGCACCGACACGATGAGCCGCCACCCCGGCCAGATCGCGTTTCCCGGCGGCCGGATCGATCCCGGCGAGGACGTCGTTACCGCGGCGCTGCGCGAGGCCGAGGAGGAAATCGCCCTCCCTCGCGACAAGGTCCAGGTGATCGGCGAGGCCGACAGCTACCGCACCGTCACCGGGTTCCAGGTGACGCCGGTGATCGGCATCATCCCGCCCGACCTGGTCTTCACCCCGAGCGAAGCGGAAGTCGCCAGCGTCTTCGAAGTCCCGCTCGCGTTCCTGCTCGACGAGGCGAACCATGTCGAGGCGACGCTCGAATGGCAGGGCCACGACCGGCATTATTACGAGATCATGTGGAACGAGCGGCGCATCTGGGGTGCGACTGCGGCGATGATCGTCAACCTCGCACGCCGCCTGAGGTGGTCATGATACTCCCGGCGGCGGCGTGGCGAGACCGTGACGGCCTCGAAGCACTGACCAACGTTCTCGGCGCGGCGGAGGGCGAGTCGCGCTTCGTCGGCGGTGCGGTGCGCGATACGCTGCTTGGCATCGACGTCGCCGATGTCGACATTGCCACGCGCTTGCCCCCGCAGGAGGTGATCGAGCGACTCCAGGATGCGCGGATCAAGGCGGTTCCGACCGGTCTCGCACACGGAACGATCACTGCCGTCACCCCCGCAGGTCCGGTCGAGGTGACGACGCTGCGCCGCGACGTCTCGACCGACGGCCGCCACGCGATCATCGCCTATACCGACGACTGGCGCGAGGATGCTGCGCGGCGCGACTTCACGATGAACGCGCTCTACGCCGATCCCGCGACCGGCGAGATCTTCGATTATTTCGGCGGCCTCGACGACCTCGCGGCGCGGCGCGTGCGCTTCATCGGCGACCCGTTGCAGCGGATCGCCGAGGATCACCTCCGCATCCTCCGCTTCTTTCGCTTCCACGCGCGGTTTGGCAGCATGATCGACCAAGCCGGGCTCGACGCCTGCACCACGCGCGCGAACGACCTGATGGCGCTGTCCCGCGAACGCGTGGCGAGCGAAGTGCTGAAACTACTGGTCGCTGCCAACGCCGTGCCCGTCGTCACGCTGATGGTCGAACGCGGCATCTTCCGGGCGGTATTGCCCGAGATAGACACCGAAGGGGCAGCACGTCTGGCGCTGCTCGCCGACCGCGAAACGGCGGCGGGCATCGTGCCGGATCCGATCCGCCGCCTTGCCGTGGCGATCGCGCCTGCCGCCGCTGAAGCCGTTGGTGCGAGGCTGAAGCTGTCGAACGTCGACCGCAAGCGCCTCATGGCTGCCACTGCGGGACCCGGTGAGGAAGGCCCGCTCGCCTTGGCCTATCGCGTCGGCGTGGCCGGTGCAGTCGACCGTCTGCTCATCGCTGGCGAAGACGTGTCCGCAATCAAGAACTGGACGCCGCCTGCGTTCCCGTTCTCCGGCGGGGCTCTGGTCGAGCGCGGACTTCGCAAGGGGCCGGACGTGGCTGCAATGCTGCGCCGAGTCGAGACGCAGTGGATCTCGGAAGGGTTTCCGCGCGCCGAGCGCGTGGCGGTCATCGCCGACGGACTGGTGGCGGAGGTTTCCGCCTAACCCGTTTTGAGCCGGCGTGGGCGCCAGTCAGTTCGTAGCAGTTATAGAGTTGATCATCGCATACGCCGCATCCGGCTCCAGCGGTCGTGCATAGAAATAACCCTGCCCGTACGTGCAGCCCAGCGCCGCGAGCGTCTGGGAGAGTTCATGCGTCTCGACCCCCTCGGCCGTCGTCCGCATCCCCAGTGCCTGCGCGAGACTGAGGATAGCGCGGACGATCGACACCTTGTCGCGGTCCGCCAGCATGCCCGTCACGAAGCTTCGGTCGATCTTGAGGATGTCGATCGGCAGCTTCTGGAGATAGGCGAGGTTCGAATATCCGGTGCCAAAATCGTCCATCGCCAGGTTCGTCCCGAGCGCCTTCAGCGCGTGCATCGTCCCGGCGATCCGGTCGGGATCCGAGACGATCGCGCTCTCGGTCAGTTCGAGCGTGAACCGATCTCCCGACAGCCCCGTCGAGTCCAGCGCCGCCTGCAGCACCGGGGCGATCGCATCGCGCTGCAGCTGGATCGCCGACAGGTTGACGGCGAGCCTCACGCCGCACGGTCCGCCGTTCGCCGCGTCCCAGCGCGCAAGCGTCTGCGCCGCTTCCTCGATCGCCCATCGCCCCAGCGGCACGATCAACCCCGATTCCTCGGCGACCGCGATGAATTCGGTAGGCGAATGTTCGTGGCCATCCTTGTCGGTCCAACGCGCCAGCGCTTCGAACGACACGATCCGGCCGGTCGCCAGGTCGCAGATCGGCTGATACGCCAGCCGCAGGTCGCGGTGCTCGATAGCCCGGCGGAGCGCGGTCTCCATACCGAATTGCGCGCGGGCGATCGCGAAATCCTGGACCTGGTAGAACTCGGCGCGACCACTCACCTTGGCGCGTTTGACCGCGAACTGCGCGTGGCGGACCAGATCGACATTGTCGCCGGACTCATCGGCACCAAAGGCGATACCGACCGAGCACTCGACGTTGATCTCGTAATCGGTCAACCGGAACGGCGTTTGCAACGTCCGGTGGATCCGCTCGGCAAGCGCCTGCGCCTCCTCACGATCCTGATCGATCGATATCAGGATACCGAATTGATTCCCTCCGATCCGCGCCAGCGTGTCGCGCGCGCGCAACGCACCCTTGATCCGACGCGCCACCGTGATGAGCAATTCGTCTCCCGCCAACGAGCCAAGGCACGAGTTCAGCCGGCCGAACCGATCGAGGTCGATCGCAAGCACGGCCCTGACCGTATGGTCTTCGAGCTCCTCGATCAGGTCCGCGAACCCTTCCCGGTTCAACAATCCCGTCAGGCTGTCAGTCGTCATCTCGCGACGCAGACTGCGCTCGGTCTGGACCTGCGACGTCAGGTCGATGAAACTGATCGTACACCGTTCCCGGAATATGGGATCGGATCGTGCAATCGTGACGCGGTAATGGCGGCAGTCGATCTCGTCGCCCAGGACCCAATCGAAGTCGGACCTGATCTGCTCCGACCCGAGAAACGCCCGTATCCGGTCGCCGAGCTCGGCGATCATCGGCGATCGTTCCGCAACGACGCCGAACCCCGCCAGACGATACGCGCGATTCATCGCGAACAGCTCGAGTTGCCCCGCGTTCAGGACGATATGAACCGCGGGGATCGGCACGAGTTCAAGCCCGCGTGCGACCATATCACTCGTCACGATCGGCTTTGCAGTCTGTTCGAGGGCGGTCGATGGCATGCTCCCCGGTACCGCGGGTTCGTTAAGAGGCTCTGAAGGACCCTGAATGGGGCCTTTCTCATCCATTATCCGAACCGATTATCGCGCGGAAACCCCGTGGGCGGCATCCGCCCGGCGGCTCCGCGGGCAGCGCGCCAAGGGCCAAGGTCCGATTCGGTCCGAGTGCGGCCGGTGCCGCCGCCCATCGCCCAGCTGAGGCCCTCGGCAAAGACGAACGTGATCGCGTCGGCGAGTCCGCCGTCGCGGTAGCGCTGCAACTGGAGCCCCTGCCCGCGCGTCATTTCGACCAGCTCGGCGAGCGGGAACACCAACATCTTCCGATTGTCGCCGATCGCCGCGACGTAATCGTCATTGGGGCCGATCGGCCGGACGATCTTCAACTGTGCACCCGGTCGCGGCGTCATTACTGTCTTGCCCTTGCGGGTTTCGGCGATCACTTCGGCGCTGCTCACCGAGAAGCCGCGGCCATCGGTTGCGACGACCAGCAGTTTCGGATGCTTGCTCGCGGGCAGCAACGCGACGATCCCGACGCTGCCGTCGAGATCGATCATCGCCCGCACCGGCTCGCCGAACCCGCGTCCGCCCGGCAGCTTGTCCGCCGCCAGTGTGTAGAACCGCCCGTTCTCCGCCGCGAGCAACAGCTTGTCGGTGGTCTGCGCGTGGAACGCATAGGCCGGGCCGTCACCCTCCTTGAACTTCAACGCCTCCGGGCTCGCCAGATCATTGTGCCCCTTCATCGCGCGGATCCAGCCGCGCTGCGACAGGATCACGGTGATCGGCTCGCGCTCGATCATCGCCTCGAGCGGGATGTCACGGGTCGGCGCGTGCTCCTCGATCGTCGTGCGTCGTTTGCCGAGAGGGGTCTCAAGCCCGTATCGATCGCGGATCTTCGCCATGTCGCGCTTCATCCGCGCACGCTGCTTCTTCGGGTCGGCGAGCAACGCCGCCAGCGTCGCCTGCTCCTTGTCGAGCTTGTCGCGCTCGGTCTTGATCTCGAACTCTTCGAGCCGGCGCAACGACCGCAGCCGCATGTTGAGGATCGCCTCGGCCTGGCGATCGGTCAGCCCGAACTCGGCGATCATCACCTTCTTCGGTTCATCCTCGGTACGGATGATCTCGATCACGCGGTCGAGATTGAGGTACGCGATCAGATAGCCGTCGAGCAGCTCGACCCGGTCGGCGATCTTGGCCAGCCGGTGCTCGGTCCGCCTGCGCAACACGACGAACTGGTGATCGACCCACGCCGCCAGCGCCTCGCGCAAGCTCATCACGCGCGGCGTGCGATCCTTGTCGAGCACGTTGAGGTTGAGGCTGATCCGCGTCTCGAGATCGGTCAGCCGGAACAGCCCGTCCATCAGGATCTGCGGATCGACCGTGCGGCTGCGCGGCTCGAGCACGATCCGGATCTCGGTATCCGATTCGTCGCGCACGTCGGCGAGGATCGGCAGACGCTTGGCGTTGATGAGGTCGGCGATCTGCTCGATCAGCTTGCCCTTCTGCACGCCGTACGGGATCTCGGTGACGATCAGCTGCCAGCCGCCACCCTTCTCGCGCTCGGTCTCCCAGCGCGCACGGACGCGGAATCCGCCACGCCCGGTCGCGTAGGATTCGCGGATCACGGCAGGTGGATCGACCACTAACCCGCCGGTGGGGAAGTCTGGCCCCTTCACATGCTGCAGGATCGCCGCATCGTCCGCGTCGGGCGTATCGATCAGGACGATCGCCGCCTCCAGCAACTCGGCGGCGTTGTGCGGCGGGATGCTCGTCGCCATGCCGACCGCGATCCCGCTCGCGCCGTTCGCCAGCAGGTTCGGGAACAGCCCGGGGAACAGTTCTGGCTCGTGATCTTCGCCATTATAGGTCGGGCGATACGCGACCGCGTCCTCGTCGAGCCCGTCCATCAGGTCGATCGCGACTTGAGTCAGCCGCGCCTCGGTATACCGGTAGGCGGCTGCGTTATCGCCGTCGATGTTGCCGAAATTGCCCTGCCCGTCGACCAGCGGATAGCGCATCGCGAACGACTGCGCCAAACGCACCATCGCGTCGTAGACCGACTGATCGCCGTGGGGATGGTATTTGCCGATGACGTCGCCGACGACACGCGCGCACTTCTTGTAGCCCTGCGCCGGATCGAGCTTGAGCAGCCGCATCGCCCACAGTAGCCGCCGATGTACCGGCTTCATCCCGTCGCGCACGTCGGGCAGCGACCGCGCGGTGATCGTCGACAAGGCATAGACGAGATACCGCTCGGACAGCGCGCTATCGAAGGGGGCGTCGACGATGGAGTCGAACGGATCTTTGAAATCGGTGGCCATTGCGCGCAGCGATAGCAGCCGGGAACGAAACGATCAAAGCATGAACGTACCAAGCGGCCTGCGCGCTCGATCACGACGATATGCCCGCATGACGCGGTCGATCGAGCCCGCTACACCAACCTTATGATCCGCCTCGCCTTTCTCGCGCTTGCCGCAATGTCCACGTCCGCCGTGGCGCAAACGCCTGCTTCGCCGCCGCCCAAGCTGCTGACTTGGCCCGACCTGACCAAGCGGCCGAAACCGGTGCCCGATGCGACCGTCGACTATGGCACTGACCCGATGCAGAAGATCGACGTCTGGCTTCCTAAGGGCAAGACCAAGGGGCCGTTCCCCGTGGTCGTGATGGTCCATGGCGGCTGCTGGACGACGAGCATCGCCGATCGCAGCCTGATGAACTGGATCGCCGACGACCTGCGGAACACCGGCGTCGCGGTCTGGAACATCGACTATCGCGGCGTCGACCGCACCGGCGGCGGCTATCCCGGTACGTTTGCGGATGCTGCAAAGGCTACCGACCAACTCAAGGTCAGCGCCAAGACGTTCAACCTAGATACGCGCCACGTTCTAGCGATTGGCCACTCAGCCGGCGGCCACCTTGCGCTCTGGCTCGCCGCCCGCGCGAAGCTTCCCACGACGAACCCCCTCTACACCGCGCACCCACTCCGCATCCACCATGTCATCAGCCTCGGCGGCCTGCCCGATCTCGAAGCCACCGCGACTAACGCCGACAATGGCTGCGGCACCGAAGTCGTCGCGAAACTGGTCAGCACGCCCACGCCGCAGCATCCGGACGTCTACGCCGACACCTCGGTCGCGCGCCTCCTGCCGCTCGGGGTAAAGCAGGACCTCGTCAACGGCCGCGAGGACAGGATCATCCCCTTCGTCATGGCGACCGACTATATCGCCAAGGCCAGGGCGGCCGGTGACACCGCCACGCTCCACACCATCCCCGCGACCGGCCATGTCGAACTGATCGCGCCGGAAACGCCTGCCTGGGCCGAGGCCAAACGCCTGATCCTGTCCTATTTCGGAAAGAGCCAGTGACCCTCGAAGACGCCCGCGCACTCGACGCGACCGATCCGCTCGCCGCCTACCGCGACAAGTTCGCGCTCCCCGAGGACGTGATCTACCTCAACGGTAATTCGCTCGGCGCCCTGCCCGAGGCCACGCCCGCAGCGCTCGCCGACGTCGCGACGCGCCAATGGGGCGACCGCCTAATCCGAAGCTGGAACGAAGGTTGGATCGAGGCTCCCCAACGGATCGGTGCGAAGATCGCGCCGCTGATCGGCGCGGGCGAGGACGAGGTGATCATCGGCGACACCACCTCGACGCACCTTTTCAAGGCGTTGGTTGCCGGGCTGCGCAGCAATCCGAAGCGTTACACGGTCTTGAGCGAGGCCGGTAACTTCCCCACCGACCTGCACATCGCTGAGGGTGCAGTCGCCTGCGTCCCCGGCGCACGGCTCAAAGTGGTGGCCCGCGAAGACCTCGCCGCCGCGCTCGACGAAGACACCGCGGTCCTCCTCCTCACCCACGTTCACTACAAGACCAGCGACCGCTTCGACATGGCCGCCTGGACTGCCCGCGCGCACGATGCCGGCGCGTTGATGCTCTGGGATCTGAGCCACAGCGTCGGTGCGGTCCCGATCGAGCTCAACGGCGCGAACGCCGATCTCGCCGTCGGCTGCACGTACAAATACCTCAACGGCGGCCCCGGCGCGCCTGCGTTCCTCTACGTCGCCAAGCGCTGGCAGGACACGCTCGCCAGCCCGCTATCCGGCTGGATGGGCCACGCCGCGCCGTTCGCGTTCGAGGATGCCTACCGTCCCGCCCCCGGCATAAAACGCTGGCTCGCCGGCACTCCCGCGATGCTCTCGACCGCAGCACTGGAAACCGCGCTCGACCTCTGGGCCGACATCGACCAGCACGCCGTCGCCACCAAGAGCGCGCAACTGTTCGACATCCTCGCCGCAGCCGGCGACGCGCTAGGCCTCGACTGCGTCAGCCCCCGTGATCCCGCCAAACGCGGCAGCCACATCAGCTTTCGCCACCCGCACGCTTACGCCTTGACCCAAGCCCTCATAGCTAGAGGCGTTATCGGTGACTTCCGCGACCCCGACATCCTCCGGCTGGGGCTGACGCCGCTATATCTCAGCCATGAAGACGTCTGGCGCGCAGGCGAGATATTGCGGGATACGGTGGAGACCGAAAGCTGGCGCGATCCGGCATATTCGCAACGGCTCGCCGTGACCTGAGCACGCTTGACGGCATATCCCACTTAATCGATAGTGATTAGCTCGATCACGGGAGACTGTCCATGAAGTGGGTTGTTAGTGGCGCTATCGCGTTGTCCCTCGCCGGATGCAGCAAGGCTCCCGAAAGTAGCGCCGGGGAGCCCGACATCGCCGGCAACTCTGTCGCCGGGGTGGCATTCGACTACAGCTATGACCTGACGCTACCCTCGTCCCGGATCCCGGATCTTCAGGAGGAACATGCGCGGGCCTGCGAACGGCTCGGGCCAACGCGCTGCCGGATAACGGGATTGCGCTACACGGTTGGGCAGCAAGGCGACGTCAGCGCAAGCCTGTCGGTCAAGATCGCCGCCCCCCTGGCGCGCGCCTTTGGCCGGGCCGGGGTGAAGCAAGCGGAGAGCGTGGGCGCAACGCTGACGGGGGCGGATATCAGCGGAACCGATGTCGCCACCGCCGCCGCGGCGACAGCGACCGAACGGACCGACGTCGCTGCCGAACGCGCCCGGATCGACCGCGAACTGGCCCGTGCCGATCTGGCCCCGCGCGAACGTGCCGAACTCCGCCAGCAACAGGCGGTCGCGCAAGGCCAAGCCACGGCGGCGGCCGCGACGGCATCCGAACAGCGCGAAAGTCTCGCCAACACGCCGATGTCGTTCGACTATACGACCGGCCGCGGGACCGGCCTGGTCGACCGTCTGCAAGATGCTGGCGACACTGCGCTCGGCTCGATCGGCTTGACCGTCACGGCGCTGCTATGGGTGCTGGCAGCGCTTGGCCCGCCACTGGTGGTGGCCTTGCTGGCCTTCCTGGTTTGGCGGCGTTGGATCCAGCGTTGGTGGACGGACTTGATGACGCGCATAGATCGTCGGACCGGCCGACCGCTCGCGACTGCCCACGACACGCCGTCCCCGCCCTTGCGATGACATCGGGCAGTATTCCGGGGGCAGTCATGCGCCGCGATTGCACCCCCCGCACCCTTCGCCTATAGGCGCGGCCTATTCCGGCCTCGGCTTCGCGAACGATCTCGCGTAGGCTGGGGCCGCTCGATTTTCATCGCTCGATTTCCAGGGGACCGCGCATGGCTCGCCGCCGCCAGATCTACGAAGGCAAGGCCAAGATCCTCTACGAGGGTCCCGAGCCGGGCACGCTGATCCAGTATTTCAAGGACGACGCGACCGCGTTCAATGCCCAGAAAAAGGGCACGATCAACGGCAAGGGCGTTCTCAACAACCGGATTTCCGAGCACATCTTCACGCTGCTCGATCATATCGGCGTGCCGACGCACTTCATCCGCCGGCTCAACATGCGCGAGCAGCTGATCCGCCAGGTCGAGATCGTCCCGATCGAAGTCGTCGTGCGCAACGTCGCCGCGGGCTCGATCTCGACGCGTCTCGGGATCGAGGAGGGCACCAAGCTGCCCCGCACGATCATCGAATATTACTACAAGGACGATGCGCTCGGCGATCCGATGATCTCCGACGAACACATCGCCGCGTTCGGCTGGGCGAGCCAGGAGGAGATGCACGACATCGCCGACCTCGCGATCCGCGTGAACGATTTCCTGTGCGGGCTGTTCGCCGGCGTCGGCATCCGCTTGGTCGACTTCAAGCTCGAATTCGGCCGCATCTTCGACAACGACTTCGGTCGCATCATCCTCGCGGACGAGATCAGCCCCGATGGCTGCCGCTTGTGGGACATGGAAACCAACGAGAAGATGGACAAGGATCGCTTCCGTCGCGATCTCGGTGGTGAAGTCGAAGCGTATCAAGAGGTCGCACGCCGTCTCGGCCTGCTGCCCGAGGGTGCCGACAACGCCGTCCTCGACCTCGAAAAGCATCGCAAGAACCGGGGCAAGTAAATGAAACTCAAGGTTTTCGTGACATTGAAGCCTGGCGTGCTCGATCCGCAGGGCCGGGCGATCCACCACGCGCTCGGCAGCCTCGGCTTTGACGGCGTGCACGACGTCCGCCAGGGCAAGCTGATCGAACTGGAAGTCGCCGACGACACCGACGACGCGACGATCGACGGCATGTGCCGCAAGCTGCTCGCCAACACGGTAATCGAGAATTACCGGGTCGAGCGCGCATGAAGACCGCCGTCATCGTCTTTCCGGGTTCCAACTGCGACCGCGACATCGCCGTCGCGCTGGAGGCGGTGACCGGCGTCAAGCCGCTGATGGTCTGGCACGGTGATGCGGACTTGCCGGCGGATGTCGGCTTGGTCGCGGTCCCCGGTGGCTTCTCGTATGGCGACTACCTGCGCTCGGGCGCGATTGCGGCACGGTCGCCGATCATGCGCGCGGTCGTCGAGCAGGCTGGCAAGGGCTTGCCCGTGCTTGGTGTCTGCAACGGCTTCCAGGTGTTGACCGAGGCGGGTCTGCTTCCCGGTGCGCTGATGCGCAACGAGGGGCTGAACTTCGTCTGCCGCGACGTCGCGCTGACCGTCGAGACGGCGAGCTCGACGTTCACGTCGGGCTATTCCGCGGGTGAACGCGTGTCCTTCCCGGTCGCACACCATGACGGCAATTACTTCGCCGACACCGAGACACTCGACCGCCTCGAAGGCGAAGGCCGCGTCGCCTTCCGCTATGCCGAGAGCGTCAACGGTTCTGCGCGCAACATCGCGGGTTTGTTGAACGACAAGGGCAACGTGCTCGGCATGATGCCGCATCCGGAGCGTCGGATCGAGGCGGCGCACGGTGGCACCGATGGCCGTCGTTTGTTCGAAGGCCTGCTGGAAGCCGTCAGCGCGTAACCTCCGTTACCTGAACCCGTTTCGTTATTGAACGCTGAAACACGCCCCCCCCGGCGAAGGCCGGGGCCCAGTTGGGACACGTTGCTGGCGACGGTCGCGCTCCATTATTGCAACCTTTCCAACTGGACCCCGGCCTTCGCCGGGGAGGGGGAATGTTTACGTTGCCGGCGCTAAACCCTGGTCCGGAATGGCGAGAAGTCCGTCCCGCGGTCGTACACATCCACACCCTCGCGCCGCTTCAGCCACCCCACCGCCACATACGTAAGCGGCGTCAGCAACACCTCCCACGACACCTTCAGCAAGAACTGGCTGACCATCACCATCAGCATCGCCTCCACCGGCCAATCAGGTGCGCCGTAGAAGGCGAGCGGGTAGAAGATCAGGCTGTCGAACGCCTGCCCCACGACCGTGCTGCCGATCGTCCGCGTCCACAGCATCCGCCCCTGCGTCCAGATCTTCATCCGCGCGAGCACGAAGCTGTTGGCAAATTCTCCCACCCAGAACGCGCAGATCGACGCGAACACGATCCGCGGCACCTGTCCGAACACGGACTCATACGCCGCCTGCCCCGTCCACCCGGCATCGGGCGGCAGCGCGACGACGACCGTGGACATGAACACCATGAACAACATCGCGCCGAACCCCGCCCAGATGCAGCGCCGCGCATACGCATAGCCGTAGACCTCGGTCAGGACGTCGCCGATCACATAGCTGACCGGAAAGAACAGGATGCCCGCGCCGAACGGCCACGCGCCGATGAACGGCAGGTCGATCACCGCGCGCTTGCCCGCCCCGATCACGTTCGACAGCAGCAGGATCGTGACGAACGCCGCCATCACGAAATCGAAATAGCGAAACTGCGCGCCGCCGACCGCGCTCGCGTCCACCGGTTCGAGCCCGGGCGCCTGATCCGTTCCAATTTCCATGCCCGGCGTTATGATCGAGGTTCCAAGCCCGCACAATCCGCGCTAGTCGTCGCCGCAGCGCGCGCCCGTAGCTCAGCTGGATAGAGCAAGGAGCTTCTACCTCCTCGGTCGGGGGTTCGAACCCCTCCGGGCGCGCCAACTCGCAAGTCGCTCTCGCCGTGCTTTAGGCACCCATGGGACCTCGCGCATGAGTGCAAGGCTAGACGCGGATGATATCGATACCACAGTTTTGGTAGCGCCTGTGAGGCTTTCTGTACGCAGTTATCGGCTGCCGGACACCGCCTTCCCATATTTTAATTGTGCGATTAATCGGTCGCGTTTACTTGAATCGTCGTTACGTCTGGGACGGGTCACCGACGTGACGTCAGGATTGGGGACTTGACGCTGACGCTGCGCAGCATACGGTACCGCTAACAAAAACGGAGGGGATAACATCGTGAAGATCGCATTCACGTCGGCGGGGGCTTTGCCCGTCGACTGGGAACAGGCGGCGTTGCTCGGTCGTATCGACCTTGGCGACGGTCCGACGCCCGTGATCGTTCGCGATGGCCGCGTGTATGACATGTCCGCCGTCGCGCCGACAGTCGCCGATTTGGTCGCGGGTGGGGATTTCGATACCGATGCCGGCGCCGATCTCGGTGCCCTCGGCGACTTGAACCTGACGCCAGCGGCCGATGGCAAGACCCGTCTGCTCAGCCCGATCGATCTCCATGTCGTCAAGGCATCGGGCGTTACCTTCGCCGTATCCGCGCTCGAACGCGTGATCGAGGAGCGCGCACGTGGCGACGCGTCCGCGGCGACCGCGGTCCGTGCCCGCCTCGAAGAGCGCGTCGGCGGCAGCATTCGCTCGGTCGTCCCTGGCTCGCCCGAAGCCGCTGCGCTGAAGGCCGCGCTGATCGAAGACGGCATGTGGTCGCAGTATCTCGAGGTCGCGATCGGCCCCGATGCGGAGATCTTCACCAAGGGTCCGACGCTGTCGACGATCGGCTGGGGTGGCGAAATCGGTATCCGCTCCGACTCCACCTGGAACAATCCCGAACCCGAAGTCGTGCTCGTCGTCGACCGCAACGGCCGCACGGTCGGCGCGGCGCTCGGCAACGACGTCAATCTGCGCGATTTTGAGGGGCGGTCGGCGCTCCTGCTCGGCAAGGCCAAGGACAACAACGCGTCCTGCTCGATCGGGCCGTTCATCCGGCTGTTCGACGAGAATTTCGGCATGGACGACGTCCGCGCGGCACAGATCGCGCTGACGATCGAAGGCGCCGACGGCTACCGGCTCGACGGCAGCAGTTCGATGGACCAGATCAGCCGCGATCCCGAGGAACTCGTTCGCCAGGCGATGAGCGAGCATCAATATCCCGACGGCTTCGTGCTGTTCCTCGGCACACTGTTCGCACCGACGCAGGACCGCGACGAGCCCGGCCGCGGCTTCACGCATGCGGTCGGCGACGTCGTCACGATCTCGAACCCGAAGCTCGGCGCGCTGGTCAATCCGGTGACGACGTCGAAGGATGCGGCGCCGTGGAATTACGGGATCGGCGACCTGATGCGCAATCTCGCGAGCCGGGGGCTGCTCGGCCATACCAAGAATCAAGGGGCGTAAGCGCGTGTTGCAGAAGACCGAAATGGCCGACCAGACGGCGATCTATCCTAGCCTGAAGGGCAAGCGCGTCCTGATCACCGGCGGCGCGTCGGGGATCGGCGCCGGTCTGGTCGAGGCGTTCGCGCGTCAGGGGGCGCATGTCGCGTTCGTCGATATGGCCAAAGACGCCGCGGAGGCGCTGATCGAGACGCTGACGCCCGACGTCGCGACCGCACCGATATTCCTGCCGCTCGACCTGCGTGACGTCGATGCGCTGAAGACGACCGTCGCGACGATCGAGGACCGGCTGGGCGGGATCGACGTGCTGATCAACAATGCCGCGAACGACGATCGCCACACGATCGAAGAGATCACGCCCGCTTATTGGGACGAGCGGATGGCGACCAATTTGCGCCACCTGTTCTTCGCAGGGCAAGCCGTGGTGCCGTCGATGAAGCGCGCAGGCGGTGGCGTGATCCTCAATTTCGGCTCGATCTCGTGGCATCTCGCGCTGCCCGAACTGCTGATCTACCAGACGGCCAAGGCCGGCATCGAGGGTATGACCCGCGCGATGGCGCGCGATCTGGGTGGTGACGGCATCCGCGTCAACACGATCGTCCCGGGCAACGTCGAGACGCCGCGCCAGCTCAAATGGTACACGCCCGAGGGTGAGGCCGAGATCATCGCGGCGCAGTGTCTGAAAACGCGCGTGCAGCCTGCGGACGTCGCGGCGCTGGTGCTGTTCCTCGCGTCGGACGATGCGCGGATGTGCACCGGTCACGATTATTTCGTCGATGCCGGGTGGCGTTGAGATGAGCCGCGCGGTTCCCGCCGAAACGACCGCGGAAAGCATCTGCGACGTCGGCGCGACGCTCGGCGAGGGCCCGATCTGGATCGCGCGTGACGCCGCGCTCTGGTTCGTCGACATCAAGTCGCCGTGCGTGCACCGGTTCGATCCGGCGACGGGAGCGCTCGACACCTGGAAGGCGCCAGACCAGATCGGCTGGATCATTCCGGCAGACGATGGCGGGTTTCTCGCCGGCGTCCGTGGCGCGCTCCACCGGTTCGATCCGGCGACCGGCGCATTCGACGAGATTGCGGTCGTTCACGCCGAAACTCCCGGCAATCGCCTGAACGATGCCGCGCGCGATCCCACCGGGCGCGTATGGTTCGGGACGATGGATAACGCTGAGTCCGAGGACACCGGCCACGTCTATCACTGGCATGACGGTGAACTAACCAAGACGGAGATCCCGCCCGTCGCGATCACCAATGGCCCAGCGATCTCGCCCGACGGCCGCACGCTGTATGCGGTCGACACGCTCGGCAAGCGGATCGACGCCTACCCGATCGACGCGGACGGTAATGTCGGCGAGCCACGGCTTTTCCTGACGATCGGCCCCGACGATGGTCACCCCGACGGGGCGATCTGCGATTCCGAAGGTGGCGTCTGGGTCGGGTTCTTCGGCGGCTGGGCGGCACGCCGGTTCGCGCCAGACGGCACTTGCACGGACATTGTCCGCTTCCCCGTCGCGAACATCACCAAGATCGCGCTCGGTGGGCCCGACGGTCGCACCGCCTATGCGACGACCGCCGCGAAAGGCCTCGACGACGAGGCGCTCGCAGCCCAGCCGCTCGCCGGAAACCTGTTCACCTTCCGCGTCGCCATTCCCGGCGTCCCGGTCGAACCCGTCACACTTTAGTGCAACCCATTTCACGACACCCCATTCACGATAAGCGTCGCCGTTAGAGCGCCGTCACGGAGAGGAAAACCAATGACTATAGCGGCAGAATCCGCGCCCCAAGTGAACCGAGCCCTGATTGCGATGATCGTCATCGTCGCGACCATTGGCGGGTTCATGTTCGGCTATGACTCGGGCGTCATCAACGGTACGCAGGCGGGGCTCGAGAGCACGTTCGCGCTGTCGTCGCTCGGCACCGGCTTCACCGTCGGCGCGATCCTGATCGGCTCGTCGGTCGGCGCGTTCATGGCCGGGCGGCTTGCCGACAACCTTGGCCGCCGCAACGTCATGATGATCGCCGCGGTGCTCTTCATCGTCAGCGCACTCGCGGCAGGTGCGGCAACGTCGGCCACGATGTTCGTGCTCGCGCGCATCGTCGGCGGCCTCGGCATCGGCGCCGCCAGCGTGCTCGCCCCGGTCTACATCTCCGAAGTCGTTCCCGCGAACGTCCGCGGCCGGCTTTCGAGCGTGCAGCAGATCATGATCATCACCGGGCTGACCGGCGCGTTCGTCGCCAACTGGTATCTCGCGCGCATCGCCGGATCGTCGACCGCGTTGTTCTGGCTCGATTACCCGGCATGGCGCTGGATGTTCTGGATGCAGGTCATCCCCGCCGCGATCTATCTCGCGACGCTGTTCCTGATCCCCGAAAGCCCGCGCTTCCTGGTGCTCAAGGGCCGTTACGACGAGGCGCAGGTCGTTCTCACGCGCCTGTTCGGTGCCGCCGAGGCCACGCGCAAGGTCGCCGAGATCCGCGGCTCGCTGTCGGTCGACGCGCACCGTCCCAAGCTGTCCGACCTGATCGACAAGGCGAGCGGCAAGATTCGCCCGATCGTCTGGACCGGCATCGGCCTGGCGATCTTCCAGCAGTTCGTCGGCATCAACATCGTGTTCTACTACGGCTCGGTGCTGTGGCAGTCGGTCGGCTTCAGCGAGAGCGATGCACTGCTGATCAACATCCTGTCGGGCTCGCTGTCGATCATCGCCTGCCTGCTCACCGTCGCGCTGGTCGACAAGGTCGGCCGCAAGCCGCTCCTGCTGATCGGTTCGGCCGGCATGACCGTCGCGCTGTCGATCGTCGCGATCTGCTTCGCCAGCGGCGCGATCGTCGAGGGTTCGCTGCACCTGTCGGATCGCAACGGCCTGATCGCACTGATCGCAGCCAATGCGTATGTCGTGTTCTTCAACTTGAGCTGGGGCCCGATCATGTGGGTGATGCTCGGCGAGATGTTCCCAACGCAGATCCGCGGTTCGGGTCTGGCGGTCGCGGGCTTTGCGCAGTGGTTCGCCAACTTCGCGATCTCGGTGAGCTTCCCCACGATGGCGATCTCGCTCGGTCTGTCGCTCACCTACGGCTTCTACGCACTGTCCGCGTTCGTCTCGTTCTTCTTCGTCTGGAAGATGGTTTCGGA
Source organism: Sphingomonas sp. 320_CC (assembly GCF_059691795.1). Taxonomy (NCBI): domain Bacteria; kingdom Pseudomonadati; phylum Pseudomonadota; class Alphaproteobacteria; order Sphingomonadales; family Sphingomonadaceae; genus Sphingomonas; species Sphingomonas sp. 320_CC. Next base: position 856,454 of record NZ_JCAWAE010000003.1, on the reverse strand, counting down.
AACGCGTGGCCGCGAGCTGGAAGACATGGTGGGGTAATACCGACCACCGGACCACGGGTTGGGTCGCGGTCCGGTTAGGTCCGATGGCTCATGCAGAAGTTGGACTTGGCCTGTATTAAGTCAGACAGCCAACGACCTCCCTCCAATAGCACTACCCCGGCGGAGGCCGGGGCCCAGTTGGCAAGGCGGAAGTAACGGCGGACCTTCCTCCGTTAGCAACGTCCCCCAACTGGGCCCCGGCCTCCGCCGGGGAGGCGCTTTTTGGGGGACGACTTCGGTTCATGATACCGCGTTTCGAGACGCTTGGCCGCCTCCCTCGGTCAATCCAGCGGAGGCGCGAAACCAGATTGGCTGAGCCCTGCGCATTGATCGCAAGGCTCGGCCATATGCATTCTTGGCGCGGAAGATGATCAGTCGCTTAAAGATGGGGTGAGACACCAAGCCCCACCCTCAGACGTCAGGCCTCAGGCTCAGTGGTTATGTCGAGGCGTCTTCGCTGAAATCCCACGATACTTTACCGCGAAATCGAGCACGCCGCCTTCGGCAAGCTGCCCGGTCTTCTCGCGGTAGAGTTCCTCCCACGGCGTATTGCTCTCAGGCACCGGTGGCAGCCCCTCGCCCTTTCGCCGCGCAATCTCGTCGGCCTCGACCAACGCATCGCAGGTCCCAGCGACCAGATCGATCCGGACCACATCGCCCGTCCGAATCCACGATAACCCGCCGCCGACAGCGCTCTCAGGCGACACGTTCAGGATCGAAGGACTGTCCGACGTCCCGGACTGGCGCCCGTCGCCGAGCGTCGGCAGCGCGAGCACGCCGCGCTGGATCAGCGCGTCGGGCGGCTGCATGTTGACGACTTCCGCCGAGCCGGGCCACCCGATCGGCCCGGCGCCGCGGATCACCAGGATGCAGCCCTCGTCGATCTCCAGCGCAGGATCGTTAATGCGGTGATGATAATCGTCCGAGCCCTCGAACACGATCGCCCGCGCCTCGAACCGATCCTCGGCCCCCGGAGTCGAGAGATAGCGCGTGCGGAACGCCGGCGAGATCACCGACGTCTTCATGATCCCGAAATCGAACAGATTGCCCTTCAGCACCAGGAAGCCGGCGCGCTCCATCATCGGCGCGTCGAACGGCTTGATCATCTCGCGGTCGCGCGTCTCACGCCCGGCGATGTTCTCGCCGATCGACCGCCCCGTGACGGTCAGGCAGCTCGTGTCGAGCTTCCCGCCGGCAATCAGTTCGTGCAGCACCGCGGGCACGCCGCCCGCCCGGTGGAACCGCTCGCCGAGATACTTGCCCGCCGGCTGCATGTTGACCAGCAACGGCAGATCGTAGCCGTGATCCGACCAGTCCTCTGGATACAGCGTGACGCCGGCGTGCTGCGCCATCGCCATGATGTGCGGCTGCGCGTTGCTCGACCCGCCGATCGCGCTGACCACGCGGATCGCGTTCAAGAAGCTCTCGCGCGTGAGAATCTTCGAGGGGCGCAGATCCTCATACGCCATCTCGACGATCCGGCGGCCGGTCTCGTACGCCATCTGCCCGCGCTCGCGGTACGGCGCAGGGATCGCCGCGCAACCCGTCAACGACAGCCCGAGCGCCTCGGCGACCGCGTTCATCGTCGAGGCCGTGCCCATCGTGTTGCAATGCCCGGCGGACGGCGCACTGTCGGTGGCGCGGTTGAGGAATTCCTCCTCGTCGATCTCACCCGCGGCGAGCTTGCGCCGGCTGCGCCAGATAACCGTCCCCGAACCGACCAGCTCGCCGTCATGCCAGCCATCGAGCATCGGTCCGCCCGACAGCACGATCGCGGGGATATCGACGGTCGACGCCGCCATGATGCCCGACGGCGTGGTCTTGTCGCAACCGGTGGTCAGCACGACCGCGTCGATCGGATAGCCATACAGCGTCTCGACCAGCCCCAAATACGCCAGGTTGCGGTCGAGTGCCGCGGTCGGCCGCCGGCAATTCTCGAAGATAGGATGGACCGGGAACTCCATCGCGATGCCGCCCGCATCACGAATCCCGTCCCGCGTCCGCTTGGCGAGTTCCAGATGGATGCGGTTGCACGGCGACAGGTCGCTGCCCGACTGCGCGATGCCGATGATCGGCCGGCCCGAGCGCAGTTCCGCCGGGGTCAGCCCGTAATTCATGAAGCGTTCGAGATAGAGCGCGGTCATGTCCGAGCGGGCGGGATCGGCGAACCAGTCGCGCGATCGGAACGGCTTCACCGGTACACGGTCCACTGCAAACTCTCCTGAACGCGGTCGATTATCTGATGGGAGCGCTACCGCGAGGGTCGTCGGTCGGTCAAGCGCCTGCAAACACTATAAGTGAACGCGCGACGGTGGTCGGCGACGCGGCGCAGCGTCCGACTGACGGCGGACCAGCGTGTAATCGAGCACGACATGGCCGTTCGCATCCTTGCCGCCGCTGCGACGATTGAAGATCGCCGATACGAGCAGTTCGACCGCCGCGCGCGACATGTCGGCGATCGGCTGGTGGATGGTTGTCAGTTCGGGCCAGATCGTCGTCGCAAGCGCGCTGTCGTCGAACCCGCACACCGTCAGGTCGCCCGGCACGTCCAGACCGCGGCGATGCGCGACCGCGACGGTCGCCGCCGCCATGTCGTCGTTGCTGGCGAAGATCGCGGTGGGTGCATCCTTCGCGTCGAGCAATTGCTCGGCACCGTCGAGCCCGGAGCGATAGGTAAACAGGCCGCCCACCACCAGCGACTCGTCTGGCGCCAGACCGGCATCGGCAATCGCCGCGAGATACCCCTCGTGACGAAGCCGGCTCGCGGTCTGGTTCGGGTTGCCGATGATGAACCCAATCCGCGAATGACCCAGCTTAACAAGGTGTTCGGTCATCGCGCGGGCAGCTTCGAAATCGTCGATCGTGACCGCAGCCGACCCATCCGGCGGCGATCCGGTCGCGACGACGACGGTCGGCACGCCGGCTTCCGTCAGCACGTCGAGCACCGCGCGCGAATCGCACAGCGGCGGCGGCAGGATCACGCCGTCGATCCCGCTTTCGATCATGTGCCGCGCAACCTCGATCTCATGGTCGCCGATGTCGCATTTCTCGACGATCAACTGGACGTCGCTGCGGCTCGCCTGTTCCAGGCTGCCGACCAGGAACTCGCTCAGATACGCCGCGCTCGGATTGCTGTAGAGCAGGCCGATCCGCATCTGCCCGCCGCCGGCCAGGCTGCGCGCGGCGCGGTTAGGTGCGTATCGCAGCGTATCGATTGCGACATTGACCGCCTCGCGCGTCGCCTCCCGGACCTTCGCTTCCCCGTTGATGACGCGCGAGACGGTCATCGGTGAGACGCCTGCGAGAACCGCGACGTCGGAAATGGTGGGTGCGCCGCTTCTGCGGCCCGAAGTGTTGCGCGGCTTGCGCGTGGCGAGGCTCATGCCGCGCTTTTTAGCAGGTGATTGCCATATTATCAGCATGTAATCTGAGTTACCGTGGTCGTATATTCAGAGAACATCGCGCCGCCGCCGTTCGCTCTTGCGTGTTATCGCTCCCAAGATTAGTCGGACAATCGGTTTTGCCTTACCGGGCAGCAAGCACATATGGGACGGACGGGGAGTGCGCGTGCGATACAATCTGATCCGTACACTCTACCCAAGCCATGGCCTCGGTGTCACATTGCCGTCCGCGACTGCTGCTACGCACTGGAACATGGTTCGCCTTCGCACCACATTGAAGAATGTGCCGAGAGTGATAGCGCGACCTTTGTGGCCTCGGCGCATCTTGGCCGACGACTTCCCGACGCACCGCCGTTCCGGTTGGCGCGTCCCTCGATTTGATTTGGAGAACTGACATGGACGGTACCTTCCCGATCGGCGCGCGCGCCGTAGACAGCGACGTCACCTTCCTCGCGATCGACCCGTCGACCGATGCGAAGATCGAACCGGCCTTTGCCGTTTCGAGCGAAGAAGACGTTGCGGAAGCCTGCAAGCTCGCCGAAGCAGCGTTCGACATTTTCCGCGAAACCGACCCCGAAACGCGTGCGAAATTCCTCGAGACGATCGCCGACGAGATCGAGGCTATCCACGATCCGCTCGTCGCCCGCGCTATCCAGGAAAGCGGCCTGCCCCGCCCACGCCTCGAAGGCGAGCGCGGTCGCACCACCGGTCAGCTCCGCCTGTTCGCCAAGCATCTCCGCGCCGGCACCTGGGCCTCGGTCGTCATCGACGAAGCACAGCCCGATCGTAAGCCCGCTCCCCGCTCCGACCTTCGCCAGCGCCGCATCGCGGTCGGCCCGGTCGCGGTGTTCGGTGCATCCAACTTCCCGCTCGCCTTCTCGGTTGCTGGCGGCGACACCGCCTCCGCACTCGCCGCCGGCTGCCCGGTCGTGGTCAAGGGTCACCCCGCGCATCCCGGCACGTCGGTGATGGTCGGCAAGGCGATCCAGGCCGCGGTCGCCAAGTGCGGCCTGCCCGAGGGCGTGTTCTCGCTGGTCCAGGGTCCCGCGAACGAACTCGGCGCCGCACTCGTCAAGGATGCGCGCATCAAGGCGGTTGGCTTCACCGGTTCGCGCGGCGGTGGCTTGGCCCTGGTGGCACTCGCCGCAGCCCGCCCCGAGCCGATCCCGGTCTATGCCGAGATGAGCAGCGTCAACCCCGTAATCCTGTTCCCCGCGGCTCTCGCGGCGCGCGGCGAAGCGCTCGGCAAGGCCTATGTTGGCTCGCTGACGATGGGCTCGGGCCAGTTCTGCACCAACCCCGGAATCGTCGTCGCGGTCGATGGTCCAGACCTCGACACCTTCGTCGAAGCCGCCGCTGCCGCCCTTGGCGAGGCTGCGCCACAGGTCATGCTGACCCCCGGCATCCATGCCAGCTACGACAAGGGCGTCGCCGCGCTCGCCGGTCACGATGCGGTCGAGACGCTCGCTCGCGGCACCGAGGCCGAGGGCGCAAACCGCGGTCGTGCGGCTTTGTTCTCGACCACCGGCAAGGCGTTCGTCGCCGACCCTGCGCTGTCGCATGAAGTGTTCGGTGCGGCCTCGATCATCGTCCGCTGCGCCGACCTCGCCGAGGTCCGCCAGGTTCTCGAACAGGTCGAGGGCCAGCTGACGATCACGCTGCAGATCGACGAGGGTGATTATGCCGACGCTGCGACGCTGGTGCCGGTGCTCGAGCGCAAGGCCGGTCGCATCCTCGCGAACGGCTGGCCGACGGGCGTCGAGGTTGCGCCGGCGATGGTGCATGGCGGGCCTTTCCCCGCGACGTCGGACCCGCGCACGACCTCGGTCGGTACGGCTGCGATCGAGCGCTTCCTGCGCCCGGTCTGCTACCAGGACCTGCCCGACGCGTTGCTCCCCAAGGCGGTCAAGCACGACAACCCGTTGGGCCTGCCTCGCACCGAGGGCTGATCGGGTTATGGAGATGAGGAAGGGGGTGCTCTCGCATGGCAGCCCCCTCCTCCTTGTTCTCCCGCGAAGGCGGGAGCCCAGTCTGGGTCCACGCCTTCGCGGGGAAACATGCTTGGGGTCGAATGCCTGTTACTGGCCACCACCCCGGCTTACCGATCACCACCCCGGCGAAGGCCGGGGCCCAGTTGGAGAGGTTGTCGTAACGAAGGGTAACGCTCCGTTAGCAACGTCCCCCAGCTGGGCCCCGGCCTTCGCCGGGGTGGTGTTAGAAGGGTATGGCGAGATGTCTGTACGATCCGCCCCCCCTCCCCACGCCCCCCCCTAATCATTGACACGCGCGCGCGCGATACTCACTAGTCCGGCATGACAACGCCTGACTCGTCGCGCACCATTTCCCTGCCCGCAGACCTCGGCAGCTACATCGACGAATTGACCGGCGGAGGGCATGGCGACGCCGCCGCCATCGTCCGCACCGCGCTCCAGCAGATGCGCGACCGCGACGCCGCCTCGGCCGCACCAGCGGAAATCCTGATCGGCGGCGGCGAATGCGGGATGCTCGTCCGCCAGCGCGACTGGAGCGCGACCTCGCTCGGACCGATCGACTCGTGGCCCGCCGAACTCCGCGTCACGCTCGCCAACATCCTCAACTCGCCCGTCGCCAAGGTCGTAATGTGGGGCCCTGAGCACATCATGCTCTACAACGACAGCTACCGCGCCGTCGCAGGAGACCGCCACCCCGCCGCACTCGGCAGCCCGGTCGCGACCGCGTTCCCCGAAGTGTGGGACTGGAACCGCGCGGTCCTCGAAACAGGCCTGCGCGGCGAGACCGTCGCCTACCGTGACCAGCCGATCCCGTTCCAGCGCCCCGAAGGCCTCGAGACGCTGACGCTCGACCTGTTCTACACGCCCGTCTATTGCGCCGGTGGCACAGTCGGCGGCGTCCTGTGCACGATGGTCGACAATAGCGGCCGCGTCGAAGCCGAGCACCGCCTAGCCGCCAGCGAAGCCGAACTGCGCCGCGTCACCGACGCCGTTCCGATGCTGATCTCGTACATCGATCGCGACCACGTCTACCGTCTCGCCAACGCGCAATATGACGAATGGCTCGGCGTCGCGCCCGAGTCGATGATCGGCAAGTCCGTTCGCGACGTGCTCGGCGACGCGGTCTACCAAGATCGCCGCCCGTCGTTCGAGCGTGCGCTCGCCGGCGAGAGCTTCATCGCGCAGACCGTCTTCCCGCACCGCGACGGCCGTCCGCGCCGCTCCGAATTCCGCTATGTTCCGCATGTCCAAGCGGACGGCGCGGTCGCCGGTATCTACGTGCTCGGCATCGACGTCGAGGACCGTGCCGAACGCGAGGCCGCACTCGGCATCAGCAACGGCCGCTTCCGCACCGCGATGGACGCGGTCCACGGCGTGCTCTGGACCAACAGCCCGGACGGCCGGATGATTGGCGAGCAACCCGGCTGGGCCACGCTCACCGGCCAGTCGATCGACGAATACCAGAATTTTGGCTGGGCCGACGCGATCCACCCCGACGACGTCGCATCGACGATCAAGGCGTGGACCGCCGCGGTCCTGAACAAGTCGATGTTCGTGTTCGAACATCGCGTCCGTCGGCATTGCGGCGCATGGCGCACGTTCGCCGTACGCAGCCTGCCGATCCTCGATTCAGGCGGCGAAGTCATCGAATGGGTCGGCGTCCACACCGACATCACGCATCAGCGCGCAGCCGAGGCCGCCTTGCGCGAACAGGCCGAAGCGCTCGCCCGCCAGGTCCGCCACCGCGAGCGCGCCGAAGATCAGCTCCGGCAGCTCAACGAGACGCTGGAAGCGCGCGTGATCGCCGAGATCGGCGAACGCCGCGAGGCCGAAGCCAAGCTCGCGCAATCGCAGAAGATGGAGACCGTCGGCAAGCTCACCGGCGGCGTCGCGCACGACTTCAACAATCTCCTCCAGGTCGTATCGGGCAATCTCCAGTTGCTCGGCAAGAACCTCGCCGGCAACGAGCGTGCGGAACGCTGGGTCGCCAACGCGATGGCTGGCGTCACACGCGGCTCGAAACTCGCCTCGCAATTGCTCGCATTCGGGCGTCGCCAGGCGCTGGAGCCCAAGGTCGTCAACGTCACGCGGTTCGTGCGTGGGATGGACGACATGCTGCGCCGCGCGATCGGCGAAGGCGTCGAGATCGAGACGGTGGTCGGCGGCGGCCTCTGGAACACCTTCATCGACCCCGCGCAGATCGAGAACGCGCTGCTCAACCTCGCGATCAACGCGCGCGACGCGATGGACGGCCAGGGCAAGCTCACCATCGAACTCGGCAACGCGCATCTCGACGACGCCTATGCCCGCAGCCACGAGGAGGTCGAAGCCGGGCAGTACGTCCTGCTCGCAGTGTCCGACACCGGCAGCGGCATGAGCCCGGAAATCATCGAGAAGGTCTTCGAACCGTTCTTCTCGACCAAGAGCGAAGGCAAGGGCTCGGGCCTCGGCCTGTCGATGGTCTACGGCTTCGTCAAACAGTCCGGCGGCCATGTGAAGATTTATTCTGAGGTCGGCGAAGGCACCACGATCAAGCTTTATCTGCCGCGTGCGATGGAGAGCGAGGATTTCGAGGTCATCGCCGATGCGGGGCCGATCTGCGGCGGCACGGAAACGGTGCTGGTGGTCGAGGACGACGACGAGGTTCGCACCACCGTGGTCGAGCTGCTGACCGACCTCGGCTACAGCGTCCTGAAGTCGGTCGACGCGGCCAGTGCGCTCAACGTGGTTGAGAGCGGCGTGCCGATCGATATCCTGTTCACCGACGTGGTGATGCCCGGAACCCTCAAAAGTCCGGAACTCGCGCGCAAGGCGAAGGAGCGGCTGCCCAATCTCGTGGTGCTGTTCACGTCGGGCTATACCGAGAACTCGATCGTGCACGGCGGCAAGCTCGATGCCGGCGTCGACCTGTTGTCGAAGCCGTATTCGCGCGAGGCGCTGGCACGGAAATTCCGCGACGTGCTGGCCAATCGGCAGCGCGGCGACTCGCCTGCCGCCAAGGTCGCGCGCGATGCGCGGATCGAGGCGGAGCGACGGCTCGACGCGTCGGCACGGCGCACCGTCCTGCTGGTCGAGGACGACGAGATGATCCGCGCGAATACTGCCGAAATGCTGCAGGGCAGCGGCTTCGTGGTGGTGGATGCCGCCAGTGCGGAGGATGCGATGACCGCGCTTCAGACCGTGCCGATCGACGCGCTGGTGACCGACATCAACCTCCCCGGCGTCTCTGGACCGGACTTCGCCCGCACCGCGCGCGCGCTGCGGCCGGGTGTGGGGATCGTCTTCGCGAGCGGGGACACCGCGTCGGTTGAGGGCGATACGGATGCGATCATGCTGGAGAAGCCGTACGGGCTCGATGCGCTGACGGCGGCGGTGCTGGCATCGTTGGGTGAGACGGCGCTGGCGGAACCGCTTGCGGCGGAACGGGTGGACTCGGCGGAGTAAGCCGGTCGCAATTGAACGATCCTCCCCCGCCAGGGGGAGGTGGCAGGCACTTGCCTGACCGAGGGGGCGGCGGTGCAACCGATGTTCCGTGTCCTCCCCCTCCGTCACCTTCGGCGACACCTCCCCCTGGCGGGGGAGGATCACTCGATACGGATCTCGGCTTTCGCGAGCCTCTTCGAAACTAGGCTACGCGCCGCGGCAATGCCGCGTCGTCGGACGGGGCTTTTGGCCCCGCCGGCCGGGCGTGATGCCGGATCCACGCCGGAGCTTTCGCTCCGGCTTGGGCATCACGCCGCAAATTGATTCATCGTATTATGCGCTCCCCCAGCCTTCAGAGCCGCGTCACCTGCAAAATACTCCTTATGGTCATCGCCAAGATCGGAGCCCGACATGTTCTGGTGCTTCACGCAGGCAATGCCCTCACGGATTTCCTTGCGCTGGACCCCCTTCACATAACCGAGCATCCCCGCATCGCCGAAATACTCTTTCGCGAGATTGTCGGTCGAAAGCGCCGCCGTGTGATACGTCGGCAGCGTGATCAGATGGTGGAAGATCCCCGCCCGCTTCGCCGAATCCGCCTGGAAAGTGCGGATGCGTTCGTCGGCTTCGTCCGCGAGCGTCGTGCCGTCGTAATCGACGCTCATCAGCCGCGCGCGATCATAGGCGGAGACGTCCTCACCCGCCACCGACCAGGCATCGAACACCTGCTGGCGAAAGTTCAGCGTCCAGTTGAAGCTCGGCGAGTTGTTGTAGACGAGCTTTGCGTTCGGCACGACCTCGCGGATGCGATCCACCATGCCGGCGATCTGTTCGATGTGCGGCTTCTCGGTCTCGATCCACAGCAGGTCCGCGCCGTTCTGTAGCGACGCGATGCAGTCCATCACGCAGCGATCCTCGCCGGTCCCCGCACGGAACTGGAACAGGTTCGACGGCAGGCGCTTGGGACGGAGCAGCTTGCCGTCGCGGTTGAGGATGACGTCGCCGTTCTGCGCGGTCGTCGGGTCGATCTCCTCGCAATCGAGGTACGAGTTATACTGGTCGCCCAGGTCTCCCGCTTCCTCGCTGACCGCGATCTGCTTGGTGAGGCCAGCGCCGAGCGAGTCGGTGCGCGTGACGATGATGCCGTCCTCGACGCCGAGTTCGAGGAACGCGTAGCGGCAGGCGCGGACCTTCGCGAGGAAGTCCTCGTGCGGCACGGTGACCTTGCCGTCCTGGTGGCCGCACTGCTTCTCGTCGCTGACCTGGTTCTCGATCTGGAGCGCGCAGGCCCCCGCCTCGATCATCTTCCGCGCGAGCAGATACGTCGCTTCCGCATTGCCGAAACCCGCATCGATGTCGGCGATGATCGGCACGACGTGCGTCTGGTGGTTCTCGATCGCGTTGAGCAGGCGCTGTTCCTCGATCGCGTTGCCCGATGCGCGGGCGGCGTCGACGTCGCGGAACATCATGCCGAGTTCGCGTGCATCGGCTTGGCGGAGGAAGGTGTAGAGCTCCTCGATCAATGCGGGGACGCTGGTCTTCTCGTGCATCGACTGGTCGGGCAGCGGGCCGAACTCGCTCCGCATCGCCGCGACCATCCAACCGGAGAGGTAGAGATAGCGGCGGTCGGTGGTGCCGAAATGCTTTTTGATGCTGATAATTTTCTGCTGCGCGATGAACCCGTGCCAGCAGCCGAGCGACTGGGTGTAGTGCGCCGGATCGGCATCATAGGCCGCCATGTCCTTGCGCATGATCGCCGCGGTATAGCGCGCGATGTCGAGGCCGGTAGTGAACCGGTTCTGCAACCGCATCCGCGCGACGGACTCGGGCGAGATCGCGTCCCACGTTCCGTTCTGGTCGGCGATGAGGTTGGTCAACTGGGCGATGTGGGTCTGGTAGGTCACGGGCGATCCTCGTCTGCTGCGATGATCGACGTGTAGGTATATTTACATGGTTAAGTGGCCAAATCGCCCCGAGATTGGCGTGCGCGTGTAACGAACGCCGCTTCCCGAATGTGACGATGTAAACTTCGTGACACAAGGCGGATTCGGCGCGGCGTCGAATGTCCTGATCGATATCAAGTCTTGCAAATTCAAGACCAAGGCGGCGGAACATAGGTCTTCGGACACTGTTGGAAGGACTTCGCAGCCAGGAGACGGTGATGACTGAAAGCGATCCAAGAGATGATGCTCCACTAAGCACGTCCAAGCGAAGCGACGCCGTAGCGGACGCTACGCAGCACCTTGCGGACGGCAAGGGCAGCAGCATCGTTGCCCGTGCGGTTACGATCAATCGCCCGGTCGGCGAACTGTTCGCCTATTTCCGCGATTTCGCGAACCTTCCGACCTTCATGGAGAATGTCGAGCGTATCGACGTCCTCGACCAGCGCCGCTCGCATTGGGTGGTCAGGGGTCCAGCGGGCAAATCCTATGAATGGACGTCGGCGATTACCGACGAAGCGCAGGACAGCTTCATCGCATGGTCGTCGGAGGATGGCGCCGATGTGCCTAACAGCGGCCGCGTCGAGTTTCGGGATGCGGGCGCGCGCGGCACGGTGGTCGTTGCGACCATCCTGTACGATCCGCCGGGTGGCGTGATCGGCAAGTTGATCGCCAAAATGTTCCAGCGCGAGCCTGCGATTCAGGCCCGCCGGGACCTGCGCCGTTTCAAGCAGTTGATGGAAACCGGCGAGATCGCGACTGCCGCGATGAACCGCAAGCAGCATGAAGAGGAACTCGCCTGATGCGCGCTCTGGCATGGCACGGTAAGCACGACGTCCGCGTCGATACCGTCGACGATCCCGAAATCGTCAACCAGCGCGACTGCATCATCAAGGTCACCGCGACCGCGATCTGCGGTTCCGACCTTCATCTGTACGACGGCTATATCCCGACGATGCAGGCCGGCGACATCCTCGGCCACGAGTTCATGGGCGAAGTCGTCGAGGTCGGCGCCAAGTCGACGCTGAAGAAGGGCCAGAAGGTCGTCGTCCCGTTCACGATCGCCTGCGGCAGCTGCTACCACTGCGGCAAGCATCAGTATTCGGCGTGTGACAACGGCCTCCCCGCCGACAACCAGGACATCGCGCAGGAAATCTACGGCCAGCCCATGTCCGGGCTGTTCGGCTACAGTCACATGACCGGCGGTTATGCCGGCGGACAGGCGGAATATGTCCGCGTGCCGTTCAGCGACGTAGGGCCGATTGTCATTCCCGACGGCGTCGAGGACGAGAAGGTGTTGTTCCTTTCCGACATCCTGCCGACCGGCTGGATGGCGGCAGAGAATGCGCAGATCGAACCCGGTGACACGGTCGCGGTCTGGGGCTGCGGCCCGGTCGGGCTGTTTGCTGTCCAGTCGGCCTTCCTGATGGGCGCCGAACGCGTCATCGCGATCGACCACTTCCCCCACCGGCTGGAGCTTGCCAAGAAGTTCGGCGCCGAGACGATCAACTATGAGGAAAGCGCGGTCTACGAGGCGCTGATGGTGATGACCGGCGGGATCGGTCCCGACGCCGTCATCGACAGTGTTGGGCTCGAGGCACACGGCTTCTTCGTCGACAACGTCGTCGATCAGATCAAGGCGTCGACATTCCTCGGCACCGATCGGACGCATTCGATCCGCCAGGCGATCATCGCGTGTCGCAAGGGCGGGCGGGTGTCGATGCCTGCGGTGTACGGCGGGTTCGTCGACAAGTTCCCGCTCGGTGCCTTCATGGAGAAGGGGCTGACGCTCAAGACCGGCCAGACGCACGTCCAGCATTACATGCCCGCGCTGCTCAACGCGATCATGGAGGGCAAGATCGACACCACCTTCCTGATCTCGCACCGCATGGACCTGGAGGACGCCCCCAAGGGCTATGACATGTTCAAGAACAACCAGAACGAAGTGACCAAGGTCGTGCTCAAGCCCGGCTTTAATTGAGGATATCTGACAATGGCTGATAAATTCGCAATCATCACCGGCGCGTCGACCGGTATCGGTTTCGAGCTGGCGACCCTGGCGGCGAAGGACGGCTACGACATACTGGTCGTAGCCGACGAGGCGTTGATCGACGCCGCCGCGCAGGACTTCAAGCAGTTCGGCACCGATGTTCAGTCGCTCCAGGCCGACCTCTCGACGATCGAAGGCGTCGACCAGTTGCTTGCGGCCACGAGCGGCCGGACGATCGATCTGGTCTGCGCGAATGCCGGGCGCGGGCTCGGCAAGGCGTTCCTCGACCAGGATCTGGCCGAGTGGCGCAAGGTCGTCGACACCAACGTGATCGGCACGGCGTATCTGTTGCAGAAAACCCTGCCGCCGATGGTTGCGCGAAACGCAGGCAAGGTGCTCGTGACCGGATCGATCGCAGGCTACATCCCCGGTGCGTTCCAGGCCGTGTATAACGGTACAAAGAGCTTCGTCGACAGCTTCGTCGCGGCGATCCAGAACGAGATCAGGGATACGGACGGCGTCACGCTGACCAACTTGATGCCCGGCCCGGTCGATACCGAGTTCTTCGACCGCGCGCACATGCTCGACACCGACGTCGGCACCGATCCCAAGAAGAGCGATCCGGCCGACGTCGCCAAGGACGGTTGGGACGCGCTGATGTCCGGCAAGGCCGCGGTCGTGTCGGGCTGGAAGAACAAGGTCCAGTCGGCGATCGCCAACGTCACGCCCAACGCCGTGCTCGCCGAGATGCACCGCAAGATGGCCGAGCCCGGCACTGCGAACGATTGAACGACAGTTTCAACAGGAGAGAGAAGACCATGACACGATTTCTGACTGCCGCCGCGCTGATCGCGCTGCCAATCGCCGCCGTCTCTGCACAGGCACCGATGCCCGCATCGACCTACGTGATGAAGGCCGGTGCCGGCGACCTGTACGAGAAGACGTCGAGCCAGATCCTGCTCGAGACGACCACCAATCCGAAGCTCAAGAGCTTCGCGCAGATGATGATCACGGACCACACCAAGAGCACCGAGGACGTAAAGGCCGCGGCGATGGCGGCGCATGTGAAGGTCGCACCGCCCAAGCTCGATCCGATGGGTGCCAAGAACGTCGCGGCAATTCGCGCGGCGAAGGGCACAGCGCGCGACCGGCTGTACGTGACGCAGCAGAAGGCGGCGCATGCCAAGGCACTGACGTTGCAGCAGGGCTATGCCGACAAGGGGACCGTGGCGGGCCTGAAGACTGTTGCAGCCGGGATCGTACCGGTCGTCCAGTCGCACATCACCGAACTGCAGACGATGTAATCATACGGCGTCCTATCGACAGCCATTTACAGACGGCGCTCGCTTCACAAAGCGGGCGCCGTTCTGCATTCGGAACTCCTAATCGTCTGGAAAGCCATCCCCGGCCCCGCTAGGTCAGCGCCATGGAAACCGATATCGCCATCGCTCGCAGCGTCGCCCTGCGCCCTATCGCCGCCATCGCCGCGAGCCTGCAGATTCCCGACGACGCGATCGAGCCTTATGGCCGGTACAAGGCGAAGATCTCGCTCGAATGGCTGAACGCGCGCAAGTCTTCGCCCAACGGCAAGCTCATTCTCGTCACCGCGATCAACCCGACCCCGGCAGGCGAAGGCAAGACCACGACCTCGATCGGCCTCGCCGATGCGCTCCGCCATACCGGGCGCAAGGCCGTGCTCGCCCTTCGCGAACCCTCGCTCGGGCCCTGCTTCGGGACCAAGGGCGGTGCGACCGGTGGCGGTCGTGCTCAGGTGGCACCGATGGAGGATATCAACCTCCACTTCACCGGCGATTTCCACGCGATCACCGCGGCGCATAATTTGCTCGCGGCGATGATCGACAACCATATCCACTGGGGCAACGCGCTCCAGATCGACGTCCGCCGCGTGGTCTGGCGGCGCGTGCTCGACATGAACGACCGGGCGCTGCGCGATATCGTCCAGTCGATCGGTGGCGTCTCGAACGGTTATCCGCGCGAGTCAGGCTTCGACATCACGGTCGCGTCGGAGGTAATGGCGATTCTGTGCCTCGCCGACGGGCTCGCGGACATGGAGCGACGGCTGGGCGATATCGTCGTCGCCTACACGCGCGACCGCACGCCGATCACCGCCCGCGACCTGAAGGCGGATGGCGCGATGGCGGTGCTGCTGGCGGAGGCGATCAAGCCGAACCTCGTCCAGTCGCTGGAGGGGACGCCCGCGTTCCTGCACGGCGGGCCATTCGCCAACATCGCGCATGGTTGCAACTCGGTGATCGCGACGCGGGCGGCGCTGTCGCTCGGCGACTACGTGGTGACCGAGGCGGGCTTCGGCGCGGATCTTGGCGCGGAGAAGTTCTTCGACATCAAGTGCCGCCAGGCGGGGCTTGCCCCCGACGCGGTGGTGATCGTCGCGACGGCGCGCGCGCTGAAGATGAACGGTGGCGTCGCCAAGGCTGATCTGGGGCGTGAAGACGTCGACGCGGTACGTCGCGGTGCGGTCAATCTCGTCCGGCATATCGAAAACATCCGCCAGTTCGGCGTGCCCGCAGTCGTCGCGATCAACCATTTCTACACCGACAGCGATGCGGAGATTGCCGCGATCGTCGAGGCCGCCGCGCACCACGGCTCGCGCGCGATCCTCTGCCGACATTGGGCCGAGGGTGGTGCCGGTGCGGTCGAACTGGCCGACGCGGTCGCCGAACTTTGCGACGGGCACGGGGGCGGGTTCGCGGCGATCTATGGCGACGAACTGTCGCTGTTCGACAAGATCGACACCGTCGCCCGCCGCATCTATCGCGCCGAGCACGCCGTCGCCGAGCCGAGCGTACTCGCGCAGTTGAAGCGCTGGGAGGATGCGGGATACGGTCACCTGCCCGTCTGCCTCGCCAAGACGCAGTACAGTTTCTCGACCGACCCTGCCCTGCTCGGCGCGCCGACCGGGCACATCGTGCCGGTGCGTGAAGTCCGGCTCGCGGCAGGTGCCGGGTTCGTAGTCGCGATCTGCGGGGAGATCATGACGATGCCAGGCCTGCCGCGCGTACCCGCGGCGGAAGCGATCCGGTTGAACGAAGACGGGCTGATCGAAGGGCTGTTCTAAAAACCCTACAATCCTCCCCCGCCAGGGGGAGGTGGCTGGCCCTTGCCAGACGGAGGGGGAGGAAAACGAAACACAGGTTCCGTGTCCTCCCCCTCCGTCACCTTCGGTGCCACCTCCCCCTGGCGGGGGAGGATCAGCAGCCCCTACCCGAACATCCGCTTCATCGAACGTTCGAGCATCACGAATTGCCACAACGTCCGACCATGCTCAGCACGCCCCATCCGGTGCTCGTCGGCGATCCGCGCGATCGTCGCCATGTCGAACCACCCCGTCTCGCCCAGCGTACGCGATTTGGCGAGCGCCGACGCTTCCCCCGCCAGCGCACCACGGAACCAAGCGCTGATCGGCGTCACGAAGCCCATCTTTTGGCGATAGAGAATGTCGCGCGGCAGATACGGCTCCATCGCTTTCTTCATCAGCCATTTGCCCTCGCCGTGCCGCAACCGCATGGTCGCCGGCAGCGTCGCGCAGAACTCGATCAGGCGGTGGTCGAGCAGCGGTTCGCGCGCTTCGAGGCCGACCGCCATGCTGGTCCGGTCGACCTTGGTCAGGATGTCGCCGGGCAGCCAATGCTTGACGTCGGCATATTGTGCGCGGTCGATCGCGTCGCGGGCGGGCGCGTTCGCCATCGTCGCGACATAGCGGTCCTCGGCCCGGTACCCACCGAGCTTCGCGCGAGCGCCGGCGTTGAATAGCTGCGCGCGGAGTTCGGGCGTGGTGACGCCAACCGAGCGCGCATACGCCTCGCCGCCACCTTGCGCGAGCGCGAGCAGCGTCGACTTCGCGCGCAGCGGTCGCGGCGCCCAGTCGGCCTTCGGATACCAGCGGCCGAGTGTCCCGAAGACGTCGGCGCGGAGATGCGACGGCAGCAGACCGCGGACGCGCTCCTCGACCGACTGGAACTTGTAGCGGCGGTACCCAGCGAGTGCTTCGTCCGCCCCGTCTCCGGACAGCGCGACGGTGACGCTCTCGCGGGCCAGCGCGCAGACCTGGTAGGTAGCGAGCGCGGATGCGTCCGCGAAGGGCTCGTCGAAGCTCGTGACCAGCGTATCGATCAGCCCGAAATCGCCCGACTGGACGACTCGCTCGCGGTGATCGGTGGCAAAGCGCCGCGCGACGGTGTCGGCATAGCTGCGTTCGTCGTGCCCAGCTTCGTCGAACCCGATCGTGCAGGTGCGCACCGCCTTGGGGCTCGCCTCCGCCATCAGCGCGACGACCGCGGAACTGTCCACCCCGCCCGACAGGAACGCACCAAGCGGCACGTCAGCGACCATCCGCGACCGCACCCCCGCCCGCATCCGGTCGACCAGTTCCTCCCCCAGCGCCTTGGCCGAACCGGTTGCGCGGTTGGAGAAGTCGACGTCCCACCATTTGCGCGGCTGCGGGACCGACTTGCCGCGTTCGACCAGCAGGAAATGCCCAGCCGCGAGCTTCTTCACGCCCGCGACCATGCAGGAGTCATCGGGGACGTACCCGAACGCCAGGTAATCCTCGACCGCGCCCAGATCGGGTACGCGGCGGAGTTGTGGATGCGCGAGCAAGCCCTTCAATTCGGACGCGAACGCCAGCGATCCGTCAGCCAGTTCGACATAATATAGCGGCTTCACGCCCATCCGGTCGCGCGCGAGGAACAGCGCGTGCGCGGCGGTGTCATGGATCGCGAAGGCGAACATGCCGTTCAGCCGATCGAGCATCGACGGCCCCCAGGCGCGCCACGCATGCAGCAGGACTTCGGTGTCGCCAGACGTCCGGAAGATCGCACCCTTGGCGGTCAGTTCGTCGCGCAGTTCGGCGAAGTTATAGACCTCGCCATTGTAGGTGATCGTCAGCGAGCCATCGGACATCGGTTGCGGCGAGCCTTCGAGGTCAATGATCGACAGGCGGCGATGGCCTAGGCCTACGCCCGGCGCAGTCCAGATGCCGTCGCCGTCGGGGCCGCGATGCGACAGCGCCGCGATGATCGCGTGGACGCGGTTCGGGTCGACCGGCTTCGGTGTGCCGGGGTGGAAGATCCCGGCGATGCCGCACATCTAGCGCATCCCCGCGGCGTGATCGGCGACCGGCGCGATCGGTCCGAGCGCGGCGAGGAAGCGCGCGATAGGGCGCGGATCGGCGCCCTCGACCGACAGGTGGATCGCCACCGCGCGTTGCGGCCCCCCGAGCAACCGCGCCTTCATCGTCTCGATCTTCACCAGCGTTTCGTCCTGCGTGGTCGCGTCGCCGACCCGGTACCACGTCGCGACGATCCGCTCTACGGGTCCGGGCGCAGTGATGCGCATGACGCTTCCGCCTTCGATATTGGGCAAATCAGCGACGCGGACCCAGCGATCTTCCTCGCGCAGCACGCCGGTACCGTAAGCGATCAGTTCCTTGCCCTCGCGCTGACTGCCGAACACCGCGATGCTCATGTCGACCTGCGCACCGGTCGCGTCAGCATAGCGGCCGAACAGATAATGGTCTGCGCCGGGGTAATAGGGCGTCCACGGCGCGCGCGTGCTGATGGGAACGCGGTGCCAGCCGGCGATATCGGGTAGGTCGATATGCGCGGGAAGTGGCTGTGCGCGGCTGGCGACTGCTGCGCTCCAGGCCGGGAACGCGGCAACCGTGGCTAAGACCAACGCCGTCGCGATGGCGAGATCGGTCCGTTGACGGGGTGTGACCTGGAGTTTCGCCGGATCGAAGGCGAGATCATCGGGCGCTCGGTCGAACCAGTGCCAGCCGATCGCCATCACGCCCGCCATGACCAGCGCGAAGAACACCCAGCCATAGACGATATGATCGATCCCGGTGGCGGCCTCGACCGAAGTCAGGTCCGCCGCCCAGATCGTGCCGAACGCGCGGAAGCCGTTGGCGATGACCGGCACGACGACCGACACGACGAGGAACACCGCACGGCGCTTCCACGACACGAAGCAGAGGTTGGCGACGAGCACGCCGAACGCGACCATAGCGATGACGAACTTGGCGCCCGAACACGCCTCCGCGACCTCGAAATAATAGCGCCCGGCGTGGATCAGCACGCCGTCGACCACTGCGGGTACGCCGACGAGGTGAAGCAGCGGCATGACGATCGCGACCGTGACGCTTTGCAGCGGCGGTTCGAGACCTTCGCCGAACGGCACGAGGAAGAACGCATACGCGAGCGGAAAAAGCAGCCCGCGCGCGACGTTGGGGCCGAGGATCGTCACGACCGCGCCTTGCAGCATCATCACGAGCCCGAGTTGGCGAGCGAACCCAACGGAAGCAGCGTCGCCCATCAGCCAGCCGCCGCCCCCGATTGCGACGAGTGCCAGGCCGGGCCACCAGCCGGTCGGGGTCAGTCCGGCCAGTTCAGTGCGGCGCTGCCACACGAGCCATGCGATCACCGGGCCAATGAAGAGGCAGTGGCCGAAGGTGGTGCTGGTCCACCAGATATGCACGAGATCGGCGACGTCGGTTCGGAACGTCAGGAGTATCAGCACCGTGACGACCGCAAGCGCGACGCCGTGGCGACGCCATGCGGTCATGGCGCGAGGCCGAGCAACGTGTCCAGCGGCGCGAGGCGGGCGTCCCAACCGTAGCGGCGGATGACTTGCGCTCGGGCGGACTGACCGAGCGTCGCAGCGATGTCGGGCGCTTCGAGCAGGTCGCAGATGCGGTCGGCAAACTCCTGCGCCGTCGTGGCGACCCGGATCGTGCCGGCATGATCGATGCCCTCGGCCGCGGCCGTGGAGGCGACGACGGGGCGGGCCATCGCCATCGCCTCAAGCACCTTATTCTGGATGCCGCGTGCAAGTTTGAGCGGCGCGACGCAAACGTCTGCGGCGGTGAGCCAGCCTCGAACGTCGACGACCGCGCCGGTGACGGTGACGTGATCGCTCGCGAGCGCTTGGACGGGGGCGGCAGGCGCGCGGCCGACGATCGCGAAGTGGGCGGGGTAGCGGTCCCGGACGAGCGGAAGGATGTCGCGCGCGAACCACGTCACCGCGTCGATGTTCGGACGGTAGTCCATCTGGCCGGTGAAGACGATGAGGGGCAAACCACTTAAAGGCTCTCCCCCGGCAGAGGCCGGGGTCCAGTTGGGGGACGTCGGTAACGACGGATTACGCTCCGTCACAGCGACCTCTCCAACTGGGCCCCGGCCTTCGCCGGGGTGGTGGCTCTCGGTAAGTTTCGTAAACTCAGCCGCCGGATCGTACTTCGCCGAATCGATGCCGTTCTCGACCGCAATGATCCGCCCGGTTGCCCCACCCTCCCGGAACAGTGCAGCTTCAGCCTCGCTGACGAACAGGCTGGCCAACACCCTGCCCGCCACCTCGCACTCGAACGCGCCGAGCAGCCGAGCCTCGCGGCGCATCATCCACCGCATCGGCCCCGATACATCGTCTGCAAACCCGCTGAACTTCGCGGAATCGACATCGACGAAATCCATCAGGACCGGCGAACCTCCGACCGGCAGATACTGTGCCATCTGGCCGGAGAAGCAGTAAACTGCGCTTACGTCGGGCAAGACACGATCGACAGCATCCTGCATCGCGGCGCTCGCAAATGCAGTCAACGAAACGGGCTTACCGGTCGCGAGCGCCTCGATCGCGGCACGTTTCTGCGACTTCCGACGCGGCAGAATCGTGTAACTCGCCAGCATATTGGTGAACACCGCCGGCGGATCGACGTCGGCCTCGTCGTCAGCGAACGCCACCAGATGCACCGGCGTTCGTTTCGCCAGATACTGGAGAATATGGAAACTGCGGATCTTGTCGCCCCGGTCGGGCGGAAAGGGAACGCGGTGCGCCAGGAAGAGCAGGCTCACCCCAGGCCTCGAGAAATCCACGGTCCTGCTGCGTTGGCCGCCCAGAGCGGTAGCTTCTTCCACGTCCGCACCATCAGCGCGTATTTCGGGTTCAGCGGGTTCACCTCGCGCGCCGGCCCGTTGCTGCGCTTGGCGTAGAGCCGCGGTTCAGGCATGAATCCCCAGTTCTTCTTGAACGCCGCCGCCCCCGTGCCGGTCTTCGAACGGCCAAAGTCGAACCGCGTGCAGCCCCGCGCGCGCGCATGCGCCATCAGTGCGAAATACATCCGGTCATTGGCGCGCAGTCCTCGCGCGGCATCAGTCCCGCCGCCCCAATAGGGATAGACGGTACCGTTGAAATACAGGCTTAGGACGCTGGCTACCGCGCGGCCTTTGTGTCGAACGGTAAGAACATCGACGTCCATCATGCTCGCGACGCAGCGGAAAAGCTTGGCGGGAAAAACAGGTGTACCGAGATTGCGAACCGACTCCGCATAAACGCGGTAATGCTCGGCGAGCAGTTTCCGATCGTTGCCGATGACGATTTCAAGGTCGAAGCCAAGCGCCCGACGGACTTCGGCACGCTGCTTTCGAGGGATCGCGAGCAGTTCCGCATCGTCGTCCGCGGCTAGATCTCGAACGAAGCCGAGATAGCTGGTGTCGTCGCTATCCCAGCCGCTTGGCGCAGGACCGCCGCGTAACTCGACCGACGGACAGCTGATCCGCAGCGCGAGGTTCCAAGCCCCCGCCGACAGCGCTTCGACCGCGTCACCCAGAACGCCGCCATCGACACCGAACCCGGTCGACGCCAGCGCGCGCCCGAACAACGGCGAACGCATCTCGGTCAACGGCAGCACGCCATCGATCGCGCCTTCGCTCTCCAAAACCAGATAGTGCGCGCGCTGGCCGCAACCGTCCTGCACCGCGAGGCTCCAGGTTGGCAAATGGAACGGCGTAGCGCCGCCGCTTGCCTCGACGAACGCCGTGATCCGAGCGCACTCGGCCGGATCGCGAAGGTCCGCTTCGCGCACACCGACGGGCATCGGCGCGGTCACGCCAGCCGCGCCGCTTCGCGCGCGACGACCGTATCGACCCGGCCCCATTCGTGGCGATCGAGCAACCCGCGCAGCTTGCCCGCCATCGCACCCAGCCGCGAGTAATGACGGATCTTCGAACGCATCGGTGCCGCATCGACTCGCGGCTGCGACGGGTCGATCTCCCACGGGTGGAAGTAGAACATCGCCGGACGGTCCTCGCGATTGACCTGCCGTACCGCGAGATCGGTGATCGCCGCAGGGAGCAGGCGGAAGAACCCGCCGCCGGTCGCCAACTTGCGCTCGCCGAACTTGGCCACCGTCACCGGGACCTCGATCAACGCGCTGTCGCCGAGCGGCTTGAACCCGTAGCGCGGCGCGTCGAGCCAGCCGTAATGATCATGCTTCACCGGCGCGACGCTGGAGGAATAGGCATAGCCCGCCTCGGCCAGTTCGACGTGCGCCCAAGGCGTCCGCTGGTCGATCGAGAAGCTCGGCGCGCGATACCCCGTGACCTTCGTCCCCGCCGCGTCCTCGATCGCCACCCGAGCTCGCACCAGATCGGCGCGGAAGAGCTCGGGCGTCATCGTGAAGACGCGTTGGTGGTCCCAGCCGTGACTGGCAACCTCATGTCCGGCGTTGACGATGCGGCGGATCAGGGCGGGGTAGCGGTGGGCTACCCAGCCTAAAGTGAAGAACGTTGCCTTCGTGTCGCGCTCGGCGAACAGGGCCAGGACCGCGTCGGTGTTGGCCTCGACGCGCGGCTGGAGCGAGTCCCAGTCGGCCTTGTCGATCACCTTTTCGAACGCGCCGACCTGGAACCAGTCCTCAACATCGACGGACATACCATTGAGAACAGGCATTTCAGGCAGCATCGTGCCAAGCGGCCACACCGCGGATCGGTGCGTATTCGGGCTTAGTATCGTCGCCCTCGACCCAGTCGACCAGCAGCGTCAGCACGCGACGTAGCGCCTTGTCCTGCATGTCCACCCGCGCCTCGAGTTCAGCGAGCCGCTCCTCGACCGCAGGATCGATGCTCGGCGTGTCGACACGCGGCTCGGAAACGGGTTCGCGCGGTTCGTGCGCGTTACGCGCACCTTTTCCCCGGTCCTGCGCAATCATCGGCAGGTCGCCCTCAAGGTCACGTTGCACCGCCCGCACCGTATCGCCGTCGATCACCGTGAGGTCGTCGATCGCCGCGTGCAGCATCACCCGCCCGGCAAGCTGGTTCAAACGACGCGGCACACCAGCCGACCCGGTGAAGAACGCCGCGAACGCGTCCTCGGTAAAATCGGGGTTCCCCGTCCAGCCGACCACCGTCAGGCGGTGCGCGAGATAGTCGGAAACCTCATGCTCCTCCATCGGATCGAGATGGTGGATCGCGATCACGCGCTGGCGAAGCTGTTCGAGACGCTCCGAGCCGTGGAGCCGGTCACGGAACTCGGGCTGGCCGAGCAGGACGATCTGCAACAGCGCGTGGCCGCCGGCCTGGAAGTTCGACAGCATCCGCAGTTCTTCGAGCGCATCGACGGGCAAGGCCTGCGCCTCGTCGACGATCAACAGCGTCCGCTTGCCGGTGCGCGCGACCGCGTGCAGCCCGCGCTCGATCGCGGTGAGAAGCTCGGCCTTGCTCAGCCCAGCGGGATCGACCTGCAGGTCGGTAGCGACGATCCGGAGCAGGTCGTCCGCCTCGATCGCGGTCGAGACAAGCTTGATCGCGTTCAGTCGCTGAAGGTCGATCGTGTCCATCAGGTGACCGACGAGCGTCGTCTTGCCCGCGCCGATATCGCCGGTGATGACGATGAAGCCCTCGCCCTGCGCCAGACCATAGCCGAGATACGCCATCGCTTTGCGGTGGGTGGCGGTCTCGAACCAGAATTTGGGATCGGGGGTGAGCTGGAAAGGCCGACCCGTCAGTCCATAATGTTCATCGTACATAAGCTGCTCGCCTTCAGAACTGGTACCGCGCACCGATCAGCGCCTGCGCCGACCAGTCGCTGTCGAGGTCGCCGACCTTGAAGCTGTAAAGCCCGAGCGACGCGGTGGTGCCGAGACGCCCGAAATTGTGAAAATATGTCCCCGTCCCACCGTAAGACCACACGCCGGTATCTCCGGTGATGTCGTCGACGCCGCTGTCGTAATAATTGACGAACAGGTCGGCGTTGACGCCGGAAACCGGGGTCAGCCTGCGCGTGTAGAAGAGCTGGCCGTAATAGCTTTCGTCATCGAGACCCGCGACGACCAGGCCGGGCGCGAGCCGCGGTGCATAGAGCTTGCGGTTGGCGTAGCCGATGCCCGCGCCCCAGGTAGAGCGCCCGCGCGTCGCCGAGATCACGCCGTCGATTCCGCGCGCGCGGTAGCTGGCGGTCGAGATCGACTGGAACACGTCGTTGAGGCAGCCGCCCGGTTGCGCACCGGTGGAGCCGAACACGCAGCCATTGAACTGCTGGCCGAAACCCTGCTGGTTGCCGCTCAGGAAGCTGGTCGGCAGATTGCCGATACCGGTCCGGAGCTGACGGCCGAAGGTCTGCACGCCGTCATACACGTTGACCGCGAGGCCGACGGAGTCCGATGCCTGATAGGTCGCGGTGCCGGTGTAGCTGAGCGATCCGTAGCGGCGCCCGACATGCCCCTCCACCGAGGTTCGGCGATTGGGCCGCCAGACGACACCGGCGTCGTAATAGATGCCGTCGGTGCGGTAGGCGACGCGGCGCGGCGATGCCTCGTTGGTGACGAAGCGACCGTCGCGATCGAGCACGGGCGTGCCGGTCGCGTCGACGACCGGATCCTTCTGGCTCGTCTCAATCTTCTCGTAACCGACGCCGGCGGTGAGCGCGACATAGGGCGAGATCGGCTGGAGTATGTCGCCGCGGCCGTAATAGCCCTCGTAACGCTGCTTCAACTGGCTGGCGGTCTCGCGGTCGTAAGCGCCGCTGACCGTGAGCCCGAACGGCGCGATCGCACCAGGGCGCACCGACGCGCTCGCGGTCACGGTGTTGCCGATCGAATCGTCGTAATAGTCGAGCCGTTGCCCGCCCAGGCCCGCATCGCCGAACGTCGGCGTATCAACCTTGGTATAGCCGAGCCGGTAGTTCGCGTTCAGCGCCACCGGACCGGCGTTGCTGGTGAAGCTGGGGCCGGCATAGACCGAATAGATCTGGCTGACGTTGCTGACATTGCCGACGAGGACGCCCGGCGCCGCGCCGCGGATATCGGAGCGCGACCGCGTGGCGATACCGGCAGCCTCCAGCGTGAGGTTCGGCGTGACGCGGGCATCGACGCGCGCGAGGCCCGAATGGATATCATCGTCGCCGAGACGATCGCCCCAGCCGAATCGATGCTCGTACCGATAGCTGACTTGGCCCGAGATACGCTGGGTCTGGACCGCCGCGTCGACGCCGGCGGCGAGGCTGGTATAGGTCAGCACGTCGCCACCGTTGAGATCGGCGGACAACGTCTGGTTTGCCTCGACATACGGATTGATCGTGATGCGGCGCGACGATTGCGCGGGTTGCGTCGGCAGATCGGCCTGCGCGACGACCGGCGTCGCGGGCAGTGCGGCGAGCACGCAACCGCCGGCGATCAACGCCAGCTTCCGGGCCATACGCCTGGTGTGCAGTGTCCGCATCACGACGCGTGCCCGTAATAGCTACCGAAGCGTGCGCCGCCCTGGACGAACGACACGGCATTCAGCACGAGCTGGATATGCTCGCATCCGTCGAGCAGGTTCACTGCCGCCCGCAGTTCGTTCTCGGGGGTGTGGTCCGCGCGGACGACGAGCATCACCTGCCCTACCCGCATCGCCAGCACCGATGCCGGCGACGCCGCCAGCGCAGGGGGCGAATCGAAGATCACGACGCGGCGCGGATTGGCCTCGAGCAGGCGCGCGATCACCGACTTGGTCCGCGCGCTGGCGAGGAGTTCGGTATCCATGCTGGTCTTGGACCCGGCAGGCAGGATCGAGAGATGCGGCACGTCGGTCTGGATGACGAGATCCTCGACGTCGATCCGGGTATCGCCCAGCGCATCGAGCAGTCCGGGGCCATCGGTGAGGCCGAGCTGCGCGACGACATCGGGCTTGGCGACGTCGGCATCGACCAGCAGCACTTCGGTATCACGCTCGGCGGCGATCGAGAGCGCGAGGTTGATCGCGCAGAACGTCTTGCCGTCGCCGGGGCGCGCCGAGCAGACCAGGATCATGCGCGCCTTGTCGGCGCTCCCGCTCTCCGCGATCCGCGCGCCGGTGATCAGCAGCTGCCGCTTGATCAGCCGGAACTCCTCGGCAAGCGGGCCGACGGGCGCACCGGGGACGATCATGCCGTTCGCGGCCAGCATCCCGCGATCGATCCTCACGGTGTCGGATGCTTCGTCGGGCAGGTAGAATTCGTCGGGAAGCTCGTCACCGACCGGTGCGCGCAGTTCTTCCGGGATCGCCAGGAAGGTGGGGTCGACGAATTCGTGCGGCGGCTCGGCCTCGGATACCGGCGCAGACGCCGCAACAGGCGTCTCTTCGACCTGCGTTTCAAGCTTCGGCGACTCGGGTTCCGACACCTCGACGACTGGGGGGGCCACGGGCGCGACCGCGGGCGCAACCGGGGGCGCGGCGACCTGCGGCGGAGTCGGCACGACGGTACCACGCAGCCGGGCGTGCGCGTTGAAATCATACACCTTGGCCGCTCGTTCGAGCAGCGAGGGTTCGCGATCAGGCTTCGTCACGGTCATCCCCCTATGCCGCCAGTCCGCGCTGGAGGATCTCTACCCCCAGCAACAGGACATAGGCGACGCCCAGTGCGGCCGTACCGCCCAGGAACATCTTCAACTTGTGCCGACGCTGGCCGGATTGCACGCGCGTCACCACTTCGCCGATCGACCCGATCACCGGCATCCCCGCCGCCTTTTCGAGCCGCGCGGTCGTCGCGAACGTGGATCGCAGCTGCCCCATCGCGAAGGCCGCGCCGATCCCCGCCGCGAGTCCCGCGATCAGAACCCCCGTGAGTAGCAGCAATCTGTTCGGCGCGCTCGGCTTGCTCGGCATGGTCGGCGGATCGATCACGCTGAACTTCACGTGATCGCTCTGCGACTGCGCCTGGCCGACGATCGCGGTCTGCTCGCGCTGTTTGAGCAGCGCGTCGTACTGGTCCTTCAACACCTGATAATCGCGATCGATCGAGCCCTGTTCGGCGGCGACTTCGGGATCGCCCGACAGCTTCGAATTGAGCAGGTCGAGGTCGCCCTGCAACTGGCTGCGCCGCATCCGCAGCGAGGCGACCGTGGCGGTGCGATCCGCGACCATCGACTGGAGCGACGCGTAGAGCGGATTCTGCGCGCTGCCCCCTGCACTGCCGCCCGCCAGCGGCTCGCTGCGCGCCGCCGCAGTGGCCGATGCAAGCTGGCTTTTCAGCGCGATCACGTCGGGGTGGTTCTCGGTATAGCCGCGCGCGCGGGCATCGGCGAGCTGACCCTGGATCGCCTGGAGCCGTGCGCGCGCCGGCCCGGCCGCGCCAGCGACGCCCCCCGTCCCTGCGACCGTCGCCGGCGTCCCGGCCATCTGGCCCTGGACCGCGGCAAGGCTCGACTGCGCGGCGGCGAGATCGCCGTCGACCTGCGACATCTGCGACCGCGCGGCGCTGATCCGGTCGCTGACCGAACCCGTGCCGGGGAGAGCGCCGAGATAGCGATTCTGGAAGTCGGCGCGCTTGGCCTCGGCGTCGGCGAGCTGCTTCTGGCGCGAGGCGAGCTGCTGGTCGAGGAAGGTCAGGCTCTGCGTCGTCTTCGAGCGATCGCCGGCGAGGTTCTGCTCGACGAACAGGTCGATCAGCTTCTGCGTGATCTGGCGTGCGAGCTTCGGCGTCGCGGCGCTGGTCGTGATCTGGAACAGATTGTCCTGTTGCGACACGATCTTGATGTTCGGGGCCAGCGCCGCGACGCGGTCGGCGACGTCCCGGTCGCTCGACACGGTGTTCGCGAGATCGGTGCCGCGCACGACCTTTTCGAGGTTCACCGCGGAGATCAGCGTCGTGCGGATCGTGTCGACCGTCATCGGCGCGACCTGTGGCACGCCGTCCATGCCCGAGGGCAGGATCGTCTGCATCTGCACGAACACGCGCGCGGTCGAATCGTAGCGGCTCGGGATCTGCGACACGACCAGCCAGCCGAGCACGCACACGCCCCATGCCACCGCCAGCGCCAGCCAGCGCCGCGTCCAGATCGCATGGAGCGCAATCCGCACCTCGTCGTAGATCCCGTTCATCCCGATCGCCTCAGAACATCGATTCGGGGATGATGATCACGTCGCCCGGCGCGAGCCGGACGTTGGCCGACGAGTCGCCCTTCTTCAGCAGGTTGTTGATCTGCAACCCGAACTCGGTCTGCTTACCGGTCGCGCGATCGTAGCGCACCAGCCGTGCCTTGTTGCCCGCCGCATACTGGCTGAGCCCGCCGACCGCGATCATCGCGTCGAGCAGAGTCATGTTGGCGCGGTACGGGATCGACGCGGGCTTCTCGGTCGCGCCGACGATGCGGACCTGCTGGCTGTAGGTGCCGCTGAAATTCTCGACGATCACCGAGACGATCGGGTCCTTGATATAGGCCCCCAGCGCCTTCTTGATGTCGTCGCTGAGCATCGCGGGGGTCTTGCCGACCGCGGGCAGGTCGTTGATCAGCGGCGTCGTGATCCGGCCGTCGGGACGCACCTGGACCTTCGACGACAGTTCTGGATTGCGCCAGACGAAGATGTTGAGCTGATCGAGCGGGCCGATCACATATTCCTCGCCCGGCAATTCCTGCTTCGCGACGAACGAGGCGGGCGGCAGTGCGGGCGGCGTGCTGCCGGTGGTGCACGCGCCGAGCGTGGTCGCGGCGAGGCCTAGGGTCAGCAGGGATTTCGATACAGATCCGGAACGCATGGGTAACTTTCTCCTGGCGCCGCACCGTCCATCGGTTGCCCGACGGGCGGCTAACTCAGCCTTCGCTATGCAAGTAACAGGTGAAGATAGCGTTAGGAGCGCCCCGTAACCATGCCCCGCCAAGGCACTGCAACTGCACCTTATATACCAGTAACGATCTCGGACGCTGGTGGATGCCCGAGAAACGCGCTCGGGCTGGCGCTCGCCCCGTAGGCACCCGCCATGAAGATCGCGATCAGGTCGCCGACATGGACGGGGGGGAGCGCGACCTTGTCGCCGAGCCGGTCGAGCGGGGTGCAGAGCGGACCGACGACGGAGACGGTTTCGGTCGGCGCGTGGCCCATCCGCGCCGCGACCGCGATCGGGTAGTTGCGGCGGACCACGGTGCCGAAATTGCCGCTGGCGGCGAGCTGGTGGTTGAGGCCGCCGTCGACGACGACAAAGGTCTCGCCTTGGCTTTGCTTCATGTCGATGACGCGGGTCAGGTAGACGCCCGCTTCGGCCACGAGCCAGCGGCCGAGTTCGATCGCGAATCGTGTTTCGGTGAGGATCGCGGGGCGGAATGCGAGCGCTTCGGCTAGCGCCTCGCCGACGCGCTCGACGTCGAGCGGCATGTCGCCGTTGAAATAGGGCACGCCGAAACCGCCGCCGAGGTTGACGAGCGGCGGCGCAGCGCCCGCTTCGTCCGCCAGGCGTCCCGCGAGTGCGATCGTCGCCGCGTGCGTCTCGATGATCGCACCGGCATCGAGCGCCTGGCTGCCGGCGTAGATATGGAACCCGCGCCAGTCCGCGCCCGCTGCGACGATCGCTTTCACAAGCGCTGCCGCCCGTACCGCATCGACTCCGAACGGCGATGCGCGACCGCCCATTCGCATGCCCGAACCGCGGAGTTCGATGTCGGGGTTTACGCGGACCGCCATGCGCGGTGTGTGGCCGAGCCGCTCGCCGATCGCGAACGCCCGCGCCGCCTCGCCTTCAGATTCCACGTTGAGCGTGGCGCCGGCGGTGATCGCGGGGGCGAGTTCGTCGTCGCGCTTGCCGGGGCCCGCGAAACTGATCGACGCGGCGGGTTTGACGATCATAGCCTTCGCGAGTTCGCCCGAGGAAGCGACGTCGAGCCCGTCGACCAGCGGTGCGATGGCGGTCAGCAGGTCGGCGTGCGGATTGGCCTTTATCGCGTAATGGAGGTCGATCGCCGGCATCGCCGCACGAAACCGCGCGATGCGCGCAGCGACGATCGCCATGTCGTAGACGAACAGCGGAGTGTCACTGGCCTCTACAGCCCAACCATCGGCAGGCCGATCGCCGATCGTTAGCGCCCCCGACTGCGCAGCAAACTCAGGAGGAAGAGCACCCATCGGTTTCATGACGCGCTCCCTTCCGTGTTCCCCCGCGAAGGCGGGGGCCCAGACTGGACTCCCGCCTTCGCGGGAGAACAAGCTTTTACCTCCGACGCAATGGCAGACCGATCCAACTTCCCATTGGCATTACGCGGTAATTCGTCCCGCCAGAGGTATATCCCCGGCTGCATGAAGCTCGGCAGAGCAGTCCGCAACCGCGCCCGCAACGTCGCCTCCTCGCTCGCATCCCCCGCCAGCATCACGACGATCGCCTGCCCCAGCCGCTCGTCCGGCACGCCGACCGCGACCGCCTCGCGCGCTTCGCCGCCTGCCAGCACCGCCTCCTCGACCTCGAGCGGGCTGATCCGGTTGCCTGCGCTCTTGATCATCTCGTCATCGCGGCCAACGAATCGGAGCAAGCCGTCCTCGCCCTCGACGACGGTATCCCCTGACCAGACCGCCATGCCGTTGCCACCGGGAGCCGGGCGGAACCGCTGCGCCGTCCGCTCCGCATCCTGCCAATAGCCTTGCGCGACGAGTGGGCCCGCATGCACGAGTTCCCCCGCCTCCCCCGGCGCGGCGCGCGTGCCGTCGGGTTTCACCACTGAGACCTCGGCGAACGGGATCGCGCGCCCCATCGCGTCGGGATGCGTATCGATTAGCGCCGGGTCGAGATAGGTCGATCGGAACGCCTCGGTCAGCCCGTACATCGCGTACATCTTCGCCGCCGGGAACCGCTCGCGCAGGCCCCGTACGAGTCGCGGCGTCAATGCGCCGCCCGAGTTGGTCAGGCGTTTCAACCGAGCGGCGGTTTCCGCCGGCCACTCCGCTTCCAGTAGCTGAACCCACAAGGGCGGCACGCCCGCGAGCGTCGTCGCCTCGACCCGCTCGACCGCCTTCACCACGTCGCGTGCGACGAGGTAGTCGAGCGGCGCTACCGACGCGCCGGCCGCCCATGTGGAGAGTAGCTGGTTCTGGCCGTAGTCGAACGACAAGGGGAGTACGCCGAGCACGCGGTCTTCGGGCTTCAGCTTCAGATAGTGCGCGACGGAGATCGCGCCGAGCCACAGGTTTGCGTGGCTTAGCATCACGCCTTTCGGCCGGCCGGTGGAACCGGACGTGTAGAGGATTGCGGCCAGGGTATCGGGGTCAGCGTCGGAGGGACCCATCATTCCGTTCCCCCGCGGAGGCGGGGGGCCAGGAATCACGGGCGTCGCGTTCTGCAATCCTGGGCCCCCGCGTTCGCGAGGGAACAGAGAAAGAGGATCCATCTCGTCTACGATCGCGCAGCCGTCCGGTACGTCGCCATCGTCTAGCGTCCCGGCCCTCGCGCTTTGGGTCACCAGTAAGCGAGCGCCGCTGTCCCCCAGGATATGCGCGACCTGCGCTCGCCGGAGCAGTGGGTTGACCGGCACATGCACCAGCCCCGCTCGCGCCACCGCGAGCGGCATCAGGCAGGCGACGCGCGTCTTCGGCAGCCACGTCGCGACGCGGTCGCCCGCCGACAGCCCCCGGGCAGCGAGCCACCCCGCCAGTTCACCGACCCCTGCCTCGAGCTCGGCAAAGGTCATCGCGCCCGCCTTGTCGACCAGCGCAATCGCGTCAGGCGCACCACGCAGCGCGATGTGGTCGATAGGGTACGGCTTGGGGTCGAGCGCGATCATGCGCCCCTAATAGCGCCAAGCCCCGTTAGCGCGAACCCGTTGCCGAATTCACCCCCACACGCTAGCGGGGCCGGGTTCCTAACCGTTCAGGCGATGCTCGTGATCTTCGAAGGCACTTCCCAAGTCGAAACGACGGTACGCGCCGTCCTCGCCGATATCCTCGGTCTGAGCGCGGACCGCATCGCTGCGTTCACCGCCGACACACCGCTGTTCGGCGCGCTGCCCGAGCTCGATTCGATGGCGGTCGCAAGCGTGCTGACCGAACTCGAGGACCGGCTCGGCATCCTGATCGAGGACGACGAGATTGACGGCGAGATGCTCGAGACGTTCGGCGCGCTCGTCCAGTTTGCAGCGAGCAAGGCACTGGTCTAGCTTCAAAGGGGGGTCTAGCCTCACCCAGGATGACCGCCCTGCGCTTCGATACCTATGACTGGAGCGGCGGCCGCGAAGCGATGCTGCGGTTCGGCGCCGATGCCGGCCCGATCGTCATCGGCGCCCTCCCGCTGTTCGAAGAAGCGAACCGGACCCGCCAGTTCCTCGTCACGATTCTACGCGCACTCGCGGTCATTGGGATCAGCAGCGTGGTTCCCGATCTCCCCGGCATCGGCGAGAGCATCGTTGTCACAGGCGAAGCGCGACTCCGCGACCAGCGGACAGCCTATACCGATCTTGCTCAACAACTTGGCCGGAACATTTACGGCCTTTCGATAAGAAGCGGCGCGCTTTTCGATACCGACGCGGCCCTCGCCGGACGATGGCAGCTGTCCCCGCAAACGGGCGAAGACCTGTTGCGTGAACTGGACCGCGCGCGGGTGGCCTCCCGCTCCGCTCGCGCCAGCGAACCCGACTATGCGGGCAACACGCTGTCCCGCGAAATGCTAGCCGACCTCCGCGACGCCACACCCTATGCTGGAACCGGCCCCCTGCGAGGTGTCCGGCTCGAATCCGACCCGCGCGACGCAGACGTGAAATATGCGGCAGCGCCCCTGTGGCGCCGGTCGGAGCCGGACAATGATATCTCATTGGCTCAAATACTTGCTGGCGACATCTCACACTGGATTGCATCGTGCGAACGCTGATCGCGTTCGCTTGCGAAGGCGAAAGCCTTGCCGCGACGCTGGATGAGGCAGACGGGTCTACAGGACTGCTCATCGTGTCCGGCGGCAATGAAATCCGCAGCGGCGCACATCGCGGCATGGCGATGCTGGCGCATCGACTGGCCGCCGCTGGTATACCCGTGTTCCGTTACGACCGCCGCGGCGTGGGCGACTCGACGGGCGACAATAAGGGCTTCCTCAGCGCCGAACCTGACCTGATCGCAGCCGTCGCCGCGTTCCGCCGCGCGGCACCGGGGGTCAGCCGGTTGGTCGGTTTCGGCAATTGCGACGCCGCCAGCACGCTCGCGCTGTTCGGACGATCGGCGGGGATCGACCGGATCATCGTCGCGAATCCCTGGGTCGTTCAACCGGTCGACGACCTCCCCCCTGCCGCCGCGATCCGGGCTCGCTATCACAGCGCGCTACGCGACCCCGCAACCTGGCGACGCGCGCTGACGGGACGGGTCAGCATTGCCAAGCTTCTCAGAGGCTTGAAAAGAGTTGTGACCGCCAAGACTGAAGAGCGTGCTTCACTAGCGACCAACGTCTTGACCGCACTTGACGGCTGGCACAACGACGCCGCCATCGTCCTTGCGACGGGCGACGCGACCGCGATCGCCTTTGCCGCACGGTATCGCGGTGGCGCGAAAGTGAAGCGGTTCGACACGGCGTCCCATAGCTTTGCCGGGGCGGAGAACGCCGCAGCGCTCCACGCCGCGATCGTCGACGGGATCGAGCAGGAGTAGCAGCGCGTCATCCGGACGAACGGCAGGACCAGAGCCTTGAACGCTATCGTTCTGAACTCTGGGTCCTGACTTTCGTCAGGATGACGATGACGAAGGACGCGGGCGTTATTCCGCGGCTTCGGCCAACTCAGCAAACTCGGCTGCCGCGAGGAAGCGCTCGGCATCCAGCGCCGCCATGCAGCCCGTCCCGGCCGCCGTCACGGCCTGCCGATACACCTTGTCCGCGACGTCGCCGCACGCGAACACGCCCTCGACGTTGGTCCGGGTCGAGCCGGTCTCGACCGAGATGTACCCGTCCGAATCGAGTTCCAGATGCCCGCGGAACAGCTCGGTTGCAGGATGGTGGCCGATCGCCACGAACCCGCCATCGACTGCGAGCCGTGAACGCTCGCCGGTCACCGTGTCCTCGAGTTCCAGCGCGACCAGGCCTGCATTGCCGCCACCATCGACGAACTCGCGAACCTCCTTGTTCCAGAGCACGGTCACGCCCTTGTGCGCGAACAGCCGCTCCTGGAGGATCTTTTCCGAGCGCAGCGAATCGCGACGGTGGATCAGCGTCACGTCGGGCGAATGATTGGTGAGGTACAGCGCCTCCTCGACCGCGGTGTTGCCGCCACCGATGACGGCGACCTTCTTGCCGCGGTAGAAGAACCCGTCGCAGGTCGCGCAGGCGCTGACGCCCTTACCCTTCATCGGCTCTTCGCTGTCGATTCCGAGCCACTTCGCCTGCGCACCGGTCGCGATCACCAGCGTGTCGCCCTCATACACGTCGCCGCTGTCGCCGATCAGACGGAACGGGCGGCTGGTCAGATCGACCTGCACGATCGTGTCCCACATCATCCGCGTGCCGACATGCTCGGCCTGTGCCTGCATCTGCTCCATCAGCCACGGCCCCTGGATCACGTCCTTGAAGCCGGGATAGTTCTCGACGTCGGTGGTCGTCGTAAGCTGGCCGCCGGGCTGGATGCCCTGCACGACGATCGGCGCCATCCCGGCACGCGCGCCATAGATCGCGGCGGAGAGCCCGGCGGGGCCCGAGCCGAGGATAAGCATGCGGGTCGTGTGCGTCGTCATCGGAGTTCCTTGGAGATTCGAGACTGCATCTAGGGGATGCGCGTCCGGATTTGAACCGCCGGTAAATCTGTGGTGCCTGCATCGAAAGCTTTGCCACTGCGTTGGACTATAAAAGCGGAGATAAGCATGAGCGACGACCGGACCGTAGAGATCGAGGATTACACGGCACCAGCAGGCGGCTGGGGGTCGATGAAGTCGCTCGTCGAGATTTCCGCGCGCGAGAAGGTCGGGCCTGAGGTGATCCGCGAACTCGCCCGGCAGAACAAGCCGGATGGCTTTGCGTGCGTGAGTTGCGCGTGGGGCAAGCCCGCGCATCCACATGTCGCGGAGTTCTGCGAAAATGGTGCGAAGGCGACGGCTTGGGAGCTGACCTCGTTCCGCGTGACGCCGGCGTTCTTCGAGCAGCACACCGTCAGCGAGCTGATCGGCTGGAAGGATTACGATCTCGAACAGGCGGGGCGGCTGACGCACCCTCTGAAGTATGATGCCGCGACGGACAAGTATGCGGCGTGCAGTTGGGACGAGGCGTTCGCGGGCATTGGCGCCAAGCTGAAGACCTATGATCCGACCAAGGTCATCTTCTACGCGTCGGGCCGCGCCAGCCTCGAGACGTCGTACATGTATAGCCTGCTCGCGCGGATGTACGGCAGTCAGAACCTGCCCGACAGTTCGAACATGTGCCACGAGACGACCTCGGTCGGTCTGAAGTCGGCGATCGGGTCGGCGGTCGGCACGATCCACCTGTCGGACTATGAGAAGTGCGACGCGATTTTCTATTTCG
This sequence comes from Sphingomonas sp. 320_CC, assembly GCF_059691795.1. Taxonomy (NCBI): domain Bacteria; kingdom Pseudomonadati; phylum Pseudomonadota; class Alphaproteobacteria; order Sphingomonadales; family Sphingomonadaceae; genus Sphingomonas; species Sphingomonas sp. 320_CC. The sequence continues at coordinate 821,164 of NZ_JCAWAE010000003.1, read as the reverse complement.
GGCAGAACCCCGGGGTTAACAGCCCCCGGTTCCTGCATCCGCTGCGCGATTGTGCGAAGCGTGGCGTCGAGATCGTCGTGTTCAATCCGCTAAAGGAGCGCGGGCTGGAGAAATTCCAGGATCCGCAGAACCCGATCGAGATGGTGACGGGCAAGTCGACGCCGATCGCCTCGCAATATCACCAGCTGAAGACCGGCGGCGACGTCGGCGCGATCATGGGGATGTGCAAATACCTGATCGAAGCCGACGACAACGCCAAGCGGATCAACGGCTTGCCGGTGCTCGATCATGCGTTTCTTGCCGAGCACACCACCGGGTTCGAGGCGTTCGCCGATGTCGCGCGCGCAACCGAGTGGGCGACGATCGAGCATGAGAGCGGCCTGCCCCGTACCGAGATCGAGGCGGCGGCGAAGGTCTATGCCAAGTCCAAGGCGGTCATCGCGGTGTACGGCATGGGGCTGACGCAGCATGTCGGCGGGATCGACAACGTGCACATGCTCGTCAATCTGATGCTGCTCCGCGGCAATATCGGCAAGCCGGGTGCCGGCATGGGGCCGGTCCGCGGTCACTCGAACGTGCAGGGCCAGCGCACCGTCGGCATCACCGAGAAGCCCGAACTCGCGCCGCTCGACAAGCTTGCCGAGCAATATGGCTTCGAGCCGCCGCGTGAGAAGGGTTGGGATACGGTCGAGGCGTGCGAAGCGGTGCTCGACGGCAGCGCGCAGGCGTTCGTCGGTCTTGGTGGCAATTTCGTGCGCGCGATCCCGGATCATGCGCGGATGGAGCCGAAGTGGCGCGCGCTCGACCTGACGGTGCATATCGCGACCAAGCTCAACCGCTCGCACCTTCTGCCGGGCGAGACATCGTATCTGCTCCCCTGCCTCGGCAGGATCGAGACGGACATGCAGGGCACCGGGCCGCAGAGCGTGTCGATCGAGGATTCGTTCAGCCAGATCTACGGGTCGAAGGGCAAGGCGACGCCGGCTTCCGAGACGCTGCTATCGGAGCCTGCGATCGTCGCGGGGATTGCCAAGGCGACGCTCGCGCCCAATCCCAAGCTCGATTGGGATGCGTGGGTGCGCGATTATGCGCGGGTTCGCGATGCGATCGAGGTGACGTATCCAGGCCTGTTCAAGAACTTCAACGACCAGATGTTCACGCCCGGTGGCTTCTGGAAGGGCGTTCCGGCGGCACATCGCGAGTGGAAGACGAAGAGCGGCAAGGCGGAGATCAACGTCCCGCAGGCGCTGAACGTCACCGGGTTCGAGGAAGCGGAGGGCCGCTTCCGGCTGATGACACTGCGGTCGAACGACCAGTTCAACACGACCGTGTATGGCTATCACGACCGCTTCCGCGGCGTGAAGGGTACGCGCGACATCGTGTTCATGAACCGCAGCGACATGATCCGGATGGGGATCACCGATGGCGACGACGTCGATCTGGTCGGTGACGCCGGCGGCAATTCGGACCGCCGCCTGAACAAGCTCCGCGTGGTCGAATATGCGATCCCCGAGGGCTGCCTCGGTGCGTATTACCCCGAGTGCAATTTGCTCATACCGGTTGCTCACCATGCCCGCGAAAGCCATGTTCCGGCAGCGAAATCCGTGCCGGTGCGGATCGAGAAGACGCGCTGACCGAGCAGCGCATTCTGGGTGTCGTACTGGCTGGCGGGAGGTCGTCGCGCTTCGGGTCCGACAAGGCGATGGCGGTGTTGGACGGACGCGTGCTGGCTGAGCATGCACGGGCGCTGCTGTCGCCTCATGTCGAGACCGCGGTGATCGCGGGACGCGACGGCGCGATACCTGACCTGCCAAGTCCGAATATTGGGCCATTGGGGGGCATCGCTGGCGCGCTCGGTTATGCGGGCTCGCGCGGGTTCACCTCGGTGCTGACGATTGCGTGCGACATGCCGTGGCTGCCGGACGGGTTGCTGACGGTGCTGTCCCGACGTGCCTCTGCCTATTGCCCCGACGCTCCGGTGCTCGGGCATTGGGAGACGGGTTTGCTCGGCAATTTGCTGACCCACATCGAGGCCGTGCCGCGGCGATCGGTGCGCGGATGGGCGGAGGCGATTGGCGCTATCCCGATCCCGGCGGGTGCGCCTATTCCGAACGTCAACACGCCGCAGGACCTCGATATCTTATGAGTACGTCGCGCAACGAAGCGATCAAGATCCTGCGGCCTGATTCGATTACCGCGGGCGAGCGCGCCATTGCCGTCGAAGTTCCGGTCGCGATCGAGATCGACGGGCTCGGCTATGCGGTGATGATGATGACGCCCGCCGACTTGGCCGAATTCACGACCGGCTTTCTGCTGACCGAGCGGCTCGCGGACAGCGCCGACGACGTGCGCGACATCGATGTCTTCGAGGCGGAGGCTGGCTGGATCGTCCGCGTCGGACTGTCCGAGCGATGCAAGGGCCGCATTCACGACCGCGTTCGCCACCGGACCAGCGACACAAGTTGCGGGCTCTGTGGGATCTCCGGGCTCGAACAGATCCGCAAACCGGTCCCACAGACGCCGCCCAAGCCCGGCACGCCTGTGGACGCGCTGTTCGCCGCGCTGGGTGGGTTACGCGCCCACCAGCCTCTGAACGCGGCTACGGGCGCGATCCACGCCGCCGCCGCCTGCGATCGCGAGGGTCGGATCGTTGCAGCGTATGAAGACGTCGGCCGTCACAATGCGCTCGACAAGCTCGTCGGCGGCATCGCGATCACGGGGCAGCCTATCGCCGGCTTCATCCTCGTCACGTCGCGAATCAGTTTCGAGATGGTCGATAAGGCACTGATCGCCGGTGCGCCGATGCTGGTGGGCATCTCCGCACCGACCAGCCTGGCGATCGATCATGCGCGCGAGCACGGCCTGACATTGCTCGCGCTCGCCCGCAGCGACGCGATCCTTGTCGTCAACGATCCGTGGGAGATGTTCGCGTAGCAGCAGGGCCGCCGCTGCTACGCGAAAACGCGGTTACTTAGCGGCCTGCACCGCGTCCGTCTTCGACGCGACCAGATAGCCGCCGACGACGAAGACCAAGGCACCGATCGTGTTGCCGACGGTGACGATGGCAAGATTGCGGACCACGCCGGCGAGGTCGATCGACGAGTTGGGCACCAGCAGGCCGAGCGTCAGCGCGGTCATGTTGGCGACCGAATGCTCGAACCCGGCGGCGACGAACGCGAGCAGAATCCAGGCCATCGCAATGCACTTGGCGGTGTCGCCGGTCATCCGTGCCGCGGTCCAGATCGCGAGGCAGACGAGCCAGTTGCACAGGATCGCACGCGCCATCAGCGCGGTCGCGTCGACCGACACCTTATGCAGGACATAGCCGTGGAACATCGTATCTGCGTTGGCGAAGATGGCACCGCCACCGCCTGCCGCGAACACCACCGACAGCACGACGCCGCCCACAAGGTTGCCGATCCACACGACGGCGGCGAGCTTGAGCGCGTCGCCGATCGTGATCGTCCGGCGTGCGAGGCCGAAGCCGAGATACATCACATAGCCGGTGAACAGTTCAGCCCCGGCGAACACGGTCAGGATGAGCCCGAGCCCGAAGGTCGCGCCCATCACCAACGGTCGCACGCCGGGTTCGAGGCCCGAGCCCGTGCTGAGCGCGAGGATCATCGCAATGCCGATATACGTGCCCGCTAGGATCGCGCCAGCGAAGAACCCCGCGGGAGAGCGCCGCAACGCCTCCGCCTTGGTCGCAGCTAGGGTCGCGTAGGTGTCGATCGTCGACGAATAGCCGGTGCTCATGCGTGTACTTTACTCTCGTGCCCGACGATCCCCGCGCGCACCACGCCGCGATCCGAACCCATGTCGGCGGCGGCGGGACGGACGGTCACCGGGATGGATTTGTAGGAAGGGGTGAAGCTCTGCGGATCGTGATCCTCGAGCGCGATCAACGGCTGCGTCTCGGGGTAGTAGGAAGCGACGCAACCATCGGGCAAAGCGTAGCGGACCAGCATCAGCTTCTGCACGACGCGGTCGGGCCGGGCGAACTGAAGCGCGGTGGCGATGTCGACGACGTCGCCTTCCTTGTGCCCGAGCCGTGCCATGTCGCGCTCGTTCATGAACAGGATGTCGCGGCGCCCGAATACGCCGCGATAGCGGTCGTCGAGGCTGTAGACGGTGGTGTTGTACTGATCGTGCGCGCGCAGCGTCGTCAGACGCAAAACGGTCGGATCGCCCGCGCTTTCGTCCTCCTCGACGCCCTTGGCGACGATGAAGTTCGCCTTGCCGCTATCCGTCTTCCACTCGCGCATCGCCGCCGAGTTCGGCAGGTGGAAGCCGCCCGGCTTGCGGATACGTGCGTTGTAGTCGGCGAACGCGGGGAACACCGCCTCGATCTTGTCGCGGATCAGGCTGTAGTCGCCGACATAGGCATCCCAGTCGATCTCGACCGGCGCGCGGCCCTTGGCGGCGAAGGTCGCCTTGGCGATCTCGCCGACGATCCAGATCTCCGACTTCACGTTGTCGCCCGGTGGCATCAGGAAGCCGCGAGAGGCGTGGACCATCGACATCGAATCCTCGACCGTGACCGATTGCTGGCCGGTCGCCTGCATGTCGAGTTCGGTCCGACCGAGGCACGGCAGGACGTAGGTCGCCTTCGCCATCAGCAACTGCGTGCGATTGAGCTTGGTGGTGATGTGGACCGCGAGGTCGAGGTTGCGGAAGCCCTCCGCGCATGCCTGCGGATCGGACGAGGCGATAGCGAGGTTGCCGCCGAGGCAGACGATCGCCTTGGCGTGGCCGTCGCGCATCGCCGCGATGCTCTCGACCACCGAATGGCCATGCTCCCGGGGTGGTTCGAATCCGAACACGTCGCGCATGTTGTTGAGCAGCAGGGGCATCGGCCGCTCGGTGATGCCGACGGTGCGGTCGCCCTGGACGTTGCTGTGGCCCCGCAGCGGACAGATGCCCGCGCCTGGCCGGCCCATATTGCCGCGGAGCAGGAGCAGATTGGCGATCTGCTGGACGTTGGTCGTGCCGGTGCGATGCTGCGTGACGCCCATGCCGTAGCAGCAGATCGTCGACTTCGACTTCGAATAGGCGAGCGCGACTTCTTCGAGGTCCTTCTGCGAGAGCCCGCTGGAGCGCTCGATATCCGCCCATTCGGTGGTGGCGAGATCGGCGATATAGTCGTCGAGCCCCGCGGTATGCTCGGCGATGAACGCGTGATCGAGCGCGCGCTCGCCGCCAGAGGCCTTGGCCGCCTCGTCGAGCGCGACCAGCGCCTTGGCGATACCCTTCAGCGCGGCTGCATCGCCGCCGACCTTCACCTGGTAATAGCTGCTCGCGATCGGGGTTGCCGACATCGTCGCCATCTCGACCACCGACTGCGGCGATTCGAAGCGTTCGAGCGAACGTTCCTTGAGCGGGTTGAAGACGATGATCTTACCGCCGCGCTTCGACACTTCGCGCAGCGTCGCCATCATCCGCGGATGGTTGGTGCCGGGGTTATGGCCGATCGACAGGATCAGGTCGGCGTGGTCGAAATCCTCAAGGCTGACGGTGCCCTTGCCGATGCCGATCGACTTCGGCAGCCCGACCGACGTCGCCTCGTGGCACATGTTCGAGCAGTCGGGGAAGTTGTTGGTGCCGTAGAGCCGCACGAACAGCTGGAACAGGAACGCCGCCTCGTTCGAGCAGCGGCCCGAGGTGTAGAACTCCGCCTGATTGGGATCGGGGACGGCGGCGAGGCCTGCGCCGATCTCGCGCATCGCATCCGCCCAGCTCACGACCTCATAGTGATCGGTGGCGGCGTTGTAGCGGAGCGGCTCGGTGACGCGGCCCTGGTCCTCGATCCAGTGATCGCTCTGCTTCCAGATGTCCGACACGCTGTGCGTGGCGAAGAAGTCCGCGCCGATCGTCTTGGCGGTGGATTCCCATGCGACGGCCTTCGCGCCGTTCTCGCAGAATTCGAAGGAGGAGGTATGTTTCGGGTCGGGCCATGCGCAGCTCGGGCAATCGAAGCCGTCTGGCTGGTTCGACTTCAGGAGCGTCTGGCCGCCGCGGACGACGATCTGCTGCGCCTTGAGCGAGACGGCAACCGCCTTCAGCGCGCCCCAGCCACCAGCCGGACCCGTATAATCGGCGATCCCATCAGGGCGTTTGTCGCGCATACTCGTATCTCCCGAACGGCCGGGCCGACGCGTGCGCCCAAGATGCGGCACACTGGCTGACCATTAACCCAAGGCAATAGAAGCGCATTTTGCGATTGCGAAGACGAGTTTCCCGCAGTTGGTGATCGCTTGCGTCGGTCTGCGGGGATGTGCCGGCGGCGCCATGCGCCAGGTCTGAAATGGTAGCGAAGGAGGGACTTGAACCCCCGACCCCAGGATTATGATTCCCGTGCTCTAACCAACTGAGCTACTTCGCCGTACCGTCCGTCAGGGAAGCGTTCTTCCCTGCGAGGCGCGGCCTATAGGAAGCGGTTTCGAGGCGGTCAAGCGAACATGTGCCGGGAAATCGCTTCCCACGGTCCGCCGCGATACCACCACGCGCCCAGACCGACGATTTCGACGTCCTTCGTCGTGAAATCGCGCTGCAGATTGCCGAGCAGGAGCTTGGCGACTTGCGGGCTGACCTTGTTCTGGATCGTGACGTGCGGACGCCAGCCGCCGGCGTCCTGCGGGGTGAGCATGCCGGTGAACGCGTCCGCGAGGCGCGCGCGGATACCGACGAGATCGGGGGACTCGATCCGGTAGGCGACACCGCGACCCAGCGACATCAGGCCGCCCACGCGCGCCTGTGGAGCACGGATGCCGCGCGTTTCCTGGTTGAGCCGGTGCTTGAGCTCGTCGAGGCCCGAGGGCGGCAGGTGGTGGAACAGCGTCAGGTGCGCGTCGAGCTGGTTGCGCTCGGGCGGGAAATGCTCGCGGCGCATCGAGTCGAAGAACGCGGTGTCCTTGCGGCCGAACAAGGCGGTGACGATGATCGGGGCTACTTCGGTTGGCACAGCCGTCATAGAGGCTCCCCCCCGGCGGAGGCCGGGGCCCAATTGGGGAACGTCAATGACGATCGCTGCGCTTCGTTACTGCAACCTCTCCAATTGGGCCCCGGCCTTCGCCGGGGGGGTATTACTGTTTGCAGATGATACGTGCCTATCAAGCTGAGGCTTACGAGGTGGACCGAAGGAGCCATCAAATCTCGACCTGGCTACCCAGCTCGACGACGCGGTTGGTTGGCAGGCGGAAGAACTCCATCGCGCTTTCCGCGTTGCGCAGCATCCACGCGAACAGCTTTTCGCGCCAGATCATCATGCCGGGCTTGTCCGACGCGAGCAGCGTCTGGCGCGACAGGAAGAAGCTGGTGTCCATCATCTTGAAGTCCGCGCCGCAATTATGGACCTGGCGCAGCGCCGCGGGCACGTCGGCGTCCTCCATGAAGCCGTAGCGCAGCACGAGGCGGTGGAAGCCATCGCCAAGCTCCTCGCGCACCGCACGGTCATGCGCTGGCCAATAGGGCTGGCCGACGATCTTGACGGTGAGCAGGATGACGCGCTCGTGCAGCACCTTGTTGTGCTTGAGATTGTGGAGCAGCGCATGCGGCACGCCGTCGGCGGTTGAGGTCATGAACACTGCGGTCCCCGGCACGCGCGACGCCGAACTCGCTGCCGAGCCGATGAACACCTTAATCGGCATCGCTGCCTCGTGCATCCGGTCGATCATCAGCTGGCGCCCTTTCGACCAGGTCGTCAGGAACGTGAAGATGATGAACCCGACCAGCAGCGGGAACCACCCACCTGCGGGGACCTTGGTGAGGTTCGCCGCGAAATAGGCGCCATCGACGGTGAAGAAGATCGCCAGCAGCGGGATCGCGGCGATCTTCGGCCAGTTCCAGAGGCGGAACAGCACGACGCCGAGCAGGCACGTGTCGATGAACATCGCGCCGGTCACCGCGATGCCATACGCGCTCGTCAGGTTCGACGAGGTGCGGAAGAACAGCACGAGCAGGATCACCATCACCATCAGCGCGCCGTTGACGAGCGGGATGTAGATCTGGCCTGCGGTCGAGGCGCTGGTGTGCTCGATCCGGAGGCGCGGGATGAAGCCGAGCTGGATCGCCTGCTGCGTTACCGAGAACGCGCCCGATATTACCGCCTGCGAGGCGATCACCGCGGCCATCGTCGCGAGGATGACGAGCGGGAGCTGGAGGCTCTCGGGGGCGAGGTTGTAGAACGGGCTGACCAGCGCCTCGCGGCCGTCGCGAAACAGCAGTGCGCCCTGCCCCATGTAGTTGAGGATCAGCGCGGGGAGCACGAAGAACAGCCACGACAGGCCGATCGGCTTGCGACCGAAATGGCCCATGTCCGCGTACAGCGCTTCCGCGCCGGTGACCGCGAGGACGACCGAGCCCAGTGCGAGGAACGCCCGCTCCGGGTCGATGATGAAGAACTCGACCGCGTAGTGCGGCGACAGCGCCCAGAGCACCTCGGGGGTCTGGACGATGCTGAGGATACCGAGCACCGCGATGACGCTGAAATACACCAGCATGATCGGCCCGAACACGAGGCCGATGCGCGCGGTGCCGCTCTTCTGCACCCAGAACAGTCCGATCAGGATGACGATCACGATCGGCAGCACGAGGCCGCCGAAAGCGGGCGCGGCGACGGCGAGGCCTTCGACTGCGGACAGCACCGAGACGGCGGGCGTGATCATGCTGTCGCCGTAGAACAGCGCCGTCGCGAACACGCCGAGCAGGATGATGCCCTTGCTCCAGCGCTTGGTCTTGGTCTTGCCCGAGACGAGTGCGAGCAGCGCGAGGCTGCCGCCCTCGCCCTTGTTGTCGGCGCGCATGATGATGATGACGTACTTGACCGTCACGACAATCATCATCGACCAGAACATCAGGCTGATGACGCCCATGATGTGCGCGGCGTCGAGCGCGAGCTTGTGGTGGCCAGCGAAGGTCTCGCGGAAGGCGTAGAGCGGGCTCGTGCCGATATCGCCGAAGACGATGCCGATCGCACCGAAGGCGAGCTTCAGCATGCCGTCCGAGTTATGATGCCCCGTCTCGAGATCGAGATTGGCGGGTGGCACGGTCGAAGCCGCGGCGGTCTGGTCGACGCTCACTGGACGGTGAATCGACCCGGAAGTGCAGCAATCTTCATCGAATTTCCGATTTCACCCTGTGCCCCAAGCGCGCGCATTTAGCATGAGGGCTGGAAGGCGGCAACGGCGAGGCGGGCAACGTGGATTAACTGGGGCTGATCGGACCGGCGCTTGAGGGCATAACGCACCCCCTTCCGTTCTCCTGCGAACGCAGGAGCCCAGGGTCACGGGCGCCGTCGTTCTTAACCCTGGATTCCTGCGTTCGCAGGAAAACACTAGCGCCTGATCACCTCTCGGATCACGAAATGCGACGCCAGCCGCGTCACCCCCGGCAGTTGCGACAAGGTCTCGCGGTGGATGCGCTCGAACGTCTCGCCGTGGCGGATCTCGACGTGGAGCATGTAATCCGCCTCCCCACTCATCAGGAAGCATTGCACGACCTGCGGACACTCGACGATTACCGCCTCGAACGCCGCCATCGTCTCCTTGCGCTGATCGCGCAGCGTGACGTTGACGAGCACGATGCTCGGATCGCCGCGCGCGGCCTGCGACAATACCGCACGATAGCCGGTAATCGCGCCGCTCTCCCGCAACTGCGCGACCCGGCGATGCGCGGCGCTTGCCGACAGGCCGACCGCGTCGCCAAGCTCCGCGCTGGTCAGGTCGGAATTGGCGGCGAGCAGGTCCAGTATCCTGCGTTCGATCGTGATGCTCAAGATTATCCCGTTTTGGCGACGACGGATGCAATCATCTTGCAGATGCGGTATCGCACCGCGACCAGTTTGCGAACCCTTCCCGTCCAAGGCGCGCTAGTATGGCGCAAACGATAATGGAGTGGAATCAATGCGCGTCGGTGTCCCCAAGGAAATCAAGAACCACGAATATCGCGTCGGCCTTACCCCGCCATCGGTGGCCGAACTGGTCGCCGCCGGTCACGAGGTCGTCGTCGAGACGCTGGCCGGATCCGGCATCGATTTCGAAGACCAGGATTATATCGACGCGGGCGCGACGATCCTGCCGACCGCTGCTGCCGTATTCGCCGGCGCCGACATGATCGTGAAGGTGAAGGAGCCGCAGCCGGGCGAGATCGCGATGCTCGAACCGCGCCACCTGCTGTTCACCTATCTCCATCTCGCCGCCGACAAGCCGCAGGCAGAGGGGCTGATGAAGTCCGGCGCGACCTGCATCGCGTACGAGACCGTCACCGACAATCGTCGCGGCCTGCCGTTGCTGAAGCCGATGTCGGAGGTCGCAGGCCGCATGTCGGTGCAGGTCGGCGCACATTATCTCGAGAAGGAGCAGGGCGGACGTGGCGTGCTGCTCGGCGGCGTTCCCGGTGTTGCGCCGGCCAAGGTCGCGATTCTCGGTGGCGGCGTCTCGGGCGTCAACGCGGCGCAGATGGCGGTCGGCATGCGCGCCGACGTGACGATCTACGACATCTCGAACGATCGCCTCGCCGAACTCGACATGTTCTTCTCCAGCCAGATCAAGACGGCGTATGCGTCGAAGGCCGCGATCGCGGCGGCTGTGAAGAACGCGCATCTGGTGATCGGCGCGGTGCTGGTGCCGGGAGCGGCTGCGCCGAAGCTCGTCACGCGCGAGATGCTGAAGACGATGAAGCGCGGCTCGGTGCTGGTCGACATCGCGATCGACCAGGGTGGGTGCTTCGAGACGTCGCACGCGACGACGCACGAGGATCCGGTGTTCGAGGTCGACGGCGTGATCCATTACTGCGTCGCCAACATGCCGGGCGCCGTGGCGCGCACGTCGGCATTCGCGCTCAACAATGCGACGCTGCCGTTCGCGCTGAAGCTCGCCAATTTGGGCGCCGAGGCAGCGATGAAGGCCGACCCGCACCTCGCCAACGGGCTGAACGTCTACAAGGGCAAGATCGCGTACAAGGCGGTCGCCGATGATCTAGGTTTACCTTGCGAAGCTTGGGCGGGCTGACTCGGGAACGGATACGGAACACGGGTGTTGGACAGGGGAAAGGAATTTCCAATGTCCGACACCCCGAACCCCAAGTCCGAACCATTCTCGAACGCCGAGAAGGACCCGGACGACTGGACCACCGGCGACGAGAAGATGACCGGTGCGCAGGCGAGCTACCTCAAGACGCTGTCCGAGGAAGCGCATGAGGAATTCGACGAGACGCTCACCAAGGCGGATGCGTCGAAGAAGATCGACGAGTTGCAGTCGAAGACCGGCCGCGGGCAGTAAGCGCTTCATCCCGTCATTCTGGGTTGCGCCAGGATGACGGGATTATTTTTGACCTGCGTTCGGCGTATCCTGAATAGCCAGAAACCGATCCAGCAACGCGAGCCGAGTGGCGATCTCGCCCCGATATGAGATGTTGGCCGGTGTCAACGCCAGCGCCCTCGCCCAATATGGCCGAGCCGTCGCGAACTCACCCGCCCGCACATACGCCAGCCCTAGAAAGAACGGCGGAGCAGGATGCTTCGGCGCCAACCGCATTGCCTGCTGAAAGGCGAACAACGCGGGCGGCGAAACCTGGTTGGCATCGTGCGCCGCCAGCGCGTTGGCGAGGCCCGTCCACATCACCACGCTCTTCGGGGCGATCCTGAGCCCTCCGAGCAACACCTGCACAGCCGCGCGCCGGTCGCCGATCCGCGTCATCGCGTCCGCCGCAACCAGGTACGCTGCCGCGCCCGTATACCGCTCTAGCATTTGGTCGCGCAGTTCGAGCATCGCGCTGTCGTCCGGCGTTGCTGCAAGCCCGGGCGACGCTTCATGGCCGGCAAGTCCTGGCTGCCCCTGCCACGCATACCCCGCCGCACCGAGCATCAGCGCCGCCGCGACCATCGTCCAAAGAACGCGGTTCACCTTCAATGCCGCGAGCAGCGCAAACGCACCGGCGCCGATCGCGGCCAGCCAGACGTAACCCATCAGCGTGTCCTCCGCCGGAAGCTCGACCGTGCGATCCAGCCGCCGATGCCGAGCAGCAGGATCGGCGCTAGCCACAACGGCCATGTGAGCCCCGATAACGGCGGATCGTACGTCACGTAGTCGCCGTAGCGTGCGATCAGCCAGTCGCGGATCGTGGCAGGCTTTTCGCCACGCTCGATTCGCTCGCGGACGAGCGCGCGCATGTCGGCCGCCATATCGGCATCGCTGTCGGCGATCGACTGGCCCTGGCAGACGAGGCAGCGCAGCGTTTCCATGAGCGCTCGGGCGGAGGCTTCCTTGGCCGGGTCGGCGAGTTGCACGTTGGCGTAATGCGCTAGTGGGATGACCGGCTGGGCGAAGGCCGGCGAGATACAGAGCAATAGCGCGGCAAGAACCTCCCCTCCCGCTCGCGGGAGGGGCCGGGGGAGGGCATGACGCGCGCGGGTGCTTGGTGAGATACGAGAAGCCCCTCCCCTAGCCCCTCCCGCAAGCGGGAGGGGAATGAAGTGCGAGCCCCTCACTTCGCGTCCTTCACGGCTTGCACGATCTCCGGCACATTCTCCGGCCGGATATCGCCGATGATCTGCTTCACGACGATCCCGCGGCCGTCGATCACGAACGTCTCCGGCACGCCCGACGAGCCCAGCGCCAGTTGCACCTGGCTGGCCCGATCGCTGCCGATCCGCTCGTACGGATCGCCGTTGCGGCGGAGGAAACCGCTAATCGCCGGGGCGGTGTCGCGGATCGCAATCGCGTCGATCGGCACGCCCATCGCCTTCAGCCGCATCAGCTGCGGCGCCTCGGCGATGCACGGGATGCACCAGCTCGCGAACACGTTGAGCAACCGCGGCTTGCCCTGCCGGAACGACGCGCTGGTCAGGCCGGGCTTGCCGGGGACCATCGCGGGCAGGGCGAAATCGGGAAGCGGTTTGCCGACCATCGCCGATCGCACCACCTTTTCCGCGGGCCTGAACAGCCCGCTCGCGACCACCGCGAACAGCAGCGCGAAGATCGCCAGCGGTGCCCAGAGTGCGAACCGCTTCATGCCCATTCAGCCCGTATCGCGGCACGTCGCTCGCGCCGCACCCGGCCGAGCAGCGACAGCATACCGCCGAGCGCTATCAGCACGCCACCGAACCAGATCAGTGTAACGAACGGCTTCCACCAGAGGCGAAGCTGCCAGCGCCCCTGCCCGTCCGGCTGGCCGAGTACGGTATAGAGCTGTCCGTCGAGCACCGTCAGGATCGCGGACTCGTTCGTGCTCGTCGGCGGGTTGGCGAAGAAGCGGAGTTGCGGGCGCAGGATGCTCTCGCTGCCGCCGCGTGTCGCGGTGAGCCGCGCTTCCAGTGCCGACCAGTTCTCGCCGATCACCGGCGAAATGCCGTCGAGCGTCACGGTGTACGGACCGACCCGCGCTGGTTCGCCCGCGCGCACCGCGACCAGCGTTTCCTTGGTGAAGGCGCTGTCCGACGCCATACCGGCGAGGCTGACTGCAATGCCGAGATGCGCGATGACCATGCCGTAGGTGAAAAGCGGCGTGCGCCTGAGATTGCGCTTCCAAAGAGGCGCAATGCTGGCGACGGCAAGACCGGCGGCCAGCGACAGCCCCGCCCACGGCAGCACGCCGGGCCAAACGAACAGGAGCGCGATTGCCGCAGCCAGCGTTGCGCCGATCGGCAGCATCACGCGGCGCAGCACCGCCTTCGCATCGTCACGCCGCCAGCGCAGCAGCGGACCGACAGCCATCACCGCGACCAGCAGCAGCGCGATCGGCCCCGCCGCCTTGTTGAAGAACGGCGGCCCGACCGACAGCTGCACGCCGAAGCTCGCCGCGACGATCGGGTAGAGCGTGCCGATCAGGACGATCCCGAGGATCACCGACAACAGCAGGTTGTTCGCGACCAGCCCGCCCTCGCGGCTGACCGGATCGAAGGTCGTGCCCGCACGGACCGTGCCGATCCGCGCGGCGAACAACGCGAGCGCCCCGCCGATGTAGATCGCGAGCAACGCCAGGATGAACGCGCCGCGCTCGGGGTCGACCGCGAAGGCGTGCACGCTCGTCAGGATGCCCGAGCGCACCAAAAACGTGCCGATCATCGACATCGAGAATGCCACGACCGCCAGCATGATCGTCCACGCACGCAGACCGTCGCGGGTCGCGAGCACGGTTACCGAATGGAGCAATGCGGTCGCGGCGAGCCACGGCATCAACGACGCGTTCTCGACCGGATCCCAGAACCACCAACCGCCCCAGCCGAGCTCGTAATACGCCCAGTACGATCCGGCGGTGATGCCGAGCGTCAGGAATATCCACGCGACCAGCACCCAGGGGCGCATCGCCTTCGCGAACGCCGGGCCGACGTCGCGCGTGACGAGGGCACCGACCGCGAACGAGAACGCGACGGAGAGACCGACATAGCCGGTGTAAAGCGTCGGCGGATGGAACGCCAAGCCGGGGTCCTGCAACAGCGGGTTGAGCCCGAGGCCGTCGGCGGCCGCCGGGTTTAATCGCGCGAACGGGTTCGAGGAGAACAGCAGGAACGCGTAGAAGCCGAGCGCGATCGTCGCCTGCGCGCCGAGCGTGGCGGTGAGCGTACGTTCGGGCAGCGAGCGTTCGAAGATCGCGACCGCGCCACCGGCCAACCCTAGAATCGTCACCCAGAGCAGCATCGAGCCCTCGTGATTTCCCCATGCCCCGGCGAACTTGTAGAGCCAGGGCTTGGCCGAATGACTGTTCTCGACGACCAGCTTTACCGACATGTCCGAATCCAGGAATAGCTCGATCAGCAGCGCCATTGCGAGCAGTGCGAGCAGGCCCTGGACGATCGCCACCGGCCGGACCGCCGCCGCGACATCGTCACGACCGCGTGCGATGCCGATCGCTGCCATCACGAGCTGCAACGCCGCGAGCGCGCCTGCGAACCAGAGCGCGGCTAGGCCTGCTTCGGCGATCATTGCTTGGCGTCCGGTTCGAGCGTCTTGGTCTCGTGCATCTTGCCGGCCATTTGCGGCGGCATGTATTTTTCGTCGTGCTTGGCGAGCAGGTTCGACGCGACGAAGCTGCCGTTGGGCTGGAACTGGCCTTCGGCGACGACGCCCGATTTTTCGCGGAACAGGTCCGGGACGATGCCGGCGAACACGACCGGTGTGGTCGCCTGACCGTCGGTGACGGTGAAATGCACGGTGATGCCGTCCGCGGCGCGCTTCACCGAACCACCCTCGACCATCCCGCCGAGCCGGACCGCACGCCCGAGCGGGAGGCCGTCGCGGCGAACGTCGGAGGGCGCGTAGAAGAACGCGGCCTGGTCCTTGAGCGCAGACAGCGCGAGCAGTCCCGCGACGACGACCGCGCCGAGCGCCAGCAGCGCCAGCGTCAGGCGTTGATGCTTGGCCTTCATTTCTCGGCCCTACGCATCGCGAGGTAGCTCAACAACGCGATGATCGCGCCGCCTCCCAGAGTCACGACATACGCGGCAGTCACGAATGGCCAAGGGTTCATGCTCGCGCCATCCGACGCATGCGGGCTTCGGACTTCGCCACGGCCAGCATCGTCCGCATCCGCATCAGCACGATGCCGGCGAACACGAAGGTAAAGCCGGCTAGCATGATCGGCAGCGGCCAGAGGATCGAACCGTCGATGGTCGATTGCGTGAGGCCGATGCTCGGCCCCTGGTGCAGCGTGTTCCACCACACCACCGAATAGCGGATGATCGGCAGCAGAACCGACCCGGCGATCCCGTAGAGCGCCGGCACGCGCCCGTCGCCGCCACGATCGGCATCGGCCTTCGCGAGCGCCATGTAGCCGAGATAGACGAAGAACAGCAGCAGCATCGAGGTCAGCCGGCCGTCCCACTGCCACCACGTTCCCCAGGTCGGACGGCCCCAGATCGAGCCGGTCATCAGGCACAGTGCGGCGAACACCGCGCCCGGCAGAGCGATCGCGCGCGCGGCCACATTGGCGAGCGGGTGGCGCCAGACCAGGAACATGATGCTGGAGATCGCGATCCCACTCCACCCGCCCATGCCGAGCCAGGCGGCGGGGACGTGGATGTAGAGGATGCGGACGGTCTCGCCCTGGAGATAGTCGGGCGGGGTTTGCGTCAGGCCTGCCCAGCAGCCCAGCACGATCAGCGCGACGCCAGCCCAGAACAGCGCTGGCGTCAACGGCTTGGCGATCTTCAGGAAGCGCGCCGGGTTTGCGAAGGCGTGTAGGGTGGCCACTGGGGACAGCCATTATGGCAAGTCATCGCGGACTTAAAGCCCCTCTCCCGTCGAGGAGAGGGAGGGGCCCGCCCCACTTGCGGTGGGAGGGTGAGGGGGAGTGAGGCTAGGGTCGTTTACCAAACCGCCCCTCATCCGGCACTGCGTGCCACCTTCTCCCCGGAGGGGAGAAGGACCGTTACCGGCCGATCAGGCGCTTGGCGATCGAGTCCGACACGTCCGACGCCGGCTGGCCGGTGCGGTCGCTCTCGTTCCAGACTTCGATCAAGCGCTCGGGGATGCGCGCGATCCGGGCCTTCACCTCGGCCTCGTCGCCGTGACCCAGATACTCAAGGCCGACGTTGATGATCCCGCCTGCGTTGATCACATAATCCGGCGCATACAGGATGCCGCGAGCATGCAGCCGAGCACCGTCTTCACGAACGCTCAGCTGGTTGTTCGCGCCGCCCGCGACGACCTTTGCCTTCAGCGCCGCGATCGACATCTCGGTCAGGATCGCGCCCAGCGCGTTCGGGCTGAAGATATCCGCTTCGGTCGTCAGGATCGCCTCGGCCGCCACCGCGGTCGCGCCGAGCTCAGCCGCCAGCTTCTGCGCCCGGCCCTCGTCGACGTCGGCCAGCGTCAGCACCGCGCCGTCCTTGGCCAGCAACCGCGCGAGCCCACCGCCGACCGAACCGACGCCCTGGATCGCGACGCGCACGCCCTTCATGTCGGTCGCGCCGAGGCCGCGCTGGGCCGCCGCCTTCACGCCGAGATAGATGCCGAGCGCGGTGTACGGCCCCGGATCACCACCCGCAGCGCCGCTCGCGACCGGCAGGCCCGAAACGTAGCGCGTCTGGCTGGCGATCACCTTCATGCGGTCTTCGGACATGCCGACGTCCTCGGCCGTCACGTAGCGCCCGCCGAGCGAATCGACCGCGCGGCCGAACGCCTCGAGCTGGGCGGTCGTGATGACGTCGCCGGGCTTGGCCGCGAGAACCACGCCCTTGCCGCCGCCGAGCTCCAGGCCCGCCATCGCGTTCTTGAAGCTCATGCCGCGCGACAGGCGCAAGGCGTCGGTCACCGCGCGGCCGTTGTCGGCATAATGCCAGAAGCGTGCGCCGCCGGCTGCCGGCCCAAGCTTGGTCGAGTGCACCGCGATCACCGCGTGCAGGCCCGATTCGGGATCGGTGAAGGCATGAACGCCCTCGTGGTCGTCGAAATCGGGAAGGTCCCAAACCGCTGTCATCGCCGGCTCCTGAGGAGAATAAAATTACCGGGAAGCGAAATATTATTTTCCGGCGGGTTTTACCAGCTCAAAGCGCTCACATTGGGGAGGCTCGGAAAAATAATGGGAAAATGGGGCGACCGACGGGACTTGAACCCGCAACATCCGGCATCACAAGCCGACGCTCTAACCAATTGAACTACGACCGCCGCGTAGGCATCGCCCCCTAGCGGGGGTCGCCGGGCGGCGTCAACCGTCGACTTGCCAAAAAGACGTCAAAAACGTCCCTCGATGGCGAGCTTGTATCCGCTCGGGCCGCTCACGAAGCCCGCCTGCTCGAGCTTCTGGATCGCCAGTGGATCGGAGGGACGCAGCGAAAGCTCGGCGCGATAGGTCCCTGCCCCCTCGATCCGGAGCGCGATGCTCTCGGTCCCGGACTGGCTCGCCAGCGGCAGCAGCAGTGCCGTGCCATCGCAGCGCGCGGTGCCGCTCACCGACTGCGGCAAGGTGATCCCGCCGACGTCACCCGCGAGCGTTGCGCGGACGCGGCCCTCGGCGGCTTCGCACTGGCCATCGCGAAAGCGGACCGAGACGTCGTCGAGGTCGAGCGCGGAGACGGGCACCGGCGCGAACAGCCGACCAGTCGCGACCGTGGCGGTCATGTGGTCGACGCCGAAGCCATGGCGACTGACGCTCGCCGACCCGCGCAATGGCTTGGCCGACACCGATTCGGGACCGGCGAAGACGATCGTCGCGCGGCCGACCAACAGCGGCAGCGGCGACAGCCGCGCGTGGAGGTCCCCAAGCGCGAGATCGCCGAACCGCGCTTCGGTCAGCGTCGCGCCCCAGATCGTTCCCGACACGCGCCGCGCGACCAGCCCTTCGTCGCCGACGCCGACCCAGCCGAGCACCGCGCGCATCGGCAGGAAGACGATCAGCGCGATCAGCAGCATCCCGCCGAACAGCGCGGCGGGGCCGGTACGCAAACGGATCCGCCTCATGCCGCGCGCACCTTCAACGTAAGCGCGACGCCGACGGTCTTGTCGCCCTTGTCGGTCATCGCCACCGAATCGACGAGGATGCCGAGCCGTTCGAGGCGCGCGAGCCACGCGACCAGCGCCGCGGGGCGTGCCGACTGGATGCCGATCCGTACCCGGCTCGCGCCGTCCTGGTCGAGCGAGGCGAGCGCAAAGCCGGCCTGGTCCGCCTCGGCGCGCACGACGTCGGCGAGCGTGCCGGTCAGCGGCGTGGCGCGCGTCCGCTGGATTTCGCGCAACGTCGCGACTTGCGCGCGCGTCTCGCCGAGCCGCGTGACCGCATCGGCATGACGCTCGCGCGCGCTCGACAGGCCGTCGCCGACCGGGCGGATGATCAGCGCCCACAGCAACGTGAGGACCGCGAGCCCCGCCATCACGAGCAACAGCCGCCGCTCCCTGAGCGAGCGTCCCTCGAACCACGTCTTCAGTCCGGTCATCGTCCGCTCTCCGGGCTGATCGTAAGTTCCCCCGTCACGCGGCCGGCGGCGGCCTGGAACACACCCGCGCGGACCGAGAAGCCTGCGGATTCGAGCGCGCGCTTCAGGTCGGTCGCCAAGGCTTCGCGCTCGACCGCCACCGACAGGCGCAGGTCGCCGTTCGCCTGGAAATCGAGTGCGGTGACTTCGGTGCCCGGCGTGGCGCGCACCGCCGCGAAGACTGCCGCGGTCGTGCTGGTGAACCCCAGCCCCGGTCCCCGCACGCGCGACAGACGCTCGTCGAGCTGGCGGCTGGCGTCGACCACCGTCTCGCCGCGCGGCAAACCGGTGACCGCCACCGTGTCGGCTTCCGCCTCCAACGCATCCGCGCCGAAGCTGTACTTGGCAATGCGGACAAGCGAGATCGCCAGCGTCACGGCCAGAATCGTCAGCGACAAAAGCGCAAGCCGCCGGATCAGCCCCCAGTCGATCGCGAACCGTCGCCGCCGCGCGAACGGCCCCTGGCGTAGGTCGAGCGGTGGCGACGCGACGGCGGCGACGATCGCCGCTTCCAGCGTATCACGGTCGATGGTCGAGGGCGCGGTGCCGCCGGTCACAAGCTCGGTCAGCCGGGCTTCATCGGCGAACCCGCTGGAGGTGCCACGCACGACACCGCTGCCAGCGAGTTCCGCCCGCGCGTAGCCCTCTTCTGGTCGCGGGAGGAGCATCGGCGCAGGAATGACGGCGACCGGGTCGACGCCTGCCTCCGCCAGCATCAGCAGCCAGTCGCGCATCGTCGCGGCACCGACGACGCCGATCGGTCGGTCGGTCGCGCCTTCGTCTCCAACTGCGACGTGGAGTTCGGCGAGCGGCGACGCACTCGCCTCGCTCGCAAGGATTCGCGCGGCCGCCGTTGCCTGCGCCGCAGACCGCGACGGCAGTTCCGCCCAGTGCAGCGTCACCGCGTCGGCGGGCGCGACCGCGATCGTCTCGTCGTCGATCGCATCGGGGATCCCCTCCCCCTCCCCGACCACCCGCGCGTCCGCGACACGCATCCAGCGATATCCGGTCTCGCCGGCGGGAAGGAACAGCAAAGTGGTCATGATGGCTCGCCCCATTGCCGTGATACGAGCTGCGCGGGAAGCCGGTTCGCGTCGATCAGCGCACGTTCCTGCATTTGAGTGGTGCCGAGCGTCACGTCGATATCGAGCGTGAACCATTTCGACAGCACCTGCGCGTCCGCGCCGGGCGCGATATTGGCGGCGCCGAGCAACGACGCGCCCTTCTGCATTTCGTCAAACGTGGCGTAGCCCTGCACCGGTCGCCGCAGCAGCAGTTGCTGGGCGGCGCCGACCGACAGCGTATCGGGATACATCATCGCCAGCAGCACGGACTGTTCGGGCAGCAGCGTGTTGACGTTGATCGGCGAGGGCTTGGCGAAGGGCAGCGTGCAGATCCACGGCCGGATCTTCGTGTAGATCTCGGGCGTCATCCCGGCGATCGCGCGCAGTTCGCTGGGGTCGCTCATCAGCGTGCCGGCGGTGCGGTACGACGGCACGCGACCGAGATACGCGCCGTCCTCGGCCCCCATCGGTGACTGGTCCTGATCGCTGTCGATCCAATCGGTCGTGCCCGCCGCGATCTGTTCGGCAACCTGCACCGGCACGTCGAGCAACCGCATCAGGCGAACGAACTGCGGCCTGACTTCGCCGCGCGCGACGTACACGCCGGGGGTCGTCATGCCGACGAGAGAGTTCAGGTTGAAACAGTTCGCACCGTCACGCACCCGCGCGGTTGCAAAGCCTCCGGGGACCGGGAGGCCGAACGGGGTGTTGCTCCAGCCGCCGGCCAACGTGACCCGCGTAGGCTTTGGCGCGAGCAGGTTGGAGACGCGAGTCAGTGCCATCGTCTCCGCCGCGAGCGCATAGGCGCGCGCCTGCTCGCCGGTCGCGGCGTTGCTCGCGAGCCGGGTCGACAGCCGCAGTTTCTCCAGCGCCGCGCCTGCCATCACCGCGATGATCGCGACGAGCATCAGGACGGTGAGCAACGCTGCACCCCGTTCCCGCCCACGCTCGAGGCCGCGATCAGGTGCGTGCACCGGGCGTCTCCCGTCCCGGAGGGGTGCCCGCGGGTGGCGTGGCGGCGGGACCCGTTCCATCAGATGGCGCCGGGACGTAGCTGGTGCCGACGAGAAACATCTGGCGGAACTGCGTACCGTCATCGCGCTGGACGGTGAGTTCCATCGCGTCGGGCAAAGGCCTGCCGCTCGCGCCGTCCCATCGATCGCTCCAGGCGCCCGCGATGCGATAGCGCAGTCCGACCTGACGAACTTTGGTGAGCAACGCGGCAGGCGGCAGCGGCTGCGCGCCGTCGACCATCGGATACGCGATCCGTTGAAGCGCGCCGCCATCGACGCGGTAGGCGACCTTCTGCATGCTGGACCGGGCCGTGCCGTCGATGTTGCTCCAGCCGGCGCGGACGAGGCGGAGCATCGGCGTGACGCCCGACCCGCTCTCACCGATGAACGCGGGAACGCTGGTGCCGGCCTCGTCACGGCTGGTGCGGTTCGATGCCTGGGCGAGATCGGCGGACAAGATCGACATCGTCCGCGTGAGCGCGCTGATGTCGTCGAGCTTGGCGCCCGTGCTGCTTTGCGCCTTGACGCTGAACGACAGGATCGCGACGCCCGCTGCGGCGATCATGCCGAAGATCATGAGCGACACCATGACTTCGATGAGCGTGAAGCCGGATTCGGTTTTCGGATGAGTCACATCACCATCCGCGGCGCGGGTCGCACCATCGTCAGGCGGCCGAGTTGCGTGCCGGTCCGGTCGGCGACGGCTACGTCGATCCGCAGCACGCTCGATCCGCCGAGTGCGCTGACCTGTCGGGTCCACGTCCAGGGCTGGCCGCCGTTGGTCTCTGTACCGGTGACGCGACCTGCCGTCGGTGGCTGCGCGCTGGTGACCGCGTCGATCGCGACGTTGCGCGCGACCATCTGCGCGACCAGCGTTTCGTCGAGGATCGAGGCGCCGCGGATCGTCGCGCTCTCCAGACGCACGAGCGCCATCGCCGCGAGGCTGAACACTGCCAGCGCGACCATGATTTCTATCAACGTGAAGCCGTGTTCGGCGTAACGTCGACGAAGGGTGAATCCGTGATCAGCCCGCATCGGCTCTTACGCTGCCGTCGGCGTCGATGTGGACGGTCGCCGCGACGCCGCCGCGATCGAGGCGGATCTCCGCGGGGCGGTCGACGAGGCCGGTCGGGTCGAACGTCACGCGCATCCGGCCGGTGGTGTCACCGATGCTGGCCCTGGTACCTTCGTTCCAGCGTTCGACGCGCATGGGTTTCTCGGCGATCGGCGTCCAGCCGCCAGCGAGCCGCCGGTCGAAGCCGTAGCCGCCGCCACTGATCCAGACGCTCACCGGGCGTGCCTCGACGATCGCCGAATCGTGCGCGGCGCGGGTGCGCAGGGCGAAGCGCGTCGCCTCGTCGAGCACCCGGCCGCGCGGGTCCGGCATGACGAGCACGGCCACAGCGGAGGCCAAGCCGATGATCGTAACGACGACCATCAGTTCGACCAGCGTGAAGCCACTTTCGCGTCTCCGCGAAAGTGTCCCCGCGCAGGCGGGGACCCAGTCCAAGGACTTATTGCCAGCTGCCGATATCGGCATCGATCCCCTCGCCGCCTTCCTTGCCGTCCGCCCCGAAGGTCCAGACGTCGGCCTCGCCATGCGCGCCGGGCGAGGCATAGAGATACGGGCGACCCCAGGGATCGTTCGGCAGCTTCTTCAGATAACCGCCACGCTGGTACCGCGATGGATCGGATAGGCCCGCGGGTGCCGAAACGAGCGCGTTCAGCCCCTGCGTGGTGTTGGGGAAGGTCATGTTCTGGAGCTTGTAGAGTTCCAGCCCGCCCTCGATCTGGGCGATGTCGGCCTTCGCCTTCTGGATCCGCGCGGTGTCGCCCGAGGGCAGGACGTTGAGCGCGACGATGGTGGCGAGCAGGCCGATGATCACGATCACGACCATCAGCTCGACGAGGGTAAAGCCAGCCTCGCGGCGCTTCTTTTTATCTTCGGGACGCATACGAAACCTCATTGTCCGGCCAGCGTGTTGAGCTGGAGGATCGGGAGCAGGATGGATAGCACGATCGTCGCCACGATGCCGCCCATCACGACGATGATTAGCGGTTCGAGCAGCGAGAGTGCGGTGGCGGTGAAACGGTCGAACTCGCGTTCGAGATAGTCCGCCGCGCGCTCGAGCATCTCGTCGAGGCGGCCGGCGGCCTCGCCCGATGCCGCGAGATAGGTCAGCAGTGGCGGGAAGACGCCCGCGCGGCGCATCGCGGCGGAAAGCGAGCCACCGCCGCGGATCGCGTCGACAATCTGGTCCGAGGCCTGGCGGAGACGGCGGTTGTGGATCGTGCTGGCGGTGAGGTTGAGACCGTCGAGCAACGGCAGGCGGCTAGCGACCATCGTGCCGAGCGTGCGCGCCATGCGTGCCGCGTGAAGGTCTCGGATCAGGCGGCCGAGCAGCGGGATACGCAGCAGCCAACCGTCGAAGGCGAGCCGCAACGTCGGATCCTTGAGCGCCCGCCACCCGGCCAGGCCGCCGCCAACGACGATCAGCAGCATCACCCACCAGTATCCGACGAGGAACGCCGAGAACGCCATGACCATGCGCGTCAGCAGCGGGAGTTGCTGGCCGACCGTGTCGAATTGCTCGACGACCTGCGGCACGACGAACATCATCAGCGCGGTAACGACGCCGAACGCGACGAGCGCGAGGATCGAGGGATAGGCCAGCGCGGTGATGAGCTTGCCGCGGATCTCGGCCTGGCGTTCGAGCAGGGCTGCGAGACGGTCGAGGATGGTCGGGAGCGAGCCCGAGCTTTCGCCGGCGGACACCATCGCGCGGTAGAGCGGCGGGAAGCTTTTCGGCTCGCGCGCCATCGCGTCGGCGAGGCGACGGCCTTCGACGACGCCGGCATGGACGTGCTGGACGATCGTGCGGACGCTGTCCTGTTCGGTCTGGCGCGTGATCGTACGGAGCGATTCTTCCAGCGGGGAGACGCGGTTGAGGGTCGCGAGCTGGCGGGTAAAGAGCGTGAGGTTCTTGCCCGACATCTTGGGCGTGCCGAGCTGGAGGCCGAACAGCGGGCGGCCCTTGGTGGCCTGTGGCGGCGCGCCTGGGGTGATCTTGACGACGTAGAATTTGCGCGCGTCGAGGGTGGCGCGCGCGACGTCGATATCGGCCGCGGCGACATGACCGCGGCGTTCGGCGCCCTTGGTATCGATCGCGATATAGTCGAAATCAGCCACGACGCGCCCCCCTCCCTGGAAGGGAGGGGTTGGGGGTGGGTCGGCTTGTTAGGCGGGAGGCGGTGGCCGAAGCGGGCCGACCCACCCCCGGCCCCTCCCTTCCAGGGAGGGGGGAAGAGGCGTTACGCATCGGCCACCTCGGGCGCGACTTCGGTCGTGTCGCGGCGGGATACTCGGACGGCTTCTTCGGCGGTGGTTTGCCCGGACAGGACGAGGTCGCGGGCTGATTGCGCCAGGTTCGGGGACTTCGCAAACGCGTGCGCGGTAATCTCGGATTCGTGGCCGTCGGTGTTGATCAGGCGGCGGATGGTGTCGTCGATGCGGACCGCCTCGAAGACGCCGATGCGGCCCTTGTAGCCGGTCTGGTTGCAGTCTTCGCACCCTTGCGCGACGTAGACGACCGCGTCGGAGGCGATGCCGAGCAGCGGCGCTACCGTATCCGACGCGGGTACCGCCTTGCGGCAGGTCGGGCACAGGCGACGGACGAGGCGCTGGGCGATCACCGCACGCAACGTCGAGGCGAGCAGGAAGCTCTCGACCTTCATGTCGCGCATGCGCGTGATCGCGCCGATCGCGTCGTTGGTGTGGACCGTCGACAGCACGAGATGGCCGGTGAGCGACGCCTGCACCGCAATCTCGGCGGTCTCGCGGTCGCGGATTTCGCCGACCATCACGACGTCCGGATCCTGGCGGAGGATCGCGCGCAGGCCTGCCGCGAAGGTCAGGCCGACCTTCGGGTTCACCTGCGTTTGGCCGACGCCGTCGACGGCATATTCGACCGGGTCCTCGACCGTCAGGATGTTGCGGCTGCCGTCGTTGAGCAGGCGCAGCGCGGCGTAGAGCGACGTGGTCTTGCCCGAGCCGGTCGGGCCGGTGACGAGGATGATGCCGTTGGGTTCGCTCAGCGCCTCGTTGAGCAGTGCGAACAATGCGGGCGGCAGGCCGAGCGCCTCCAGATCGATGCCGGCGTTTTCCTTGTCGAGGATACGCAGCACCACGCGTTCCCCTGCGCGGCTCGGCAGCGTCGAGACGCGGACGTCGAGCAGCTTGCCACCGAGCGTCAGGCCCATGCGGCCGTCCTGTGGGACGCGGCGCTCGGCGATGTCGAGGCGCGCCATGACCTTGATGCGGCTGACCACCACCGGGGCGACGTTGGGCGGCATCCGCAGCGTTTCGCGCAGCACGCCGTCGATGCGCATGCGGACGACTAGGCCGGACTCATATGGCTCGATGTGGATGTCGGACACGCCGTTGCGCGCGGCATCGGCGATGATGCCGTTGATGAGGCGGATCGCGGGAGCGTCGTCGGCGGTGTCGAGCAGATCCTCCGCGGTCGGCATGTCGCCGGCGAGCAGGTCTAGTTCGTCGCCCATGCCGACTGCGGCGAGCGCGTTGGCCTGGCCGTCCATCGCGTAGACGTTCGAGAGGAGGCGGTCGAAGGCGACCTGCTCGACGAATGTCACGTCGAACGGGCGGGCGAGGTAGCGGCGGAGTTCGAGCAGGACTTTGGGATCGGCGCCGGCACGCATCGCGATGGTTAGGTGGGAGTCGATGTCGGTGTGGTCGACTACGACGCCGAATTTTCGGGCGAAGGCGTACGGGATGGTGATCTGGGGGAGGTCACTGCTCCCCTCCCGCTCGCGGGAGGGGTTGGGGGAGGGAATGACATACCCCTCGATCACATCGTCCGTGATCGAGGCAGGCCCTCCCCCGACCCCTCCCGCAAGCGGAAGGGGAGTAGCAGCGTCGATCTCGTGGCCTTCGCGGATGATCATTTCTTGGGCCGCACGACCATCGTCGAGGTGCGGACCGGCACCGCGATGCGCGGGTCCTCGATGTTGCCGGGGATCGGCGCGCTCGGGATCGGCGGGGCAGCGCCCATGTAGTCGCGGACGAGCTGGTCGATCGACGGCTCGGCGCCCGGCTCCTGCAAGCCCTGTTGCAGGCGGACGTAGCCGTAGCGCTGCTCGGTCAGCTTGCGGCTGTCCTCGGCAGTGCGCAGGATCGTCGGGCGGATGAAGATCATCAGGTTGGTCTTCGACCGCTGCTTCGCCTTCGAGGTGAACAGATGGCCGAGCACGGGGATGTCGCCGAGCAGCGGAATCTTCTCGATCGTGCGCCGCTCGTTATCGTCGAGCAGACCGCTGATCACCGCGATCTGACCGTCGTCGACGGTGCGGACGGTCTCGACCTCGCGCTTGTTGAGGATTAGGTCGCTGTTGTCGCTCGATACCGGGCCAGCGATCGAGCTGACCTCGAGGCGAAGGTTGAGCTTTACGGTACCCGACGAATTCACCTGCGGCCGCACGGTCAGTTCGATGCCGACATTCTGGCGCTGCGTGGTGCGGAAGGCGTTGTCGAAATTGGTGCTGAGCGCCTGCCCCGTTGTGATCGGGATCTCCTGCCCGACAAGGCTGTGCGCCTCCTGATTATCGAGCGTGACGAGGTGCGGGACCTGGAGCAGGTTCGAGGTCGTGTCGCTCTTCACCGCGTTGATGATCGCGCCGAAGAAGGTGCTGCCGATCTTGCCGCCGAACCCGCCAAAGCCGCCGGTGGCCGCAAGGATCGACGCGATCGCCGACTGCTGCAGCGCGTCCGCCGCGGCATTGGGGGTGTTCGTTTCGGTGCGCGTGCCATCGGGCGCGACGACCGTCGTGCCGTTGCCGCCGATCGAGCGCGCGCCGATCGCGCCCGCGATCTGGAGGATGTTGGGCGCGGAGTTCGAGAAGGTCGATGCGCCGAACGCGCCGCCGCTCGGGTCGCCGACGATGAACTGTGCGCCGAGCGTGCGCGCGGTCGAATCGGAGACCTCGGCGACGATTGCCTCGACCAGTACCTGTTCGCGGCGCGTATCGAGCTGGCGGACGACTTCGTTCAGCTGACGCTGGATCTCGGCGGGTGCGGCGATGACGATCGCGTTGGCGCCAGCGAAGCGCGTGACGACCACCGCCGACCTGCCAGCAGACGTGATCGCGGCCTGGCCCGATCCACCGCTGCCGCCGCTCGGCGACGGTCCCGACTGCGGGATCTGTGGTTGCGAGAAGTTCGACTGGCCGCCGGACGCGCCGCTTGTGCTGCTCGATCCGAAGTTCGAGCGCGACAATGCGGTCTGCACCGGCTGCGTCGGAGTCTGGCCGACGAGTTCCTGCAACACCGGCAGCAACTGTTCAGCATCGGCGTTCTCGAGGAAGACGACCTTGATCTCGGTCCCGTTGCGCGCCTTTTGATCAAGGTCGGCGGCGACCTGTGCGAGGCGGGCGACGGTCGTCGGATCGCCGCGCAGGGCGACCGCGTTCGAGCCTTCGACTGCGACCACAGATGCGCTCGGGCCGGCGGCGGCACCACCGCCCTGCCCGCCCTGTCCGCCGCCCGTGCCGGCGCCGATGAGCCCCTGGAGCGCAGTCGCAATTTCCTTCGCGCTGGCGTTCTTCAGCGCGACGACGCGGGTGGAGGACGTGTCGGTGTCGATCCGGCGAAGGACTTCGCGGATGCGGCGGATGTTGTCGGCGAAATCGACCACGACGAGGCTGTTGCCGCCGCGGTTCGCGCTGACCGAGCCCTGCGCGCTGACCAGCGGGCGGACGGTCTCGACTGCGGACTGCGCGTCGATCGCGCGGAGGCGGATGATCTCGGTGACGTAGCTGTTGCGCGCGGCGCCTGCGACGCCGATCCGGCTCGGCTGCGACGCGGCGTTGTCGAGCGGCTGGACGCGGAACGCACCGCCCGAGGTCGGCACCGCGACGAGGCCGTTGGCGCGCAGGGTCGAAAGGAATATCTCGAAATATTCGGAGCGCGACAGCGGGCGATCGGTGACCACCGTCACCTTGCCGGCGACGCGGTTGTCGATGATGAAAGTGCGCCCGGTGACCTTGGCGGCATCGGCGATGAACGCGCGGATGTCGGCGTCGCGGACGTTTAGCGTGGTCTGGGCATGAACGCCGGCCGCCAGCGCGAGGGCTACGACGGGGCCGAGAAACAGTTTTTTCATTGGGGGGGCGCGATCGTGATGGCGAGCGGCAGGGTATCCTGGCCGCGTTCTACAGTGATGGGGACGTTGCCGCCGCCCGCGAAATCCTTGGCGATGCGGTCGAGATCGCCGGGACCGGAAACGGGACGCCCGCCGATCGACGTAACGACGTCGCCGTCCTTGAGCCCGGCCGAGCGGAACGCGTTGCCCGAGCCTTGCGAGCGGACGGTGAGCCCGCTGATGCGGCCGCCGTCGATGCGGGGAATGAAGCCGATCTCGCTCCGCAACTGCGCCACGGGAATACCAACGACCGGCGCCACCGCTCCGGTCGCACCTGCCGGTGCCGCCCCCGGAACGACCGGCGTGACGGCGCCCGACTGGTCGAGGAACAGGTCCTCGTCGGCACCGCCGCGGTCGATCGTGACGTGATCGAACGCAACCGACTTGAGGCGCACGCCGGGCTGGATCTCGTCACCAACCGCAACGCTCTGCTGGACGCCGTCGGGACCGGCGATGATCGCGGAGCTGCGGCCCATCGCTTCATCGATCCGCGTGCCGAACAGGGTCAACTGAAGCGACGTGACGGTGGCGGGTGCGCCGGCCGCGCCACCAAGGCGGAAAAACGGGTCGAAGCCACGCAAGATGTCGGCGGGCGAACCCACCACCATCGGCGTGGCGGGACGCCAGTCGCCGAGTGGCGTGATCGGCGTCACGATCGTCCACGCCAGCCGCGCGCACTGCACCGCCAGCCCGGCCAGCAGCGCCAGTTCGACGACACTATAGACATTCACGACGGGCATACGCCGCAAGATACGGCGCGCCCGCGCGTCCAGCTTCAATCGCATCCGCGACCCACCCCAATTTCCCGCTCTCTTCGTCGCGTAGGCATGCCATGTTACAATTCCGCGTCAATGGCTTGCGCGTTGGTTGCTTCGATTCTGATGGGGTAGCGCTTCGCGTCAGCGATGGGCAGAAGACGCTCATGTCCGATCCTGTCCCGTCCAGCGGCTCCGGCCTGCCTCCCGAAGCGATCATCGCGCGGCTCTCCGTACCCGGCGTGCAGCGCGTACCAAGCCCGAAGCTCGACCTGTTCGTGCGGCGCGATTTCCTGCCGCCGGACCTGTGTGCGACGCTGATCGAGCGGATCGACGCAGTGCGACGGCCGTCGACGATCTCCGATTCGAACGGCGATGCGAACTATCGGACGAGCGAGACGGGCGATCTTTCTCCGCTCGATCCGGTCGCGATCGAGGTCGAGCGCCGGATCGCCGCGCTGACCGGCCTCGACCCGGTGTACGGCGAACCGCTCCAGGGGCAGCGCTATGCGGTCGGGCAGGAGTTCAAGGGACACACCGATTATTTCGAGCCGAACGGCGTCGATTATCAGCGCTATTGCGGGGTCGCGGGCAATCGGACGTGGACCGTGATGATCTACCTCAACCAGCCAGAAGCTGGCGGCGCGACGCGGTTCAAGGCGATCGACAAGATCGTCCAGCCGGAGACTGGCAAGCTGCTGGCGTGGAACAACCGGCGGGCGGATGGGAGCATGAACCCGGCGACGCTGCATCACGGGATGAAGGTGCGCGCGGGGGTCAAGTATGTGATCACCAAATGGTTTCGCGAGAAGCCTTGGGGTTAGGCTTGGTCTAGGGCCATGATTGGTCTGGCGAGAACGGACGGATTGGCGCAGCGGCGACTCCTGCGCCTCAGCACCTAGCACTCTCAAAGCACCTCCCCGGCGAAGGCCGGGGTCCAGTTGGGCAACGCTGGTGACGAAGGACGGCGCTACGTTACACCGACCTTTCCAACTGGGCTCCGGCCTTCGCCGGGGAGGTCATCTTCTTGGGAGGTCGGTCGCTCCGACTGCGCTCGCCACTGGAGCGGAACCCGAACGACCGCCCCTTCCTCAGAACGTCGTGCTGATGCCCAGCGTGAACACCTGACCCAGGTTATACCGGTTAATGTACACCTTGTTGCCGTTCTCGAACGTCTGGCCCTCGGTGAAGCGCGTCTTGGTGAGGTTGCGTGCCTCTGCCTTCACCTCGAACTTGGCGCCGCGCAGTTCGACACCCTGGCGGGCGACGAGGTCGAGGCGGATGCCGGGCTTCTCGATGATGTCGGGCAGGAAGCCCGTGCCGCCGAGGTTCGATGGGCCGCGGTTGGTTACGCGGTCGCTGGCGTAGTTGAACAACAACGTGATCTGCGACAGCCGCTTGGTGTCCTCCAGCCCGAGCTGGACGTTGACGAGGTGGTCCGACTGGCCGGTGAGCGGCGCGCCGTCGCGGAAGTTACCCGTGGCGGGCGCGAAGCCGGTCTGGCAGCCCGCAACCTTGGTCGTCTGGTCCACCACGTTCGGGACGCAGCTGCCGTCCACGGTGATCGACGACTGCGTATAGGTGTAGTTGGCGATGAACAGCAGGCGGCGTGTCGCGAAGAAATCGCTGCCGAGCGTGTCGAGCGGGACGTATTTCTGGAACTCGACCTCGCCGCCGTACAGCTTGGCCTTGGGCAGGTTGGTGAAGCCCGTCTGGAGACGATCGTCGGCGCCGGTGTAGAAGCCGACCTGTTCGATCGGCTTGTCGATCCGCTTGTAGAACGCGCCGAGCGTGAAGCGCTGATCACGCGCGAAGAACCACTCGTAGCGCGCGTCGAGATTGTAGAGCTTGGTATCCTGCAACAGCGGGTTACCGAAGAACAAGCGATCCGATTCGGGATCGCGGAACTGCTGTGGTGCAAGCTCGCGGAACTGCGGGCGCGAGATCGTCTTCGAGGCGCTCGCACGAAGCTGCATGTCGGGCGCGAAGTTCCAGGTCAGCGTCGAGGCCGGCAGGAAGTAATCGTTCTTCAGACGCGTCGTGGTCGCACCGATTGGGGTAACCCGCTCGTCCGCCGTCTCGTAGCGTACGCCGATCGTCGCGCGGACGCCGTCGGTCGCCTCGGCTTCAGCCTGGACGTAGCCCGCATGGATCCGCAGCGACGCATCATATTGATACGCACCGAGCGGGGTGTTGAACTGCAATTCGAGCGAGTTGAGCGGATCGTTTGTATCGATCGCCAGCAGGTAATCCGGACGGAGCAAATTGTACGGATAGCCCGGCGCGGTGCCGCCACCGCGCGGCGTCTGGTAGTTGAACTGCAGACGCGACGACGTACGCTTCGTATCCGAGTAGAAATAGCCGGTCGACAGCGTCATCGGCCGATCGGTCGACAGCTTGTACGCGGCGTCCGCCTGGCCGCTGTAGAGGTCTTCCTTCAGTTCGCTGAAGATGATCGACGCGAACGGCGAGAAGCGCTGCGTCACCTGGTACGCGCCGTTGCACTGCGCACCGCCGGTCCCGTTCGGATCCTGCACCGTGATCGGCTGGCCGGTCGTGGTGGTGTTCGAGCAGAGATAGTCGAACTGCCGCTCGTACGGCGCATTGCGCTTCGAATTGGCATACGCGCCGCGGACGTCGAGCGTCAGCGCGTCGACGGGCTTGAACGCACCGACCAGCTGGCTCTCGAACAGCTGGCGTTCGAACCAGTTGGTATTCTGCTGGAAACGAAGACCGCTCGAGTTGTTATAGGTGGTCGCCGCCGACCCACGCGCCTGCTTCAGCGTGTCGTGGATATAGACGTTGGTCAGCTTGATGCTGTTCTCGCCGAACTCGTAGCCGACGCCGATCAGCGCGTTGGCGACGATCCGGTTGTCGGTCAGCAGGGTCTGGAAATCGTTGCGGAGCAGACCTTCGTTGGTGACCGAATCCTGCTGCGTGATGCTGCGGGTACGGAAGGTGTTGCTCGCGCTGACCGACGCGATCACGCCGAGCCGGCCCGAACCGATGTCGAACACCGAGCCGCCGCTGATCTCGCCCGAGAAATTGGCGGGGAGCTGGTTGTTGCGCTGGAGCAGCGAAGTCGAGGCGTTGCTGAGCGTCGCGGCCTGCGCGGCCGAGATGTTGCCGGTGCCGCTCGGTGCGTTCTTGATGAAGCTCGGCACCTTGCGCGTGCCGTCGTCGAAGCCGATCCAGTCGGCATCGCCACCATAATAGGTGTAGCCGAGTTCGCTGGTGGTCGCGGTGTCGGCCGAGACCGAGCCGCCGAACGACAGGAAGTTCTTGTCCGGGATTGCCTTGGTCGTGAGGTTGATCACGCCGCCGCCGAACTCGCCGGGATAGTTCACCGAATAGGTCTTCTGGACCAGCGCGGAGCCGACGATCGTGGTCGGGAAGATGTCGAGCGGGACCGAACGGCGCAGCGGCTCGGGGCTTGGCAGTGGCGAGCCATTCAGCAGCGACGACGAGTAGCGATCGCCGAGACCGCGGACATAGACGAAGCCATTGCCGACGATGCTGAGACCGGTAACGCGCGACAGCGCGCCGGCGATGTCGCCTTCGCCGGTACGTGCGATGTCCTCGGTCGACAGGATCGAGACGACCTGCGGGGTCGCGCGGACGAAATTCGGGATGTTGCGGCCAACGACGACGATGTCCTCGCCGCCATTGGGATCATAGCCCGGCGTCGACACTTCGGCCTCTGCTCCGGCTGCTTGTGGCGCAGACACGTCCACCGGCGTCGAGGTCGGACCGGTCTGCGTCGTCGAGGCGGGTGGCGAGGCGGCTGGAGCGGGTGCAGCGCCGCCGGTCTGGGCGAGCACCGCGGGCGCGACCAGCTGCGAGGTCAGGAGAAGTAAGGTGGCATAGCCGAAGCGCGTTTGCATGGCCGAATATCCAGATCAGGGGGTCTATGGGCGAATGCCGGGGTGGTCTTTGGAACCACCCCGGCATCGCTGCTCACATCATCGACTGCGGAGAGCCGACCGGAAGCGTTACCGGCCGTTGCAGTTGAAGTAGACCGAGGTGAAGATCGGCGGGCCCTGGTCCTGCTTCGAGGCATCGGCCGCGCGGATCGTCGAGCGATCGGCCTGGCTGGTTTCCTGCGCGATCAGGTTGAGGCAGGCGACGGTCGCCGGCGACTTCACGATGCCGTTGATGAAGCGCATGTCCGAACCACCGCGCTGGCGGATAGCGGCCGGCGCGAGCGCGGTCTGCACGAACGTGAAGTTCGAATACTGACCGAACGTACGAGGCAGCAGGTCCTCGGCACCGTTCGAGTCGATCTCGGTCGAGAACGAGTCGGCGGTCGCACCCAGCAGGCGCTGTGCGGCGATGATGAACTGCATGAAGCCGCGATAGCCGTTGTCGATATCGTAGCCGTCGTCGTCTGCGCCGGTGACCGCGAAATACTTGATGTTCGTGGTGCCGCCGAAGATCTCGATGCCGTCATCGGCCGAGTTGTGGCTCTGGACGTGATCGATCGTCGTCCCCGAACCGGTGCCGCCGAGCGTCAGGCCCTGCAGCTCGTTGCCGTCGCTGATCGCGATGCCGCTGTAGCGGATCTGGACATACTGCATCGTGCCGCTGTTGTCGGCTGCCGTCGGGCCACCGTAGAAGCGGCCGGTGACGCCTTCGATCGCCTGCTGGCAGGTCGTGCTCGTGCCGCCGGCGTTGTTCGGGCCGGTACCCGTGGCGCAAACCGCGACGGGCGCGCGGCCGAGCAGGATGATCCCGCCCCACTGGCCCTGCGTCGCATCGCTGACGCCGTTGGCGGTCAGGTTCTGCTGCGACGTGAAGATGATCGGCGCGTCGCGCGTACCGACGGCGCTGATCTTCGACCCGCGATTGACGAGCAGGAGATCGGCGGTGACTTCGGTCGAGTCCGCGGCGACGACGACGCCCGGTGCGATCGTCAGCGTCACGCCGGTATCGGCACCGGTCGTGCCGACATCGGCGCCGACTTCGGTCTGGCCACGCAGGCGGTAGAACACGCCAGCGATCTTCGGCAGCGTCAGGCTGGACGTGATGTTGGTCGGCAGGCGGCAGGCGCGGAACGTCTGGACCAGGCCGTCGTCGATCGTGCCGGTCGGGCACGCTGCGGCCGAACCGCCGGCGCCGACGGCAGGAACCGCGGTGCAGCGCGCGGTCGTGCTGCCGCCGAACTCGGCCGACGTGGAGGCGCAGGTCCAGCCCTGGAATGCGGTGTCGGTCGGGCCGTTGAGCGCGCCGACGAAGTTGGTGCTGGCGAAGAACGGGTTGATCAACGACGGGTCGGTCGCGGTCGTGGCGGACGTCGCGGCGGTCGGGTACACGCCGGTCAGGACGTTCGTGCCGCTGACGTTGTTGTTGGTGCCGGCGTTGACGATCGCAAGCTGCTCGTCGGCGCTGATCGTGATCGTGCCGTCCGAGCGGCCGCCCGAAGTCGAGGCGAACTGGGCTGCCGTGATCGCCGATGGGGTCGGCGTCGGGGTGGACGGCGTCGGAGTCGGCGTAGCTGGCGGGGTGATGATCACCGTGCCTGCGCCCGGCGAAGCGACGTCGTCGGCACCGCCGCAAGCGGTGAGTGCGAGGCAGGCCGTGCCGGTCAGCAGGATCGTGCCGAGGCGAGTAAAGCTGGTCATGCGAAGGACTCCCGAGTCGTACCGTTGATTGTTCGGATCGACCCAGGCTCCCCCCTGCCGACCGTGACATGGCGGTTAGGCTGGCCAGATGACGCCGCGATGCGATTTCGATGACGCTTGCATGACTATGATATGACGGTTCGATGACTGTCGATTGGGGTGCCGCTGGCCTGCGGGGTTGAAAACCGCGCTATCGAACACATCTCTTCCGATCCGGCGCGCGATGATTTACAGGCGCTGCCAGAGTCACTGCTCCCAAGACCTCTGGCGCAATCCTGCGTCCGGACGGTCAGACCGATATTACAGGATTATCTCACGACAATGGCCTCTTTCAAGGACCCCAGCTTCCAGGACCGTACGAGCAGCGCAGCCGCCGCCAAGCAGAAGGCGCTCGAAGCGCTGCGTGCCAAGCCGCCGATCGACGAAGCCGTCGTAGCCGAGCGCCTTGCCGCGCGCGAGGCCAAGGAATTGGCCGAGCGCGAGAAGCGCGCTGCGAAGCGCGCTGCAGAGGACGAGGCCAAGGCTGCGAAGAAGGCTGAGGCCGAGGCTGCTGCTGCTAAGAAGCGCGAGGCCGAGGCTAAGGTCGAATTGACCGACGCCGAGAAGAAGGCGATTCGTGACGCTAAGTATGCGGCGCGGAAGAACAAGAAGAAGTGATCTTTGGGCGGTCGTTTGGCCGCCCGCTCTTCACCTGCGCGACTGATTGACTTTTCAGGCCAAGACTTACTACCCCGGCGAAGGCCGGGGCCCAGTTGGCAAGGTCGAGGTAACGAAGCGCAGTCTTCCGTTGGCAACGTCCCCCAACTGGGCCCCGGCCTTCGCCGGGGTGGTGGCTAATGAATGGACGAGCCCTACTAACAAGCGTGTTCTCCCGCAAAGGCGGGAGAACAAGTAGGTTCGGGTGACGGATGTGGTGAAGCGGCCCCCTACTCCGCCTGCTCCCAACCGCCCCCCAGCGCCTTGAACAGCGTCACCGTCAGCTGCCGCAACTGCGCATCGCTTGACACCAGCTGTTCGCGCGCCGTCAGCACGTCCGTCTCCGCGTTCAGTAGCGTCGTCTGCGCCACGAAGCCGGTCCGGTACTGCGATTCCGCCGCCTTCGCGCTGCTCTGCGCATCGACCACCGCGCGCTGCAACGCCGCGTTCCGGCGACGCTCGGCGGCAATCTGCGCGAGCGGATCCTCGACGTCGCGCAGCGCCTGCAACACGGTGGAGCGATAGCGGAGATACGCCTGCTCTCGATCTTCTTCGCGCGACTTCACGGTTGATTTGCGCCGGCCCCAGTCGAGCAGGGGAAATTGCGCCGCGCCGGAGGCGGTCAGCTGAAGGCTGTCGCCCGAGAACAGATTGCCGAGTGCGGTCGAGATCAGCTGGCTCATGCCTGTGAGGCTGAACTTCGGATACATATCCGCAACCGCAACCCCGATATCCGCGGTCGCGGCAGCCAAGTCGCGTTCGGCCGCACGGATATCGGGGCGACGTCGCAACAGTTCCGAAGGCAGGCCAGCCGGAATAGCCGGTACGCCGAGCGGCGCTACCGATCGCGCGGCGAGTTCGGCCATCAGCGTCGCAGGCGGCTCACCGAGCAGGATCGCCAGCGCGTGCATGCGGACATCGACATCGGCGCGGACCGGCTCGGCGCGCGCTTCGGTCGAGGTGATCGAGGCGCGCTGGCGGGTGACGTCGATCGGCGGGACGAGACCTACCTTGGCCGTGTTGCCCGCGATCTCGAGCGCACGACGCTGGCGGACGATCTCGCCCTCGATCGTCACGATCTGCGCCTGATCGAGCCGGAGCGCGAAATACGCCTGCGCGACTTCGGCGGCCAAAGTCACTGCGGCGTCGCGCTTCGACCAGACCGCCGCTTCCGTTCGTGCCCGTGCGCCTTCGGTGCTGCGGCGAACGCCACCGAACAGATCGAGCTCCCAGCTGGCGTCGAAGCCGACGGAATAGGTCGTGATCCCGCTGCCAGGCAGCGCGATGCCGCCGGTCGAGCCGGTGCCGCCTGCCCCCGTGCCGCCGCTGAACGCACGCGCGATCGACGAGAGGCCGGCGTTCTTGCTGAACTCGATATGGCTCGGGCTGGCGCTCGCGTTGACGCTCGGCAACCCCTGCGAGCGCGCGACGATCTCCTGCAACCGCGCCTGGCGCACGCGCGAGGCGGCGATCGCGATGTCGGGATTGCCCTTAAGCGCGCGCTCGACGAGGCCGTCCAGCTGCGGATCGCCGAATGCCGACCACCAGCGCGCTGGATCGACCGTCGTCCCAACTGTGGCCTGCGGACCGACGAACGCCGGCGGCAGCGTCATCTCGGGAGCGATGTAATTCGGGCCGACGGTGCACCCCGCGAGCAGGGCCGCAACCGCAACCACCATGAACCGCGCACGCATCAATGCATCCCTCCCGAGGGGGCGCCGCCGGTCTTGCCGGAGCGCATGAATAGAACCAGTGGCGCGACGACCAGCACGACCACCATCATCGCGCGGAACACGTCGAGGAACGCGAGCATCGTCGCCTGCCGCTGCATCTGGCTGTAGAGAACGGCCAAAGGCGTCGTCGCATCGCCCTGCCCGCCGAACACGCTCGTCGCCTTCTGCATCCAGTCGTTGTAATTCGGATCGAGCGGGTTGAGCGTCTGCGTCAGTTCCGACTGGTGCCGCTGCAATCCGCCCGCGAGCTGCGTCTGCGCGAAGCAGATGCCGATCGTCCCGCCGAGGTTGCGCGAGACGTTGAGCAGGCTCGACGCCTGCGCGGTCTGCGTCTGCTTGAGCCCGACATAGGCGATCGCGTTGATCGGCACGAACAGGAACGGCAGCGCCATCGCCTGGAACAGCCGCGCGAACGCCGCGTCGGAGAACGCGATGTCGGCGGTCAGGTGGCTCATGTTCCAAAGCGCGAACGCCTGTACCAGCAACGCCGGGAACAGCAGGAAGCGAACGTCGACCAGCCCGCTAAGCCGCCCTGCGAACGGCACCATGACGAGCGTCGCGAGACCGCCCGCGGTCAGCGCTAGGCCGGCATCGAGCGAGCTGTAGCCGAGCACCTGTTGCAGCATTTGCGGTATCAGCTGCGTGGTGCCGAACAGGATCATGCCGGTGACGCCCATCACGCCGATCGTCAGCGCGAAGTTGCGGTTCTTCATCAGCTTGAGGTCAATCACCGGGTCCTTGTGGTTGAGCTCCCAGATGACGAGCGTCACCAGCGACACCGCGGCGATGATCGCCGACATGACGATGAAGCCGCTCGAAAACCAATCCTCGCGCTCGCCGCGATCGAAGGTGAGTTCGAGGAAGCCAAGCCCGAGTGCAACCAACGCGACGCCGACATAGTCGATCGTCAAGCCGTTCTTGAAGCGCTCGTCGCGGTCCTTCTTCACCTGGTCCGGCTCGTCGACGAACGTCTCGACCAGGAACCACGCGGCGATGCCGACCGGCACGTTGATCAGGAAGACCCAGTGCCAGCTCGAATATTCGACGATGTAGCCGCCGAGCGTCGGCCCGAGCACGGGGCCGACGACGACGACGATCGCGAAGGCGGCGAACGCCATCCCACGTTGTTTCGGCGGGAAGGTATCGGCAAGGATCGACTGTTCGACCGGCGCCAGGCCACCGCCGCCAATGCCTTGCAGCACGCGGGCGACGACGAGCGTAGCGATATTGGGCGCTAGGCCGCACATCAGCGAGGCGAGCGTGAACAGGGCGATCGACAGCAGGAAATACCGCTTTCGACCGATCGCGTCCGACAGCCAGCCCGAGATCGGGATGACGATCGCGTTGGCGACGAGGTAGCTGGTCAGCACCCAGGTCGCCTGATCGGTGGTGATCGACAGCCCGCCCGAGATATGATCGAGCGCGACGTTGGCGATCGAGGTGTCGAGCACCTCCATGAAGGTCGGAATCGAGATGATCGCAACGATCAGCCACGGGCTGTACTTGCCCGCCGCCGACCGGCTTGGCGACCAGGTATGACCGCCCCCCGCATCGGCTTTTGCAGGAGCTTTCGCCACCTCAGCGGACCTTGACGGTCGGCACCACCGACATGCCGGGACCGATCGGATAGCGCTTCGGATCGGGGCCGTTCTTCGCGTCGAACACGACACGGACTGGGACGCGCTGGACCACCTTCACATAATTGCCGGTCGCGTTCTGCGGGGGCAGCAGGGCGAACGCCTGGCCAGCGCCGCGCTGGATCGAGTCGACATGACCCTTGAAATCGACGCCGGGATACGCATCGACATGAATGTCGACGGGCTGGCCGATCTTCATCAGCGTGAGCTGCGTTTCCTTGAAGTTGGCCGTCACCCACATTGTGTCGGGGACGATCGCCATCAGCTGCGTGCCGGGCGCGACATAGGAGCCGACGTTGACCGAGCGATTGACGACTTGCCCCGCGACCGGCGCAGTCAGGCGGAGATCGCCGATCGTGACGTTTGCCTGGTCGACCTGCGCGCGGCGGGCGTCGATTACCGACTTGGCCGCACCGACCTGCTTCCTGGCGACGCTGATCTGCGCGGTGGCGGTGTCGATCTGCTCGCGGGCGGCGGCGGCATCGGCGGCGGTCTGGCGAGCGGTGGCGCGCGCCTGATCGAGCTGTTGACCGGCGACCGCGCTCGGATCGAGCCGCAGCAACGCCTCGTAGCGCGCGAGATCCTGCTGGGCCTTTACCGCCGCCGCCATCGGGACGCGCGCCTGTGCCGCAGCCTGCTGGCGTTGCGCCTCGGCGGCGGTGACCTGAGCCTGCGCCTGCGCGAACTGTGCGCGGGCCTGCGATTCGTTTGCCTGCGCCTCGGCGACCTGGGCATCGCGACCGGACGCCTTGATGACCGCGAGCAGGCGGCCGGCCTCGACGTGGCGGTTGTCGATGTCCGCGACCTGGACCAGCGTACCCGCGACCTGTGGCGCGAGGCGGACGATATGCGTGTCGACAAACGCGTCGTCGGTCGATTCGAACTGCCGCGCGTGGAGCCAGTAGAGCACGCCGCCGATGATCAGCCCGCCGACGACGATGACGAGGATGATCCAGAACAGCGGCTTCTTGAAGACCGACGGCTTCTTGTCGTCGCCCTCGGCCTTGTCGTCGTCAGACTCGTCCTGCTGGTCGGTATCGGACTGCTGGTCCTCGCCGTTCGGATCGTCCTTGGGATCCTCGTCGTCGTGGTTGGCGTCGGAGTGGTTCGTCTGGTCGGTCATGCCTGGCCCTGTTCTTCAGCACGCATCGAATCGAGAATGGCGTCGATATTGGCGTCGATACGCGCCTTGATATCGAGGATGTCGTTGGGTTCGAGCGTGTCGCGCTCAAGCAGTTTGAGGCAGGTCGCGCGGTTCGCCCGCAGCGTGATGACCTGCCCCATCAAGGTGATCGTCGCGATCCTGCCGGTGCGGATCTCGGCACAGCCGGTGGCGATGCAGACCAGGTCGCTCAGCCTGCGCACCATCTGGCCCATCACGCCGCCATAGATGCGCTCGAACGCCTCGCCCGGCTTCATCTGTTCGCGGAGCACAAACAGCGTCCAGTCGGCGCTTTCGTTGCTCGCCATCTTGTCCGCCAGTCGGCCGAAGATGCGGTGAATCTGGGCGCGGGCTTCGCTGGCGTCGTCCGCTGCGACGTCATGCGACAGTTCGGACGGGTCGCCCAAAACGGCCGTCATGCGCTCGGCGATCCGGTCGGCGGCCGCGAGGTACAAGCCCTCCTTGCCGCCGTAATGATAGGTGATCGAGGACATCGCAGTGCCCGCGGCGGCGGCGATCCCGCGCGTGCTCGCGCCCTCCAGCCCCTTGGTGCCGAATTCGCTGATCGCGATGTCGAGGAGTCGGGACTGGAGCACGAGGGGCGTTTAGTTCGATCGAACGAACCAGCCTAATGAAGAAGCTGTCATGTTGTGTGGAGGAGTGATCAGCAGGTCACGCGGCCTTTCCCCGCGCGCCCGTCATCCTGACGAAAGTCAGGATCCAGAGCCATGGGGTGCGACGCTCGTTACCCTGGATCCTGACTTTCGTCAGGATGACGGATCTTTGGGGGCGAAGCATGCCGCCAGATAATGTTGCCTGCATTGCCAGAAACAGCAACGCCGGCCCCTTCGTGCGAAGGAACCGGCGTAAATCTGGTGGGCGCGGCTGGGATTGAACCAGCGACCCCACCCGTGTGAAGGGTGTGCTCTACCACTGAGCTACGCGCCCGAAACTCGTTCGGAAGCGGGCCTTTAGGCAGACCCCGTCCACCTGTCCAGCCCTATCGGCACCGGTCCTAGTTGACCGCGTCCTTCAGGCCCTTGCCGGCCTTGAACTTCGGCTGGGTCGAGGCCTTGATCGTCATCGGCTCGCCGGTCCGGGGATTGCGGCCGGTCGACGCCTTGCGCTTCGAGATCGAGAACGTGCCGAAACCAACCAGGCGAACCTCGTCGCCCTTCTTGAGCGATGCCTCGATCGCGTCGAACACCGCCTCGACCGCCTTGACTGCGTCGGCCTTTACCAGCCCGGACGTATCGGCGACCGTCGCGATCAGCTCCTGCTTGTTCATATAATCCCCCGGAAAAACTCGAATCGGCCGAGATGGACTCGCGACCGCAATCAGCGCGCAATAATGCGGCGGCCCCGTCTGCTGTCAAACGAAACCGCCGTATTGTCGCTGACGATCCAAACATGGATCAGTGGTGAAGGCCACCCCCGACCGGCGCGATCGGCGCCGGTGGCAATGCCGCCAACTCGTCCGCATCGGTCCACTCGATCGCTTCGAGCGGCTCGGTGAGGGCCAGGCGAAGTACCTCGTCGACATGCGAAACGGGGATAATCTTGAGCCCCGCCTTGATGTTCGCCGGGATCTCCGCGAGGTCCTTCTCGTTCTCGGCCGGGATCAGCACCGTCTCGATGCCCCCGCGCAACGCCGCGAGCAGCTTCTCCTTGAGGCCACCGATCGGCAGCACGCGACCACGCAGCGTCACCTCGCCGGTCATCGCCACCTCGCGCCGGATCGGCACGCCGGTCAACGTCGAGACGATCGACGTGACCATGCCGATACCCGCCGACGGACCATCCTTCGGCACCGCACCCTCGGGCAGATGGATATGGATATCCTTCCGCGCAAACAGGCTCGGCTTGATCCCGTAGCTCGGCGCACGCGCCTTCACATAGCTGAACGCGGTCTCGATCGACTCCTTCATCACGTCGCCGAGCGTACCGGTGAGCTTGGCTTGCCCCTTGCCCGCGACGGTCACGCTCTCGATCGTGAGCAACTCGCCGCCGACTTCGGTCCAGGCGAGGCCGGTGACCGCGCCGATCTGGTTCTCGGTCTCGCCGAGGCCATGGCGATACTTCTGCACGCCGGCATATTCGCCGATGTTCTCGGGCGTGATCGTGACGCTGGTGGTCTTGTTCTCGAGGATCTGGCGCAGCGCCTTGCGGCACAGCTTGGCGATCTCGCGCTCCAGCGTACGCACGCCGGCCTCGCGCGTGTATTGCTGGATGAGCGTACGAAGCCCTTCCTGCGTCAGCGTGAACTCACCCGGCTTCAGGCCGTGTGCCTCGATCTGCTTCTCGACAAGATGGCGCTCGGCGATCTCGACCTTCTCATCCTCGGTATAACCCTCCAGACGGATGATCTCCATGCGGTCGAGCAGCGCCTGCGGCAGGTTGAGCGAGTTGGCGGTGCAGACGAACATCACGTCCGACAGGTCTATATCGACTTCCAGATAATGATCCTGGAACTTGCCGTTCTGCTCCGGGTCGAGCACCTCGAGCAGCGCCGACGCCGGATCGCCGCGGAAATCCTGGCCGAGCTTGTCGATCTCGTCGAGCAGGAACAGCGGGTTCGACGTGCCGGCCTTCTTCAGGTTCGTCACGATCTTGCCCGGCAGCGAGCCGATGTACGTACGGCGATGGCCGCGAATCTCCGCTTCGTCACGCACGCCGCCGAGCGACTGGCGGATAAACTCGCGCCCGGTCGCCTTGGCGATCGACTTGCCGAGCGAGGTCTTGCCGACACCCGGAGGGCCGACGAGGCACAGGATCGGGCCCTTCAGCTTGTTGGTGCGCGCCTGCACGGCGAGATACTCGACGATCCGGTCCTTGACCTTCTCGAGCGCGTAATGATCCTCGTCCAGCGTCACCTGCGCGGCGGCGATGTCCTTCTTGATCTTCGACTTCTTGCCCCATGGGAGCCCGAGCAGCACGTCTAGATAATTGCGCACGACGGTCGCCTCGGCGCTCATCGGCGCCATCG
Organism: Sphingomonas sp. 320_CC; assembly: GCF_059691795.1. NCBI lineage: Bacteria > Pseudomonadati > Pseudomonadota > Alphaproteobacteria > Sphingomonadales > Sphingomonadaceae > Sphingomonas > Sphingomonas sp. 320_CC. Next base: position 778,376 of record NZ_JCAWAE010000003.1, on the reverse strand, counting down.
TCTTGAGCTTCTTCAGCTCGGACGTCGCCTTGCCACGGGCTTCCTTGCTCATCTTGAGCGTCGCAATCTTCTGCGTCAGCTCGGCGATCTCGTCGCCTTCGCCCTCGCCGTCCTCGTTGCCGAGTTCGCGCTGGATCGCCTTCAACTGCTCGTTGAGGTAATATTCGCGCTGCGTCTTCTCCATCTGGCGCTTGACGCGGCTCTTGATCTTCTTCTCGACCTGAAGGACGCCCAGCTCGCCCTCCATCGCCGCGAACGCCATTTCGAGACGCTTCGACGGATTGGTTTCGAGCAGGATCGCCTGCTTCTCGGCGACCTTGATCTGGACGTTGGCGATCACCGCGTCGGAAAGCTTCGACGCGTCCTCGATCTCGGACAGCTGCACCGAGGTTTCCGACGAGAGCTTGCGGTTGAGCTTAGCGTAGTTCTCGAACTGGTCGACCACCGATCGCATCAGCGCGATGAGCTCGGGCCCTTCCACCTCGGCATCGGCGACCGGTTCGACCGTGGCCGTGAGGTACTCGCCCGACTCGTCCAAGGTCTCCAAAGTCGCGCGGCCCTTGCCCTCGACCAGCACGCGCACGGTGCCGTCGGGGAGCTTCAGAAGCTGGAGCACGGTCGCGGTGACGCCCATCGAATACAGATCGTCGCGCGAGGGATCGTCCTCTGCGGGATCGACCTGCGCGACGAGATATATCTCCTTGTCCGCCGCCATGGCCGCTTCGAGCGCGGCAACGGACTTATCGCGGCCGACGAACAGCGGCACGATCATGTGCGGGAACACGACGATGTCGCGAAGGGGAAGGACGGGGTACTGGGTCATGAACGCTCCGGTAGGTGCCTGCATGGGGGCATAATCTACAGCTTATATGGTGAGGATGAACCGTCCATCAATTGGTTGGCGGTGGTTAGGGGTTTTCGCGCGTTCCCCGAAGCCCCGCCGTTCTCCTGCGAACGCACGAGTCCAGGGTAACGGGCGGCGGTTTGAGTGATCCTGGGCTCCTGCGTTCGCAGGAGAACGGCGGTGGCGGATCGCACTTGTGCGCGAGCCGCCCAGGCGCGAGAACGCGGCATGATTTCGCGTTTTCTCCTCGCCGCCAGCGCCACCGTGCTTCTCGCCGCCGCCCCGCTCCCCAAGAAGGGCGAGCCTGCGATTACCGCGCAGACGCAGCGGTCTGGTGGCGTACTGACACCCGAGCAGACCGCACTCCAGTTCGACAGCGCGGACCTGGCGTTCGAAGTGCTGCCCGAGACGGAGAGCTTGAACGGCGTGGCTACGCTGGTCTTTACGGCGAAGGCCCCCCTCACCCGCCTGCCGATCGACCTCGACCGCAACCTGCCGGTCAGCAAGATCGCGATCGACGGCGTGCCGCTCGCTCCGTCGGCCTGGAGCAATCCCGAGGGACGGCTGACCATCACGTTGCCCAAGCCCGTCCCCGCTGGCGGGAAGGTCACCGCGAAGATCATCTATGGCGGGACGCCACACGTCGCGGTGAAGGCGCCATGGGACGACGGGATGGTCTGGTCGAAGACGCCGGATGGCCGCACCTGGTTTGCGACGACCGCGGAAGGCTATGGCTGCGACCTGTTCTGGCCGTGCCTGGATTTCCCGACCGGCGAGCCCGCGCTGGTGACGCTGCACATCACCGTGCCCAAGGGTCTGAAGGCGCCTTCCAACGGCGTGCTGCTCGGCGTCGACACGCTGGCGGACGGGCGGACGACGTGGAACTGGCGGGCCAAGCATCCCAATACCTATGGTATCGCGCTGAACGTCGGGCCGTATGAGGAGATCAGCGGTACCTACAAGAGCCGCTTCGGCAACAGCATCCCGATGTATTACTGGTACCTGCCAGGCGAAAAGCTGCAGGCGGAAAAGCTGTTCGCCGAGTTCGCGCCGACGCTCGACTTCTTCGAGCGCATGATCGGCCCTTACCCGTTCGGCGACGAGAAGGTCGGCGTGGTCGAGACGCCGCACAAAGGCATGGAGCACCAGACGATCAACGCGTACGGCAACGAATATGCCAAGGCGCCCGAGGGGTTCGACTGGCTGTTCCAGCACGAGTTCGCGCATGAGTGGTTCGGCAACCAGCTGACCGCCGCCAACTGGGACGATTACTGGCTGCACGAGGGCTATGGCACGTACATGCAGCCGCTCTACGGCCAGTGGCGCGAGGGGCGTGCGCGGTACGCGACGATCATGCAGACCGAGCGCGCGTCGATCATGAACCTCAAGCCGATCACGCAGCAGCGCGTCACCACCGAGGAGGAGGTGTACGAACTCGACAAGGGCGGTGCGGGGCAGGACATCTACTACAAGGGCTCGTGGATGCTCCACACGCTGCGCGCGCTGATCGGCGACAAGGCGTTCTTCGATGTGACGCGGCTGGCGGTATATGGGCGCGCGGATCCGAAGCCGGGGAATTTCGCGCCGCGGTTCGGGTCGACGAAGGAATATGAAGCGCTCGTCCGGAAGGTGACGGGGAAGGACTATAAATGGTTCTTCGACGTGTATCTTCGGCAGGCCGCGCTTCCTGAACTGGTTGAGACGCGGACGAGAAATACGCTGGGCTTAGTTTGGAAAGTGCCGGGGAACGGCCCGTTCCCCCTTCCGGTGGAGGTGCAGATCGATGGGAAGACGCGGACTTTGCCGATGACTGGGGGGAAGGCGAGCTTGTCGGTCCCGGCCGGCGCGCATGTTGTGATCGACCCGGATGCGCTGGTCCTGCGTCGGAGTATCGCACTGGAAGACGTGGCCGCCTGGAAAGCCGCGCAAGCTGCGAAGGCCAAGTCCCAATGACCTTTCCACCGTTCCGCCGCGAAGGCGGGGGCCCAGGGTCCCAGGAGACGACGCTCGTGACTCCTGGACTCCTGCGTGCGCAGGAGAACATCTGGGCGTCTCGCGCGGCGGAGATGGCGGCGATCTTCATGGTCGGCGACGGCTTGATCGGCTTGCTCCAACCCAGCCGCCACGTCGATCTCTGGAAAGACGATGCGCTCGGGACCGAAAAACTGGTGAAGCCCTTCGTCGACCGGCCGGGCCGCCGTCGCCTCTACGCCGTCGTGCAGATTGCCGCCGGTCTCGCCTTGGCTGCACGTCAGAAGCGATGACCCTGCCGCGGTGGCCCCTGCTGGCGCTGGCGCTCGCCGGCTGCGGTTCGAACTCCGACACCGGCACGATCAGCCAGATCGCCAGCGGCGAACGTGTCTTCCGCCGCTGCACCGCGTGCCATACGATCGGGCAATATGCCGGCGATACCGACGGCCCGAACCTCTACGGCGTTATGGGCGGCCCGATCGGCGAGCGGCGCCCGCGCTTCTCCTACACCGCCGGGCTGAAGGCGCTTGGTGGCAACTGGGACGCCAAGCGTATGGACGTTTGGCTCACCAACCCGCGCAAGATGGTGCCCGGCACGACGATGGCGTTTGCGGGCCTCCCCGATCCGAAGGACCGCGCCGACGTCATCGCCTATCTGTCTACGCAGGGCCCCTGAGCTTACGGCACCACCGTCGTGAACAGATAGGCCGCGAAGATCACGAGGTGGACGACACCTTGCAACACCGTCGTCCGCCCGGTGCCGAGCGACAGCGTCGCGACGAACAGCGACAACGCGAGCAGCGTCATGCTCTTCGCGTCGATGCCGAGCGCAATCGGCAGGTCGAGGACCAGCGACACGATCGCGACGCTTGGGATCGTTAGCCCGATCGTCGCCAGCGCGGAGCCAAGTGCGAGGTTGAGGCTCGTCTGCAACCGGTTGCGGCGCGCCGACTTGTAAGCAGCCAGGCTCTCAGGCGCGAGCACCAGCGCGGCGATCACCACGCCGACCACGGTAAGCGGCAGCCCGGCACCGAGCACCGCTGCCTCAATCGTCGGCGACAGCGTCTTCGCGAGGAGCACGACCGAGACTAGCGCGACGAGCAGCGCAGCGAAGGCGATGCCCGTCGCGCGGCCCGATGGCGGCGCAGCGTGATCGTCCTTGTCGTCGGTCGACGGCAGGAAATAATCGCGGTGGCGCACCGTCTGTACCAGCACGAACGTGCCGTAGAGGATCAACGATACGACCGCGACGAACATCAACTGCGATGCCGCGTAGGTCGGGCCCTGTGTCGACGACGTATAGTTGGGCAGGATCAGCGACAGCACCGCCATCGCCGCGAGCACGCCGAGGGCCGCCGTCATGCCCTTCAGCGTGAACCGCTGCTCATGATGCCGCACCGCGCCCGCGAGCAGGCAGATGCCGATGATGAAGTTGAGGATGATCATGATCGCCGCGAACACCGTGTCGCGCGCGAGCGTGGTGGCGTCGCCGGCGTTGGAGAGCATCAGCGAGACGATCAGCGAGACCTCGATCACGGTGACCGCGATCGCGAGGACGAGGGTGCCGAACGGCTCGCCAACCTTGTGCGCGATTACTTCGGCGTGGTGGACGGCGGCGAGCACGCTGCCGATCAGGACGATGACGGCCGCCGCGGTGCCGAGCGTGCCCATCTTGGCGAGTCCGACGAGGACGGCGATGAGGCCAAGGCCCGGCGCGATCAGCGTCCAGATCGGGAGCGCGAGGCGGTCGGGCATCGTCTCCACAATTTCTTCACTCGGTCGGTCGGCCACTTCGATCGTCATGCATGCTCCCTCGTTCCACTTGGTCAACGAATGCGTGAGGGCCGATAAGGGTCCGAGTCGGGGCGATTGCGGGGCGGTAAGGATCGGCTAGGTTGCAGCGATGTTGGCTTGCGATCTCCGCGAAACGCTCGTCATGACCGCCGGTGCGATGCGGGATGCTCACGACCCGTGGTGGGTCATTTCCAGCGCGGCGGTGGCGCTTCACGGCGTGACGCCGATCGAGGTCGGCGACGTCGATGTGCTGATGAGCGTGGGCGATGCTCGGCGAATGATGGACAGGCTTGGCGTCGTACCGATCGAGGATGGCGCGAGTTTGTTGTTCCGGTCGACGCTGTTCGGGCGGTGGACGATGCCGCCTTTGGTCGTCGAGATCATGGCGGGGTTTCATGTTGCGACGAGCGCGGGTTGGGCGGAGGTGCTGCCTCGGACGCGCGTGCCGATTTTTGTGGATGAGCGCGTGGTTTATGTGCCTGACCGTGCTGAATTGGCCGAGATGCTCAGGCTGTTCGGACGTCCAAAGGATTTGGAACGCGTTCGGCTTTTGACCTCATAGATTTAGCACCCGAGCCGTCCGCGCTGTTTCTACGGCGCAGTCGCCGTGGGGCGTTTCCCAATTCCAGTTGGGAGAGGGTGAGACGTCGGAGACCGCGGTGGGTCAGGACGCGACGGTTGATACGGATGCGCTGCCCTACCCTTCCCCGTCATCCTGACGAAAGTCAGGATCCAGGGTTACGGCGGGCTGATCCTCGTGGTTCTGGATCCTGACTTTCGTCAGGATGACGGACGGGGGTTTTCGCGCGTATGCCCCAAATAAAAAAAGGGCGCCGATCGCTCGACGCCCTTTCCCGTATTCCCAAACCGATCAGCGCTTACGCAGCGTCGCCAGTCTTCTTCTTCTCCGCATAAACGCGGATCGGTTCCTTGCGGCCTTCGATCACGTCCTTGTCGATCATCACCTCGTCGACGCCGTCCATGCCAGGCAGGTCGAACATCGTGTCGAGCAGGATGCTCTCCAGGATCGAGCGAAGACCGCGCGCGCCAGTCTTGCGTTCAATGCCCTTCTTGGCGACCGACACAAGCGCATCGTCGGTAAAGCCGAGCGCGACGTCCTCCATCTCGAACAGCTTCTGGTATTGCTTGACCAGCGCGTTCTTCGGCTCCTTCAGGATCTTCACCAGCGCGTCGACATCGAGATCCTCGAGCGTCGCGATCACTGGCAAGCGGCCGACGAACTCGGGGATAAGCCCGAACTTCAGCAGATCCTCCGGCTCGACCGACTTCAGCGTCTCGCCCGTCTTGCGCTCGTCCGGCCCTGCGACATACGCGCCGAAGCCGATCGACTTGCCCTGGAGGCGGTCGCCGATGATCTTCTCGAGACCCGAGAACGCACCGCCGCAGATGAACAGGATGTTGGTCGTATCCACCTGCAAGAATTCCTGCTGCGGATGTTTCCGCCCACCCTGCGGAGGAACCGACGCGGTCGTGCCTTCCATCAGCTTGAGCAACGCCTGCTGCACGCCCTCGCCCGACACGTCGCGCGTGATCGAGGGGTTCTCGGCCTTGCGCGAAATCTTGTCGATCTCATCGATATAGACGATCCCGCGCTGCGCCCGCTCGACATTGTAGTCGGACGCCTGGAGCAGCTTGAGGATGATGTTCTCGACGTCTTCGCCGACGTAACCCGCCTCGGTCAGCGTCGTCGCATCGGCCATCGTGAACGGCACGTCGAGGATGCGGGCGAGCGTCTGTGCCAGCAAGGTCTTGCCGCAACCGGTCGGCCCGACGAGCAGGATGTTCGACTTGGACAGCTCGACATCGGCACCCTTGGCGCCGTGGTTGAGCCGCTTGTAGTGATTGTGCACCGCCACCGACAGCACGCGCTTGGCGCGCTTCTGGCCGATTACGTAATCGTCGAGGACGTCGCAGATCTCCTGCGGAGTCGGCACGCCGCCGTCCTTCTTGGACACCAGCGCCGACTTCGTCTCCTCACGGATGATGTCGTTGCATAGCTCGACGCACTCGTCGCAGATGAAGACCGTCGGCCCGGCGATCAACTTGCGGACCTCGTGCTGCGACTTCCCGCAGAACGAGCAATAGAGGGTGCTCTTCGAGTCGCCACCGCTCAGCTTCGTCATTCAATCACCTCTCGCGCATGTCGGTGCACGTGCCGTTTCCGGGGCCGCTACCGTAACGCACCCCGGAGTTCCTACAATCAAATAAACCGGCGGGGTTTACGATTCGCCCCATGCCAGTGTCGCTTAGGCCGGTTTCGCACCATCCTCGGATACCGCCGGACGCTTGTCGAACACTTCGTCGATCAGCCCGAAATCCTTCGCTTCGTTCGCTTCGAGGAACGTATCGCGGTCCATCCGGCGCTCGATCTCTTCGATCGGCTGGCCGGTATACTGCGAATACAGCTCGTTCATGCGCTTGCGGATGCGCAGGATCTCGCGCGCCTGGATCTCGATGTCGCTGGCCATGCCCTGTGCACCACCCGATGGCTGATGGATCATGATGCGTGCGTTGGTCATCGCGACGCGCATGCCGGGCTCGCCGCTCGCGAGCAGGAAGCTGCCCATCGACGCGGCCTGGCCGATGCAGACGGTGCCGACGCGCGGACGGATGTACCGCATCGTGTCGTGGATCGCCATGCCCGCCGTGACGACACCGCCCGGCGAGTTGATGTACATGAAGATGTCCTTCTTCGGGTTCTCGGACTCGAGGAAGAGTAGCTGTGCGGTGATCAGCGAGGCCATGCCGTCCTCGACGCCGCCGGTCACGAAGATGATGCGCTCGCGGAGCAGGCGCGAGAAGATGTCGAACGAACGCTCGCCGCGGTTCGACTGCTCGATGACGATGGGAACCAGGCCTGCTTGCGTCTGCTGCAGGCCGAGCCCGGCGCTGGCCAACGGGCTCGCGAAATCGCCGGTCTCGAACGGATTGTGCATGGAAATCTCTCTTATGCCCCAGTGAACCGCTAACATCGGCGGTCCGAGAGGGGAGTTCAAGCCCTGCTTAACCACTCGCCCCTCCGGGGGGAGGGAGGGGCCCGCCCGCACTTGCGGGTGGGAGGGTGAGGGGTGGTGGGGATCCGCCAACCGCCCCTCACCCTCCCGTCGCCGAGTGGCTCCTCCTTCCCTCTCCCCGTAGGGGCGAGGGAGTCAGATGCCTGGGGCGGGATAGGCCAGGTACGCGAGGCGGCGGACTTCTCGGCGGCCGCGAACGACCGTGTCGAGGATCAGACCGGTGAAGACGTTGAGCGCGGCGAAGATGCCGAGGCCGGTGATCAAGATCGCGGTCGGGAAGCGGGGGACCTGGTGGATCTCGATGTACGTCAGCACCAGCGGGATGCCGAGGATCAGCGCGAGCAGGCCGAACACGCTGCCGATCGCGCCGAAGAACCAGAGCGGGCGCTCGATCCGGTAGAGCGTCATGATCGTGCGGAGGATGCGCCAGCCGTCGCCGTACGTGCTGAGCTTCGATTCGGAGCCTTCGGGACGCGCGTAATAGGGCGTCTCGACCTCACCGATCGGCATTTTCAGTTCGAGCGCGTGGACGCTGATCTCGGTCTCGATCTCGAACCCGGCGGAGAGCGACGGGAAACTCTTCACGAACCGGCGCGAGAAGACGCGGTAGCCCGAGAGGATGTCGGTGAAGCTGCGGCCGAACAGGCGGGCGAGCATGCCGGTTAGCAGCGCGTTGCCGAAGCGGTGGCCGCGGCGGTAGCTTTCCTGGACCTGGCTGATGCGGGAGCCGACGACCATGTCGAGCTGCTCGTCGAGAACGCGAGCGACCAGATTTGGGGCGGAAGCCGCGTCGTAGGTCGCGTCGCCGTCGGCCATTACGTAGATGTCCGCGTCGATGTCGGCGAACATGCGGCGGACGACTGCGCCCTTGCCCTGGATGCGTTCGGTGCGGACGACCGCACCGGCAGCGCGGGCGACCTCGATCGTGCGATCGGCGCTGTTGTTGTCGTAGACGTAGATGGTGGCGCCGGGCAGCGCGTCGCGGAAGCCCGCAATCGTCTGCGCGATCGCGGCTTCCTCGTTGTAGCACGGGAGCAGGACGGCGGTTCTTGGTTCGGTCATGGCCTGCCCTGCCCAGCGAAGTTCAAAACGGTATTATCGGCCACCGAACCACCTTCGAAACGCACTTCCCCGGCGAAGGCCGGGGCCCAATTGGGAAAGGTCCATAACGAAGCGTTGCGCGCCGTTACAGCTACCTTTCTAATTGGACCCCGGCCTCCGCCGGGGAGGTGACCCGGTGGGGTGGAGCGCCTCAACCCTGAGGCGCTCGATGGTGCGTTACGCCTCGGTCTTGGTCGGAGCCTTCTTCGCGCGCGGCTTTTTCACCGGTGCGTCGGCAGCCTCGGTGCCCTCTGCGTTCTCGGCAGCAACCGGCGACGACTCCGTCACGGCGGTCTCTGCTTCGACCGGAGCCGCCTTCTTCTTGGCAGGCGCCTTCTTCGCAGGCTTGGCCTCGTCCGTCGCGTCCGAAGCAGGCGCGTCGTCCGTCACGGCGTCATCCGAAGCAGCCTCGTCCGACGCTGGCTTGGCCTTTTTGGCAGCAGCCTTCTTTTTCGGCTTGTGGTTGTCGTGGTCATGCGTGTGCGTGCCGCTGGCGAACCCGTCCTCGCTCTCGATTGCTGCCTCGAGCTCCTCGCGCGTCGCTTCGCGGTCGGTGATCTCGGCCTTCTCGAACAGGAAGTCGACGACCTTGTCCTCATACAACGGCGCGCGCAGCTGGGCGGCCGCCATCGGCTCCTGCTGGACGTACTGCATGAACTGCTGGCGCTGCTCGGCGGGATATTGCTGCGCTGCCTGTGCCAGCAGACGCTGCATTTCCTGGTTCGAAACTTCGACGCCGTTGGCCTGGCCGATCTCGGACAGGAGCAGGCCGAGGCGCACGCGACGCTCGGCGATCTTGCGGTAATCGTCGCGCTCGCCTTCCATCTCGGCCATCGCAGCCTCGGGGTCGGCCTCGTGCGTGGCTTCGTGCTGAAGCTGCGACCAGATCTGGTTGAACTCGGCCTCGACCATCGACGGCGGCACTTCGAAGTCGTGACCCTCGGCGAGTTGGTCGAGCAGCTTGCGCTTCATGTGCGTGCGCGTGAGACCGTTATGCTCCTGCTCGATCTGACCCTTGAGCAGCCCCGTGAGCTGCTCGAGGCTTTCGAGACCCAGCGACTTGGCCAGGTCCTCGTCGATCTTGCTCTCGCCCGCGGTCTTCACCGACTTGACGGTGATGTCGAACGTCGCCGGCTGACCTGCGAGCGACTTCTCCTGATACTCCTCGGGGAAGGTCACGTTGAGGACCTTGTCGTCGCCGGTCTTCACGCCGACGAGCTGATCCTCGAAGCCCGGGATGAGACGACCCGAACCGAGCTCGACGCCCATGTCGGTGCCGGTGCCGCCGTCGAACGCAACGCCGTCCGCGGTCTTGCCGACGAAATCGACGGTGACGAGATCGCCCATCGCCGCGACATAATCGTCAGCTGCGTCGTCCCACTTCTTCTGCTGGTCGGCAAACTTCTGGAGCTGCTCGGTGACCGCGTCGTCGGCGACGGGCACGGTCAGGCGCTCGAGCTTGATGCCGTCGATCGCGGGTGCGGGGACCTGTGGGAGGACCTCCATCTCGACCTTGACCACGGCGTCCTTGCCGAGGTCATAGCCGTCTTCCAGCTCGACCGAAGGCTGCATCGCGGGGCGAAGCTGCTTCTCGGCGACGAGCGTCTGTACGCTCTCCTGGATCGCCGCGTTCAGCGCGTCCTGCGTCAGCGCCGGGCCGTGCATCTTGCGGATGAGGTTCGCCGGCACCTTGCCCGGACGGAAGCCCGGCATCTTCATCTGCGGCGCGAGGCGCTTCAGCTCGACATCGACCTTGGCATCGATATCCTTCGCGGTGATGGTGAGCGTAAAGGCGCGCTTGAGGCCCTCGTTCAACGTCTCGACAGTCTGCATGTCCGGCCTTTGTCTAAAAGAGCATTCAGGATAATTCTTCGGGCGGTCGCCTCGCCTGCGCGGCGGGCTGGTGCGGGCGAAGGGACTCGAACCCCCACATCTTGCGATACTTGGACCTAAACCAAGCGCGTCTACCAGTTCCGCCACGCCCGCACAGGACATCGCCGTAGCGGGCGCGTCTATACCAACGTTGCATGCGGGGGCAAGCAGATAGGCAACTCCCGGTGATTACGGGCGTTGAACACCTCGAAGGAGAGACATCATGGCTACCCAACCCCCGGCAGAATTTCCGACCCCGACGTCGCCCGTCGAGCCGACTGCGCCGCCGCCCGAGTTCAATCCGCCCGCACCGGACGTCGACGTTCCCGCGCCGGGAACGCCGTCGAACGATCCCGCGCCCGTCCAGCCGGAGTTTTGAGCGTGAGCGATCCGCATTCCGGCACGAATCCCGAAACGCTCCCCGAGGACCGTGACGAGGACACGCGCAGCGACATCGAACAGGCGGTTGAGTCGCGTTCCGACGCGGTCGAGCGCGGCGAAGGCGGCGATGAGCCCGAGACGTTCACGGATACCGGCATGCCCGATGGCGTCGGTGGTACCGGTGGCATCGTGAAGAACCAGGACGGCGACGCGCAGTAAGCTCGCGTCAGCAACCGTACAGGCGGGGGTGGATATCTAGATAATGCCATTCCCGCCAATCAGGACCTGATAATTTACACGATACCCACCTTTGCCGAGCACCAGAGCCTGTATATCGCGCTCGGGTTCGCCGTATTGCTGCTGATCCTGGCGCAGCGCATCCCGATCATCCGAACGCTCGTCAATCTGGCGATGACGTTTGTCCTTGTCGGACTGCTTTTCGTCGCGATCGACCAGCGGCGTCAGTTCGATCCCTATGTCGGCAAGATTGCGCGGTTCCTGAAGATCGAGGACCAGCAGGTGGTTGGCGGCGAGGTCCGTATCCGGATCTCGCCGGATGGGCATTTCTGGGCACGGGCGACGATCGATGGGGTGAGCCAGCGGCTGCTGATCGATAGCGGCGCGACGATCACGGCGATTTCGGCGAAGACGGCTGAGAAAGCTGGGGTTGAGGCGCGGGTTGGCGTGGTGCCGATCGTCTTGCAGACCGCCAACGGGTCGATCGCGGCGAAGACGGGGACGATTGCCTCGCTGCGTCTCGGCGCGATCGTCGCGCGCGATTTGCAGGTGGTGGTGTCGCCGGCGTTTGGCGAAACGAACGTGCTGGGGATGAACTTCCTGTCGCGCCTGGCGTCATGGCGGGTGGAGGAGAACACGCTGATCCTCGTGCCGCATCATCCGCAGAAGGTGGACTCGTAACGGTGCATCCGCACAGCCCTTGCGCTTGCTTTTAAACTGACCCCACCTCACCCAACTGCACTACCCCGGCGAAGGCCGGGGCCCAATTGGAACGTCTGCAGTAACGAGGCGCTGCCCTCCGTCAGCAACGGCCCCCAATTGGGCCCCGGCCTTCGCCGGGGTGATGCCTTTTGAGTGCGGGCGAACTACACTTCTGCTAGTTCCCTCGCGAACGCGGGGGCCCAGGAATCAAGCAGCGCTGCGTTCGGTTACCCTGGACTCCCGCCTTCACGGGAGAACGGAAAGCACGGGAGACCAGCAGGTGCGGGAGAGAGCGCGAAAGTCGGTAGCCTTACGAAGCCACCGACTCCCCAAGCATCCCCTTCAGAACCTCGTTCACGACAGCAGGGTTGGCCTTCCCCCCCATCGCCTTCATCGTCTGACCCACGAAGAACCCGAACAGCTTGTCCTTCCCGCCGCGGTAGTCCGCAACCTTGTCAGCATTCGCCGCCATCACATCAGCGATCACGGCCTCGATCGCCCCGGTATCGCTGGTCTGCTTCAACCCGCGATCCTCGACGACCTTCGCCGCGCCGTCACCAGTCTCGAGCATCACCTCGAACACCTGCTTGGCAAGACTCCCCGACAGCGTCCCGTCCGCGATCAGCCCCAGCAGTTCCGCCGCCTGCGCCGGGGACACCGGGGAATTCTCGATATCCTTACCCGTGCGGTTCAGCGCGCCGAACAGTTCCGATGTCGTCCAGTTCGCCGCCGCCGCCGGCTTCACGCCCGCGTCGAGCAACGCATCGAACCACCGCGCCGCCTCGACCTCGGCGGTCAGCACCGTCGCCTGATACGCGGTGATCCCGAGCGCCTCGTACCGCGCGCGCTTCGCATCCGGCAGCTCGGGCAGCGACGCCCGGCACTCGGCCAGGAACGCATCGTCGAGCACCAGCGGCAGCAGGTCGGGATCGGGGAAGTAGCGGTAATCATGCGCATCTTCCTTCGACCGCATCGACCGCGTCTCGTTGCGATCGGGATCGTAGAGCCGCGTTTCCTGCTGGATCTTGCCGCCGGCTTCGAGCACCTCGACCTGACGCTTGGCCTCCTGCTCGACCACCGCCATCACGAAGCGCACCGAATTGACGTTCTTCGTCTCGGTCCGCGTGCCCAACTCGTCGCCGGGCTTGCGCACGCTGACATTAACGTCGGCGCGCATCGAGCCCTCTTCCATATTGCCGTCGCACGACCCGACATAGCGCAGGATCGATCGCAGCTTCCGCAGGTAAGCCCCTGTTTCCGCTGGCGAAGCCAAATCGGGCTTCGACACGATCTCCATCAGCGCGACGCCCGAGCGGTTGAGATCGACGTACGACTGGGTCGGATGCTGGTCGTGCATCAGCTTACCCGCATCCTGCTCGACATGGATGCGCTCGACGCCGATCCGCTTGCCGGCCGCGTCCGGATTCTTCTCGTCGAGGCTGATGTCGATCGCGCCTTCACCGACGATCGGATGATAGAGCTGGCTGATCTGATAGCCCTGCGGCAGATCGGCGTAGAAGTAATTCTTACGGTCGAACCGGGACCACTTATTGATCTGCGCCTCGATCGCCATGCCGGTGCGGACCGCCTGGCGGATGCACTCGCGGTTCGGCACCGGCAGCATCCCCGGCATCGCCGCATCGACCAGCGACACCTGCGTGTTGGGCTCCGCGCCGAACTCGGTCGCCGCGCCTGAGAAGAGCTTGGCGTTCGACGTCACCTGCGCGTGCACTTCGAGGCCGACCACGACCTCCCACTCGCCGGTTTCGCCCTGAATCCTGTAATCGCTCATGTTACCACCAAGCCTCTGGTCGCGCGGTAAATCCTGCTCGCTGTTCGATCGCGAGCCCTGCGTTCAGCACGCCTTGCTCGTCGAGCGGCTTGCCGATGATCTGCAATCCGAGGGGCAGACCCTGCTTGTCGAGACCACCCGGCACCGACATCGCCGGCAACCCCGCAAGCGACGACGGCACGGTGAAGACGTCGTTCAGATACATCGCGATCGGGTCGGCCGACTTCTCGCCGAGCGCGAACGCTGCCGAGGGGGCGGTCGGGGTCAGCAGCACGTCGCACGTCTCCCAAGCCCGCTCGAAATCGCGCGCGATCAGCGTACGAACCTTCTGCGCTTGCGTGTAATACGCGTCGTAGAAACCGGCCGACAGCACGTATGTGCCGATCATGATGCGGCGCTTCACCTCGGGGCCAAAGCCGTCCGCACGCGTCGCGGCGTACATGTCCTGCAAACCGGCCCCGGTCGGCAGGTCGCGGATCCCGTAACGGACGCCGTCATAGCGCGCGAGGTTCGACGACGCTTCGGCGGGCGCGATGATGTAATAGGCGGGCAGCGCGTATTTCGTGTGCGGGAGCGAGACCTCGCCGATCGTCGCGCCGGCGTCCTTCAGCCAGTCGATGCCCTGCTGCCAGAGCGCTTCGATCTCCTCGGGCATCCCGTCGACGCGATACTCCTTGGGAATACCGACGCGCAGGCCGTTGAGATTGCCGGACAAACCCGCTTCCCACTTCGGCACGTCGAGCTGCAACGAGGTGCCGTCCTTCGCATCGAACCCGGCCATCGCCTCGAGCAGGATCGCGCAGTCCTTGACGTCGCGTGCCATCGGCCCGGCCTGGTCGAGCGACGACGCGAACGCGATCGTCCCCCAGCGCGAGCAGCGGCCATAGGTCGGCTTGATGCCGGAGATGCCGGTGAAGGCGGCGGGCTGGCGGATTGACCCGCCCGTGTCCGTGCCGGTCGCACCTGGGCAGAGCCGTGCGGCGACCGCCGACGACGAACCGCCCGACGAGCCGCCGGGGGCGAGCGAGGCGTTACCGCCGTCATTGCGCTTCCACGGCGAGATCACGTTGCCGAACGCCGAGGTCTCGTTCGACGAGCCCATCGCGAACTGGTCCATGTTCAGCTTGCCGAGCATCCCCGCGCCCGCGTCCCACAAATTCTGCGAGACGGTCGACTCGTAGGTCGGCGTGAAGCCTTCGAGGATATGGCTCGCCGCGGTCGTCGTCACGCCCTTCGTGCAGAACAGGTCCTTCATGCCGATCGGCACGCCGGCCAGCGGCTTGAGCGTCTCGCCGGCTTCGCGCGCGGTATCGGCCGCGGTGGCGGCGGTGATCGCGTGTTCCGGCGACTCGACAAGAAACGCGTTCAAGGCCTTGGCCTGGCTCACCTTTACGATGAACGCATCGGCGACTTCGCGCGCCTTGAAGCTGCCATCGCGGACGCCGTCGCGGATGCCTGCGATTCCGAGATCGGTAAGGTCGGTCATTATTCGATCACCTTCGGCACGGCGAAGAAGCCGTGTTCGGCCACGGGCGCGTTGGCGAGGACCTGCTCGCGGATGCCGCCGCCGGTCAGCGGGTCGGCGTTGACGACGTCGTCGCGCAGCCGCAGCGTGTTGGGGATGACGGCGGTCATCGGCTCGATACCGGTCGTGTCGACCTCTTCGAGCATCTCGATCCAGCCAAGGATGTTACCGAGTTCCGGCGCCATGCGGGCGGCGTCCTCGTCGGTGATCGCGATGCGCGCAAGGCTCGCGATCCGCTTCACGGTTGCAGTATCTACGGACATGGGCTGCGGCTAGCACCCGGCGCGGCGGGGGCGCAACACCCTTCTAGCGCAGCATCCTCTTCTGGTTCCCCCGCGGAGGCGGGGGCCCAGGATTACAAACGATACCGCCCGAGATCCTGGGCCCCCGCCTCCGCGGGGGAACAGGCCACTTTCCGGCCGCCGGCGTTTTCCTCTACAATCAGGCGCCCGTTGCAACCTTCCTCCGCTTGCGGCACGGGGGCCAAACCGCCTGCACGGAAGGTCCCGCTTGGCCCGCAAGTTTCTCTATTTCGTCGCCGCGATGATCGTCCTCGCGATCGCCGCCCTGCTCGCCTACCGCCTGTTCGGCACGCAGTTGATGCGCGCAGTGATGGTGCCGAGCGAGAATTTTCAGGCGCAGCGCGAAGCCCCGCGCAACATCTACGCACGAAAGATCATGTGGCTCGCGCGCCCCGATGCGCCGGGTAATCCGGCGCTCTGGACGCCGCCCGGCTACACGCCCGGCAAGCCCGGCACGGGCGCAGCGATCTTCTTCATTCACCCGACCTCGTACATCAACCGCGACCATTGGAACGCGCCGATCAACGACCCCGAGACCAATGCGCGAGCGGAACTGTTCCTGCGCGGCCAGGCGAGCGCGTTCAACGAAGCGGGCGACATCTGGGCGCCACGCTATCGCCAGGCGACGTTCGGGGCGTTCCTGACCAGCGTCGCGGATAGCGAACGCGCGCTGGCGCTCGCCTATGGCGATGTCTCTGCGGCGTTCGACCGGTTCCTCAAGGAAGCCGGCCCGACCCGCCCGATCATCCTCGCCGGCCACAGCCAGGGCGCGCTCCATCTCACCCGCCTACTCCGCGACCGCATCGCCACTGATCCCAAGCTGAAGGCACGGATCGTCGCGGCCTATGTCGTCGGCTGGCCCGTCTCGCGTGCGACCGACCTGCCGCGCATGGGCCTCCCCGAATGCCGAGCCGCGGACCAGACCGGCTGTATCCTGTCATGGGAGAGCTTTGCCGAGCCTGCCGATCCGTCGCTGATCGTCGATGCCTATGACCAGACCACCGGCTTCAACGGCCAGCCGCGGAAAGCCACGCCGATGGTCTGCACCAACCCGCTGACCGGCACCGCCGACGCGACCGCGCCCGCAACCGCCAACCTTGGCACGCTTGTCCCGTCGGCCGACCTGAAGACCGCGACGATCGCGATCGGTAGCGTCGCCGCACGCTGCGCCGACCGCGGCTTCCTGCTGATCGGCGAGGGCCCGAACCTGGGGCCGTACGTGCTGCCCGGCAACAATTACCACGTCTACGACTACAGCCTGTTCTGGGCGAACATCCGCACCGACGCCAACCGCCGCCTGAAGGCCTTCAAATGATCACGCTCTCCGCCGCGCAGTTCCGCGACGCGCTCCCGAACGGCGGCCGGCTGATCGGTCTCGACGTCGGCACCAAGACGATCGGCACCGCGCTCTGCGACGCCGGCTGGTCGTTCGCGAGCCCTGCCCTCCTGATCCGTCGGACCAAGTTCCAGAAGGACAAGGCCGCGCTTGCCGAGATCATCAAGGCCCAGGCGGTCGTCGGGCTCGTCATCGGCCTGCCGATCAACCTCGACGGTAGCGAGAGCCCACGGTCGCAATCGACGCGGGCATTCGCGCAGAACCTCAAGGACATGGGGTTACCGATCCTGTTGCAAGACGAACGCTGGTCGACCGTTGCGGTCACCCGCACGCTGATCGAACAGGACGCCAGCCGCGCCAAACGCGCCGAACTCGTCGACAAGATGGCCGCCGCCTACATCCTCCAGGGTGCAATCGATGCACTGGTGACAGCGCAGATCTAGCGCGCCACCCGGTAGAGGGTGGACTGGCCGTCGGTCCAGATGACGCGCAGGTCGGCGGCCTTTGCAGCCCCTGGCGGGAAGCCGATCGTCCAGACGTGTGTGAAGGCGGCGCGGGGAAACTGTGCGATCGTCTTGACGAAGTTGGAGCCGACGGTCGAACAGATCGACGGAAAGACGCTCTGGGTCGGGTCCCCGGTATAGGGTGCGGCGACCGCGTAGCGGATGTGCAGCGATTGCTGTCCTTCGATCGCCCATTGCTCGTTGGTAAACACGTCGCGTCGGACGATCGCGAGGGCTGGAAGGTGATTGCGCCGCAGGTCGTCCCATGCGCCCCCACATGGCAACTCGACTAACGAGAGTACCGCAGCGCCGTGCGGGATGGCTGCAACAGCCGCAAGTTCGCGTTGTTGGTCGCTGGAGCGCTCGACAAAGCTCAGCGTCGTGCCTGCCAGGCGCAGGACCAGGAATGCAGTGCCCATCACGGCCAGCGTGCGTGCCATTCGCGAATCGCGCGGCGCGATCGCGATCAATCCCAGCATCACCGCGGCGGGTGCCATCCGCATGTCGACATAGGCGCCCCCCATCAGCAATCGTGGGAGGACGACGAACGCTGCGAGGCACAGCAGCGCGGGTATGCCCAATAGCGGCGAGAACCCGAGGCGGGCGCTCCGCATTCCTGCATACAGCATGGCGATCAACGGCAGCAGCGAGAGGAGATCGAACCATGGCCAGTGATCGCGGAACAGCGAAACAAGCCATACCAGCTTCACCGGTGCGTCGAACCAGCCCTCCCCACCGAGTCCGCCCGCTGCCGCGCCCGTCCCGGCCCCGATAGACGCCAGCATGACGAGGAGCGGGACCGTCATCGACAGACACTGGATCGCGCCACCGACGAGCGCCGCCGGCCAGCCACGACCTGCCATGCGGAGCCGCGCGATGTCCGCGCCTGCCGCCATCAGCCCCAGCAGCCCCCAGCCGAAGCTGTGCGAAATCCATATCACGCACGCAATGGGTACGAAGAGCAGCGCGCGTACGATCAGGCGATCCTGTCGCCCTAGCCGGATCCACAGCGCCAGCGCGCAGAACGCCAGCGCCTGAGACAGCGCGAAATTGACGAAGCCGAACTGGAACGGCCACGCATAGGCGAGCGGCAACGCGAACATCGCGGTCGGCGGTATGCGCCACTGCGCCTCGCGCGCGGCCCATAACAGTCCGGTGGCGGTCAGCATCGGGATCGCGATCACCGCCAGCTTGGTCGCGACCTCGAAGGGGAAGAGGTGCGACAGCGCCGGTACGAGCAGGTCCATGCCCAGATTGGGGATCAGCGCCCAGTGGTAGGCATAATAGCGCTGCAGATCGGGCGAGCTCGGCAGTGCCATCGCAATATGCCAGCGGCCCATATGGCCGGGCAGGTCGCCGAGCGGGGGCAGCGCGGGCCATAGCAACGGCACCGCGGATGCCAGGACGAGGGCCAGCGCGAACCACCGCGTTTCCCACCATCGCACCATCGTCCGTGCCGCTGCGTCCTGCATCATTTTCCCCGTTCGCCATCGCCATCCCATGCCTGCGCTAAAATGCAGTTAACCATGCGGTTGTGGCGAGGCGTCGCGCGACGCTTGCCCCCTGCCCCCGCGGACACTATCCCGCGCTTTTAATGCGAACCTCAGATCACCGCCCCGCCGCCCTCATCGAAGGCGGCGCCGTCTTCCCGCACCGGCATCTCACCGGCATCGACGGGCTCCAGCCACATGAGATCGCGTTCCTGCTCGACGAGGCGGAGACGTGGGTCGAGGCGAACCGCACGCACGCGACTCCCGACAAGCGGCTGGCCGGGCTTACCCAGATCAACGCGTTTTTCGAGAACAGCACGCGGACTTTGCTGTCGTTCGAGATTGCGGGAAAGCGATTGGGGGCGGACGTCGTCAACATGCATGCGGCGCAGTCGAGCGTGAAGAAGGGCGAGACACTGATCGACACGGCGATGACGTTGAACGCGATGCGCGCGGACGTGATCGTGATCCGGCATATGTCGAGCGGCGCGGTGCGGTTGATCGCGGACAAGGTGGATTGTCCGGTGCTGAACGCGGGCGATGGACGGCACGAGCATCCGACGCAGGCGTTGCTCGATGCGTTGACGATCCGGCGGCGGAAGGGCTCGATCGCCGGCCAGCGCGTCGTGATCTGCGGGGACCTGCTGCATAGCCGGGTCGCGCGGTCTAACATCCTGGCGCTCACCGCGCTTGCCGCAGAGGTGCGCGTTTGCGCGCCCTCGACGCTGATGCCGCCGATGATCGAGCGGATGGGCGTGCGTGCGTTTACCGATTTCGACAAGGCGCTGGAGGGTGCGGACGTGGTTATGATGCTGCGGTTGCAGAACGAGCGGATGGATGGCGCTTATGTGCCCTCCACACGCGAATACCGTATGCGCTACGGCCTGACGCTCGACCGGTTGGCGAAGGCGGCGCCTGACGCGCTGGTGATGCATCCCGGGCCGATGAACCGGGGTGTGGAGATCGACTCCGCAGTGGCGGATCACGCACGCTCGGCGATTACCGAGCAGGTCGAGATGGGGGTCGCCGTCCGGATGGCGTGCCTCGATGTACTGACGCGAAGAGCGCGCGGCGTGGAGGGTTGGGCATGATCCTCGCGCTCACCAACGCAACACTCGCCTGCCCGGTCGGGGGCGTGACCAAGGGTAATCTGCTGGTCCGCGACGGCGTGATCGTCGCGACCGGGATCGTCGACATTCCGGCTGATGCGGACATCGTCGATTGCGGCGGCAAGACGGTCGCGCCCGGGATCGTCGATCTCGGCGTGGCGAAGGTGGATCGTGCGGCGTTTCGCGCCGGCGGGATCGTGCGGATCGGCCTCATGCCCGACCAGTCGCCCGTTCTCGACGACCCCGGCATCGTCCAGCGGGCGGCGTTGATCGGCAAGCCCGACCTCTGGATCCACCCGATCGCCGCCGCCACGCGCGGACTTGCAGGCCATGACCTCGCCGAGATGGCGATCTGTCTTTCGGCTGGCGCGAAGGCGGTGGGCACGGGCAAGCACTGGATCGCCGATAGCGGCGTGATGCGGCGCGTGCTCGCCTATGCGCGCGATCTCGACGTGACGGTGATCGCGCATGCCGAGGATGGCGGACTGACCGCCGGCGCGGTCGCGACCGAGGGTGAGACGGCGACGCGGCTTGGCCTGCCTGCCGCACCGGCGGTGGCGGAGGCGCTGGCGATTGCGCGTGACCTGATGCTTGCCGAGGATACTGGGGCTCGGATCCATATTCGCCAGGTGACGACGGCGGCCGGGTTCGACCTGATCCGTGCGGCGAAGCGTCGCGGCGTGCCGGTGACCTGCGGAATCACGCCGGCGCATCTGCATCTGTCGGAGATCGCGGTCAGTGATTTCCGGTCGTTCGCGCTGCTGTCGCCGCCTTTGCGCGCGGAGAGTGACCGACAGGCGGCGCTCGATGCCATCGCAGACGGGACGATCGACGTGCTGTGTTCGGGGCACGAGCCGCGCGGGCCGGAGGAGAAACGGCTGCCGTTCACCGATTCGAGCAGTGGGATGGCGGGGGCGGAGACGCTGTTGCCGCTCGCGCTGATGCTGGTGCGTGACGAACTGCTGACGCTGGAGCGGCTGATCGCGCTGCTCGCCAGCAATCCGGCGCGGGTGCTGGGGCTGGATACGGGGACTCTGGAGGTCGGCAAGCCTGCCGACCTGATGCTGTTCGACCGGCTGGCGCCTTGGCAGATCGTCGGGGAGGCGTTCCTGGCGGAGGCGGGGAATACGCCGTTCGATGGCTTGCCGGTTCAGGGGCGCGTGTTGCGGTTGTGGAAGGGTGGGCGCGAGGTTCCGTGAGGGTGCACCACCCCGGCGGAGGCCGGGGCCCAGTTGGGGGACGTCGCAAACTGAGGACAACGCTCCGTTACGCCTACCTCCCAACTGGGCCCCGGCCTTCGCCGGGGTGGCGTCTATCGAAGCGGTGGGACGAACAAGGCGGCAGCGCCCGTTACCGCGACGCCATCTGCATGCCGGGCTTGCGCAACCACTGTGCCATGATGTCGCCCGCGCCTTGGCGGACGAAGCAGGCGCCGCCCTTGGCGCGGTACTGGCGGCACATCGTATTCGCCGCCGACTTGCTGAACCCGCCTACCGAGAGGCGGTAGACATCCTCGCCCCGCGCCTTGAACGTCATGCCGTTCGGCGAATAGCTGGCGAGCACCGCGAATCGGCGTGCGGCGCGGGCCCAGCCGTCTCTTGCGACCCCCGCGCTCTCGAAGGCGCCGAGCTGGACGTACCAGTTGCCGGTTGCCGGCGCCTTCACCTGATACGCCGCAGTCGCCATGGCGCGACCCGACGACATGGGCGCGGACGCGAGCTTGATCGGGCCGCCGGCCGGACGGAGCATCATCGTCGGCAACGCCTGGACGACCTCCTGCCGCGGTCCGAACGCGATCTTCGAGACGCCAGCCGCTGACACCGAAGCGAGCTGCACAGGGGCAGCTTCGGTCGGCGCGACGACCGGATCCGCGGCCGCCAAGGCCTGTTCGGGAACACCCGGTGTCTCCGGCGAAGGCGCGTTCAACGCCAGCGCGACCGGCTGTCCCGCATCCGCCACTGCGCGAACGCCAAGCAGGCTCGCCACCTGGTCCGACGCTTTGGCCGGCTGAGCGAATAGCGCCCATTGCTCGAGCCGGGCGTCGACGTCTGCTGGTGCCATGTCCGTTGCCGCGACGACGCGTGCCTCCTGCCAGCGTCCCGCCAGCGCGAAGCTCAACGCCAAATTCTGGCGTATCTTCGCATTCGAAGCTGGCGAACGGGCGGCCTCGGTCAGGACCGCGATCCCGCCCGCGGTGTCGCCCGCCAGCGACAACGCAAGGCCACGATCGACCGCCGGGATGATCGCGGCGTTCGCTTCGAGGCTGTGGCGCGCCGACTGCCAGTCTCCGGTCGCGATCTGCGACAGCGCGAGGTTGAGCGCCGCCCTGCCGTTGGTCGGCGACAGTTGCAGCGCGTCGGCGAACGCGTGCGAGGCCGAGGCGAACCGCCCGCCCTTGAGATAGCTCTGACCGAGCAGCATCCGGTAGTCCGCCTGCTGCGGCATGAGTGCCACCGCACGCTCTGCGTAACCGATCGCGATGGGACCATCGTTGCGCGCGAGTGCCGCCTGCGCCTGCCCCGCAGTGCCGGCCGCGGCCTTTGTCGCGAGCGCTGCATTACGGTCGCTGGCCGAGGCGATGCCGCCCCCGTTCGCGGCACAGCCGACCATCGTACCCCCGAGCAGGAGGGCGGAGATCCCGCCGAGGAGGAGAGCGCGCGTGGTCATCGGGGCAATCCCTGTTTCATGGCAAACGCTAGACCGCACATAGTTCCCACTCCCGGTATTCGCATACGCAGTGCCATGTCGGTTTAAAGAAGCGGTTAACGCGACTTCATAATGACTTACTGAGGCGCGATGTTGGGCATCGGGAACGGTCGCCCTTTGCCTTGGGCGACGAACGGCGGCATGGTGGCGGCGAGACGGTATGAGGGATGGCGATGACGGTTCGGCGTAAGCTTTTGGTGGGTGCGATCGCGTTGAGCGGGATGCTGGCCGCCGTCCCCGCGTTTGCCGATGTGAAGGCCGGCGTCGATGCCTGGGCGAAGGGCGATTATCCGCGTGCGATCACCGAGTGGCGCCCGCTGGCGGTGGCAGGCGATGCGGATGCGCAGTTCAACCTGGCGCAGGCGTACAAGCTTGGTCGCGGCGTACCGCTGGATCCGGTGCTGGCCGAGAGTTGGTTCCGGAAGGCGGCGATGCAAGGGCATGTGCAGGCCGCCGACAATTACGGGCTCGCGCTGTTCCAGGCCGGCAAGAAGACGGATGCGCTGCCGTGGCTGCAGAAATCGGTCGCGCATGGTGAGCCGCGGGCGCAACTCGTGCTCGGGACGATGCTGTTCAACGGCGACGGCATACCGCGCGATTTCCCGCGGGCCTATGCGCTGATGACGCGGGCCTCGGCGTCGGGATTGCAGTCGGCCTCGCAGACGCTCGCGCAGATGGACCAGTATATCTCGCCAGCCGACCGCGAGAAGGGCACCGCGCTGGCGCAGCAATATGCGTTGCAATCCCCGCCGCCGGGGCCTTCGCGTGCTACGGTCGGGCAGACGCCGATGGCGCCGTCGCGTATCGCCAGCGCGCCGCGTCCGTCGAAGCTGCCGCCGAGTTCGCTTCCTGCGCGCATTCCCGGGCCGACCCGCGAACCGGCCCCTACGCGGGAACCGACGCCGACGCGCGAGCCGGCACCGGTCAGGCAGGCGCAGGTGAAGCCGCCCAAGCCTGCGCCGACGAAACCTGCTCCGGCAAAAGCTATAGCGGCCAAGCCCGCGCCCGTGCGTGCGACGGGCAATTGGCGCGTCCAGCTTGGCGCGTTCCGCGACCAGGGCAATGCCGAGACGCAGTGGAACAAGGTTCGCGGCAAGCTACGTGGTGCTCAGCCCTTCTACGCGAAGGCCGGCAGCGTGACGCGGCTCCAGGCGGGTGGCTTTGCGTCGAAGGCGGATGCGACGCGGGCTTGCTCGGCGTCTGGCGTGGCGTGTGTGATCGTTGCGCCCTGAGCGGATGAGCCCGGCGGCTACGATACTCATGACGAGGATGTGCGCATGTTCTTCCTGACCTTGGCGTTGTTGTCGGCGCCATCGACTTGCACCGAGGTCAAGCAACAGTGTCGCGCGTGTCCTACCGCGGGTAGCGTCAAAGGGTGTTCTACGGTCGGGATTGCGTGCCAGCCGACACGTCGCATCTGCGAACCTGCCGTCCCTTCGAAGACCGTGGCGCGAGCGGACTTTCGGGTTGAGAAGAGGGCGCGCTGAGCGATCGTGCCTTTGCCCGGCGGGCGAGCGATCGGATGCGGCAGGGATCAAATAGCCGGACCGGTCGTTTCGTTTCGACATCGACCGGGAGCTAGATGCATGATTTTGAAGACCTTGGCGCTGGCACTTGCCGGCGCAACGCTGTTGGCCGCGTGTTCTGGCGAGCAGCCTGCGACTAACAATACCGACGCGATGGTGGACAACGGCGTGTCGTTGCGCAATCTGGCCGAGACCGAAGTGGCGGTGCCCAAGCCCGAGCAACTGACGGTGAAGGGGCGGCTGATCCCTACCCCTTCCGATCCGACGTCACGCCATTTCCTGTTGCGTGAGCGTAAGGCGGCAAGCGGCACGATCATCGCGATCCTGCGGCAGGAGCATGATGGCAAGGTCGCCTATGCGCGTACCGAGACGGATTGCGGCAAGCGGCTGTTCCATGTGCTGGGCGTGGGTCCGAACCGAGCGCTCGTCGAGACCAACGTGGCGCATGATGGACCATTGCGGCCGATCAAGGGGCTGCCGTTGCGTGAGGAACTGGCGACGTATGTTTGCGCGGCAAGCGGTACGCCGTTGGCGAAGGGCTGATTCTCACTTCTGCGCCCCTCCTTGGAAGAGAGGGGTGAAGTTCAGTGATTATACCTTTCGCGCAGGCAGCCGTCATTCCCGCGCAGGCGGGAACCCATACTGGCAAACCTCGCGGCGAAATCGCCCACGTCGGAGGATATGGGTCCCCGCCTCCGCGGGGATGACGATAATTATACGTCGGATGAGCATAATCACCGTGAAGTTCTAGGCCGTGACCCAGTCGCGCTTTGCGATACCTTGGGCGTAGAGTAGCGCGGTCAGGTCGCCGTGATCGATCCGGGCGGCTGCGGCCGCTGCGACGATCGGCTTGGCGTGGTAGGCCACGCCCAGCCCCGCTGCCTCGATCATCGCAAGATCGTTCGCACCGTCGCCGACTGCGAGTGACTCTTCGACCACGATCCCCCGCTCGGCGATCGCGGCCCGTAGCGTCGTGAGTTTTGTGTTCGATCCGACGATCGGCTTGGTGACCGTGCCCGTCAGGACACCGGCCTCGATCCCCAGCACGTTGGCGATCGCGCGGTCGAAGCCGATCTGCTTGGCGACCGGCTCCGCGAACCGCGTGAAGCCGCCCGACACCAGCACCGCCAGCGCGCCCCGCGACCGCATCGTCCGTACAAGAGCTTTCGCGCCCGGCATGATCGTGACGCGTTCGGCTAGGCAGCGTTCGATGTCGCTTTCCGCCAGCCCCCTGAGCAGCGCCACGCGGGCGTCGAGTGCGGATTCGAAGTTCAGTTCGCCGCGCATGGCGCGTTCGGTGATGTCGGCGATCTGCGGCTTGATCCCGGCGTAGTCGGCGAGTTCGTCGATGCATTCCACGGTGATCATCGTCGAGTCCATGTCGGCTACGAGCAGCGTCTTGGTTCGCGTCAGGCTCGATTGTACGACGACGTCGGTCGCGGGGAATGCCCCCTCGAGCGCGACCCGCGCCGCGTCCGGCGCCATCCCGAAGATCAGGTCGGCCGCCTCGCCCTCATCGATCCAGCCGCTAGCGCCCGGTGCGCAGCCTGCGTCGCGCAAGCGGTCCATCGCGGTCGAAATATCGCCTGCGGTCAGCGTGCCCGAGGCTATAAGCGTTGCCGTGAACATTAAACATCTCCCGAAGGTCGCGCTCATCGCAGGGCCGACCGCGAGCGGCAAGTCCGCGCTCGCACTGGCCATCGCCGCGCGCCACGACGGTGTGATCATCAACGCCGACTCCGCGCAGGTCTATGCCGACCTCCGCATCCTGACCGCGCGGCCCTCAGCAGAGGAAGAGGCCAGCGCCCCGCACCGGCTCTTCGGCCATGTCGATGCAGCCGATGCGAGCTACTCGGCCGCGCGCTGGGCTGCCGACGCGACGCTGGCGATCCGCGATACGCTTGCCGAGGGGAAGCTGCCGATCCTGGTTGGCGGGACCGGGCTCTATATCCGCACCTTGCTCGACGGTATCGCGCCTGTTCCCGAGATCGACCCGGCCCTTCGCGAGCAAATCCGTGCCCTCCCCGTCGCCGAAGCGCACGCCGCGCTCGCGCAACTCGACCAGCAGGCTGCCCAGAAACTGAACGCAGCCGACACAACCCGCGTCGCCCGAGCGCTCGAAGTCGTTCGCGGTACCGGCCGGACGCTCGCCGAGTGGCAGACCGAGAAGGTCGGCGGGATCGGCGACACGATCGACGTCCGCGCGCTGATCCTGATCCCCGACCGCGACTGGCTCAACGCGCGCATCGACCAGCGCTTCGCCGAAATGGCGGACACCAGCCGCGAGGAAATCACCGCGCTACTCGCCCGCACCGACATTCCGCAGGACGCTCCGATCCGCCGCGCGATCGGCGTGCCCGAGATCGCCGCGTTCGTCCGCGGCGAGACCTCGAAACGCGACGCCATCGCAGCCGGATCGCTCGCCACGCGGCGCTATGCCAAGCGCCAATATACGTGGCTCCGGCACCAGCCGCCCGCCATCTGGACCCGCACCGAAGCCCTCGATCTTTCAACGCGCTTGCGGCAATTTGAAACTATATTGCTCAAATGATGTTTGACACGCATCTTTTATATCGGTAGCCGGCCCCTCCACGAGACGCTAAAGGCAGCGTTCTCGCAAAGGATGATATGAAATGACCGAGAAGAGTGGAGCCGATATCCTGATCGAGGCGCTGTGCGATCTCGGCGTGGAGGTCGTCTTCGGCTATCCGGGTGGTGCCGTGCTGCCGATCTATGACGCGTTGTTTCGCTCGGGTCGGATCAAGCACATCCTCGTGCGCCACGAACAGGCTGCGACGCATGCGGCCGAGGGTTACGCGCGCTCGACCGGCAAGCCCGGCGTGGTGCTCGTCACCTCCGGCCCCGGCGCGACCAATGCGGTCACCGGGATCACCGATGCGCTGATGGATTCGATCCCGATGGTCGTGATCACCGGCCAGGTGCCGACCGCGCTGATCGGCACCGACGCGTTCCAGGAGGCCGATACCGTCGGCATCACGCGCCATTGCTCGAAGCACAACTACCTCGTGAAGGATCCCGCCAAGCTTGGCGACGTGATCCACGAGGCGTTCCACATCGCCACCTCGGGGCGTCCGGGGCCGGTGGTCGTGGACATTCCAAAGGACGTGCAGGTCGCGACCGCGCGCTACAAGAAGCCGGGGCCGATCCAGCACAAGACCTATCGCCCGCAGGTGAAGGCCGACCAGTCGCAGATCGAGCAGCTCGTCGACATGCTCGCCGCGGCCGAACGTCCGATCCTGTACACCGGCGGCGGCATCATCAACTCGGGGCCCGCCGCGAGCCAGTTGCTGTGCGAACTCGTCCGCATCACCGGCGCACCGGTGACGTCGACGCTGATGGGCCTTGGCGCCTATCCCGCGTCCGGCCCGCTATGGCTCGGCATGCTCGGGATGCACGGCACGTACGAGGCCAACATGGCGATGAACCAGGCCGACCTCGTCGTCGCGCTCGGCTCGCGCTTCGACGACCGCGTGACCGGGCGGCTCGATGCGTTCAGCCCGAACTCGCGGAAAGTGCACATCGACATCGATCGCTCGTCGGTGAACAAGACCGTGCGCGTCGATCTCGGGATCATCGCGGACGTCGGTCATGCGCTCGAGGACATGGTGCGGATCTGGAAAAGTCGCCAGCATCCCAAGCCCGACACGACCGATTGGCAGCGGCGGATCGCCGGCTGGCGTGCGGTGAAGTGCCTCGATTTCCCCGAGAACGACCCGACCGAGATCATGCCGCAACGCGCGATCCGGGCGCTGTTCGACGCGACGCACGCGCGCTCGCCGATCATCACGACCGAGGTCGGCCAGCACCAGATGTGGGCGGCGCAGCATTTCGGGTTCGAGAAGCCGAACAAGTGGCTGACCAGCGGTGGTCTCGGCACGATGGGGTACGGCCTGCCCGCCGCGATCGGCGCGCAGCTCGGCAACCCGAACGCGCTGGTGATCGACATCGCCGGCGAGGCGTCGATCCAGATGAACATCCAGGAGCTGGCGACCGCCACGCAATACCGGTTGCCGGTGAAGATCTTCATCCTCAACAACCAGTATATGGGCATGGTCCGCCAGTGGCAGGAGCTCACCTATGAGAGCCGCTATGCCGAGAGCTATTCGGATTCGCTGCCCGATTTCGTCAAGCTCGGCGAGGCTTACGGCTGGAAGGGCATCCTGATCGAGACGCGCGACCAGCTTGATAGCGGGATCGCCGAGATGCTGGCCTATGACGGCCCGGTGATCGTCGACTGCCGCGTGTCGCAGCTGACCAACTGCTTCCCGATGATCCCGTCGGGGGCGGCGCATACCGACATGATCCTGCAGGCGAACGAAGTGTCCGGCACGATGGACGACGAAGCGAAGGCGCTGGTGTGATGACGGCCCAGATCGCAACAGAATCCCCCTCCCGCTTGCGGGAGGGGTTAGGGGAGGGCCTGATGACCACGTCGTCGGCAGCCCTCGCCTCCCCTCCCCCGACCCCTCCCGCAAGCGGAAGGGGAGAGTAAGAAACCATGCACATTTCCCAGGAAAAGGCCGAGCGGCACACGCTCGCCGTCATCGTCGACAACGAACCGGGCATCCTCGCCCGGATCGCCGGCCTGTTCACCGCCCGCGGCTATAATATCGAGAGCCTGACGGTGTCGGAGATCACCGCCGACAAGTCGGTCAGCCGGATCACCATCGTCACCAGCGCGTCGCCGGCGACGATGGAGCAGATCATCGCCCAGCTCGACCGGCTGGTGCCGGTGCACAAGGTCACCGACCTCACGGCACAGGGCGCGCATGTCGAACGCGAGCTGGCGCTGGTGAAGGTCCGCGGCACCGGCGACCACCGGATCGAGGCATTGCGCCTCGCCGACGTCTACCGGGCGCGCGTCGTCGATGCGACGACGTCGAGCTTCGTGTTCGAGGTCACCGGCGGCATCGACAAGATCGACAAGTTCGTCGAACTTATGGGTGAAGTCGGTCTGATCGAAGTAGCCCGAACCGGCATCGTCGCGATCGCTCGCGGCAAAGAGCCGGCTTAACTTTTCCACTACAAAGTTTTGTTCTCTCGCGAAGGCGGGAGCCCAGCCTGGACCTCCGCCTTCGCGGAGGGACACACCTTATCGAAAGGACCATTTCAATGCGTGTGTATTACGATCGCGACGCCGACCTGAACCTCATCACCGACAAGAAGATCGCGATCGTCGGCTATGGTTCGCAGGGCCATGCGCACGCGCAGAATCTCCGCGATTCAGGCGTCAAGGACGTCGCGATCGCGCTGCGCGAAGGCTCGGCCACCGCCAAGAAGGCGATCGAGGCGGGCTTCGCGGTCAAGTCGAACAAGGAAGCTGCCGCCTGGGCGGACATCGTCATGATCCTCGCGCCCGACGAGCATCAGGCGGCGATCTACGCTGCCGACCTGCACGACAACCTCAAGCAGGGCGCGACGATTGCTTTTGCCCACGGTCTCAACGTGCATTTCGGCCTGATCGAGCCGCGCGCCGATCTCGACGTCATCATGATCGCGCCCAAGGGCCCCGGTCATACCGTGCGCAGCGAATATGTCCGCGGCGGCGGCGTCCCCTGCCTGATCGCGATCGACCAGGACAAGTCGGGCAACGCGCATGACATCGCGCTCGCCTATGCCAGCGGCGTCGGCGGCGGTCGCTCGGGGATCATCGAGACCAACTTCCGCGAGGAATGCGAGACCGACCTGTTCGGCGAGCAGGCCGTGCTGTGCGGCGGGATCACGCATTTGATCCAGGCCGGGTTCGAGACGCTGGTCGAAGCGGGCTACGCCCCCGAGATGGCGTATTTCGAGTGCCTGCACGAGACCAAGCTGATCGTCGACCTGCTGTACGAGGGCGGCATCGCCAACATGCGCTATTCGATCTCGAACACCGCCGAATATGGCGACATCACGACGGGTCCACGGATCATCACGGCGGAGACCAAGGCGGAGATGAAGCGCGTGCTGGCGGACATTCAGTCGGGGCGGTTCGTGAAGAACTTCATTCTCGACAACCGTGCGGGGCAGCCTGAGCTGAAGGCGGCGCGGAAGCAGGCGCTGGCGCATCCGATCGAGAAGATTGGGTCGGAGTTGCGTGGGATGATGCCGTGGATCGGGAAGAATGCGCTGGTGGATCGCGAGCGCAACTGAGCGAAGCGAACGTGCGTGAGCGCGGCCGGCACGACGGAGCCTGCCCATAGGGCACGGCTTCGCCGGGTCCGACGGGCTGGCGTTCCCGCGCGTGCCACCACCCCGGCGAAGGCCGGGGCCCAGTTGGTAGACGCTGCTAACGGAAGACGGCGTTCCGTTACTCCGGCCTTTCCAACTGGGCCCCGGCCCTCGCCGGGGTGGTGGCGTTTTGGGAGAAGCGTCAATCGCTGCCTATCCTGTTCCCCCGCGAACGCGGGGGGCCAGGATCTCGGGCGGTGCTCGTGGTTTTAGCTGGGCCCCCGCGTCCGCAGGGGAACGAGAGCTTGCGGTGCACTCTACCGGGAACGGCGCCCCCCCACCGACCCAATTCCGAAACACAGCGTTGGCATAACGTTGTTTGACGCGCCCCCTCCCGTCGGCCAGCATCGCGCGTTCAACAGGAGATATCCATGCGCCTAGTCCTAGCCACGATCCTCGCCCTTACCGCCGCGCCCGTGCTGGCCCAAACCGCAGGCGTCCCCGGCGCCCCCGTCAAGGCACGCGTTGCCGCCGGCACCTACGCGGTCGACCCCAACCACACGCAGGTGACGTGGGCGGTCAACCACATGGGCTTCTCGATGCTCGAAGGGCAGCTCGGCGCGTCGGGGGGCAGCATCACGATCGATCCCGCCAAGCCGAACGCGACCAAGGTCGAGGTGAACTTCGCAATCGACCAGCTCTCGGTCACCGCAGCGCCGTTCGCCGGCCATCTGAAGTCGAAGGACTTCTTCGACACCGCGACCTATCCGACCGCCAAGTTCGTCTCGACCAAGGTCGTCGCGACCGGCGACAAGGCGACGATCACCGGCGACCTCACGCTCAAGGGCGTCACCAAGCCGGTCGTGCTCCAGGCGACCTTCATCGGTGCCGGTGCGAACCCGATGAACAAGAAGCTCAACTTCGGCTTCCGCGCGACGACTTCGATCAAGCGTAGCGACTTCAACATCGGCGCCTACGCCCCGGTGGTGTCGGACAAGGTCGACCTGACGATCAACGCCGCCTTCGCCGCGCAATAATATACCAATTTCCCTATCGCGCTGGACATGGGACGTGTCCGCGCGATAGGACGCCATCAATGACGCACGGCCGCCTCCTGCTGCTTCGACTTACGCGCCCTTAGGCGCGCCGATCGTTTGCGCGGTGGCCATGCCTCGCGCCTCGCGCCTAAGGGCTGACCCGAACGCTCCCGACGACACGAGAGACACGAGCCATGCTGCGCGACCCATCGACCAAATACCGTCCCTTCCCGCAAGTCGACCTGCCCGACCGCCAATGGCCGTCGAAGACCATCGTCAAGCCACCCCGCTGGCTCTCCACCGATCTGCGCGACGGCAACCAAGCGCTGATCGACCCGATGGATGCCGAGAAGAAGACGCGCTTCTTCGACCTGCTCTGCAAGGTTGGCTTGAAGGAGATCGAGGTCGGTTTCCCGAGCGCAGGCGCGACCGAGTTCGACTTTATCTCGGGACTGGTGAAAACCGGCCGCATCCCCGACGACGTGTCGATCCAGGTACTGACCCAGTCGCGCCGCGACCTGATCGAGACGAGCTTTGCCAGCCTGGTCGGCGCGAAGACCGCGATCGTCCATCTCTACAACGCGGTGTCGCCGGCGTGGCGCAAGATCGTGTTCGGGATGGACCGCGCGCAGGTGAAGCAGATCGCTGTGGACGGCGCCCAGGTGCTCCGCGACGAAGCCGCCAAGCAGCCGAACGTCCGCTGGCAGTTCGAATACAGCCCCGAGACCTTCTCGACCGCCGAGCTCGATTTCTCACTGGAGGTCTGCGAAGCGGTGATGGAGGTGCTGATGCCGACGCCCGAGAACCCGATCATCTTCAACCTGCCCGCGACCGTCGAGTGCGCGACGCCGAACATCTATGCCGACCAGATCGAGTGGTTCGGCCGCAACATCCGCAACCGCGATGCGGTGGCGATCTCGCTGCACACGCATAACGACCGCGGCACCGGCGTCGCGGCGGCGGAGCTCGGCATGATGGCGGGCGCGGACCGCGTCGAGGGCTGCCTGCTCGGCAATGGCGAGCGCACCGGCAATTGCGATCTCGTGACCGTCGCGCTCAACATGTACACGCAGGGCGTCGACCCGAAGCTCGACCTTTCGGACATCGACGGCGTCGTGAACACGGTCAATTACTGCACCAACATCCCCGTCCACCCGCGCACGCCCTATGCTGGCGACCTGGTCTTCACCGCCTTCTCGGGGTCGCATCAGGACGCGATCAAGAAGGGCTTCGCGGCGCAGGAAGCGAAGAACGACACGTTGTGGGAGGTCCCGTATCTGCCGATCGACCCAGCCGATCTCGGTCGCAGCTACGAGGCGGTGATCCGCGTCAACTCGCAGTCGGGCAAGGGCGGCGTCGCCTGGGTGATCGAGCAGGACAAGGGTCTGAAGCTGCCCAAGCGGTTGCAGGCGGACTTCAGCCGTCACGTGCAGGCCTATGCCGACGAGACCAGCCGCGAGCTGAACGCCGCGGATATCTGGAGCCTGTTCGAGCGGACGTACATGCCGCAGGCGGACGACCGGGTCGAACTGCGCGATTACGAGGAAAGCGGTGCCTCGGGGCAGCGCGTGTTCATAGGTCGCGTGGCGATCGATGGCGAGGAACGGTCGATCTCGGGGCGAGGCAACGGGCTGATCTCCGGCGTGATCGCGGCGATCGCGGAGTCGACCGGGCCGACGCTCGACGTGGTCGACTACAACGAACACGCGATCGGCCACGGTGCGGATGCGCAGGCGGCGGCGTATGTCGAATGCCGGACTGCCGAGGGTCGGACAGTGTTCGGCGTCGGCATGGACACCGACATTGCCACTGCCTCGGTGCGTGCTGTGCTGAGCGCCGCCAATCGCGCCTGACCTTATGAAAGACGGCCACCGGCTGAACCGGTGGCCGTTTCCTCTTACGCCAGTTTCGCCAGCAGCGCCTGCGCCGCCTTTGCCGACGAGGCGGGGTTCTGGCCGGTGATCAGCAAGCCGTCCTCGACCACGTACACGCCCCAGTCGGCGGTCTTGGAATAATTGCCGCCCTTCTGTTGCAGCATGTCCTCCACCAGGAACGGCACGACCTCGCTGAGCCCGACCGCGGCCTCCTCGCTGTTGGTGAAGCCGGTGACGGTCTTGCCCTTTACCAGCGGCGCGCCATCGGCGGCCTTCACGTCGCGCAGCACGCCGGGTGCGTGGCAGACGAGAGCGACGGGCTTGCCTGCGCCGATCGCGGTTTCGATCAACGCGATCGATGCCGGATCGTTGGCGAGATCCCAGAGCGGTCCATGCCCACCGGGATAGAACACCGCGTCATAATCGGCGATCCGCATCTCAGCGAGCTTGCGCGTATCGGCGAGTGCGGCGGTCGCCTCAGCGTCCGCCTCGAACCGGCGTGTCGCGTCGGTCTGTGCGTCGGGCTTGGCACTGCTCGGATCGAGCGGCGGCTGGCCACCGGCGGGCGACGCGAGCGTGATGTCCGCACCCGCATCCTTGAACACGTAATAGGGCGCAGCGAGTTCCTCGAGCCAGAAGCCGGTCTTGCGGCCGGTAGCGCCGAGATCGGCATGCGAGGTGAGGACGACGAGAATTTTCAACTTTGGTCTCCGGATCGGGGTTTATGGGGAGAGAACGACCCGGCACTAGGATCGGCGCCTTACGCTTGTGAAACGAATTGCGCCCGAACGTGGGACGATCGCCCTGGGCAGGGCCGGTCGGCAATCATACGACGCCATGCCCCTCCTTGTTCTCCCGCGAAGGCGGGAGCCCAGTCTGGATCCCCGCCTTCGCGGGGAAACAAGTCTTTCCCAAACGCTGTATTGATCTCCCGCTAGATCCGTCGCTCCCGCACGATGCGGCATCCGATGGCCGCGTCCGGGTAGATGTCGGTCTTCATCGTCTCGATCTCGACCCGCCGCACCCGTTCGTCACCCAGGCACAGCGCAGCAATCGCCTCGCACAGCGTCTCCTGAAGCGCGAACGGGCGCTCCGCTACCATCGCAAGGATCCCTGCGCGGACGAAGTCGTAATCGAGCACTTCCTCGATCGCATCCTCGCCGAGCGGGCCTGGATACACGACCGTCATCTCGACCGAGACGACCACGCGTTGTGGCGCGAGCTCGTGCGGGTGGATGCCGAGGCGCATCATCACCTCGAGCCCGTCCAGGATCGTCGTGAATTCAGCCATTCCGCCCCCCAGGGTTCCGATCGAACATCACGTCACCGTCTCGCGTCAGAAACCGTTGTCCGCAATCGACGAACACATTCTGCCCCGTCACGCCTTTTGCGATCAGCAGCCACGCGACCGCATCCGCCACCGCCTCGGCGCCGACCGGTCGCTCGAGCAAATTGTCGCTTGCCACGGCCGCGAACTCTTCTTCAGTCTGGTCTCCGCTCGGTAAGGTCAGCCCTGGCGACACCGCGTTGACCGAGATGCGCGGGCCGAGCGCCTGTGCCAGCATCATCGTAGCCCCCTCCAGCGCGATCTTGCCGCAACTGTACGAGAAGAAGTCCGGGTTGAGGTTCGCGACCTTCTGGTCGAGCACATTGACCACCGCGCCGTCCGCGACGTCGTCCTGCGATGCTAGCGCGGACGCCAGCAGCACCGGCGCGCCGCAATTGATCGCGCCAAGCTCGGCGAACAGTACCGGATCGACGGCCGGCGGTCGGTCGAATTCGAACTTCGACGCGCAGTTCACCAGCCCGTCGATCGGCCCGCCAATCGCCGAGCGTGCCGCCGCGAACAGGTCACCGATCGTGCCCAGATCGCTCAGGTCACCCGCTATCGAAGCAGCACGCCCTCCCCCGTCGACGATCTCCGCCACCAGCGCGGCCGCCTCGTCGGGGGAATGTCCCTGGTGCACGACCATCGCGTGTCCGTCCGCCGCCAGCCGCCGGACGATCGCCGCACCCAGCCGCTTCGCCCCGCCCGTCACCAGGACGGTTCGCATCAAACGCCGCGCCCCATCAATGCCAGCACTTCCTTGCGGCTGCGCTCGTCGTCGCGGAACACGCCCATCATCCGGCTCGTGACCATCGTCACCCCCGGCGTGCGGACACCGCGCGCGGTCATGCACGCATGGCTCGCCTCGATCACCACCGCGACGCCCTGAGGTTTCAGATTGTCCCAGATGCAGTCGGCCACCTCCGCGGTCAGCCGCTCCTGCACCTGCAACCGCCGCGCGAAGCCGTGCAGCACGCGCGCGAGCTTCGAGATGCCGACGACATGATTGCGCGGCAGGTAGGCGATGTGCGCCTTGCCGATGATCGGCGCCATGTGATGCTCGCAATGCGACTGGAACGGAATGTCCTTGAGCAGGACGATCTCGTCATAGCCGCCGACTTCCTCGAACACGCGTTCGAGATGTTTCGCCGGATCGTCGCCATAGCCCGCGCAATATTCCTTCCACGCACGTGCAACACGGCGCGGTGTATCGAGCAGCCCCTCGCGGGTCGGATCGTCGCCCGCCCAGCGGATCAGCGTACGGATCGCCGACGCTACGTCTTCGGGCACAATCACCTTGCCGTCGGAACCGAGCACATCGTCTTCAACCGGCCGCCTCTCGGACCCGTTCAGTTCATCCCGCATCGCAACACCCTTTGTCAGCATACCCAACCATCGGAACATGGGTCCTCTTTTGCAACTGTTTCATTTCAGCAACGCGCCGTAAATCCCCGTATTCCGGGGCTCAAAATGCGTTGACGCTAGATCGTTTTCGTCGTTACTTCGCCATACCTGAAAAACTAAATCGTGAATCGGCACAGACCGGCACGATCGGGGAGAGGACTGACATGGCCAAGTTCGAATTGCTCGCCGCCTCGGCGATGATACTCCTGTCGATTGCGCCGGCAATGGCCCAGACGGCCACCACATCGGCTGAAAACGCCGGCCCCACCAATGGCCCCGGGCAGGAAGCGCCGTCGACGCCCAGCACATCGACGCAGACCGCCGCCGCCGATACCGCCGCCAGCGCCTATGCGTCGCAGGATATCGTGGTTACCGCGCAACGCCAATCGCAACGTTTGCAGGATGTTCCGATTGCAGTGAGCGCTTTTACCGCGGATACGATCTCGAAGCAGCAGATCGTCAACCCGAGTGCGCTCCAGCAGACGCTGCCCAACGTCACCTTCACCAAGACCAATTTCACCACGTCGAGCTTCACGATCCGCGGGATCGGCGATCTGTGCGTCGGCGCGACCTGCGACCAGGCGACCGCGATCCACGTCAACGACATGCCGCTGGTCACCACGCGACTGTTCGAAAGCGAGTTCTTCGATCTAGAGCGGATCGAGGTCCTGCGCGGCCCGCAGGGTACGCTGTTCGGCCGTAACGCGACCTCGGGCGTGGTCAACTTCATCACCGCCAAGCCCGACCTGTCGGGCATCCACGCGGCCGCCGAGGCCGAATACGGCAACTATGACTCGAAGCGTGCGCGGGCGATGATCAACCTGCCCTTCACCGATACGCTCGGCATCCGCGTCGCGGGCACGTATCTCAACCGCGACGGCTATACCAAGAACACCTATGACAATTCGAAGATCGACGGGCGCGACCTGTATTCGATCCGCGGCACGTTGTCGTGGGAGCCGACCAGCGATACCCGCGTCGACCTGATCGGCTATTATTTCCGCGAGAAGGACAATCGCAGCCGTATCCAGAAGCAGCTATGCCACCGCGATCCGACCGGCATCCTGGGCTGCCTTCCCGACCGGCTCGCCAACGAGACGCCGAACGGCAACTCGACGCTGGCCGCGACGCTCGCCTCGACGCAGTATTTCGGGATCGCCGGCACGCAGCTTGGGCACCCGGAGATTGCCGCGATCGGCCTGCAGAACCTGTATGCGACCGACACCTATGCCGGGGTCGTCAATCCCGGCGACGTCCGCACCGTCCGGATCGACTCCAACCCGACCTATTTCGCCGAGGAAGAGCAGTACACCGCCAAGATCTTCCATGATTTCGGTCCGGTCTCGTTCAACTTTACCGGCGGGTTCTCGCGCAATACGGTCGACAGCACGACCGACTTCAACCTTGCGGTCGAGAATCCCCTCGCGGCCAATGTCGGCCTGAACACGCTGAACGCGATCGGCCGCCCCGGCGTGGTGATCCCGCTTCCCGGCGGTGCGCTGGTCAATACCGGCTATCTCAATGGCGTCCGTTCCGTGCTGATCCCCAATGGCCCCGCCGGCGGCGCGTGCCAGTCGGGTGCCGATCCGAACAATGTCGGCGTGTTCGGCGGCAACGGCATCGGCTGTTACGCGCAGAGCCTCGACGTCGATCGCTCGCGCCAGGTGAACCGGCAATATTCGGCCGAGGCGCATATCGACAGTTCGTTCGACGGCATGTTCAACTTCCTGCTCGGCGGCATCTATGTCGACTCGCGCAGCCAGAACACCGACTATTTCGTCAACGCGTTCGGGCTGGATTACGCATCGGGCGTGCTCGGCGCAGCCAGCTCGGCGGCGATCCCGGGCGTCAACGGCAACGCGTTCCTCGCCACCCCGTTCTACCGCAACGACGGCGACGATTTCCGCCTGAAATCCTACGGCATCTTCGGCGAGACCTATTTCGAGTTCAACGACAAGCTGAAGCTGACGCTGGGCCTGCGCTACAACCACGACGAGAAGGACGTGAAGGCGCGCAACATCACGCTGAACGTGCTGACCCCGATCGGCGCGTCGAACATGACGCAGGGGCTGAACTACACCACTACCGACTTCGACTCCACGCGCGCCGGGGTGCAGGAATATGCGCTCGACAAGGTCAGCTTCTCGCGGCTCACCGGCCGCGCGGTGATCGACTACAAGATCTCGCCGGACAATCTGATCTACGCGTCCTATTCGCGCGGCTACAAGTCTGGCGGCATCAATCCGCCCTTGCCCGCGACCTTCTCGGTGCCGACGACGTTCACGCCCGAGAAGATCGACTCTTTCGAGATCGGCTCGAAGAATACCTTCGGTAACGGCGCGTTGCGGCTCAACGTCACGGGGTTCTACTACAAGTACAAGCAGTTGCAGCTGAGCCGGATCGTCGCGCGGACCGCGGTCAACGACAATGTCGACGCCAATGTCTACGGCGTCGAGGCGGAGGCGATCCTCAGCCCGATCCCGGCGTTCGTCGTCAATATGAACGCGAGCTACCTTCACAGCGAGGTGTCGGCGGACAAGTTCCTGGTCAATCCGCGCGATCCGTCGGGCGGCCGCTCCGACGCGGTGATCATCAAGGACCTGCAGAGCGCCGCCAACTGTGCGGTCGTGCCGACCACCGCGGGCAATATCGTCGGGGTGAACACCTATGTCGGCGCGGTGAACTCAGGTCTCGGCCTGCGCGCACCCGTGGCGATCCCGACGACCAACACCACCGGCGCGTACAGCCTGTGTTCGGTGCTGGCTTCCACTGCGGCCAATCCTCCAGCGACGCTGCGCGCGCTGTTCGGCGTGCCGACCGGTGCCCTGCCGTACAGCGTCATCGACGGCGTCGGCGTCAACATCCGCGGCGGCAAGCTGCCCCAGGCACCGACCTACAAATTCTCGGCCGGCGCGCAGTACACGATCGGGTTCGGCAACGGAATGTCGATCGTGCCGCGCGTGGACCTCAACTACACCGGCGGCTTTACCGCATCGATCTTCAACCAGCTGGTCGACCGCGTGCAGGGCTATGAGGTGATCAATGCGCAGGTGCAGCTGAATGGCGCGGAAGACCGCTGGTTCCTGCGCGGCTTCGTGCAGAATTTGACGAACAATGACTCGATCACAGGTCAGGCGGTCGGCGACCAGTCGTCGGGGCTGTTCACGAATATCTTCACGATCGACCCGCGGCGGTATGGGATTGCGGCTGGGTTCAAGTTCTGAGGGACGGCGCAAACGATCCTCCCCCGCCAGGGGGAGGTGGCGCCGAAGGTGACGGAGGGGGCGGACACGGAGCAGAGTTCGGCGCGTGCCTCCCCCTCCATCTGGCAAGAGCCAGCCACCTCCCCCTTGCGGGGGAGGATTTCAAACCCTCCCCCGCCTCGCAATGGCGGGGACACTAACCGGTCTCCCGGCGGCGTGACAGAACCGGAGCAAGGTGCCTGCCGTACGGCACAGACTTAAGCTTTCGAAGGGCTAGCCACCGATTTGCTCCCCTGCCTGGAAGGGAGGGGTTGGGGGTGGGTCGGCCCGGAATGGCCGCGGTGGTTGCCAAGCAGCCGACCCACCCCCGGCCCCTCCCTTTCAGGGAGGGGGAAGATAGCAGATGCCCCTCCTCACCGGAGAGGAGAGACGATTATTTCAGGCGCTCGGCGTGCCACGCCACATGATCCGCCATGAAGGTCGAAATGAAGTTGTAGCTGTGGTCATACCCAGGCTGCATCCGTAGCGTCAGGTCGATCCCCGCCGCCTTGCACGTGTCTGCCAGCAACTCCGGCTTCAGCTGCTCGACCAGGAAACCGTCTGCATCGCCCTGATCGACCAGGATGTCCTTCACCCGCGCGCCATCCTCGATCAGCGCGCACGCGTCGTACGCCCGCCACGTCGTTCGATCCGGTCCGAGATATCCGCCGAGCGCCTTCTCGCCCCAGGCGCACTGCAACGGCGCGACGATCGGGGCGAACGCAGACACGCTCCGGAAGCGATCTGGATTGCGCAGCGCGATCGTCAGCGCGCCATGGCCGCCCATCGAGTGGCCGAAGATCCCCTGCCGCGCCATGTCCGCCATGGGAAACTCCGCCGCGATCAGCGCTGGCAGTTCGTCCTCGACATAGGACCGCATGCGAAAACTCTTCGCCCAAGGCTGTTCGGTCGCATCGACGTAGAAGCCTGCGCCCTTGCCGAAGTCGTACGCCTCGTCATCCGGCACGTCGTCGCCACGGGGCGAGGTATCCGGTGCGACCAGGATCACGCCAAGTTCTGAACACGCGCGGCGATACTCGCCCTTGTCCATGACGTTGGCGTGCGTGCAGGTCAGGCCCGACAGGAACCACAGCACCGGCAACCGCGCGCCCTCGTCATGCGGCGGCACGTAGACCGCGAAGGTCATGTCGGTGCCGGTCGCGGTCGAGGCGTGGCGGTACACGCCCTGCGTGCCACCGTACGCCTTGCTGGTGGAGACGGTCTCCATCACGCGACCCGGTGCGTAGCGCAGAGCTTGTTGCCCGACGGATCGCGCAGATAGGCGAGATACAGCGTGCGGCCGGCGGTACCCTGACGGATACCGGGAGGGCTCTCGCACGCGGTCCCGCCATTCGCGATCCCCGCGGCATGCCACGCATCCGCAGCCTCGGGCGACGCGGCGACGAAGCCCATCGTGCTGCCGTTGCCGTGGCTCGCCGGCTGCCCGTCGATCGGCTTGGTCAGCAGGAAACGGCCGCCAGCGTGTGCGTAGACCACCCGCCCCCATTCATCGACGACGCCCTCGGGAACGCCGAGCGCGCCCAACGCCGCGTCGTAGAACGCCTTCGAGGCCGCGATATCGTCGGCGCCGAGCATGATGTGACTGAACATGGTCCCGCCCCTCAGTAGATCACGACGGAGCGGATGCTCTCGCCGGCGTGCATAAGGTCGAAGCCCTTGTTGATCTCGTCGAGCGTCAGGCGGTGCGTGATCATCGGGTCGATCTCGATCATGCCGTTCATGTACCAGTCGACGATCTTCGGCGTATCGGTCCGGCCGCGCGCGCCGCCGAACGCGGTGCCGCGCCAGTTGCGCCCGGTGACGAGCTGGAACGGCCGCGTCGAGATCTCCTTGCCCGCCTCGGCTACGCCGACCACGATCGAGGTCCCCCAACCGCGATGGCACGCCTCGAGCGCCTGCCGCATCACCGTTGTGTTGCCGGTCGCGTCGAACGTATAGTCCGCGCCGCCATCGGTCAGCGCGACGATGTGCTGGACGATGTCGCCGACATCCTTCGGGTTGGCGAAGTGGGTCATGCCGAAGCGCCGGCCCCACTCCTCGCGGTCCGGGTTGATGTCGACGCCGACGATCATCCCCGCGCCGGCAAGTCGCGCGCCCTGGATAACGTTGAGCCCGATCCCGCCGAGCCCGAACACGACGACCGTGTCGCCCGGCTGGACCTTGGCCGTGTGAACGACCGCGCCGACGCCCGTCGTCACGCCGCAGCCGACGTAGCACGAGGTATCGAACGGCGCGTCCTCGCGGATCTTCGCGACCGCGATCTCCGGCAGGACCGTGAAGTTCGAGAAGGTCGAGCAGCCCATGTAGTGGAAGATCGGCTGGCCCTTGTAGCTGAACCGCGTCGTCCCGTCCGGCATCAACCCCTTGCCCTGCGTGGCGCGGATCGCGGTGCACAGGTTCGTCTTCTGGCTGAGGCACGACTTACACTGGCGACACTCGGGGGTGTAGAGCGGGATGACGTGATCGCCGACCGCGACGCTGGTCACGCCCGCGCCGATCTCGCGGACGATGCCGGCGCCTTCATGGCCCAGTACGCTCGGAAACAACCCTTCCGAATCAAGCCCGTCGAGCGTGTAGGCGTCGGTATGGCAGATGCCCGTCGCCATGATTTCGACGAGGACCTCGCCGAATTTCGGCCCTTCGAGGTCGAGTTCGACGATCTCGAGTGGTTTTTTTGCCTCGAAGGCTACAGCGGCGCGGGTCTTCATGAGTGGGTCTCCTTGATTGCCGCCCTGATGCCCCCCGTGCCCTGCGTCTGCAACCCATACGCGATGCAACCAATGCCGCGTTGCCGCGCTTGATCCTTTCAAATCAAGGAGATGGCGCGATGAAGGATCCGAAGAAGGGCGACGAGGTCACCTGGAAATCGCACGGCGGCGAAGCGCACGGCACGGTCGAGAAGAAGCAGACCAGCGATACGAAGATCAAGGGGCACACCGTCAAGGCGTCCAAGGAGGAGCCGCAGTTCATCGTAAGGAGTGACAAGGGCGGCAAGGCAGCGCACAAGGCGGACGCGCTCACCAAGGCGTGACCACGCGCGCAGTGCCCAACGCACGCGCGCAACAGGAAGGAATGCTTATGGCTACAGCTCCCAAGACCGGCGGCATCCACGCCCCCGTCCAGCCCTCTCCCGAGCTCGGCGAGATCGTCGGCAACGACAAGCTGCCGCGCAGCGAAGTGATCAGCAAGGTGTGGGTCTACATCAAGGCCCACAACCTCCAGAACCCCGAGAACAAGCGGGAGATTCTGGCTGACGAGAAGCTGAAGAAGGTCTTTGGGCGTGACAAGTGCACGATGTTCGAGATGAACAAGTACATCTCGCAGCACGTCAAGGCCTAACCGCCCGCACTGCACGACAAGCGGCGACGGGGCATCGTAAGCGATACCCGTCGCCCCTTGATCGAACCCCGCCTAGGGTTCGCAACATCGAGATTGTCGTCGTGGCTCGCACGTTACCGCGCACGACCGGACGCTAGCCCCGCGCTTGATCGTCCCACCCGACCGGCGTATTGCGCCCGCCAATGCCCCCGTAGCTCAGCCGGATAGAGCGACGGTTTCCTAAACCGTAGGCCGCGTGTTCAAATCTCGCCGGGGGCACCAGCTTTTCCGCCACATGCCGCTGCCGTTTTGGGTGGCATCCGGACGCCGGACGGCCGGCACTTCTATCCGCAGCAGCGTTTGGATTTCTTTCCCGAACCGCATGGGCATGGATCGTTTCGGCCGATCTTCGTCGGCGTGGCGACCGCCAGTGTGGCTGATGATGCACCCGCGTTCTGGGAATGCGCTGCACGGAGTTTCAAGACGGCGGCAACGATCTGCGCGGGGGCGTGCGCGTCGAGGGCGTTGACCTCGACGCTGTCGAGCTCGGTCTCGTTGGTGACAACTGCGATCAGGGACATGATCTGCGCCACCGCTTCGGCGGTATCGGTATCGGTGCCGTTGCCCAACGCCGTCCAGCTTTCTGGCCTGAGTGCCACCGCTTCGGCGAAACCATCGATCCAGGCTTCCCAGAGGACATCGCCATTGCGGTCGTCGGTGTCGAAGATCGGCTGAGGCTTGCCGCGGGTCAGGTCGCGAACGATCTCGGCGTAGCGTGCCATCACCGCATCGACGAACCACTGGACGTCGGCAGGATCGTCGAACGGCGGGTCGACGCTGTCGTCCGAGCCCCAGATGCTTTGGAGCCACTCGCTCTGCGGGATCGTGTCGGGGCCGACTGCCAAAGCCGTCAGGAAGCCGTCGAGTTCGGTGAGCAGCATCGGCTCCTCGAGTGGAAGATCGGCGAGCGCGCCGTCGAGGCGACGGAAACGGGAGGGAAGGTTTTTCATGGGTTCGGGTCGGCTGCCTTGGAGAATGCAGTGCGTGATAGCTGCCGATGATGGGTGCTGCCAGCGACGAGTGGTGCAAAGCCCTGCGCCAACCGGAATGGACGGGGCGCGTGACACTTGCCTCGTGCGGGCGATCCTTCCATTGCATTCGAGTCGCCCACCGGACCGGGAAATTTGTACGTGATAAGAACGCTTTGCCGTTTCGCCGTTCTGGCCTCGATCGCGACGATGGCTCCGGCGCAAACAGCCCCCTCCCCCATAGCGATCCAATCTCCGGCCAACGTTTACGGGCCACTGTTTCGGGCCGTGCAGCAAGGCCATGTGTTCGCGGACGGGAAGACATTCGTCGACGCGGTGCCGAAGCGGTCGGCGGAGGCGATCATGGCCGACTATGTGCGGACCAAACCCGCCGGCCCCGCCCTAAAGGCGTTCGTGCTCGCCAATTTCGTGGTGCCGGGGGAGAATGATCGCGGCTCGGGCGATCTGAGGACGCATGTCCGGTCGCTGTGGCCGCAACTCGTGCGCCAGCCGGTCGCACCGGTCGCTGGCAGTTCCGCGCTGCCGCTCCCTGCCCCCTATGTCGTGCCGGGCGGGCGCTTCCGCGAGATCTATTACTGGGACAGCTATTTCACGATGCTCGGGCTGAAGGTCGATGGCCAGCAGCCGCTGGTGGAGTCGATGCTCGAGGATTTCACCAGCCTGATCGAGCGGTATGGGCATATCCCGAACGGGACGCGGACCTATTATCTCAGCCGGTCGCAGCCGCCTTATTATGCGCTGATGCTCGATCTTTCGACCAACACCGATTTCGCGATCGCCAAGCGGCGGCTGGCGGCGTTGCGGGCCGAGCACGCGTTCTGGATGAAGGGCACGGGCTGCATCGACGGCAAGCCCGCGTGCCTGCGCGTGGTGCGGATGCCCGACGGGAGCATGCTGAACCGCTATTACGACGACCGCGATACGCCGCGTGACGAATCCTATGCCGAGGACGTCGCGACCGCGGCGAAGGCAGCACCCCGCCCCGCGGCCGACACGCAGCGCAATCTGCGTGCGGGGGCGGAGAGCGGGTGGGATTTTAGTTCACGCTGGCTGCGTGATCCGCGGTCGCTCGCGACGGTCCACACCACCGACATCGTGCCGGTCGATCTCAACAGTCTCTTATGGGCGATAGAGCGTCGCATCGCGGAAGGC
The DNA here is from genome assembly GCF_059691795.1 of Sphingomonas sp. 320_CC. NCBI lineage: Bacteria > Pseudomonadati > Pseudomonadota > Alphaproteobacteria > Sphingomonadales > Sphingomonadaceae > Sphingomonas > Sphingomonas sp. 320_CC. The sequence goes on along the minus strand of NZ_JCAWAE010000003.1, from coordinate 733,555 downwards.
TGTCGTGTGGCCGACGACGCACCCTGCGCGGCTGCGTTCACGACGTTGGCGGCCAAGCGTAAGACGGCAATCGACCGCTATCTCTGGCAGGCGACGACCGCCCGTTATGCCGATTGGGATCTGTCGACGCGCAAGCCCACCGCGAGCATCAATGCGGCGATGCTGCACCCGCTGTTCGTCGGTCTCGCCTCGCAAGCGCAGGCAAAGGCCATTGCCGCGACGGTGCGTAGATCACTGGTGGCCGAGGGCGGCTTGCGGACGACGACGCTAAACACGGGGCAGCAATGGGACGAACCCAATGGCTGGGCGCCTTTGCAATGGGTGGCGATCGCCGGGCTGGCGCGGAATGGCGAACCGGCGCTCGCGAAGGACATCGCCAAGCGCTGGGTCGGGACGGTCGGCGCAGCCTATGCCGAAACGGGCAAGATGCTAGAGAAATACAATATCGAGCAGCGTACGCCGGGTGGTGGCGGCGAATATCCGGTGCAGGACGGCTTCGGCTGGACCAACGGCGTCACCAGCGCGATCCTCGATCGGTATCCCGACCTGGCGCAGAAGGCGAAGTAGGGCGCGAACCCAAGCGAACGTTCCGGCGGCAATGGTTGCTTACGGCACCCGGCGCCACATATGGACGTGCAATGCTCGACCCAGCGCCCGCCAGCCAGACCGACGTCGCCGATATGCTCACACCGGATTTCGTCGTCATCGACGTCGAGACGGCATGCTCGCGAGTCAGCAGCATCTGCCAGGTCGGCATCGTCGGATTCCGCGACGGCCGCGAGATCTTCGAATACGAGACGCTGGTCGATCCGCGCGACGAGTTCAATGTGTTCAATACCCGGATCCACGGGATCACCGAGGATCACGTCATGGGCAAACCGTGCTTTGGCGACATCCACGGCATCGTCGACGGTCATTTGTCGGGCCGGACGACGGTGGCGCATTCCTATTTCGACAAGGGCGCGCTCGCCGCGGCGTGCCGCATCCATGACCGTCCCCCGATCGAGACGGTCTGGCTCGACAGCGTCCGCGTTGCGCAGCGTGCCTGGCCCGATCTGGCGAGCCACCGGCTGGGCGGCCTCGCGCAATATCTCGGGATCGCGCACAAGCATCACGACGCGCTGAGTGACGCGCGCGCCGCCGGCTGGGTGATCGTCAAGGCGATAGACCATACCGGCATCGCGCTCGACGAATGGCTGAAACCGCCGCGCAAGCCGGGGCCCGCCCCGCGCCCCGCTCCCACCGGACCGCTCAGCGGCGAACGTATCGCGATTCTCGGTGAACCTCGCGATGGCCGGCTTGCGTGCGCGATTGCCGCGCTTGGCGGACGGATCGTGTCGGCGGTTGGCAACACGACGACGATGCTGGTCATCACCGGGCGCGCGCCGTTCAGTTATTCGGTGCGCAACAGCGGCGCGTATCGCCGGGCGGAGCAGTATCGACGGCTTGGCGGAACGATCCGTGTGGTCTCTGAGGTCGAGCTCGATCTGCCGGCTATCGCGACCAGCTTTACGGAAGCCGAGCAGGCGCGTGCAGTCGGCAATGTGAAGGAATAGCGACCGTCCGTCTTGGCAAACGCCAGGTGGGGTGCGACCATCGTCCCAAAGCGATAGCGGAGGGCGATATGCGGTTGGCGACTTGGGGGATGGCGGTCGGCTTGCTGGCCGCACCGGCGACGGCGCAACGCGTGCAGGTCGCGAGCGGCGCGCTTGAAGGCACGCACGTTTCGACCGCCGCGACGCCGGTCGATGCGTATCTCGGCATCCCCTATGCGACGGCACCGATCGGCCCGCTGCGGTGGCAGCCACCGCGGCCGGCTGCGCAATGGACCGGTGTGCGCAAGGCAGACCGCTTCGGTGCGCGCTGCATGCAGCAACCGCTGTTCGCGGACATGAAGTTCCGCTCGCCGGGTATCAGCGAGGACTGCCTGACGCTCAACGTCTGGACGCCGGCGGGCGCGAAACCGGGCGCGCGGCTGCCCGTGCTGTTCTACATCCACGGTGGCGGCGCGATCGCGGGTGACGGGTCGGAACTGCGCTATGACGGCGCGGCGATGGCGCAGAAGGGCATCGTCGTCGTGACGATCAACTACCGGCTCGGCGCGTTCGGGTTCCTCGCGACCAGCGCGCTGGCGGCGGAATCGCCGACACATTCCGCGGGGAATTACGGCCTGCTCGATCAGGCTGCGGCGCTGGCCTGGGTCCGGCGCAACGCCGCCGCGTTCGGGGGCGACCCGGCCCGGATCACGATCGGCGGGGAGAGCGCGGGTTCTATGTCGGTAAGCGTGCTGATGACCTCGCCACTCACCCGGACGCAGTTCGCCGGGGCGATCGGTGAGAGCGGCGGCGTGCTGCCGCCGACCTTCCGCCCCAAGCCTCTCGCAGTGGCGACGAAGGATGGCGATGCGTTCGCGGTGGCGGCGGGGGCGCCATCGCTCGACGCACTTCGGGCGATGCCGGCCGAGGCTTTGCTTGCTGCGCAGGGGACGCAGCGGTTCCGCGCAGACTTCATCGTCGACGGGCAGTTTCTGACGGAGCCGCCGATCGACACCTACGCGGCGGGGCGCGCGGCGCGCGTGCCGTTGCTGGTCGGAGCGAACTCGCAGGAGGGAAGTTGGACCAGCATCCTCGCCGGGCAACCGCCGACGGTGGCGAATTATCGCGCGGGCGTCGCAAAGCTCTTTACCGATCCAGAAGCGCTGCTCGCCTTGTACCCGGCGAAGTCGGATGCCGACGTGCCCGTTGCGGCGACCGCGCTGGCAAGCGATGCGTTTCTTGGCGCCTCGACGTGGCAGTGGTTCGACCTGCATCGCCGAACGCGGCAGCCGACCTATTATTATCATTTCGCGCATCCCCGCCCGGCTGCGCTGCCGCCGCTGACCAATCCCGACGTGCCGCCGATCGGGGCGCTGCACAGCGCGGAGATCGAATACGCGCTGGGCAACCTCGACACGAACCCGGCCTATGCGTGGACGGCGGACGATCGCCGCATCTCGACGGTGTTCCAGGGGTATTTCGCCGCGTTCATCAAGACCGGCAACCCGAACGCGGCCGGGCTGCCGAACTGGTCGCCTGCACCGCCCGCGGGGGGCGTCATTCCGCGCCAGATCGTCGACGTACAGACGCGTTCGGAACCGTTCGTCGAGCAGGCACGGTATGTCGCGGCGACACCGTTGCTCGAACGGCGGGTGCCCTGAAGCTATATCTGGCCAACGAAGACCACACCGGGCACCGAGAGCGTCTGTCCGGTTGCAATTAGTCGGCCATCGGGTTCGATCCGGAATATCTCCAGTGTGCCGGACCGCTCGTTGCCGACGAGGACACGGCGCTGTGCTTCGAGGACCAGAAGGAAGCGCGGCCACTTGCCGCCGCTGGGGATATGCTGGAGCAGGCTCGGCACGCCTGACGCGTCGAGCGCGAAGACGGCGACGCTGTCATGGCCACGGTTCGAGACGTAGAGCCGCCGCCCGGCCTGGTCGATCGCGATATGCGCGGCCTGCGACGCGCCCTCGTACCCGCTCGGCAGCGTCGAGACCGTGTGGCGGGTCGCGAAACTGCCGTCTGCGCGGGCGCCCAGCATGATGACCGCGTTGGACAGCTCGCATACGACGTAGGCGAGTGGACGGCGTGGATGGTGGACGAGATGGCGCGGCCCCGCGCCCGGCGGCGCTCGCCATGCCGCGATCGGTTCGGCCAGTGCGCGCGCATGCGGGTCGAAGCGATAGGCGAAGATCGTGTCCGTCCCCAGGTCGACCGAATGCAGCCATCGGCGATCCGGGCTGAAGCCGACCCAGTGCGCATGCGATGCCTCTTGCCGGGCCTTGTTCGGGCCTTGTCCGGTGTGGCGGAACACGACCGGTTCACCTGGAACGCCAGTGCGCGGGTCGAGGTGGTGGAACGCCACGCTGCCGCTCGAATAATTGGCGACCGCGAGGCAGGCACTGGCGCGGTCGATCGCGACGTAACACGGGTCGGCGCCCGACGTGGCGGCCGTGCCGCGGTGCGACCAGTCGGGGGCGTAGGCAGCGATCTCGCCCGCGGCCTTCTCACGGACGAAGTAATACGCACCAGCAGGGCCGCCGCCGACGCCGAACGACGCGTCGTCGATCCCCGATACCGGCGTGCCGACCTGCCATGCGTCGCGATCCGGGTCGAACGAGATCGGATACACGCCCTTGCCGCCTTCGCGCGCGTAGGTGCCGGCGATCAACCGTACCCGCCGCTTGCCGCCGCCGGCCGCGACCGCGGGGAAGGCGAGCGTGGCCGCCATCGCGGTCAGGGCCGACCGTCGTGTCGTGGTCCAGTCGATCATGCCCGTTCCTTCGCAGCTATCGGCGCGTGTCATGCGTCAGCGGTGCCACCTAGGCAACGAACGTCGCTCAGGTTTCGACCGCGTACAGCGCGTGGTGCGTCAGGATGAACAGCGTCCGCCCATTCGTGCCGCCGAAGATCAGTTGCAGCGGGCGTTCGGGCACGTCGATCCGTCCGGTCTCGCGACCGTCGGCGTCGTGGACGAACACCTGTCCGTTCGCCAGGTAGACGCGGCCGTCCGGCCCGACTGCGACGCTTTCGCCGCCGCGGTTGGCGAACGGCTTCAGATCCGTGACGCTGCCGCCGGCGCCGACCAGCCCGCTATACGTCTTGGTTTCGGAGCCATTGCTGACGAACACGCGTTCGCCGAGCTTGGCCTTCACGAAGCCGTAGGTGTCGAGTGCGTCCGAGAAGCGCCAGCCGAGGTGGTTGGGTGGCCCCTGCTGGACGGTGCGATACGCGGGCAGGACCAGCGAGCCGTCTGGCGAGACGTATTCGCGGGGTTTGGGCAGGGCCATGTCGCGCGCGAACATCTCGCCGAGCGCCGTGAACTGGTAGGTCGTCGGATCGATCTGATCCTTGAACTCGCCATTGACCCATAAGTTGCCGGGTAGTGCTACGCGCACATCGCGGTGCGTGGCGACCGGCGTCGATGGGATCACGACGATGCTGTCCGGATCACCAGGCTTGATGCTGTAGACCGTCCCCGCCGCGCCATCGGACGACAGCACCATGAGGTTACCCGAGCGATCGACCGCGAGATTGACCGGATCGACGGGCGCATCGGCGGCGACCGTCAGCCCCTCGCTCGCCGTCCAGCCATAGATGCGGTGCGTATTATGCTCGACAAAGTAGAGCTTGCCCTTCGCATCCACCGCCGCGCCGGCGATCGAGTAGAACCCGTCTTCCAGCTTGCGAACGGCAGGACCAGTGGTCGTCGCAACCGGCGTGGCGCCGCGCTTTACGTCCAGCACCGCGAACTCGCGTTCGCGTACCTCCGCTCCGGAGGTCATATCCTGGACCGCATTCTCGTACGGGAACTTGCTTGCGCGCAGGTCGGTGCCGCAGCCCTCCGCATCGCAGAATGCCAACCCGCTCTCGCCGTTCACATGCACGTTGCGGAAGCGGATATCGTCGGAATTGTAGATCCGTACCGCCGATGGCGCCGGCTGGAGCGACCGCGTCACGCGATAGGCGTGATAGTTCGCGAACAGGATGTTGCTCGAATTGCGAACCTCGAGCGACAGCGCGTTGCGGCTCTCGCCCGCCTCTTCCTCGGTTTGCGGCGCGAGGAACTCCCAGTTCTTGACGCCGTCGAGCACGATTTCGGCGCGCGCGTGATGCTCGGCGGACATCTCGTACACATGGCCCGGCGTGCTGGTGTTCGAGACGTGGAGGCCGGCGGCGGCAAAGGTGTTGGGGGTCCACAGATTGTTGAACGTGCCGCCGCCGCCATCGGTGACCGAGAGGCTCGCATATTGCCCGTCCCAGCGCTTGCGCGGATCGGCGTCGCCGGTGTGGTCGGCATTGTACGGATCGATCCGGCTGCCATCGGCGCGGCTGGTACCATGACCGCCGTGGAAGCGGACGTCGTCGACCAGCGAGTCCGCGCCCGCCTTCCACAGCAACGCGGTCGCGCGCGAATTGATGCCGCCGGTGGTCAGGCCGATGCCGGAGACGATCGCCGCGCCACCCTTTGCGCTTTCGATCAACCCCTTGGCGGCACCGATGCCGCGGAAGGCCGGCGTGTCGTCGGCGAGCACGATCTGCGTCATGTCCGGATGCAGGCCGATCAGCACCGTTTCGGGTCGCAGCTTCAGCGTATCGGAAACGCGGTAAAAGCCGGTCGGGAAATAGACCACGCGGTGCGTGTCGATCGCGTGCTGGATCGCCGCGGTGTCGTCGGTCGCGTCGTCGCCCTTTGCGCCCGCGCTCCGGACGTCGAACCACTGCGCGACGGGCGGCAGCGAGCGGATCGCGGGCGGTATCCGCTTCGGCATTGCCGGGATCGTCGCGGCATCGACGCGCGTCTCGTACTTGCCGGTCGCGCCGAGACCCGGCAGCGTCAGGCCGTAGGTGAACGCCTTGACCCGGTATTTTGCGCCCTGCCCGGCCACGGTTTTTCCGCTGTCACGGAACCGCGCGAAGATCGGCACGGCGCTGGCAACGGCGTCCTGGAAGCCGATCTGCGTGTAGACATTGTCCTCGTTGCTGATGACGACGGCGGCGTCCGAGACGTTCTCGAACCGCACGTCGCGGCCCCATAGCCAGTCGCCATAGCCACGGTCGATCTCGATCCCGACGGGGACGTTGCGGATGCTGGTGTTGACGAGTGTCAGCCCCGCCTCGTGCTCGCGGATCGCGGCCTCGCGCTGGCCCTCGAACGACGAATCCAGCAGCGTGTACTGCCATGCGGGCGAGGTCTTCTCGCTGAGGATGCCGTAGCGTCCGCCGAAGAAGCGCAGGTCCTGCCCGACATTGCCGACCTGATAGATACCGGCGAGCCCGGAGCCGATGTGGAAGTCGACATGGCTCAGGTACGCGTGCTGCGCCAAGTGGAACCGCACCGCGGTCGCCGCGGGATTGCCGTCGCCGATCTCGAAATTGACATTGCTGAGCGCGGAATAGAACGTCCCCGAATTGGCGTCGGCGATGGTGGCGTCGAACGGTACGCTGGTCGGCGGTGGCACCGGTACCTTTAGCGGTGCGGCGCGGGTGTCGGCGCGTGAACCGGTGAAGAACAGCATGTTCGCCACGCCGGTTTGGAACCCCGGGGTTGCCGCGCCGAGCATGATGACAGGGCGCGTCTTGCCGGTTCCGAACACGCGCACGCCGGGCCAGACGAAGATCGTTCGAGAGATGCGGTAGCGGCCGGCGGGCAGGAAGACGATGCCCTCGCCGCCTTTCGCGCTCGCCGCGCTGTCGATCGCGGCCTGGATCGCGGCGGTATCGTCGGTCCGGCCGTCACCACGGCCCCGAACCGTCACCGCGCGTGGATCTGCCGGTGCGGTGAGAAATGCCGATTGAGACGGAGAGGCCGAACGGGGGGCTGCAAACGCTGGAACGGTCGTCCCCAGAAGCGCGATCGCTAGTGTCAGTTTCACAGGCTCACCCGAGATTGTTGTGGGACGCGCCGGACGATGTCCGCCAGTCTGCACCGCAGGTAGTGGCGCATGCGACCACAGGCGATCACGACCAAGGTCGTAGTAGCCGATCCCGCGCGCACGGACGATAGACGGTGACGAACCGACCGCGCGCAGCTTATGGAGAGCCAGTGCCTCCTTCCTCCGAAACGATCCCCAATCCGGCCGACGCGCTACCCTATGCCATCATCGTCATGGGCGTCAGCGGCAGCGGCAAGTCCACGCTGGGTGCCGAACTTGCGCGCCGTCTGCGCTGCGAATTCCTCGAAGGCGATGCCTTCCATAGTTCCGACAGCGTCGCGAAGATGCGGTCGGGTCAGCCGCTCGACGATCAGGATCGCTGGCCTTGGCTCGACCGGATCGCAGCCGGATTGCAATATGCGGCCCGGACGGATGGTACTGCGGTCGCGGCGTGTTCGGCGTTGAAGCGCGCCTATCGCGATCGACTGGCGGACGCCGTCGCCATGCCGTTGCTGTTCGTGTTCCTCGATACGAAGGACAGCGGCGAGCTCGCCCGGCGGCTGGTCCACCGTGCGGACCATTACATGCCGGCCAGCCTGCTCGCGAGTCAGCTCGATACCCTGGAAGAACTGGGTCCCGACGAGCGCGCCGTCACGCTCGATGCGGAGGACGCGCCCGATCGGCTCTGCGCCGAAGCGCTCGCGTGGATCGAACGCGAGATATCCGGCGCGACCAAGATACCCGAAGAGGCACGACGAAGGTCGTAATAGCCAAACCGACCGGCAAGGCCGACACTCGGCGGCAGTACTCGCGCAGGAGTGCGGTCGAGGATCGTTGATGTCGCTACGCGTTGCTTTCGCCCTCATGCTGGTTGCAGCGCCCGCCGCTGCACAGCAGGCCCCCGTCGTGGCGCTCTGGCCGAACGGCGCGCCCGGATCGGAAGCGCGGCGGACCGAAGCCGAGACGGTGAAGGACAGCTATGTCAGCAACGTCCACAACCCGACGCTGACGATCCACCGCCCCGCCCCGAGCCATGCCAACGGTGCGGCGGTGATCGTGGCGCCCGGTGGCGGTCACCGGATGCTGGTGTGGATCAACGAGGGCGAAGTGCCCGCGAAGGCGCTCAACCGCTACGGCGTCACGACGTTCGTCCTAAAATACCGCCTCGCGCGCGATCCCGGCTCATCGTACGATATCGAGCGCGACGCGGCAGCCGATCTGCGGCGTGCGGTCCGATGGGTCCGCGCGCATGCGAGCGACTACGCGATCGATCCTGCCCGGATCGGCGTGATGGGCTTTTCCGCAGGCGGCGAACTCGTGTCGCTCGTCGCCGACAACCCCGCGCCCGCACAGACACCGACGGACTCGATCGACCGGGTGAGTGCGCGGCCGGACTTCCAGGTGCTCGTCTATCCGGGGCCGCTTGGCACGCCGGCCAAGGCCGTCGCAAACGCGCCGCCCGCGTTCCTTGTCGCGGGGTCGCTCGACCAGTGCTGCGCGACATCGGCGATGGCGCTGTATTCGCAGCTTCGCTCGGCGGGCGTTTCGGCGGAGTTGCACCTTTACGCGGACACCGATCACGCGTTCAATCTCGGCACGCGGTCGGAGCGCATCTCGATCCAGCACTGGCCCGATCGACTGGCGGATTGGCTCGCCGATGGCGGCTGGCTCATTCCACGCGGATTGGCAAAGATGCTTCCAGTTTCTCGAAAGGAACCCTGATGGAATTCGGCAGGCGTGATCTCCTGGTCGCCGCGGCAACACTGGCCGCCACATCGAGCGGCATGGCGCGTGCGGCGCCCGACCGGAAGCTCGGCTATGCTATCGTCGGACTCGGCTATTACGGGTTGCAGACGATCATGCCGCAGTTCGTCAATTGCGAGCATTCGCGCGTGACTGCGCTGGTCAGCGGCGACCGGGCCAAGGCGCTCGCGACTGCGGCCAAATACGGCGTGCCCGAGCGGTCGATCTATACCTACGCCGACTTCGATCGCATCCGCGACAATCCCGACGTCGACATCGTCTATGTCTGCCTGCCCAATTCGATGCATGCCGAATACACCATCCGCGCGGCGAAGGCCGGCAAGCACGTCATGTGCGAGAAGCCGATGGCGGTCTCGGTCGCCGAATGCGAGGCGATGATCCGGGCGTGCAAGACCGCCGGCAAGAAGCTGATGATCGGCTATCGCTGCCACTTCGAACCGTTCAACCTGGAGGCGATGCGGCTCGCCAAGTCCGGTGCGGCGGGCAAGATCCGCTACGTCCGTTCGGAGCATGGTTTCGTCCAGGGCGATCCGAACAAATGGCGGTTGAAGCGCGCCTTGTCCGGTGGCGGGTCGCTGATGGACATGGGCATCTACAGCCTGCAGGCCGCGCGCTACATGACCGGCGAAGAGCCGATCGCGGTCACCGCGCGCGAATCCACCGACCGCCGCGATCCGCGCTTCCGCGAGGTCGAGGACATGATCGAATGGACGCTCGAATTCCCGTCGGGCGCGATCGCCGGATGCCAGTCGATGTACAGCGCCAACCAGAACCATATCCTGCTGATGGGCGACAAGGGCCGCATCGAGCTGGAACCGGCGACGCGCTACGACGGCAACAAGATGTGGACCGGCCGCGACGGACGCGAGACCGCGATTACCAGTCCCCCGCCCGGCCCTGGCAAGACGCAGTTCGCGGGGCAGCTCGATCATCTGGCCGAATGCATCCTCGACGGGCGCGAACCGATCGTCTCGGGCGAAGAGGGTTTGCGCGACATGCGGATCGTCGAGGCGATCTATCGATCGGTGCGCGAAGGCCGGACGGTGAAGCTGTGATGCGGCCGTTGCTTGCGGTCGTGCTGGCTATTGGCGCGACCTCCTCCCTGCCCGCACAGACTGCAGGCGATCCGACGAGCTTCGCTGCATCTGCCGACGTTCGCGCGCGGATCGTTGCGTTGGAGAAGGCGATGAAGCCGGGCCAGGGGTTCGCCATGGCGCCGCTGGTGCAGGCGGACGGGACGAGCGCCGCGCTCGAATATTGGAAGGCGCCGGGCAAGCCCGCGGTGCATCCCGACGAGGCCGAATATGCGACCGTGATGGCGGGATCGGGGACGCTCGTCTCGGGTGGTACGCTGGTCGCGCCGAAGCTGCGCTTTCCGGGGCTGGTCGAAGGTGATCGGATCGAGGGTGGCACGACGCGGAAGCTTGCGGTCGGTGACGTGTTCCTGATCCCGGCGGGGACGCCGCACTGGTTCGGCATCGATGGCAAGCTGGTCATGCTCGGAACGAAGATTCGGACGTCAGGTCAGCGGAAGCCCAGCCAGTAGAGCAAGCCGATATTGACCGCGAGCAATGGCAGCGCGGTCGGTATCTGCGCGCGGATGACCGCGTTCTTGTCCTTGAGATCGAGCAAGGCGGCGGGGACGAGATTGAAGTTCGCCGCCATCGGCGTCATCAGCGTGCCGCAGAACCCGCTGAGCATGCCGATCGCCGCGACCACCGCGGGGTCGCCACCGTAATGGCGCACGAGCAGTGGGATGCCGATCGCTGCGGCCATCACCGGGAACGCCGCGAACGCGTTGCCCATGACCATCGTGAACAGCGCCATGCCGAGCGTGTAGGCGAGCACTGCACCGATCAGGCTGCCCTCGGGGATCGCGTGGCCGGCCAGACCGCCGACGACGTCGCCGACGCCGGCGAGTGCGAACACTGCGCCGAGACTCGCGAGCATCTGCGGGAGCACGGCGGCCCAGCCGATCGCGTCCATCAACCTGACGCCTTCCGCGAGTGGTGTGGCGATGCGGGGGCGGAACCACAGGTGCATCGCGACCAGTGCGATCAGGACGCCGCAGGTCAGCGCGACGAGCGTCGCTTGCTTGGGGTCGACGAGGCTCGGGACTGTGCGGAACAGGACCGTTCCACCGAGTGCTGCGGCCGGGATGATCAGTGCGGGGAGGAATATCCGGTTGCCGTGCCGGGTGGCTTCGGCACGCCGTTCGTCGAGCGTAGTCGTAGCACGCCCGCCCCTCCCCATCGCGCCCGAGCCGGCGATCGCGACCAGGGCCAGGACGAGAACGCCGTTGCCGACGTCGCCGAGCTTCCCACCCAGCAGGAAGCTGATCGCCAGCACTGCGTAGAACGCGGCATTGCCGAAGCGCTTCGGGTTGGTGCGATCGGTTGCGCTCAGGACTGCGAACGCTGCGAACATTAGGCCGGCAACGCCGTAGATGAAGCCGGTGCCGATCATCGCGCGCGCGCCAGTCGACGGTCGAGCAGCCACAGGCGGAAGCCGTGGATCAGGAATGCGGCGATCGCGGTCGGGATCGCCCACATAGAGAGGTGGAGCGGCTGGATGACGATGCCGTATCCTTCGAGGACGCCCTTCATCAGCAGGATCGAACCGATCGCGATGAAGATGTCCTCGCCAAAGAAGAGCCCGATATTGTCGGTTGCCGCGGCCATCGCGGGGATGCGGTCGCCGCCGGGCGTGACGCCCTGCGCTTCGGCGGCGGCTTCGGCCATCGGTGCGACCAGCGGGCGGACGCTTTGTGCGGGGCCGGCGATCGAGGTCAGGCCTAGCGCTGCGGTGAGCTGGCGGAACAGGAGGTAGCCGGTGAGAAAACGCCCCACGGTCGCGCCCTTGAGCTTGCCGATCGCGAGCCGGGCGCGTTCCTGCAATCCGTGTCGTTCGAGCATCCCGATCACTGGGAGGACGATGTAGATCACGGTGACGTAGCGGTTCTCGTTGAATGCCTTCCCGAACGCGGCGAGGATCGCGAGCGGCGCGATGCCGGCGGCAAGACCGGTGACGAGCGCGGAGACGGCGACGACGAGCAGCGGGTTGAACCGGAGCAGGAAGCCCGCGACGATCACCGCGATGCCGCACAGGACCAGCATCGTCGCTCAGCGCGCCTGCTTGGCGAGGTCGGCATCGAACGCAACCTTGGCCTTCGCGACGATCTTCGGGAGCAACGTCGGATCGACGAACGCGGTCCTGTCGCCTGCTTGGCGACGTTTGCCCTTGGGTTTGACGTCGGCGAGTTCGGGGTGCGACGGGAGGACGATGTCGGCGTGCAGCGTGCCGAGCATGGCGATGCTGCGGCGGTAGTCGGCGACGATGCCGGGATAGGCATGGTTGCCGATCAGGTGGTTGCCCGCGACGCTGACGCTGCACGGGAACACGACGTCGAGCGGGCGCGGCTTGGCCGGGATCTGCATCGTCCAGGTCGTGCAGCCGAGCGTGTGCCCTGGCGTGGCGCGTGCGGTCAGCGTGGTGGTGCCGAGCGTGACCGTGTCCCCATCGCGGACGCCACGATCGACGTGGACGGGCGGGAAGCGGATGACGCCGTAGTTGGTCTCGCCGGGCGGTACGCCGGTTTCGAGCGCGCGGACATCGCGAGCGCCGGCGACCACGCGAGCGCCGGTTGCGCGCTTAAGCGCAGCGACACCCGCAGCATGATCGAAGTGCGCGTGCGTGACCAGGATCAGCTTTACGTCGCGCGGGCGTACTCCAGCGGCGGCAACGTTGCGTTCGATCATGCCCGCATTCTCGGCGAGCGTGCCGTCGATCAGGATCGCGCCGGCCCTGGTCTTGATGAGGTAGGCGGCGATACCTTCGCTGCCGACATAGGTGATCGGGCCGGCGATCGGGAACGGGGCTTGGGCGCGCGTCCAGGCAGGCGGGTCCGCCGCACCGAGTAGCAGCGGTGCGCTGGTGGCGATCGCCAGTGCGCCGATCACCGACCGTGCGCGAGAGCTTAGCGATCCTCCCCCGCAAGGGGGAGGTGACAGGCGTAGCCTGACGGAGGGGGCGGTCAGCGGTAACCTCTGCATCTTATCCTCCCCCTCCGTCTGGCAAGTGCCAGCCACCTCCCCCTTGCGGGGGAGGATTACATGCTTCGACTTATTCCCACTCGATCGTGCCGGGTGGCTTCGAGGTGTAGTCGTAGGTCACGCGATTGATGCCCTTGACCTCGTTGATGATGCGGGTCGCGACGCGCGGCAGGAAGTCGCCGGGGAACTGGAACGCCTGTGCGGTCATGCCGTCGGTGGAAGTTACCGCGCGCAACGCCAGCACGTTGTCGTAGGTGCGGCCGTCGCCCATCACGCCGACGCTGCGGACCGGGAGCAGTACCGCGAACGCCTGCCAGATCGTGTCGTAGAGCCCCGTCGCGCGGATCTCCTCGAGATAGATCGCATCCGCTTTCCGCAGAATGTCGCAGCGTTCCTTGGTGACTTCGCCGGGGATGCGGATCGCGAGGCCGGGTCCGGGGAACGGGTGACGGCCGACGAAGATCTCGGGCAGCCCGAGTTCGCGCCCCAGCACGCGGACCTCGTCCTTGAACAGCTCGCGCAACGGCTCGACGAGCTTCATGTTCATGCGCTCGGGCAGGCCGCCGACATTGTGGTGGCTCTTGATAGTCACCGACGGCCCGCCGGTGAAGCTGACGCTCTCGATCACGTCCGGGTACAGCGTACCCTGCGCGAGGAACTGCGCGCCGCCGAGCTTCTTCGCCTCGGTATCGAACACGTCGATGAAGGTCTTGCCGATGAACTTGCGCTTCAGCTCGGGATCGGTGATCCCGGCGAGGCCGCTGAGGAACAGCTCCTCGACGTTCACGTGGATCAGCGGGATGTTGTAGGCACCGCGGAACAGGCTGACGACCTGCTCGCTCTCGCCCGCGCGCATCAGGCCGTGATCGACATAGACGCAGGTGAGCTGCTCGCCGATCGCCTCGTGGATCAGCACCGCCGCGACCGCCGAGTCGACGCCGCCTGACAGGCCGCAGATGACGCGGCCCTTGCCCACCTGTGCGCGGATCTCGGCGATCTTGGTCTCGCGGAATTCGGCCATCGTCCAGTCGCCGCTCAGCCCGCAGACATGGCGCGCGAAGTTGGCGATCAGCTTGCCGCCATCGGGGGTGTGGACGACCTCGGGGTGGAACTGCACGCCGTAGAAGCGTCGCGCCTCGTCCGCGACGATCGCGTAGGGCGCGCCGGTCGAGGTGGCGACGGGGGTGAAGCCGGGCGGGATCGCGTCGACCTTGTCGCCGTGGCTCATCCATACCTGGTGGCGCTCGCCCTCCGCCCAGAGGCCGTCGAACAGCGCGCAGTTGGACTTGACCTCGATGAAGGCGCTGCCGAACTCGCCGCCGTCGCCCGAGACGATCACGTTGCCGCCGAGCTGTGCGGACATGACCTGCTGGCCGTAGCAGATGCCGAGGATCGGGATGCCGGCCTCGAAGAAGCGCTGCGGGACGCGCGGGGAGTTCTCGGTGGTGACCGATGCGGGGCCGCCGGAGAGGATGATGCCCTTGGGCTGCATCCGATCGAACGCGGCCTCGGCGGACTGGAAGGGTGCGATCTCGCTGTAGACGCCAGCCTCGCGCACGCGGCGGGCGATCAGCTGGGTTACCTGGCTGCCGAAATCGACGATGAGAATGCTGTCTGGGTGCTCCATGTCGGGCGCATAGCCGGATGAGCCCCGTAACGAAAGAGGCCGCGCTCCCCGGATGGGAAACGCGGCCTGCAATTCGAATACTACTAGGCGGGGATTATGCCGCTTCGTTGTAATCCTCGTCCGACATCACCGGACCCGAATCCTGGCCCTTTGCCGAGACGTCGCGGTCGACGAACTCGATGACGGCCATCGGCGAGGCGTCCGACATGCGGATACCGGCCTTGATGACGCGGGTGTAGCCGCCGTTGCGATCCGCATAACGGGTCGCGAGCGTGTCGAACAACTTGATCAGCTGCGCATCGTCGAGCAGCTTGCCGTGCGCGAGACGACGGTTGGACAGGCCACCCTTCTTCGCGAGCGTGATCAGCTTCTCGACGTAAGGACGCAGTTCCTTCGCCTTGGCGATGGTGGTGGTGATCTGCTCGTGCTTGATGAGCGCGGCGCTCATGTTGCGGAAGAGAGCAAGACGGTGGGCCGAGGTCCGCTGAAGCTTACGGCCGCCTACGCGATGGCGCATGTTTAATACCTTTTCGTTCGTTCAGGGGCCGTGTGAGGTACCCGGGAGCAGGCAGTGTTGCGGCCACCGCCAATCGCCGTAGTCCAAAGGTCACACTAAGGTTACGCCAACGACGCTCCCTCAGCCTTTCCCTCAATTGTCTCCCCGCGAAGGCGGGGATCCAGTCTGGGCACCCGCCTTCGCGGGTGAACAAGAGGTCGGGACCGATCTTACTCGGCCCCGAACCACTTACCCCATTATTTCCTGCTCAAGCTTCTTGGCCATCTCTTCGATGTTCTCAGGTGGCCAGCCGGGGATTTCCATACCCAGGCGAAGACCCATCGACGACAGCACTTCCTTGATCTCGTTCAAGGACTTGCGGCCGAAGTTAGGCGTACGCAGCATCTCGGCTTCGGTCTTGCCGACCAGATCGCCGATGTAGATGATGTTGTCGTTCTTGAGGCAGTTGGCCGAACGCACCGACAGTTCCAGCTCGTCGACCTTCTTGAGAAGGTAACGGTTGATCTGCTGGGTGTCGCCTGCTGGCTCCGCACCACCGGCAGCGGGTGCTGCCTGGCCGATCGGGGCCGACGAACGCGTCACCGACGAATCGTCGAAGTGGACGAACAGCGCGAGCTGGTCCTGGAGGATGCGACCGGCATAGCCGACTGCGTCTTCCGGGGTAATCGTGCCGTCGGTTTCGATCGTCAGCGTCAGCTTGTCGTAATCCAGGTCCTGACCGACGCGGGTCGGGTCGACCTTGTACGACACCTGACGTACCGGCGAATACAGTGCATCGACCGGGATCAGACCGATCGGCGCGTCGGCCGGACGGTTTGCGGTCGCGGGCACATAACCCTTACCGATGTCGGCGGTCAGCTCCATGTTGAGCGTCGCACCCTCATCGAGGTGGCAGATCACGAGATCCTTGTTCATGATCTCGATGTCGCCCGAGACAGCGATGTCGCCGGCCTTGACTTCACCCGGACCCGTTGCCGAGAGCTGGAGGCGCTTCGGCCCCTCGCCCTGCATGCGGATCGCGATCTGCTTCACGTTGAGGACGATGTCGGTCACGTCCTCGCGGACGCCGGCCAGAGACGAGAACTCATGTAGCACGTTCTCGATCTTGATCGAGGTGACGGCCGCGCCCTGCAGCGACGAGAGCAACACGCGACGCAGCGCGTTGCCGAGCGTCAGGCCGAAGCCACGCTCGAGCGGCTCGGCGATGAAGGTCGCCTTGCGCTTGGTGTCGCCACCGGCCTTTTTCTCCAGGCCGCTGGGCTTCTTGAGTTCCTGCCAGTTCTTTGCGTTGACAGACACATGCTTCCCCTAATTTGGGGGCCGACGGAAAGGACTTCCGCCGGCCATTAAAATGCATCCGCGACGCACGTTCGACCTGATCAGGGACGACCGCGCGCGGACAACGTCGGAGAAATCAGACGCGACGACGCTTCGAAGGGCGCACGCCGTTGTGCGGGATCGAGGTCACGTCGCGGATCGACGTGATCTGGAAACCGACTGCCTGAAGCGCGCGCAGTGCCGATTCGCGACCCGAGCCGGGGCCCTTGACCTCGACTTCGATCGTGCGGACGCCGTGCTCGGCGGCCTTCTTGCCGGCATCTTCCGCTGCGACCTGGGCCGCGTACGGAGTCGACTTGCGCGAGCCCTTGAAGCCCATTGCGCCGGCCGACGACCACGAGATCGCGTTGCCCTGGGCATCGGTGATCGTGATCATGGTGTTGTTGAAGCTGGCATTCACGTGAGCGACGCCAGAGGTGATGTTCTTGCGCTCGCGCCGCTTAATGCGCTGAGGTTCGCGTGCCATGGTGTATTTCCTGACCTGTATCTGCGTGACGCCGGGCGGCCCGTTGGGACCAGCGCCGGCGGAGTAATCCATTGAAAAAGTGGATTACTTCTTCTTGCCGGCGATCGGCTTGGCCTTGCCCTTGCGGGTGCGCGCATTGGTATGCGTGCGCTGGCCGCGGACCGGGAGGCCCTTGCGATGACGCAGGCCGCGATAGCAGGCGAGATCCATCAGGCGCTTGATGTTCATCGAGGTCTGGCGGCGCAGATCGCCCTCGACGGTGTGATCGGCGTCGATCGTCTCGCGGATGTGCAGGACTTCCTGGTCGGTCAGGTCCTGGACGCGTGCGGTATCGGCGATGCCGAGCTTCGCGACGATTTCCTTGGCCTTGGTCGAACCGATGCCGTGAATATAGGTCAGCGCGATCACCACGCGCTTGTTGGTCGGGATATTAACACCCGCGATACGTGCCATGAACTTGGTTCTCCTGCTCCACGAGGTCCGGCATGGCTGCACAGACCCCATCTCTTAGCGATGAACCGAAACGCACGATAGCGACGAACGCAAACAAGCGCCGCCGGAACCGTCGTGTCGGGGAGAGTTCGAATAGGCGCGCGCTAACGCAGTGTCAAGCGAGCGGTTCCGCGGCAGGCGGCACGGCTTGGCGCATCTTGAGCCAGCGGCGGAACGAGACGACCGTCCAGATCAGCTCGACCACCCCGAACGGCCACGCACCCTGGAGGAAACCGTAGATCGACCCGAGCACGCAGCCGAATGCGAAGCCGAGCGTCCACCAGTGCGAACCGGCTTCCTTGGCGTAGCATAGCAGGGTGAACGATACCGCGGCTAGGCCGAATAGAGAGAGTGCGTCCATTTGCGACGCTGTGCCCCCATTAAGAAAAAAGCGCCATGCCCTCACCCGCCATTCACCACGGGAAGTAGAGCGGCGCCACGCTATAGCGATCGAATTGACGCATTTACGAAAAAGGCCTCCGCCAACCGGCAGAGGCCTTTTCCATTACGCGAGGCGCGATTTACTTCTCGCCATTGTCCTTCACGCCGATCGTCGGAACGTCGACGGTTTCCGTCTCGGTCTTGACCTTCGGGACTTCGACCTTGGTCTTCGACGTTCCAACGACGACTTCCTTCGAGTCCATGTCGACCTTGGGCAATGCCCCGCCCTTGACCGAGACCTCGGGAAGCGCGCCACTCTTGGTGACGTTCGCGCTCCAGAAGCCGGTGGCGAACAGCAGGCCGACGATCACGACGATGACGAGCAAGACGATGGCGATCGTGGTACCCGGGCCGCGGCGTTTCACGACGACGGTATCGGTGGTGCGGTAATCTGACATTATACTCTCCCTGTTACTGTCCGGAAAACACCCGGAAGAACAGGTTGTTCCGTCGGCGCAACGGTAGGAGCGAAAGCCCGCATTTGTTCGCCGAATCTACCTTGAGTATCTTGCGCGCGCCGGGCGTTTACGGCCGGACAGCATTCCGATGTGGCCGCGCAAGTTTCACCCAAGTTAAGGCCACAATTGCAACCGCACGTGCTGACGGTGAACGTTCGGAATGGGAAGGGATGCAGACCGTCCGCTTTGGGGAGCGAACGGCTGGTTAGCTGCCGTCCCTCCGTGTAGGGTCAGGCAATGTTTGACCGATATCCGCACATCGGCAGTACTGCGTTTGACCGTGCAGGTGACGGATTCGTCTATTATTCGAACGCGTGGTCAAAAGGCGTTTTCGTCTCCGCGACCGCCCGAAACGCCTATCTTTTCGGACCTAGATCGGAATGGTTCGACGCACTTTTAGATCGTGAAGCAACGGTCGCTCGCCGACCGTATTGGCGCAGTCTTCGACGAATGCTGACGGCAATCCTTTTCCGTTACGATCCCGCTGAGGTGGATGCCTAACTCTGTTGTTGGGAAACCTCGTCGGTAGGCAGAACGTCCGAAAGTGGGCGGAAGCGGTCGTTCCCCGGCGGTTCCGGGACCTTTACTATGACCATAGAGCAAAATTCGTAAGCCGTTCACTTGCGCCCAAAAAGCTTCTCGATATCCGAATGCGCGAGCTTTACCCAGGTTGGGCGACCGTGGTTACATTGGCCCGAGTGCGGGGTGACTTCCATTTCGCGGAGGAGCGCGTTCATTTCGGGGACCGACAATATGCGGCCGGCGCGGACGGAGCCGTGGCAGGCCATCGTACCGGCTACTGCGTCTAGACGCTCCTTCAGGGAGAGGGCTTCGTCGAAGGCGGCGAGTTCGTCGGCCAGGTCGGTTACCAGGCCTTTGGGGTCGCTTTGGCCGAGCAAGGCTGGGGTTGCGCGGACGAGCATGGCGTGGGGGCCGAAGCGTTCTAGGTCCAGGCCGAATTCGGAGAGTTCTTCGGCGCGGGATTCAAGGCGGTCGCAGGCGGATTCGTCGAGTTCTACAACTTCGGGGATCAGCAGGGCTTGGCTCGCGATGGTGCCGCCGATCAGGGCTGCGCGCATGCGTTCGAGAACGAGGCGTTCGTGGGCGGCGTGCTGGTCGACCAGGACGAGGCCGTCTTCGGCTTCGGCTACTATGTAGGTTTTTGCGACCTGGCCGCGCGCTACGCCCATCGGGAAGGCTGTGGTTTGGGGTGGGGGTGCCCAGGCGGGTTCTGCACGCGCCTGCGGGGGCGCGGCGAAGAAGGTCGGGCGAGAATCGTTGACCGCGCCGTAGTGGCGATTTTCCAGCGGGAGCCTTTCGGGCGTGCCCTCACCTTCCCATCCGCTTTGCGGACGGGCCCCTTCCTCTCCCCGGGGGGGAGAGGAGTTTTCGGGTTGCCACATGGCGAGCGCGGAGTCGCTGGCGCGTTGGCTTCTGTGGCCGGCGGCGTCGAGGGCGCGGCGCAAGCCGGAGACGATAAGGCCTCTTACCATTGCGGGATCGCGGAAGCGGACTTCGGTCTTGGCGGGGTGGACGTTGACGTCGACCTGGTCGGTGGGGATGTCGAGGAACAGCGCCACCACCGCGTGGCGATCGCGGGGGAGCATTTCGGCATAGGCGCCGCGGATCGCGCCCATCAGCAGGCGGTCCTTTACCGGGCGGCCGTTGACGAAGAGGTACTGGTGGTCGGCGATGCCGCGGTTGTAGGTCGGCAGGCTCGCGACGCCGCCTAGCACGAGGACCCCGGAGTCCGTAGGGCGTTCGAGGTCGATTGCGACCGAATTGTCGGCGAGCGCGCGGTCGGTGAGCGTCGCCACCCTGCCCGGCCGGTCCTCGATCTGCATCACCGACAGCGCGCGGCGGCCGTCATGTTCCAGCGTGAAGCCGATGTCGGGGCGCGCCATCGCGAGCCGGCGAACGACGTCAAGGCAGGCGGCGTATTCGGCGCGGGGGGAGCGGAGGAACTTGCGGCGGGCGGGGACGCGCGCGAACAGGTCCTCGACGACGACGCGGGTGCCGGGTGGGAGCGCGGCGGGGCCTTCGCGCTCGACCCGGCCATTGTCGACGGTGCGTGCCCAGCCTTCGGCGCCGCGGATCCGGCTTTCGATCGTCAGCCTTGCGACGCTCGCGATCGAGGGCAACGCCTCGCCGCGAAAGCCGAGCGTCACGACCGATTCGATGAACTCGTCGGGCAGCTTGGAAGTCGCGTGGCGTTCGAGTGCCAAGGCCATGTCGGCGGGGGTCATGCCGCAGCCGTCGTCGGCGACTTCGATCCGCGACGTGCCGCCCTCAACGAGGAGAATCGCGATGCGTCCTGCCCCTGCGTCGATGGCGTTTTCGACTAACTCCTTCAACGCGCTGGCGGGTCTTTCCACCACTTCACCGGCGGCGATGCGATTGACCAGATGCTCGGGGAGACGCCGTATTGACATGGGTTTGCGTCTAGACCAAGCGACGGCATCCCGCGACCCGCAAACGCAAGCACCCGGTGAGTTAAACACCGGCGGGCCACGCGAGATTTTTGTGCGATGGGCTGCCCGTCCGGCGGCCAAGGATTACGGGACCCTGATTGAATGGCCTTCTACTCGCGTTTCTTCAAGTTCATGTCGCACGACATGGCGATCGACCTCGGCACCGCGAACACCGTCGTCTACGTCCGTGGCCGCGGCATCGTCCTGAACGAGCCGTCGGTGGTCGCGGTCGAGACGATCAACGGCATCAAGCGCGTCAAGGCGGTCGGCGACGACGCCAAGATGATGATGGGCAAGACGCCGGGCAACATCGAGGCGATCCGGCCTTTGCGCGACGGCGTGATCGCGGACATCGACGTCGCCGAGCAGATGATCAAGTATTTCATCCAGAAGGTACATGGGCCCCGCAAGTTCGCGCGCTGGCCCGAGATCGTGATCTGCGTGCCGTCGGGCTCCACTAAGGTCGAGCGCCGCGCGATCCGCGATGCCGCGTCGAACGCGGGCGCGTCGCAGGTCTGGCTGATCGAGGAGCCGATGGCGGCAGCGATCGGCGCGGACATGCCGGTGACCGAGCCGATCGGTTCGATGGTTGTCGATATCGGCGGCGGCACGACCGAAGTCGCGGTGTTGTCGCTGCGCGGTCTCGCCTACACGACCTCGGTGCGCGTCGGCGGCGACAAGATGGACGAGGCGATCGTTTCCTATGTGCGCCGCAACCATAACCTCCTGATCGGCGAAGCGACGGCGGAGCGGATCAAGAAGGAAGTCGGCATCGCCAAGCCGCCGGTCGACGGCATCGGCATGATCATCCAGATCAAGGGCCGCGATCTCGTCAACGGCGTGCCCAAGGAGATCCAGATCAACCAGGGCCAGATCGCCGAGGCGCTGAGCGAGCCGGTCGCGACGATTGTCGAGGGCGTCCGTGTGGCGCTCGAGAACACCGCGCCCGAGCTGGCTGCGGACATCGTCGACCAGGGCATCGTGCTGACCGGCGGCGGCGCGCTGCTCCAGGGTCTGGACGAAGTGCTGCGCGACGAGACCGGCCTGCCGGTGACGGTCGCCGAGGACCCGCTGACCTGCGTCGCGCTCGGCACCGGTCGCGCGCTCGAGGATCCGTTGTTCCGCGGCGTGCTGATGAGCGGCTAAGGGTTTGCTTTTGCTTTAAGACACGCGGACACGAAATCGCGCCACCGAGTCGCGGGGGATCAGCCCTCGCGCTTTGGCGGCGCCCGAGACAGGGGGACAGGCGCATGGCGCCAGCCCGCGACCGGCGCACGGGGTTTTCCCGGCGTCGGCAATATGGTGTGTTCATGGGCTATGTGCTCGCCGTCGCTGGTGCGGTGGTGGGCCTGGTGCTGCTCGTCGCGTCGACGTTCAATCCGCCCGCGTTTTCCGCGCTGCGGATGGGGGTCGCGGGGGTGACGACGCCGGTCTCGACCGGGCTCGCCACCGTGGGCACGTCGATCTCGGGCATCCCCGATGCGATCGGCAACTACTTCTTCGTGAAGCAGGAGAACGTCGCGTTGCGGGCCGATCGCGAACGGACGCGGGCGCTGCTGATGCGCGCGCGGACGATCGCGTATGACAATCGCCGGTTGCGCAGCCTGCTCGCGATCCGCGAACGCTCGACCGCGCCGGTGGTGACCGCGCGGCTGGTGAGTTCGAGTGCTTCGAGCGGGCGGCGCTATGCGCTGCTCAATGCGGGTCGCTGGAACGGTGTGCTGCCCGGCATGCCCGTTCGCGGCCCCGACGGCCTGATCGGTCGCGTGGTCGAGACCGGGCCCAACGCGGCGCGCGTGCTGTTGCTCAGCGACGGCGACAGCATCGTACCCGTCCGCCGCACCCGCGACGGCATGCCGGCGATTGCGGCGGGGCGCGGCGACGGGATGATCGACATCCGCTCGGTCAACGCCACCAACGTGCGCTTCAACGCGGGCGACCTGTTCGTGACGACCGGCACCGGTGGCATCTACGCGCCCGGCGTACCCGTCGCGCGCGTGACAAAGGCTGGGTCGGACTCGGTTATGGCGCGCGCGTTCGCCGATCCCGACACGCTCGATTTCGCACTTGTCGAGCGGATGTTCATGCCGGTGCCCCCGCCTCGTCCGGTGGCGCAGCAATGAGTCGCGCTCGCGTCGTCGACAGCGTCGACTACAAGCCGTTCGAGACCAAGATCCCGGCGGGCCGGTCGCGTGCGATACCTTGGGCAACGGTGATGGCGGGATCGCTGATCACGATCATCCCGGTGGTCGCGACGATCCCGCTGCTCCCGCCGTTCGGGTTCGTCATGCTGCTTGCGTGGCGGCTGCTCGCGCGGTTCGCGTTCAAGCCCTGGGCCGCCGCGCCGCTCGGCTTCTTCGACGATCTCGTCAGCGGCCAGCCACTCGGCAGCGCCGTGCTGATGTGGTCGCTCGCGTTCGTCGCGATCGACATGATCGAACAGCGGCTCGCCTTCCGCGACTATTGGCAGGACTGGCTGATCGCCGGCGGGCTGATCGCCGCGTGCATTCTGGTCGGCCGTTTCATCGCGGTGCCGGTCGGCGCGCATGTCGACACGATCCTGATCGCGCAGATCGCGGTCACGATCCTGATGTTCCCACTGGCGGCCCGCATCGTCGCGGCGATCCAGAACAAACGGGGCGCCGAGTGAGGAATACCCCGCGGATCGTTACCGAGATGTCGCAGGCATACAGCTTCTCGCGGCGCGCCTGGATGCTGGGCGCGGCGCAAGGCGGCGTCGGGCTGCTGCTCGCGGGCCGGATGGCGTGGCTGTCGATCGCGCAGAACGAGCGCTACACGCAAATGTCCGAGAGCAACCGCGTCAACATGACGCTGTTGCCGCCGCGCCGCGGCTGGATCGTCGATCGCCACGGCGTGCCGATCGCCAACAACCGCACCGATTTTCGCGTCGACATCATCCCCGACCGCCTGCGCGACAAGGAGCGCGTGCTGCCGCTGCTCGGCCGCATCCTCCAGTTGCCGCCCGAGGAAGTCGAGCGGATCGCGATCGACCTCGAACACGCCGCCGGGTTCCAGCCGGTCCAGGTCGCGGAGAATCTCGACTGGGAGCGGTTCGCCGCGGTCAGCGTCCGACTGCCTGAACTGCCCGGCGTCGCGCCGACGCGGGGCTTTGCACGCAGCTATCCGGCAGGGGCTGCGGTTGCGCACCTGACCGGCTATGTCGGCGTGCCCAATGCCGAACAGTACAAGAAGACGCACGACCCTCTGCTCGTCACCCCCGGCTTCAAGCTCGGCAAGGACGGGCTCGAGAAGATGCTCGAGGCCGAATTGCGCGGCGTCGCCGGCGCCAAGCGCGTCGAGGTCACCGCGCGCGGCAAACTGGTCGCCGAACTCGCGACCAAGCCCGACGTCCCCGGCAAGACCGCACGGCTGACGATCGACGTGGGGCTTCAGGAATATGCCGCACGTCGCCTCGGCACCAACTCCGGGTCGGTCGTGGTGCTCGATACCCGCACCGGCGAGATGCTCGCGATGGTGTCGATGCCGGCCTATGATCCCAACAGCTTTTCGGACGGGATCAGCCATCTCGAATGGCAGATGCTGAGCGACGACGATCACGTGCCGCTGATGAACAAGGTCACGCAGGGGCTGTATCCGCCGGGCTCGACGGTGAAGCCGATGAACGGCCTTGCGCTGATGAACGCCGGCGTCGATCCGAGCACGCGCGTCAATTGTTCGGGCGCGATGCGGCTCGGGACCAGCGTGTTCCATTGCCACAAGAAAAGCGGCCACGGTCCGCTCGATCTCAAGAACGCGATCATGCAGAGTTGCGACATCTATTTCTACGAGATGGCGCGGCGGGTCGGCTACAACGCGATCGCGCCGATCGCGCGGACGCTCGGCATGGGGCAGAAGTTCGACCTGCCCTTCTCGACGCAGCGTTATGGCACGGTCCCCGATCCGGCGTGGAAGCTGAAGAAGTACAAGCACGACTGGACCGTGGCGGATTCGCTCAACGC
The DNA here is from genome assembly GCF_059691795.1 of Sphingomonas sp. 320_CC. Taxonomy (NCBI): domain Bacteria; kingdom Pseudomonadati; phylum Pseudomonadota; class Alphaproteobacteria; order Sphingomonadales; family Sphingomonadaceae; genus Sphingomonas; species Sphingomonas sp. 320_CC. The sequence goes on along the minus strand of NZ_JCAWAE010000003.1, from coordinate 708,535 downwards.
GTCGATCGGCCAGGGCTATGTGCTGGCCAACCCGTTGCAGCTCGCGGTGATGGCGGCGCGGCTGGCCTCGGGGCGTGCGTTGCAGCCGAGTATCCTCGCTAGCCACATCCACCGCGACTCCCCTGCACTAGCGATCGATTCCGAGCATCTCGCGCGCGTCCGCGATGCGATGTTCGGGGTGATCAACCAGGGCGGTACCGGCGGCGCGGCGAAACTGCTGATCCCCGGGGTCGCGATCGCGGGCAAGACCGGCACCGCGCAGGTGCGCCGCATCACGATGGCGGAGCGGCGCTCGGGTGTGCTCAAGAACGGGCAGCTGCCGTTCAAGATGCGCGACCATGCGCTGTTCATCGGCTTCGCACCCGCCGATAACCCGCGGTATGCGCTGGCGGTAGTGCTCGAGCATAACGGCCACACGGTGCGCAATCTCGACACGCCGATGATCGGCCGCGACATCATGACCTACATGCTCGATCGCGAGCGCGCGCTGAAATCGCTCGCCGAAGTCGAACCGACCTGGGGCGGCGATATCCGCACGCGCATGGCCGCGACCGCGGAGACGTACCGCAAGGCGCAATCCGCACCCCCGGCGGCAATCGCCACCAAGACCGACGCGGTCGTGCCCAGCGACGCTCCTGCGGTCGAGAACGCCACAGACATGGCCAACGCCACGCAGGAAGCGCTGACGGCACCAGGCGCAACCGTTGCAGAAGACGACTCGCGGGACCGCCAGCAATGACCTTAGCCGAGCGCCGCCCATGAACCGTATCGTCCCCGAACCGCTCGCCAAGCTGCCGTGGCGCGTCCTGCTGCTGGTGGTCGCGATCGGCTGTTTTGGCCAGGTCGTGCTGTATTCCGCGGCCGGCGGCTCGCTCAAGCCCTGGGCGCTGTCGCAGGGCATCCGCTTCTTCGTCCTGCTCGCCGGTGCGATCGCCTTGTCCTACGTCCCCGAGCGGACATGGAAGGCGGGCTCGCTGCCTACCTATGCGCTGATCGTCGTATCGCTGGTCGCGGTCGAGATCCTCGGCAAGGTCTCGGGCGGGTCGCAACGCTGGCTCGACCTCGGTTTCATCCGCCTGCAGCCGTCCGAGTTCATGAAGCCCGCGATCGTGCTTGCCTGCGCGAAATTCTACGACATGCTTCCGCCCGGCGAGACGCGACGGTTCAGCGCGGTATGGCCCGCGGCGCTACTGATCGGCGTCCCCGCCGCGATCGTCATGAAGCAGCCCGATCTCGGCACCGCGCTGATGATCTGCGCGGGCGGCGCGACGGTGATGTTCCTCGCGGGGATCCCGCTGCGCCTGTTCGTCGGCGGCGCGATCACCGCCGCGGTGGCGATCCCGCTCGCGATCAACTTCGCGCTGCACGATTACCAGCGCAACCGCATCCTGATCTTCCTCGATCCCGAGAGCGACCCGCTCGGCACTGGCTATCACATCAGCCAGTCGAAGATCGCGATCGGCTCGGGCGGGATCTGGGGCAAGGGCTTCCTCCAGGGCACGCAGAGCCATCTCGACTACCTCCCCGAGGGGCATACCGACTTCGTCTTCGCGACGATGGCGGAGGAATGGGGCCTGGTCGGCGGCTGCCTGCTGATCCTCGCCTTCCTGCTGGTGATCCGCTGGGGAATCGAGGTCGGCCAGCGCGCGCAGACCCGCTTCGGCCGGCTGACCGCCGCCGGGCTGTCGACGACGATCTTCTTCTACGTCGCGATCAACCTGATGATGGTGATGGGCCTCGCCCCCGTCGTCGGCATCCCGTTGCCGCTGGTGAGCTTTGGCAGCTCGGCGCAGATGACCGTGCTGCTGTGCCTCGGCATCCTGATGTCGATCGACCGCCAGAACCGCAAGACGGTCGGCTGGTGAGGCGAAAACCGGTATAATTCGCAAAAAAGCGGCGCGATCGACGAAAACGGACTCGGATCGACGAAAAGGGGGTTGCGGCCCCCGATGAGTCTGCTAACAGCGCGCCTCCAGCAGCGGGGCGCCACACCAGGGCGCCACTCAAAACCGCCCCGGAATGGACGCATAGCTCAGTTGGTAGAGCAGCTGACTCTTAATCAGCGGGTCCTTGGTTCGAGCCCAAGTGCGTCCACCATCCACCACCATGAAAACAAACGATTTTCACGATGGCGGAGCTTTGTTCTCCCGACATGTTCCGACACGGTCTTCCGACAAATGCTGGCTCGACGTCCGGCTTAATCCTGATACCCGTTTGCTCAGGGTGATGCATTCAAACGAGCGGCAAAGCGCGACTTGCTTCACACAAGCTTTGGGGTCCCGTTGAGCCACGAGACTTTTCCTATCACGTTCGTGGTTGAAACCGATTTCGCTTAGGTGCATTGTGCTTTCGGCGGGATACGCCGGAACAACCTCTCACTCTGTGTTCCAAGTAGCACAGGGGACCAAGCGGACGGCCGTCCTAGAAGTGACGACCTATCGGCCGACTGGGTTAACGGAGGCCGGGGCCCGCCAATTTACGTTTTGTAACCGAACGAATTGAATAGTGGTCTACTGGGCTCCGGCACCTCTGCTTGGTGCGTAAGCGGCCATACTGTAACGCCCATGTTCGCGATCACGCCAGATCGGTCCTTAGCCAAGACTTTCTTCAAGGCGAGAGCCGGCGCCATATCCCAATTAGGTGAGGATGCATTTGCACCCTGATAGATTGCACTCGCAATGGCGTCTGCGATTTGGCACCCCGCAACTTTCTCGGCCGGTTCTACCGTCCAGTTCTCGCGGATCAAAAATGGCTCTCGAAGCCCCATTCCTGACAGAGTGGGGCCTTTGCCATGAATTTGGCCCCTCAATCTGTCGAAATATCCGAACATCTTGTCGTAATCATGCCCGCCTCGGTTCGCGAAGATAACCTTCAAAGGCGATAATGGTATCTTCTCCTTGAGGTGCCATTGCTCTGCCCACCTCGTCACCCGTTCTAAAAGAAGCCTCATGCACCAATTATAGAACTGGTCGCCTTTGGGCATCTTTCCTAGGACTGGATTTACGTGTGATCGCATATTGCTTTTATGCGTTGCAATGCAAAATGCTCTTATTGGTAGCGAGGCCACGCCTTGGCACAAGGGAACACGTTTGTCCCGGTGGACGCGCGCATAGTGTAGTGATGTACTCTGCGTCGAACAGGCAGCCGCTTGCAAGGATTGCACCCATTCAACCGGCTCAAGATTTCGGTCCGTCCGTATAACGCACGCGGACAACGTCATCCATTCATGACGCATTTCGAGGTAGTGGAGGCCGTCACGGACCCCCGGATCTCCCGATTCGTCAATGTACACAGTCAGACTTGTCATGCCGCCAACTTAGTCAGACGGCCTCGAGAGTCGAATCGCAATGACTCGCATGTACGCGTCGCCCAGCGGACGTTGCCTTGGATAACTATTAAACGTCGGCTAGTTCTTTTAAATGGGTCCGACGCGCAGCCGCTATGCGCCTGGCCTTGTCCGCATTGGCTTTGTTGTAGATGCGCGTCACAGCCAGCGTCTTGTGACCCGAAACCGCACGCACGTCGTCCTCACCAGCGTTGCCAATCTCCGTGATCCCACCGTGTCGAAACCCGGTGAACGTCATATTCTTCGGTAGACCAGCTTCCACGCAGATCTTGCGATGGACCGACGACATGCGCCGCTCCTGGTACTTTTGCCCGCTGCGCTCCTCGAGCACGATCACCTGGGCGTCGGTAGCGACCACCTTGCGCGATCGGGCGAGCTCCTCCTCCAGTTCGGGGTAGAGCGACACCGTCTCCGGTTTGCCGTCCTCGCCCGTCACCGTGATGGAGAGCGGCAAGGTGACCGGGTTGCCGGTCTTTGACTGAACGAGGCTGATCTCCTCACCCGGCCGATAGCCCGCCCACTCAATGCCGCGGTGCTCCTTACCGTCTGGATCCTCGAACCCGAACGCATCCCAGACGCGCTGGCAGCATTCGAAGCACAGCGCCGCGGCGGTCGCCATAGACTGGAAGCCCAGCTTACGCGCCGTCTCTCGATAGAGGTTGTACTCTGCCCTGCTGGTCTCTCGATTGCCCTTAGCGGCCGTGCTGGACAGCCCCATGCCCTTGAACGGGTTCTCCTTCACCCCGGTCACGCGGTGATGACGTGCTGCCCAGGTCCAGACGAGCCGACAGACCTGCATGGCGTACGCCGCCTGTCGGTCACCCTTCTCCTTCAGCTTCTGGTACAGCTTGTCCGCGACGGTCGCGTCGACCTTGGATGCCATGCGTTTACCGAGCGGCGGCTGACCGGCTTTCGGTTCGAATGCCACCAGCATGTCCATGAGGGCCTTGTAGTCCTTGCGGGTCTTCGCCTTGTTCTTGGTGAAGCGCTCCTGCTCCCGGTACCACTGAAACAGCCAAGCGACGCTGCCTTCAGCGATACGTCCCTGTCCCATCTCGCCGGTCCGCCATTCGCGCAGCGCATCGTTCAGCGCGGCGCCCTTAGCGTGGACCTGCGCCAAGTCAGTGCCGAGCGCTGTCGAGAGCACCGGGCACGCCTGGCCATGACGCACGGCGGGTGTGAGCTTGCCGGTCTTCTGATCCTTTGTCGGCCGCGCCCAAGCCGGCAGCTCGAAATAGTAGCCGGTCTTGTCGCCGGCGAGTTTCATCGGCCGGACGTATGCCGGCAGTCGTGCGATCGCCATCAATCGAACTCGATCGCGCCATCGTCAGCGGCGGCGGCGAATAGGCTTTGCACGGCAGCATCGAGTGACGAACGTGCAGCGATCGCAGCACCACGAGGGCCACGCATGCAAAAGCGGACAGTGCCACGGCGCTCCCACTCGCGCAGCTGAGCATCGGCCACGCCGGTGTAGGCGAGCGCCATCTCTCGGGTCATCGCGACAGGCCAGTCCGGCAGCCGCTCCAGTGCGAGGCCCATCAGTGGATGCTCCCGAATGTTGACGTGGGATAGGAAGACTGGCCGGAACCCGCCCGCGGTCGCCGCGCGTTCGAACCGTTCCACCAGAGGAGCAGATCATGACCGACGGCAAGCAAACCGACCCGAGCGCAGCTGACTTCAAGGATACCGCCAAAAAGAGTGCCGAGGCTGGTATTGCAGACGAAAGCGCTGCTTACGAGCAGGCGATCGAAGGAGACGACGACAAGGTTGCCGAGGGCAAGTGGAAGTCGACGGACGACGGCAGCGGCACGAGTGAGACCGACTGACTGAGCATCCAGTGTCACGGGGCGCACACCAGGTGTCTGTGCCCCGTGACACGCTAATGACCTCAGTAGAAACGCATTTTTGGCGTTGGCATACTGCTCCGCATCTATTCCAATCTGCAGTTCCCGCGCTAATACCTGCGGAGGAACAGAACGGGGATAAGCGGCGATGGACGTTCCATGGAATGAGCTTGCAACGCTCATTCGGATCAAGGATCGAACGGGCAATACGGAAGCGGATCGGGAAATCCTTTTCGAAGGGCCGCTGTACCGAGTAATTGAGAAGGTCGCAGGCACACCGATCGAGGCAAGGCGAGGATACTCGGTTTCGTTGCCCGATCGCCGGGTGCGACCCCATACCTTCGACGGGCATGCACTTGTCGCGCTGATCGCAGACCTCAACCTTCGGCGCATCCGGAACGAGAAATCGGGCTGACTTAGCGTAGCCTTTGGGCGTGATCGCTGCGGTGTCATGCCGCGATCTTTCGGAATGGCGTAACGGTCGCGTCAGCCGTCCCGCCCTGCCCTATCCGTTCACCGTCATCCGGTCCGCCACCCGCGCCAATACGCGCGCTCCACTCTCCGCAACCGCGACTTTCGTGTGTCACAGGGAACATGGACACCGGGAACGGTGAGTTGCCCTGGACGACGCTTGGCGCCCGGCGTTGACACGTGCCTTCGTCGGCAGCGCACGACGGATCGCGCTGCGCATTTGCCAGCTTCGGCCCTGTGCGGTGCCAGTGACGGCACGACGCACACAAGTTAGCCGATCCGTTCTTCAGCATGTCGGAACCCTCCCGTCCCACTTGCCGCACTCGCTCTCTTGGTGCGTGACCGGGAAGGCGCTGGCGACGTAGAGGTCGCGCTCGATGTCGTCATATTCGGGCAGCGGTACGCTCAGGCCGGGAAGCATCCGCGCGAGCAGCGTCTCGCTGATGCGCGGCGGGTTGTACCGGCAATCGCCGAACTTCTTCGAGATGTCGCTCTCTGCATAGCGATCCCAGTGCCGGCAGGATGCACAGGTCATTCGTCGCCTCCACCGGTGGTAGCTGCGGCATCGTGGCGAGCACGCTGGGTCAGCACGCGGAGCATCATGTCGGCATCATCATGCTCGTCACCGTTTGGCCCGACCTGCGTGACAGTTCCGTCTGCCATCTGCACGAACACGCCATAGGGGTGCTCGCTGCTGTCGCATACGACACCGCCGGCGGTCATCGGGCGCGTGATGCCATCCATGCAAAGCGCCCAGCCTGACAGCGGGACCGTCCAATGCTCAGGTGTCGTATCCAACAGATAGTGGACCAGCTTCGTCCCGCGATCGGCGGGCATTATCTGGATTGGTCGGTGGAGCAGGTCCTCGAGCTCGTAGTCCGCGACCCGGATGTCCTCGCCGTTCTTCATCGTGACGATCGCAAACTTCATCTGGCCGACTGTCTGCACCAGCGGTCCGATTGCCTGTATTTTCGCTTACCGGCCGCCAGTCGGACACCATCGAACGAAAGAACTGGCTCATGCCACTGCCTCCGCTCTGCTTGCTGCATGGGCGGCGGCCGCGCGACGGTGTTCGGCACGCGCAGCCTCCTGCTCGACGAGGTAAGCAAGCAGCTCCGCGTCGTTTGGAAAACCACTGGGGTCGCACATCGTACCCACACCACGTATCGTTCCGTCCGGCATCCGTACGAAGCAGTCACCGTCCGCCGTGCCCGTTCCGCCATCGACGCCGCCGGGGGTTACCGGACGGACTTCGCCATCGACGCACAAAGCCCAGGCGACGACAGGCGTGGTGCTGAGTTCAGGAACGTCATCCTCGAGATACCAGTGGCACAGTCCGATACCCGGCTCTGCGGGCAATAGCTGGACCGGCCGCATCAGCAGGCGGTCGACGTCGTTTGCGCCGAGATCGAGCGACTTGCCGCCCTTCAGCTTCAAGGTTCGCACCGCGTAATTGCCGAAGGAGGCCGGCGCTGAGTGCTCGGGTCCGAGCTGCTCGATCTGTTCGAGGCTGTAGCCGGTCTCCGGCCAGCCGTGCGACAGCAGGCCGATCATGCGCCCTGCTCCGCCAGGCTCACGCCAGCGATGCGGGCAAGGTCCTCGATCGCGCCCCACGCCATGCGTTCATACATGCCGGACATACGCAGGCCTTCGACGAACTTGGGGTCCGCGGTGTTTGAGATCGCGAGGTCCGACCAGTCGCTGCCGTCTTGGTTCATGAATGCAACGCGGAGCTTCGCGATCGCGCCCTCGAGCGTAGTGGCGCGGGTATCGAGCACAACCATCTCGGCAGCGTCGACGCGGCCGAAGTAAGCGTCTTCCTGTTCCGTCGTCCACGGGCCTCTGTCGGCGGTCTCGAACTCGTGGCGCCTAGCCGCGAAAGCGGCAAGGAGCGGCTGGTCCGTCTGCAGGTGTGCGCCGTGCCGACCGAAGCGCCGCGCGTCGATCGTGATCCGGCGGATGACGTCGGGTGCGTACTTCAGATCCCAACCTTCGGCGCCTTCGAAGATCTTCAGCTTGATCGCCAGCTCCGACGCACTCGGTGCCGGGATCCGATAAAGCCGCTGAACCGCGTCATGCTCTGCCGTCAACAACGTATCGAACTGCTCTTGAACCTGGTCTGCGACCTTGTCCGTGACGTCCGCGTTAGCGAACGTGGGCGTATAAACGTCGCGATCGTAAGCATGCAGTGCGTGACTGGCCCCCTCATAATTGGCGTAAGCCTTCCGCCATGCGATCAGCGGGCCGCCCATGTAGCGATCGTAGCCAGCGGGGAGACCAGTCGACGTGACCTCCTCCTCGCGCGCGACACAATCTTCGCCGCGCGCAAAGCTGAACGCGCTGGTAACCGCGTGACCGATCTCGATCGACAGGGCGAGCCGGGACTTGGACACCTCCCAGGCCTTGGCGCTCAGTTCGTTCACGAGGTCCGGTATCGGCGAAAAGTTGCGCAGGTCCCTGCTCAGTCCGGCGAGCAGCTCGCCACCATTGACGTCGAACTCACCATACTTTCGATCGAACGGTCCGAACGCAGGAGCCTCAACCGTTTCGATACAGGTCAGGAGCATCCCGAACAGCAGATCGTGCACATTCTCGGCATCGACATCGCTGACCAGCGACAATGCCTTGGACGTGGCAGCGCAGCGCGCATCTCCATCGTCATCGGTCGTATAGAGCGCGCACGCGTGCGACGCAGCCTCACCCCAACGCAGGAATGCCGTATACATCGCGGGGGACAACAGATCGCGTGCTGTCTCGATCAGCGAACAGGTCATGCCCTGAATTAGCTTTACGTCAGCCGGGTCTGCGACGCCCTGGTTCCGAACCAGATCCTCGAGCGTGCCATCGCGAACGTCCGCCGGCAGCTTCGCCATCTCGTCGTGAACCGCAGCCGTTGCCTCGCCTGCGATGAAAGCGACCCGGATGTTCGGGCGCGGGGTGGGCGCCGGAGTGTATGCGAAATCGGTATGTTTGAGCTGCGTTGCCATGTGCGTTCTCCTACGAGGACGCAGGAGTGCGGCAGAGGCTTCCTATGGGAGCGTGCTGTACGGGCCTGCGATCACCGTCTGACGACCGCTAGGGTGCTCAGGTGATGACTATGTGTACGCTTAAGGCGTACACATGTCAATCTACGAACGTACAGATGTATGCGGCGACGTACTAGGGGACTAAGGCATCCGAGATGCTGATAAGCCGAGTCATTTCTTTGACGCGAGACAGAGACAGCTTTGCTACTGACTGCCCGTCAAACGACCTTATGTAGACATCGTCTCCATCCTGTCGCTCAAATGTCCCGAAGATAACCATGGCTGACGATCTGGGAAAGTCATGTTGATCTTCGTCATCAGTAGAGTCGAATATATCCGCGTCGAACTCCGCTATATGGGCGCAAACATCATCACCGAAGCGCACTGGTTCGGCGGAGTCAATAAAGATGATATCCCCTGGCTTATATCGGGGAAGCAAGGGATGACCGAATATCATTAAAGCGTAGATACCGGCGCGCCCTTGATAGCATGGTGGATGCCAAGCGTATTTAACGGGATTATCTAAGTCTAACATGTATAAACGAGCTATCGGTCCGTCTTCAGCACCAAATCGCTTTTGAATCGCAAACGTTGCTGGATAGACAGGGATATCTCGTAACAATCCGGATACTGACTTAAACTGATAGCGGTCTAAGTCGTTCTTCTTTGATGCCGTGAGGGCGAATATCTCATCCTCGTCTATTGGAGGAGATCCTCGGCCGACGAGTGCGCGCGCGAGACGCCCAGCGACGATCATGTCCAGCGACGGCGGATCATAATCTGCGTTGAAAAACTTTTGGACAGACGATCGCCCCCGATAACTGGCAGCAGCGGCAATCTCACCCATCGTGAGACCGCTGCGCTCGCGCAATGTCATGAGCTGACTACCAACTGTATCCATCAAAACGTACGAGCCTTGCATTTAGTACGCTTCAAGCGTACAGATCTAAGAATGTCGAACATCGCTATTAGCCGCTTGGGCGGCATTCGGCCACTTGCGCGAATGCTAGGCCACCGCTCGCATACGACGGTGCAGGGATGGGTTCGCCGTGGCCTTATTCCCGCGCGCCAACAGGCGGCCGTATTGAACGCAGCTCGAAACGCGGGAGTGGACCTCACCGCAAGCGATCTTATTCCGTGTTCTCGCGATCGACCTCATGGGATCGCCATAAAGCCAAAACTAAAAGTAGGCTTGGCATGACACGGACTCTGCCTTCGGAGGGCAGCGCTCTGTCGCCGCTCGATCGCGAGCCGGAAGAGCCCGCGCGGTACCCAGTAAACGTCCGGCCTGCCATTAGGAACTCGGCGAGCAGATCAGCTCCTCGCGTCGTGGCTGCCAGATCTCGGACGTCCACTCTCCCAAATAATACGGGCGTATCTGGGCTATTTTGGGGGATCGTTAGCGTAGCCGCCGACTGCGCGCAGGCACTGGTCATAGAGATCGAAATAGTACTTCCGATTGTCGGGGTTGGATTTTCCTCGGTTCTCGCCCGTAACGATGGTGATGAGAAGGTCATAAGCGACTCGCTCTTTGCTGTCCGTCTTGGGCCAGTTCGATACTCGAACGTCTTCCGCCATCGCGCTTCTCCTTCGTTTTGGTTTGAACAACGGTACGATACGCGGAAGCTGTGGGTACACAAGCGCCGCCCTGCCGGATCAATTCGGCAGACTAGCGGTAATCGCCTCGCTCGATCGTCGTGTGCAGCGATCTGCGTTAGCGCCCACCGGCAACAGGCGGCATCAGCTTCACAACATCTGCGTGGCTGCGTGATATCTCCCATTGCAGCCGCTCTGCGCGCCCCGCCTGGCGCGACGGATGTAGGGGTGATCGCGCTCCCCAAGATGCTTGCGGTCACCCCACCCTCAATCATTGATCGGCACCGTCCCGCGAACGACTTCGATAATGTCGTTCAGTACCTGCCGCGGCGTGCCGTGGATCGTCATCCAGTTCAGATGATCCAGCTCATCGAGGAACCCGTGCACGACGTCGTTCCCGAGGTCGGCGTTGCGCATCGCGTCCGTCACCGCCGCGATCAGATTGGCAATCGCGATGACCGTAAGGTCGATCCGTTGCCGCGCTTTCCTGTCTTTCACCATGCAGAGGCAATTGCCGCATGAACGCACCGTACATCCACGGACGCCGTCGTACGTTCTCCGCGTCAGCCGCGGTCGATACGCAGAACGCCGTCATTACCTCGATCAAGACCGATGACGGCGCAACATGGGGCGACATGGGTCGCGTGCTGGGCAAGTCGGAAGATCGGGCGGCGGCGTATGCCAACACCGCATCGCCGATCGACCTGCCGACGTTCCTGGCGGGTTGCCACGAATGGGGCGGCCGGTTCGCGGATCCGCTGCTGGCGCTGGTGGGCGGACGCTGGGCGGATGCGGGTGCGGTCTGCACCGGTGACGAGGCGGCGGCACTGACAATCGCCAACCTGCTTCCGGCGATTATCGCGATCGAGGCGGACAACCTGACTGAACCGCACGAGCTGCTGCCGCACGAGACGCTGATCCGTCGGGTTCATGCGCTGACCGCGATCTGGCTCGAGATGATCGCTACCGAGAAGGGATGCGGACGATGAGCCGTTCCACTGGACGCGCCGAGCGTGACGCTGCCTTCCGTCAGGCCGTCGACGAGGCCAAGCAGCGCTACAACATCAGCGACGTCGTGGCCCGCACCCGCAAGGTCGTCCGCGCTGGCAAGAACGAGAAGCGCGCCCTGTGTGCCTTCCACAACGAACGCACGCCCTCGATGCAGTTGAACGATGCCAAGGGTACGTATCACTGCTTCGGCTGTAACGCGTCCGGCGACATCGTGAAGTACGTGATGAAGACCGAGAACATCGGCTTTCTCGACGCGATGAAATGGCTGGGCGCCGCGAGCCTGCCCGGCGTGGATCCGGCGCAGCGCGCGAAAGCGGCGGCGGAGGACGAAGACGACCGGCAACGCGCCATCGATCGCGCGCAGTCGGTTTGGGACAAGGCGGTCCCTGCCCCCGACACGCCCGCCGAAGTCTATCTGCGCGGCCGCGGCATCATCATGCCGATCCCGCACACGATCAGGTTCGCGAAGACACCAGCATGGTACGACGACGACACCGGCCAACGCGGTCCCGACCTGCCCGCGCTGGTCGGCGCGGTGGTCGACGGGAACGATCAGCTAATCGGCCTGCAGCGCATCTTCCTCGCCGACGGTGGGAAGCAGAAGGCGCGCATGGAGAAGCCGAAGCGCAGCTTGGGTCGGATTAAGGGCGGCGCGCTGCGCATCAACTCCGACGCGGACAGCGTGGGCGACGAGCTGATCGTCACAGAGGGCCCAGAAGACGGACTTTCGTTGGCACAGGAACTCGGCGCCGAAGTCTGGGTGACGCTCGGCACGGCGATGATGCCGTACATCGAATACCCGCGGCGCATCGTTTCAATCGTGATCGCAGGCCAGAACGATGCCGCCGGTCGCGCCGCAGTCGAGAAGGTCGAGGAAGAACTGATTGAGCAAGGCTACTCGACCCGGATCATGTGGCCGGCCGAGGGCTTCAAGGACTGGAACGACCAGCTTCGGGGTATCCGGGCATGAGCGGCGCGTTCGAGGAGCAGTTCGCGACAGCCGAGACGGCGAGCCCGCTTTACAACGTCGAGGCCGAGATCGGCTTTCTTGGCGATCTACTCGCCAACAATCGGCTGATCGACGAGGTCGCCGATCGCTGCCGGCCGGCCGACTTCTCGGTCCCGCTGTACGGTCGCATCTACGGCAAGATGATCGAGCAATCGGCACCCGGCGCGGTCGACGTGGTGACACTTGCGCCGCACTTCGCCGAGGATGGGGAATGGCCGCGCGCATATTCGGTGCTGGCCGCAGCCAACCTCAATGCAGGACCCAAGGCGCGGACCAAGGCGTACTTCGACCAGATCACCATGCTATCGAGCCGGCGGCGGATGGTCGCAGGCCTGAAAGACGTCGTCGCCTCAGCGCGCGACCTGTCAGTGACGCGCGAGGAACTGGTTGCGAACGCCGACGAAGCAGTCGCCGAGTTGGCCGAGCAGGTCGTCACCGCGCAGGGATCCGTTGGTCAGTATGCCGACGTGGTCATCAACAGCTTCGGCAAACCGATAATTGGCGTCCGTTGCGGGACCATCAACTCGCTCGACGACGCGATCGGCGTGTTGCGCCCGTCGAACCTAGTCGTTGTCGGCGGCCGTCCCGGCATGGGCAAGACCTCGCTGGTCACGTCATACTCAATTGGCGCCGCCGGAATGGGGCACGGCGTCCTGATTTTCTCGCTCGAGATGAGCGCCGACGAACTCACCCGCCGCATGCTCGCCGACATGACATTCTCGCCACGCGGCGGCGTACCGTACGAACACGTTCGTGATGGCACAGTTCGCTCGCACGAAATGGGCGCCGTCATCGCTGCCAAAGAGCGGTTCGACGAACTGCCGCTCGAGATCAACGAAACCTCGGGCCTGACGCTCGCAAAGCTGATCCGCCAGGCGCGCAGCCACAAGCGCAGGCTGGCAGCGAAGGGCGAGAAGCTCGAACTGGTCGTCGTCGATTACCTCCAGTTGATGGCTCACAGCCGCAAGGGCATGTCACCTTACGAGCATGCGAGCGAGGTCAGCGTCGGGCTCAAGCAGTTCGCCAAGTCCGAGGGACTGGTTGTGATGGCGGTGGCGCAGCTTAGCCGCGACGTCGAGAAGCGTCCCGACAAGCGGCCGATGCCGTCTGACCTGCGCGACAGCGGACAGATCGAGCAGGACGCTGACGTGATCCTCTTCGTCTACCGCGAGGAGGAGTACCTCAAGAAGGAGGAGCCGGACCCCTTCGACAAGAAACACGAAGAGTGGCGGACGGACATGGAAGCAGTGCGCAACAAGGTCGAGTTTCTCGTCCCCAAGCGGCGCAGCGGCCCCTCCGGCAAGGCTATCGGCTGGTTCTTCGGCGCCAATTCCGCCGTCCGCGGCAGCGATTTCTACAGTTCCAGGGAAGGTGCATAACAATGCCGAACGCTGATTTGCCCGCCCCTCTCACGCCGTCCGATTGCGACCTCCGGGACTTCGCATTCATGCCGGTCGACACAGTCCGCCTGCTCGACAGTGATCTGTTCGCCTTGTCGACAGGCGATGAGTTCAAGGCCGCCATGACTCTGTGGTGCAAGGCTTGGCAGCAGGTGCCGGCCGGTAGCCTACCAGCCGACGATCGCGTGCTCGCTCACCTGTCCGGCGCGGGCACGAAATGGCAAAAGTTGAAGCCGATTGCGCTGCGAGGTTTCGTCGAGTGCAGCGACGGCCGCCTGTATCACCCTGTTGTTTGCGAGAAAGCCACCGAGGCCTGGGCTAAGAAATTATCCTACCGCGAGCGCTCCAAGAAGGGGAACAGCAAGCGGTGGGGATCCCAGAAGAATGACCAACAGCATTCCCAAAGCGATCCTTCAGGGACGGCTTTGGGAGTCCTTGAGCCTCCCAAGGGACAGGGAGAGGGACAGAAGAAAGATTCCGTTACTGACGTAACGGGCGCCGTGCCGTCGCCGATCGATCCGAAAAAGGCTTTGTTCGACGCTGGAGTGTCGCTGCTGGGGGTTGCAGGGCTGTCGGCCAAGACGGCTCGCAGCCTCATTGCCAAATGGTTCAAAAATCATGGCGAGGAGGCAACGAACGCAGCATTGCTCAGTGCTGCCGGGCGAGCCGAGCCCGTGTCGTGGATCGAGGCCCGGTTGCGAACGAAGGTCGCGGCGCAAGACGAAGCCAGGGAAGCCAGTCGGTCAACCGCGGAGCGTTACCGGCGGATGGCCATACCCGGTCCGCCAGCCGATGCTCGCAAGCTGGAGGAGCACGCGTGATCGCCGCGTGCCCCCTGCCCCGGTCATTCCTCGGGACCGCTCCGCGACGTGTCGAGATCGATGTCCTCGCCGGGGTTGCCGCCGCCAGCACTCGATCCGCTGCCGTGCACTTCGCCGGTTTTGTTGTCGATGTAGGCGCGCTTGCCAGCCTCCGGCGGGATGTCGCGACCGTCGGCGGGTTCATCCGCACCAGCGTTGTGAGCACTGTCACGGTTCTGCAGATGGCGTTCCGCTGCATGGTCGGCGCTGTCGTACTCGTCGCCGGAGTAGCCTTCGCCCTTGCCAAAACCGTCCGCGGTTCGATCGGCATCGCCCGACTTGATGCTGACGTTGTCGACGGGCTCGGGTGTGTTGCGCTCGGTCATCGAGATCTCCTTTGGTCCGGCATGTCCAACGCACAAGCTGACATGCCGGGGGCGGAGCCGTTAGCCAGCCAACAACCACTCCCTAGCTTCCGCGGGCTCGCCGCTGAAGAACTGCACGTCTCGCCGTTCTGCGGCTCGCTCGACCTGCATTCGCGCAAGCGTTTTGCTCGTGACGATCGCGATGCGCTTGGACTTGGTAGCGTGGTTGTTCAGGACCCGCTGGAACCCGGCAATCGCTTCCTGCGACTGGATCAGCATCTCTCGCATATCGACCAAGGTGATGTGCTGATTGGGGCCGCACAGAAGCTCGCGATGGGCAACGTTTCGGGCATTTTCGAACGCGTCGATGTCGGGCTGAGCGAAGAACCCGCCAATGGTGATCGTCACCAGATTGAGCGCGGGAGTTGTGGTTATAGTGAAGCGAGGGGACATACCTACCACCTAGGGCTCTCCGCTTACGAAATCGTTGCCTGCAATCTCAAAAACTTGGCCTCGGCGATCACCGTTAAACGATCGGCAGCAGACGTCTCGGCCCCCCGCCTATCCCCGGCTGCCGCTCATAGTTTTGTCGCCACCGGTTTCCGGAGTCCAGAGGTTGACCTCATCTCGTGCCCAACGGGCAAGCAAGTTGAAATAGCGCGCGCGTTCGGCGGGGGAACCGTTGATCGGATGGCCAGAAGCTCGCTGAGAGCGGCGGTCGGTCGGCATTCGGCGCTCCTGCTGAAATGGACGAACAATCAGTCGCAGAACCTAACTTCGATCTATTTAGATCGTCCTGACGTGGATTTGGTTCCCGTCCAGCGCACTTCGCTGCGCGACTGGCCAGTAAGCCGAGCAAGAAGAACAATGGCATTCACTACTCAGCGGAGGATCTGAACGATGGGTCGTGACAAAGATTGGTGCATCCTTCGAACTGGAGCGTTGCGCACACTGCCGCTGGTCGCATCTCTCGAAGCCGCTGGCTTTGATGTTTGGAGCCCGGTGCAGACACTGACGCGTCGTCGCGGTCGCGCCCGAGAGAGAGTCGAATATCAAGCGCCTATCATGCCCACGTTCGTTTTCGCTCGGGCGTACCAGCGTGATGACCTGGCAAGGTTGGCCGCCCTGCCCTTCGGTGAGCATCCTGGGTTCTCGATGTTCCGTTACCTGGGAGACATCCCGCTGATTAGTGACATCGAGGTGGCAGGCGCACGCCGCATTGAGGACAAGTGCAAGCGCGCGGCAAAAATAGGACAGCGAAAGACTTTTGCTGTGGGTGAGGCAGTCCACGTTAAAGAAGGCCCCGGTGCTGGCCTATTTGGCGAAGTCGTCGAGGCTGGCGACGGCAAGTTCGTCTTGGTCGCATGCCGCGGCATCAATCTGAAGATCGGGGCTTGGCTACTCGGAACAGATGCGGTACACGAGGTATCAGATGCTGCCTGAGCAGCCGCAACGCGCGCAGAGGTGTCCTCCCCGTTGCCCCTAATCGAAGCACTATGTGCTCGGGTGGGAAGTGCGGCGCTATGAAGGTTCAATGTCTCTAGGTGACGTCCTCAGACCGTCATTTTGAACCAGATGCCGTAAAACATGACGAGGGACCCGGCACCCCAAAATGCTGCGCTGACAAGCCGTATCCGTTGAGCGTGGTCTATCACGAGGTTGACTGGGAAGCGCCGAAGATTCGAAGCGTTGTATTTGGTGTGAAACGAGGTCTGTGCGGCGATCATGCCGCGGACGGCAAGGTTCATGATATTGAGCAGGGCAATCGTCACGACGCTCATGAGCAATTGAAACAGCGCCGTCAGAGAGCCGTGCGACAAATGCACATTCATCTCCTTCAACACCAACCCCAGTAGAGTTACGAGCGCCATCCCACCGATGATCGAGGCGACAGCGCTAGCGAGCACAACTCCGGCGCGGCTGCGCGATGAGACAACCAGAGTCCCCATGCAGACGGCAACGCAGATGATCCAAGCAAGGACGTTCATGATCGTCTCCCTATTCGGCCCCAGATCTAGCGCTCCCGTCCGTCGCTGAGGCAGTTCTTGCGAGCGCCGTACTAACGTTCAGTCAAGCGGTGGAACCTCGATCTTTCCGCTGGCTGCTTCGTTACTTCTTCCGCTGCCATATGGCGCTTTTCCTCGTCTGTAGACAAACACATTGGGGACGAGATGGCGACAGCCTACAAACCCACCACCGCTGATAACGTCGAAGCCATCGGCATGCGCATCCTTCGCATCGCTGAGGACATGGCCGCTGGGTCGCGCCATCAGGTTCGCAGCGAGCGCCTCATCGACCAAGCGGAGCAGGCTGCGATCGACCTGCGGGCAGCCGTTCGCGGCCGCTGATGGGCTGGTCGAAGATCAGCCGTCACCAGCGCGGCTATGGCACGGCACATGACAAGATGCGGGCTCTCCTGCTCGCCACCGTCGTCACCTGCGAGGGTGAGTGCAAGGCCAAGGGCATCGAGACGCTCGGCACTATCGCCGACCACATCGTCCCGCTGTCGCGTGGCGGCACCGGCGAGCGCACCAACTACCAGTTGCTCTGCAAGGACTGCTCGGACGCCAAGACGCTCGCTGACAAGGGAGCAATGGCGCGGCCTGCTGGTGGTGTGGATCGCTCAGGGCGTCCGACTAGCTTGGCGCATCCGTGGAACCTGCGGCGTTGACGCGCCCGAGTTCGATCGAGCGTTCGCGGTCTGATTTTGGGTTGGTTCTATACGACACAACTAGTGACGCCTTGCATGCGTCGCAGCCATACGTACTCGTATCGCCATTGCCACCAGTCTTTGTCACGCTTTGACCTTTGAACTGCATGAAGGACTTTTGGCCTTGACCAAAGCACCTTACGCAAAGCCAATGCGGTGGCTCGCCGTTCTCCATGCCCAACTTAGGAACGTAGGTCATGGCGCCGCGCCCAACGTCGTGAAGCTGGTAGCGCTGCTTCTCTGCCGACCAGTCTTTGAGTGCCACAATCTGCTGTTCAAGATCGCGTATGCGGCTGGTGCTCGTCGACTGCGCCTCTTGTGCCGCAAACAAGCCCTGCTGGGCATCGAGCATATGCCCTTGCAGCGTGAGCTTGACGTCATTGATGGCTGCGCCGGTCTGCATACCGTTCATGGCCTGAATGAGGTCCTTCGCCGCCTTCAGGCTGCCAAGGCCCGCGCTGATCTCTGCAATCACTGAGCTCTCCTGATTCGATCGGCCGAGGCTAGCGGTTGGGGCGCCTGAGTCCATGACCTCACCCCCCGGGTCAAAAGTCTGAGGGCCGTCGGGACCCGTACCGACCACGTGGTGCATGCGCGCTGCGACCAATTTTTGAGGGGGGAGGGTTTCGGCCCGTGCCGCCGCTGGAGACCACATGGCCGACGTCATCGAGATCGCTGGCGGTGACGGCGTTCCGCCCGAGCCGAACTGGCGCAGCATCTTCGGCCGGGCCGCGGACCGCGAGGCCGCATCGTCCTACTGGAAGAGCATCATCAGCGAGATGCGCGGCGCCGAGAAACTGGCGGTTGCCAACTCGCACGCGGTCATCCGCCTAGTCGTCGCATACGTCACGTTCGATCAGTCCGCGAAGGAGGTGATCAAATCTGGCCCGGTCATCAAGGCCAAGAAGACCGGGGTCCCGACGTACAATCCATGGTGGACGACAATGTCGAACGCCGCGAGCCAAGCTCAGGCTTTGGAGAAGGAACTTTGCATCTCGCCGCGGGAACGTGGCGCAGGTGCGAAGGTGGTCAAGAAGCAGACCCGCACCACGGGCTCGGCACGGTTTCTAAAACAGCGTGGCTAACCGCTTCCTCGCCGATCCGGATCCGACAACAGCCTGGGCGAAGGCAGCGGTCGACGGCAAGCTGTTCACGGCGGGCGAGCTCGTCCGCCATGCCGCAGAACGTCACCTTCGCGACATGCGGGACGGCGAGCGGCGCGGCATATACTGGAGGCCGGACGCTGCGGGCCACGCGCTCGACTTCCTGCCCTCGGTCTTTCAGGTCACCGACGGCCCTTCGGCGGGGCAACCCTTCTACCCTCTCGAATGGCACACGTTCGTCATGGGATCGCTGTTCGGCTGGCGCACCGCGACCGACCGCTGGCGTTTCCGATCGGGCTGGCTGGAAACCGGCAAGGGGCAGGCCAAGTCGCCGCTTATGGGCGCGATCGGCGTCTACATTATGGGCTGGTGCGATATCCAGCGCGCCCAATGCTACGCGATCGGCGAGGACAAGAAGACCGCCAACGTCCTGTTCCGTGACGCCGCGGCCATGTGCCGCGCAACGATACCCGAGCATGATGAGGGTGAAAGCCTCGAGGGGCTCGGTGAGGTCGTCATCCGCGGCGAGTTGGAGAACGCCTGGAAGATCGAGCATCCCGACAGCGGTTCGTTCTTCCAGCCGATCGCCAGCGGCGAGAGCCTGTCCGGCCCGCGCCCGAACTATGTCGCAGGCGACGAGATTCACGAGCTCACCGACGAGAACGTGTTGCAGACGTGGAAGCGCGGCATCGACAAGGTCGCCGGCCACGCGCTGATGCTGATGGGCACGAACACGCCCGCCACCTCGCAGCACGTCGGTACGTCCTATTCGGAGATGTATCAGCAGATCGCGAAGGGCGAGGCTCGTGACGATACGGCGTTCGCTTTCGTGGCGCGGATCGACGAGGCCGATCGCGAGACGGTGTTCGAGAACGAGAAGGTCTGGCAGAAATCCCTGCCCGCGCTGGGCGAGACCTTCCCGATCGAGAACATCCGCGAGACGGTGGCCTCCGCACTGCTGCGCCCGTCGACCAAGTCGAGCGTTTTGCGCCTGTACTTCGGCGTCGATACCGCATCGGCCGACTTCTGGATCGACGAGGACAAGTGGGCGGCGGTGCAAGGGCCGGTCGACGAGGCCACCATGCGCCACCGGTTCTGCCGCTTGGCGATCGATCTTTCACAGAAGAACGATCTTACCGCAGTCAGTGCAGCCTGGGAGCCGATCGGCGACGAACCGCTAGCGGTTAAAAGCTGGTACTGGACCGCAGCGGGATCCACCCCAGGGCATCTCAAGGAGAAGGGCGAGCGCGATCACGCGCCCTACGTCGAGTGGGTCGAAGACAAATATCTGGTCGCCACACCTGGTGCGACGATCGATTACACCTTCGTCGCGATGCAAGTTTCTAAGCTCTACGCCGAGCAGAAGGTCCTCGAAATGGTTGCCGATCCGGCCTTCATTTCGAGCTTCATGGATGCCTGCGCAGAGGTCGGCCTCGAGGTCTGGCTCTACGGCGGCCCAGACAAGCCAACTGGTCGAGGGCTCAAGATCGTGGCGCATGCGCAGGGTACGCGCGTGATGTTCGAAGACCGGCAGCTTTGCATGCCGCATTCGATCACGAAGATTGAAGACGCGATCCTCGACCAACGCATCATCATCGACAATTCACCGGTGACTTACAGCTGCGCTGCCAACACCGCGATCGACGCGGACGGCCAGGGCAACCGCATGTTCAACAAGAAGAAATCACGCGGACGCATCGACGGCATGGTCACCACCACGATGGCGATCGGTGCTGCAGTGTCCAGCGTGAAGCCGAAGAAGAAATCGGTCTATGAATCCCGCGGCATACGTCGGGTCTAAGGAGGGCGTATGGCGGGAATGTCGCCCACCGATTATCAGCGAGCGGCCAAGTTCCGCCGTTCGTTCTCATCGTCCCGTGAAGCGGTCGAGCAGCGTCGCGTCTACGCGTACTCGGTCCACGACATTGCCAGCGGCGATCAGGATCCAGTGCTCGGCGCGTTCCTGCGCGGCGGGCGCGAGTCTCTCACCGGCGTCGCGGTCACCGACCGCATGGCGATGCGAAACTCGGTTTATTATCGGGGTACGTCGCTGATCGCCGGATCGATGGGGATGCTGCCGCTGTCCCTGTTGCGCCGCAAGGCGGACGGCACAACCGAGAAGGCCGTCGATCACCCGCTCTATTCGGTGCTGAAGACCGACCCGCTCGGCAATGGGGCAATGTCGCCGAACGAGTTCAAGAGCTTCATGCAGCTGGCGGCGCTATTTGACGGCAACGCCTATGCCCGCGTCGTACGCCTGAACGGTGAGATCCAGGCGCTGGTCCCGTTCGAGCGCAGAACCGTCAAGAAGGAATGGAACGGCGGCAATCTGCGGTTCAAGCATACGCCGAAAAGTGGACGACCGGAGACACTAGGCCCCGAAGACGTCTTTCATTTCCGCGCGCCTGTATCGCTGGACGGATTGAACGGTCTCGGGCTGCTCGACGTTGCGGCCGATACGATCGGCCTCGCGCACGTTGCCGAGAAGGCCGTCGCGCGCATGCTCACCAAGGGCGTGATGGCCGGCGGCGCTCTCCAGATGAAGGACGAGCTCAGCGACGAGGCGTTCGCGCGACTGAAGGCAAGCCTGCGCGATGACTATTCGGGCGAGGACGCTGCCGGCGAATGGATGCTGCTGGAAGGCGGCATGGAGCCCAAGCCCTTCTCTGGCAGCGCCCGCGAAAACCAGTTGGTCGAGCTTCGGAAGTTCGAAGCGGAACAGGGATCGCGTTTCACCGGCGTTCCCCGCCCACTGCTCATGTTCGACGAAACTGCGTGGGGCAGCGGCATCGAGCAGCTGGGCCTGTACTTCGTCGTTTATTGCCTGCTGCCGTGGTTCGTCATCTGGGAAGAGGCCATCTGGCGCCTGCTGAGCCGGAAAGAGAAGCAGGCGCGCGACGGCACCGTTCTTTACGCCAAGTTCAACGAGCGCGCGCTTCTGCGCGGATCCATGAAGAACCAGTCGGACTTCCTCGCCAGCGCCCTCGGACGCGGCGGCGGTAAGCCGTTCATGGAGGCGAACGAGGCTCGCGAGGCCCTCGATATGAACCCGCACCCGGACGGCTTCGGCCTCCAACCCCGCGCAGGAACGACAGCCGCGGCCATCGTTGAGGACCAAGATGATGACGAAAAGTAGCCTCCGCGCCGTTATTGCGGCTCAGCGTCCGCCAGAGATCGCGAACGTCGGCAACGGTTCCGACTGGAAATTCGAGACGCGCGCCCTCGCCGCCGGCTTTGAAAAGATCGAGGTGACCGCGCTGGCGTCCGATCGCCCGACGATCTCCATCTTCGGTTACATCGGGGACGATGGCGACGGCGGCGGTATCACTACCGCGCGCATCGCTGGCGTGCTGCGCTCGGTTGCGGGCAAGCCTATCACGGTCGAGATCAACTCGCCGGGCGGCAACTATTTCGAGGGCGTGGCGGCCTACAACCTGCTTCGTCGGCATGACGCCGAAGTCCGGGTCGAGATCGTTGGCATCGCCGCGTCAGCTGCATCGGTCATCGCTATGGCCGGAGACGAGATCTTGATCGCGCCAAATGCCGAGATCATGATTCACGAAGCGCGCGGCCTTTTCTTCGGCACGAAGACGGAAATGCGCGATGCGTGCGAGACGTTGGCGCATATCGATACCGCCATGTGCGAGACCTATGCCGCGCGATCGGGGCGACCGATTGCCGAGTTCGAGGTCATGATCGCCGGGCGCGACGTGTTTCTGCGCGGGCAAGAGGCGATCGACGCAGGTCTCGCCGATGCTCTGATGGAGCGGGAAGCGCAGATGCCGGTCTACGCCTCCGCCGACGAGTTCCCGAGCGACAAGTCATCGCTCGACAAGTTTCTCGCGAAACATTCCGTGCCGCGCTCCGCGCGTCGCGACCTGTATCGCGCGATGGGTACGCATAACGCTACCGAACCTGCCACGCCTCGCGCTGGCGATGAACCGGAGCCCGATCTTTCGCGGCTCCTTGCTGCCCTCACCGTCTGAAGGACCAGACATGAAAACCATCACGACTCCCCGCGGCATTGCCGCGATGGGCCGGGGCCTCATCGCCGTGCGCGCCGAGGTCAAGGCCAAGCAGCCCGCCAGCATCGAAGCGCTCGCCGTAGCGTTCGAAGCGTTCAAGGACACGCACACCGCGTCGTTGGACGAGATCAAAGCCGGTAAGACCGACGTCGTCACCACCGACAAGCTCGCTAAGGTCGAAGCCGACCTCGACAAGCTTCAGGCAGCGATCGAGAGCGTCAACCTGAAAGCAGCGCTCGGCAACGACGAGGGCGAGCAGGTCCGCGATCCCGAATACACCAGCCAGTTCCAGGCGTACTTCAAGGGCGGTGCGCCGACCGCGAAGCTCGAGGAACTGCGCGCAGCCGCGACCAAGACGGACGGCGAAGGCGGTTATCTGGCGCCGATCGAGTGGGATCGCTCGATCAGCAAGCGTCAGAAACTCGTTTCGCCGATGCGTCAGAACAGTTCGGTCATCACGATCAGCGGCGCGGGCTTCAAGAAGGTCTATTCCGACGGCGTGGTCGGCAGCGGCTGGGTCGGCGAGACGGCTGCGCGCCCGCAGACGACGACGCCCGGCCTGACCTCGCTCGGCTTCACGATGGGCGAGATCTACGCCAACCCTGCGGCTTCGCAGGGCCTCATCGACGATGCCGAGATCGACATCGAGGCGTGGCTCGCCGACGAGGTGACTGGCGAGTTCGACAAGCAGGAGGGCATCGCCTTCCTGTCGGGGGACGGCTCGAACAAGCCCGACGGCGTGCTCACCTACGTCACCGGCGGCTCGAACGCCGCAAAGCACCCCTATGGCGCGATCCTCGCGCTGATGTCGGGCGATGCGACGAAGGTCACCAGCGACGCGCTGTTCGACCTTCAGGCGGACCTCCCCGCAGAGTTCCTGGCGAACGCCAAGTTCTACATGAACCGGGCGTCGCAGGCAGCCTTCCGCAAGCTGAAGACTGCGGATGGTGCCTACCTGTGGCAGCCCAGCCTTGCGCTTGGCGTCCCGCCCTCGCTCGCCGGCGAGCCGGTAGTCGACATGCCGGGCATGCCGAACGTCGGGGCCGGTAACGTCGCCGCACTCTATGGCGACATGGTCGAGACCTATCAGGTCATCGATCGCACCGGCGTACGCGTCCTGCGCGATCCGTACACCGCGAAGCCGTTCGTCCTCTTCTACACGACCAAGCGTGTGGGCGGCGGCGTCAAGAACCCGACCGCCATGCGCGCGCTGCGCATCGGCGCTGCGGCCTGAAGCTGACGGGGCCGGCCAGCGCGTCGGCCCCGAACCATGGGAGCTACCAAGATGAGTGGTACGAAATCGACGGTCGACACGACCGATATCAAGCCTTCGGACGTCCTCGGGGTGTCCGACACCAAAGGTATGACCGAAGACACGCTGACGCCCGCAACCGACGTTGCCGCCAGCGGCGCGTTCATCGAACCGGAGATCGTCGCGCGCATCGACGTCGATCACCCTGCGGTCGACAACAACCCGCGCAAGGGTCAGCCCGCGATCGCCAACCAGATCGACTTCAACGATCCGCATCTCGGCACCGAGGACGCGGTCAAAAAGAACCTCGAAGCACAGGGCTGACGCCCGCGGCATCGGCTCCGGCCGGTGCCGCCCTATTCTGCGAGGTGACCTATGGCGATCCCTGTCTCGATCGAAGACGCACGTCGGCAGATACGCCTCGATGAAGATGACGGTTCGCAAGATGCGGATCTTAACGTCTCCATCGCCGACGCTGCCGCATGGGTCGAGCGCTATACCGGTCACATTCTGGTCGCGCGCGACGTCATCGAAAGGTTCGACGGGTTCGGCCGCCTGCATCTGCGCGCATGGCCGATCAAACCCGACGCCTCGATCGGCATCGGATACACACAGGCCACAGGCGCTGCTACGAACCTGTACGGCGCGCGGATCGCGTCACACGATCGCCCGGCGCTTATCATCCCGTCGGTTGGGACTTGCTGGCCTGCGCTCGCTACTGGGGTCACCGTGTCCGTCCGCGCCGGTTACGAGGCCGCCGACGAGGTCCCCGGCAACTTCCGCCGCGCAATGTTGATCCTCATCAGCGCCTACGAGTCCGACCGTGAAGGCGGAGACATCTTCCAGAAGGCGGAGACGGCTGCGAAGTCTCTCTGTCGCGACTTTCGGGCTCGCAACCTGTGACCGTTGGGAAGGGCAAGGCAAGCCGCTACAATCGCCGCATACAGATCGAGCGGCCGGTCGCCGACACGACATTCGACGGAGCCGGGTCGGGCGCATGGGAGCCCGTAGGCTCCCCGATCGCTGCCAGCGTCGTCGATAGCCTGCCCAGTCGGAGCGAGAAGCTCGCGGAAGGCATCAACATCGCCACGCGCCCCGCCCGCGTTCGTATGCGGTTCCGCACCGATCTCGACGCCAGCATGCGGTTCGTCATGACCAAGCCGTTTCCGCGCGTGATGCAGATTATCGCCGGGCCTGCCGAAGTCGGTGTTCGTGAAGAGGTCGAGTTCATGGTCGAGGATTACTCGTCGGCTGGGAACGCCGCATGACGACGGTCACCGGATCAGGTGACGTGCGGCGCTTCATTGCGCAGCTGCCTGCCAATCTGGAGACGAGGGTTCTCCGCGGCGCCGCACGCGCCGGCGCAACAGTCATCGCCGAGGAAGCCAAGGCGAACACGAACTCGCATGAGGTCGCCGAAGCGGTGAAGGTCGCCACGAAGCGCGAGGGCGATTTGATGATCGGCGCGGTCCAGCTGAAAGGCCCCGGTGCGTATCTCGCGCCGTGGGAGGAATACGGCACCGACCCGCATTTCATCAGCGTCGACCCCAGCCAGGGCGGCGGCATGAGCGTTCGCCGGATCAACGACAAGACGAAGGAAGGTTCGCTCGTCATCGGCGGCGCGTTCGTCGGTAAGACGGTGCATCACCCCGGCGCTGGCGCTCATCCGTTCCTCCGTCCCGCCCTCGATAGCAAAGAGGGCGAGGCCTTCTCTGCCGCGCAGAATTACATCAATTCCCGCATCACCCGCGCCGGGATCGTGGGCCCTGCCGATGTCGAGGACGACGCATGAACGGCGTCGATATCATGGGCGCGCGTCTCCGCGGGGATGCGCCGCTGACCGCGATCGTCGTGGCCGCTTCGATCAAGGCGGGCGCACTCCCCGACGGCGTCATTCTGCCGGCTGTGCTGGTCCGGTCTGTTGGAAGCGCCGATCGCCAGATGCTGAAGCGGAAAGGTTTCGTCCGCGTCACCGAGCGCGTGTCCGTAGCGGTACGCGCTGCCAGCTACCGCGAGCAGGTCGCAGCGATCAAGGCGATCCGTCGGTCCAGCGCGGGCGTCATCGGCGATTATCCGCCTGTCATGCGCGTCTCGATCCTGACCGCTGGCACCGGGCCCGACATGCGAGGCCCTGCCGACAGCTTCGAGCAGACCCAAGATTTCCGCGTCAGTTACGACGAACCAGTCTGAGGAGATCGACCATGTCGACGAGCAAGAAAAAGTCTTTCGTGATTCAGGACTTCACCGACGCAGGGACCGAAACGAAGTTCGCCGCGAGCACCGAAGGCAAGCCGGAAACCCTGGTCGACATCGAGCCGGGTGCCTTCGGCAACTACGCTGCCGCAGGCCTCGTTCGTGAACCTACAAAGAGCAGCGGCAAAGCCGTCGCCTGATCCATTCCGCCCGGTTCCGGGCTGAATACCGCCGGCACCGCCCGGCCCGCCCCAGAAAGGTATTACCATGACGTCCATGACTGCGGCGGGCTCTGCGCTCGCCATCTCGGCGGCCAGCCCCGCCACGAACGACATCGCCGGGTTCACCGCCCTCACTTTCACCGAGATCGGCAACATCGAGAAGATCGGCCCGATCGGCGCGAGCTTCGCGAAGGTCGAGTTCCAGCCGCTCAAGGGCGCCAAGCAAAAATACAAGGGTTCGGCCGATTACGGCGCGCTGCAGCCGTCGCTGGCGCTCGACAGCGCCGACGCAGGCCAGACCCTGCTGCAGACGTCCGCCGATGACGAAACCCAGAAGCTCTATTCCTTCAAGGTCACCCGCCAGGACGGAACGCTTCGCTACTTCCAGGGCCGTACGTTCGGCATGCCCGAGACGATCGACGGCGCAGATACGATGGTGACGGCAGCGCCGACCGTCGAGATCTGCACGAAGATCATCAAGGCGCCCGCTGCAGCCTGATCCCCTCCCGGCTGAATAAGCCGGTTCCCTGGTATCGGCCCGCCCCGCTCGTCGCGGGTTGCGGGCGGGTCGGTGCAACCCGCGAAAAGGACTACCCATGAAGATCGCAATGCTCGCCGTATCGGCCACCGCCTTCCTGCACCTCAAGGGGCCCGATGGGGCGCTGCTGTACGACGGCAAGGAAAAGGTCGGCATCGAGCTCTACGGCCCCGGCTCGCCCGAGTTTGCGCGCGTCGAAGAGCGCCAGACCGCCCGCGCCATCAAGCGCATGCAGGACAACGACAACAAGGTCAGCCTCGCGCCGATCGAGGACCGTCGTTCGGAGGCCACCGAAGACCTCGCAGCCCTGACCGCCGACTTCCGCCACATCGAGCACGAGGACGCCGATGGGAAGCCGCTCGCCGGCGCCGCGCTGCATGCCGCCGTCTATTCCGATCCCGGCCTCGGCTGGATCAAGGAGCAGGTGACGAAATTCGTCGGTGATTGGGGAAAGTTCAAGCCCGGCTCGGCCGGGATCTAACCCTCTTCGTCCGGCAGATGGCGTGGCTACATGCCACGCCTAAGCCTGACCCCGACTCGCGTCGCGGCAAGCTCGAAAACCAACCGCCTCCGATCAGTCGGCGCGAGCAGATGAAGAAAGACGGCATCCAGCCGCAAATGCCCCCGAACCCAGCGCCGCACATCATCGGCCGATTCATCGAAATGGGCATGACACAGAGCGACGGCATGGGCCGCACGGTGCTCAGCTGGTCGGAGATATCCGCCTGGTGCGAGCGGACGATGATCAACCTGCCCCCGTGGGAATCACGCCTGATGCGCGAGCTATCCTCCGCATACCTCTCCGAGGGGCGTGCCGCGGAGAGCGAGACCTGCCCGCCTCCATGGCGCGGCATCGTGACGCAACGCGAGCGCGACGTCAGCGAAGCGAACCTAGACCGACTGCTGGGATAGCCAGCCAATAACGAAGCCGACGCTCGGGCGTCGATACACAGGGAGGCTGCTCATGAACGACGGAACTCCTACGCTCGAGGTCGGCTTCGCGATCAATTCCGGGGGCTCGGTCGATGCCCTCATGCAACTTCAGCGCGCCATGGATACGACCGAAGCAAAGGTCGTCGCCGAGGCAGGCAAGATCACCCGCGCTACGTCCGACATGGTCAACCTCGGCAAGTCGGCCGCAGAGTTCGCCTCGTTCGATATCGCTGCGACCCGCGCCCTGCAGAACGTAGCCAACCAGAAGAAGGCGACCGAGAAGGTCGGTGAGGGTCTGATCCGGCAGCTTGAGCGTGAGACCGCCGCGTTCGGCAAGACCCGCGAAGAGATGCGCGAAACCCGGATTGCCGAGATCGCGCTCACTGCCAGCAAGCAAGGCAATACGGACCTATCCGCGCGCCTCGTCGCAGCGGAGTCTGCCCTATACGACAAGCGCTTCGCCGCGGCCCGTAAGGCCCGTGCGGAGACCGATGCCCTGACTCAGGCGCAGGAACAGGCCGCCAGCCAGGCGGTGGCCGCAGCCGAGCGCCAAGCTCAGTCATTGCGCTCCGCAGCCTTTGCACACGACTTGTTCGAGGCCGCGGCACGTCGCGGCATTGCCGCCATGCGCGAGATGGAGGCTGCCGAGAGGGCCGCTGCATCGACCGCTGAAGCCACGAGGATCCGCGAGGCGGCACACGCCTACGGCTTGTTCGAGACCGCGGCGCGCAAGGGTGCGGCTGCGCAGCGCGAATTTGAGGCGGCTCAGGCGGCAACAGCGCGTGATGACGAGGCTCAGCACCTGCGATCGGCGGCATTCGCTCACGACCAGTTCGAGGCTGCCGCGCAGCGTGGCGCTGCTGCGCTACGTGCGGAAGAGGCGGCTGCCGCGAGCGATGCGGCTGCACTGTCGCGGTTGCGCGCCATGATCGATCCGGCGGCAGCGTCGCAGAACCGTTTGAATGCCGAACTCGCCGAGGCGCGGCGCGTCATGACCGCGGCGGGCGCATCGGCGGCTGAGTTGGGCCGCGCTGAAAGCGCGCTCATCGAACGCACGAGGACGGCGGCTCAGCAGCACGAGCAGATGGCCGGTTCGGCGCGTCGCAGCGGCGGCGCCCTGAAGAACATCGCTGTCCAGCTGCCCGATATCACGCAGGGCCTGCTCACTGGGCAGAAGCCATTCCAGGTGTTCATTCAGCAGGGTGCGCAGATCTTCCAGGTCGCGCAGATGAGCGAAGGTGGGCTTCGCGGCTTCGGCAAGGAGGTCGGCGCTCTCGCCCTCCGCTTCGCGCCCCTTCTGATCGGGTTCGCGGCCGTCGGTGCGGGCTTCGCCCTGTTCAACCGGTGGGTCAACGATGGCGTAAAGTCCGACCAGCTGACGCGCGACCTCGGCAAGATCACCGGCGGTGCCAATGCGACCAAGCAGGAGATCTACAAGCTCAAGGACGAGACGGTCACCTGGGCCGACACGTCCAAGGCGCTGTTCAGCGTCGTCGGCAAGGACATCTCGGACTATTTTGTTGGCGATATGAAGGGCATGTCGCGCGGCGTGAAGGGCGTTCTCGACGACCTCACGGGCTACATGCGTCAGGCCATGGCGGGCATCTATGCCGGCGTTGCGGGCACGAAGGCCTATCTCGGCGAGATCGAGAAGGGCGGCGTAGTCGGTCTCGGCAAAATGCTGATCGGCCAGGGCGACCCGAAGCTTCTCGAGAAGACCTATGGCGCGGCCTACACCGCGGCCGATCAGTATCTGACAAAGCTCGGCAAGCGTGTGAAGGTCGCGGCGATCGATAACGCTCGCGAGCGGATCGCCAAGTCGATCGGCTACAACAACATTCCGAAGCCCACGACCGACAAGCACGCCGAAATGCTCGAGCGCGATGCCGAGGCGACCGAGGCGCAGATCCGCAACCTCTATAAGCTGGCGGACGCGTACGGCGTGTCTGGCGCTGCTGCCCTTATCGCCGAGGCCCGCGTGAAGGCGGAAAGCAAGGCTATCCGACAGCAAGCGGACATCGAGGCTGCCGTCGACCGTCAGGTCCGGCTCGCGATCGCGCAGCGCGTATCTGATGCTAGCAAGTCGTCCGCGGGGATGAGGGATCAGGCCCGGGTGCAGACCGAGATCAACGGCATGGTGGCGGCGGGCAACATCCCGGCAGAGCGCGCCGCAGAGTTGCTGCAGGACCGCCTAGCCGAACTGCCGCTGTTGCAGGCAATCGAGGCGGCGCAGCAGCGCGGCCTCGGCGTTGAGGCCACGCGCGCGACACAGGCGCTGGAAGAGCAGCGGGCTGCGCAGTTGGCCGTTCGTGACGCAGCCGTCGGCGAGCGCTTCAATCAGGACGACGCCGCGGCCGAGAAACGGCTGGCGGAACTGCGCGAAGAGCTTCGTCTCGTCGGCGCGACCGACGAGGCGCGTGCGCACGCGTTAGCGACGCTTCGTGCGACGCAGGAGGCGGACACCAAGTACGCCCCCGGCGCGAACCGCGACGAGTTTATCCGCAAGCAGGTCGAAATCGCGGACAAGACCGCTGCCCTCGCCGTTGCTCAGAAGTCGTATAACGATGCCCTGACCTTCACGGCCGACAAGTGGGATATCATCGCCACCAAGGTCCAGTCGGCCGGGCAAGGCATGGCTGATGCGTTCGGTGAAGCAGGTCGTGCGATCGGCGATATGGCGTCGATCTACGCCAGCTATCAGGCCGATCGCACGCGCGCGGAGGCTGAGCATTTGGCGCGCATCAAGGAGGCTGGCGCCGACCAGGCCCAGATCGCCCGCGAGAACGCGCGCTTCGCTCTCCGGTCGTCCGGTGCGCAGGTCGCTGCGTTCGGCGACGCAGCAGCCGCTGCCAAGGGGTTCTTCAAGGAGGGTTCGTCCGGGTACAAAGCCCTGGAAGTCGCCGAGAAGACCTTCCGCGCGATTCAGTTCGCCCTGTCCCTCCGCGCGATGGCTCAGGACGCGATCGAGACCGGCACGAAGCTCGCCACCGGTGCCGCGCGCATCGCCGTCGGTGCGACCGAGGCGGTCGTCAACGCGATAAAGTCGCTGCCATTTCCGCTCAACATTGCAGCCGGGGCCGCGACGATTGCCGCGCTGGCGGGCATCGGTGTCTCGGTCGCCGGGTCTTTCGGGGGCGGCAAGAACACGCTGCCCACGTCCAACACGGGCACCGGCACGGTTCTCGGCGACACGTCGGCGAAGAGCGACAGCATCAAGAATGCGATCGATGCGCTCAAGGAGGTCGACACTGTGACCAATACCTTTGCGCGCGAGATGGCCGCTTCCTTGAAGTCGATCGACAGCCAGATCGGTGGCGTCGCGTCGCTGGTCGTGCGCTCGGGCAATATCGACGCGTCGAGCGGCGTGACCGAGGGTTTCAAGGCCAATGCCATCGGGTCGGCACTCAGCAAGATCCCGGTGATTGGCGGCATCCTCGGCGGGCTGTTCGGGTCAAAAACCAGTGTCATCGGTAGCGGCCTGTATGGCGGTGCGCAGTCGGTCGGCAGCATCCTCGGCGGTGGGTTCGATGCGTCCTATTATTCCGACGTCGAGAAGAAGAAGAAGCTCTTCGGCCTTACGACCAGCACGAAATACTCGACGCAGTACGGTGCGGCTGACGCGGGCCTTGAGAATCAATTCACGCTGATCCTGAAGTCGTTTAACGACGCAATCGCGGCAGCTGCCGGGCCGCTCGGCATTGCGACCGGCGATGTCCAGGCGCGGCTCAACGGCTTCATCGTCAACATCGGCAAGATCGACCTGAAGGGCCTTACAGGCGAGCAGATCGAAGAGAAGCTGTCGGCGGTGTTCGGTGCGGCGGCTGACGGCATGGCTGCCGCGGCGTTCCCTGGGCTCGAGCAGTTCCAGAAGGTCGGCGAAGGCGTGTTCGAGACGCTGGTCCGCGTTGCATCGACCGTTGAGGCGGTCGGCACGTCGCTCTCCCTGCTCGGCACCAACACGCAGGCCATGGGGATCGGCGTCAAGCTTGCCCTGGCCGACCAGTTCGACAGCGTCTCGGCGTTGACCGATGCTGCGAGCGCATATTCCCAGACGTTCTATTCGAAGGAGGAGCAGGCAGCCGCCAAGACCGCGCAGATGACCGGCGTGTTCGCCAGCCTCGGCTTGGCGATGCCGTCGACGTTGACAGGGTTCCGTCAGCTGGTTGAGGCGCAGGATCTGACCACCGCGGCCGGGCAGTCGACCTATGCAACGCTCCTGAAGCTGGCACCGGCCTTCGCCGAACTGCAAGCCTCGCTGGAAGGGGCAAAGAGCGCGGCGGACATCGCCAGCGAGCGGCAGGATCTGCAACGCCAGTTGCTCGAATTGGCAGGCGACACCGCAGCCCTCCGCGCCCTCGACCTTGCCAAGCTCGATCCGTCGAACCGTGCGCTGCAGGAGCAGATCTACGCGGTGCAGGACGCTCAGACGGCAGCGGCGGCAGCCAAGACGCTCGCCGACGCATGGACGTCGGTCGGCGACAGCATCACGGCCGAGATCGACCGCATCCGTGGCCTCACCGGGACCAGCACGGGCGGCGGCTTCGCCCAGCTGCTTGGGCAGTTCAACGCGGCGAACATGGCGGCGCGCGGTGGCGATCAGGACGCGGCGAAGAGTCTGCCGGGCCTGTCACAGGCGTTGCTGACAGCAGCAGCGGCATCGGCGACCAGCCGGCAGGAGCTTGACCGTATTCAGGCGCAGACGGCTGCCAGCCTCGAAGCCACGAACGCGGCGATCAAGGGCATCGCCGGGGTGGTCTCGCCATCGACGCCTAGCGGCAAGTCGAACATTACCTTCCTCGATACCGCGGCAATGACGCAGACCGCGCAGGTCTCGCCGACGGCGGCGAACGACGACCTGGCGAGCGAGATTAAATCGCTCCGCGAGGAAGTGACGCTGCTTCGGACCGAGAATAATTCGGGCCATGCAGCAACCGCCGGCAATACCAAGCGCATCGATGGCCGCCTCGAGGCGGTGACGACGCCGAACGGTGGCGAAGCGATCAGCGTGGCTAGCGCCGCGTGAAGGTCGTCACAGACGCCGGGGTTGTAATCGACCTGGGCACCGTCGAGACCGCGCCAACGATCGGCATCACCGACTATAGCCGGCGGGTGACCGACGACTATGGCGTGACGACGATCGTCGAGCGCGCCTTCTCCCGTCGCATGTCCGTGCGACTGGCGGTGCCGTTCGACGACGTTGACGATCTGCAGCGCCGTCTGACTAATCTCCGGGCAACGCCGGCGCAGTGGATCGCCGACAATCGGTTCGCCGCGCTGTCGTTCCGCGGTTTCTACAAAGAGTTTGAGATCGATCACGCGGTACCGCCGCTCAGCTATTGTACGCTGACGGTCGAGGGCCTGGCTTCGGTCGAGCAGCTGGTCGACGACGGCACGGATCCGGCGCCGATCGGTCAGGCGTCGACGCTGCAGCTGATCCAACCGGCTGCGATCACGGAAGCCACGCTCGTTGCCAGCACCATCGCAGAAACCGATCGCGCCGAATGGTCGGCGGGTGTCAGCTATGCGCTTGGCGCCCAGGTCATCAAAGCTGCGACGCACCGGATCTACGAAAGTGCGGTAGCGGCAAGCGCCGGCGACGATCCCGCGGCTGCGTCCGGCAAGTGGATCGATATCGGTCCGACAAACCGGTGGGCGATGTTCGATCAGGCGCTCGGCACGACGTCCAGCGCGGACGGCTCGATCGAGGTCACTTTAAACGTGGCTGCACGCGCGATCGCGCTACTCGACGTCGTGGCAACGTCTGTGCGGGTGCAGTCGGCCGGTTACGATCGGACGATCGCCGCCAGCGCTGGCGCCATCACGTTCCTTGATCTCCCGGCCTTTACCAGTCAGGTGACGGTGACGATCGCCGGCACCGGTACGGTGTCGGTCGGTACGCTGCTGCTCGGTCGCCTGGTCGCGCTTGGCATCACCGAGGCATCGCCGACGTCGGGCATCACCGACTATAGCCGCAAGGAGGTCGACGACTTCGGCGACGTGTCGATCGTCGAACGCGCATCAGCCAAGCGGATGACCGCGAAGTCATTGATCCGGACGGACGCGCTGGACCTAGTCGCGAACCGCATCGCGTCCGTTCGCGCGCGGCCGTCGCTATGGATCGGACAGGCGGGCATCGACAGCCTGACGATCTACGGCTTCTTCAAAGACTTCTCGATCGAGGCAGGCGAGGGCGTCAGTAAGCTGTCGCTCTCGATCGAGGGCTTCAGCACCGCGGCAAAGGTCGAACCGCTCGGCGTCGAGTGGCAGAACGTCAAGGACACCAACCCGGCAAAGCCTAAGCCCGACGACGGCGCAACCAACAGCGCGGATCCGACGTCACCGCTCGGGCCCGACGATACCGTCGGCGAGGTCCTGGACGATCTGGCGGAGGCACGGCGCAACGCAACCGCGGGGCTCGAGCAGATCGCCGCTGCCAAGGCGGCACTTGCAGCCACGCAGCGCGAGATCGACGAAGCTGTATCGTCGATCAATGCCCAGCTGGTGACGGCGCGTGCGGATCTTGCCACTACATTGGCACTTGCCAACTCTACTGCCGGCGTCGCGCGCCAAACCGTCCAGGCTGCTCTGTCCGGCCAGCTGCTCGAGCAGCGCCGAAAGGCACGGAACGACGCGTTGACCCATCTCGATGGCGTCGCCGTTGGCGTGCGCGTCCAGCAGGAAACCACTCAGCGGATCGAAGGCGAGACGGCGACTGCTACGACGTTCTCGCTGCTCGGCGCCAAGAACTCGGCTGGGACCGTCTTCGTGCTCAATCGCGATACGGTGATGGTGTCGGCTGATCAGTCGTTGGCTGAGAAGTTCGTGACGATCGAGGCGGAGTTCGTCTCTGCGGCTGGCATCACGGCCGCGGCGATCTCGCGGTTAGATACCTCGATCGCCGACGAGCGCGAAGCCCGTACGACGTCGATCACATCGCTTGATGCGCGGTTCACCAACGCCCTGGGCGCGGCGATCGGCGCGGTCACGGCCGATTATCGGGAAGCTGTCAGCAACGAGGCCGGCGCGCGCGCGACCGCCATCACTGCGGTTCAGACCGATTTCACGACCAAGATCGGCGC
This sequence comes from Sphingomonas sp. 320_CC, assembly GCF_059691795.1. NCBI lineage: Bacteria > Pseudomonadati > Pseudomonadota > Alphaproteobacteria > Sphingomonadales > Sphingomonadaceae > Sphingomonas > Sphingomonas sp. 320_CC. Next base: position 673,613 of record NZ_JCAWAE010000003.1, on the reverse strand, counting down.
CGCTACCACCGCGATCACGGACCTCGCCCGTACGACGTCGAACGCCGATCAGGCGCTGGGCGAACGCCTCACTCAGGTCGACGCCAGCTTCCAGACCGCAATTGGAAAGAGCAACGCGACGATCGTCACCTTGCAGCAAGCGCAGGCAGATGAGGCTGGCGCCCGCACGACCGCGATCGCGAACCTATCGACAGCCTTCAACACTGCCTTGGGCAATGCAGTGAATGCGATAACAAGCGACTACCGCCAGGCAGTCAGCGACGAGGCTGGTGCGCGCGCGACGGCGATCACCGCAGTCCAGACCGACTTCACGACGAAGATCGGTGCCGCCACCACAGCCATCACCGACTTGGCGCGCACGACTTCGAACGCCGACCAGGCGCTCGGCGAACGGATCACCCAGATCGACGCGACCTTTCAGACCAAGCTGACCGAGGCGACCGCGTCGATCGCGACGGTACAACGCGCGATTGCGGACGAGACCGGCGCGCGAACGACGGCCGTCACAAACCTCGGCACGTCGTTCGACACCGAGCTCGGCAATGCGGTCAACGCGGTGACGACGGACTATCGTCAGGCCGTCAGCGACGAGGCGGGCGCGCGGGCGATGGCGATCACCGACCTCGGCGCTAGCTTCACGAACGCGCTGGGCTCCGCGATCAACGCCACGGCGTCGAACTTCAACCAGGCCATCGCCGATGAAGCCGGCGCGCGTGCCACGCAGTTCGGCTCGGTGACGGCGCGCTTGGATAAGGTCGGCGGCGGTACCTCATCGGTTGAGCAGCTGTTCTCCGCGCAGGCGGACGCGTTGGGGAACCTGTCCGCCCGGGCGGGGCTCGCAGTTACTGCAGGCGGGGTCGTCAGCGGGATTTTCGTCACCGCGGCAGACGGGTCGAACGGCAAGGTCAGCGATATTACGTTCGCCGCGATGACGATCAACGTCAGCACCGCGAAGCTGATCTTCAATAATGGATCCGTGATGAAAGTGCTCGGCACCGGGTTCGGTGTAGGGTCCGAGTTCATAGACTGGTTCGGGCCATCGATGCCAATTGCGCAGTGCTCGCGAACGAACGGCATAGTTTGGCAGACGGTCAGCGGTGACGCGTACTTCGGCGGCTCGCTGTCCGCTGGGGTCCTGACGAACGGTGGGCAGAGCAGCAGCGTCGGCGCCGATGTCATTGCTGATACCGGCGGCTTTGGATCCAACGGTGGCAAGATCACTGTCGTCATGACTTGGTCGTACAGTTGGTCGCTGAATGTGACGTACAGCGGCTCCGCCAGTAGCAAGCAATCGTTCGACAATGCCGCTGCTGCGTATGGCGCGACCTCTCAGGACGGCAACTTCTACACAGGCACCCGTGTAGAGACCGGCAATCCTACTCTCGTGCTTGCGCGGGAGATTGGCGGCTCGGCTCGGATCGACGTCGCGACCCCCACGATCAGCAAGGGCGTCGGCACGTTCAGTGGCTCCCGGCCGATTGCCGAGGGGGAGCCGGGGCAAGCCACCTTCACGGCGAACTGGTCGGCGAGCCTCACCTACACCGACCCCGACCGCCTCATCGCGGACCGCCGGTTTCTCGCCACACTCGCGCGCGGGTTTACTGCCGGTAATGGCTCCGTCTCGCAGCGCGTCACTATCATCACGACCGAGGAATAGCGGCTATGGCAATAGACGATCAGCTGGCCGCACTGTTGGCGCAGAACGCCGCCCTATTTGCGACCTATGAAGAGTGGTCGAACGGTCAGACGATGCTGCTCGCTGGCACGGTGGATGACCCGGCAAGTTTTAACTCCGTCGGGGGCAAGACCGGAGACCTCGGTTATTATCCGGTCGTCAATGCCAGCGGACAGACGATTTACGCCCCATGCATGGCGCGGTTGCGCCGGATCGCGCTCGATGGAGTAACCGACGCTCTTGAGTCGTCCGTCGTCAGCGGCGAAGGATTGCTGCACGCGCAAGGCGCGATCGGGGAGTTGCTCCGGCTAAACGTTCCAGCATCGACGCTGGATGATGCGCGAGCAGGTACGCGGAACGACGTCGCGCTGACGCCGCAGTCGGGTAAGGCCGCGGTTGACCAGGGCGTCGGCGGCCTTTCGGCGCTGACCGGCTTTGCGCTCGATCGCCGTATCAGGATCGATGCGCCGCAGACCTTTACCGATAGCGAGCGGAGCGTGGCCCGGGGCAATATCGGTGCGCCAGCAGCTGCGGACTTGCTTCCCATCGATCGCCGCGGGCGTCGCGCGATCGACTTCCTCACGGTGAAGAAGACGAACATCACGCTCGACATCGTGCGCTACGACATGACGTCGCTGAAGGCGTCGGGCGGTGTCGCATCGGAGGGTGTACCCAATGGCGCGATCAAAGATCACGCGACCGGCGAGTATCAGGATTGGGCCCTGAACCCGCTCAACGTGTACGGCACGAACCCACCGGCGAACTATACGGCGGGCATCCCTTGGTTGCAGGGGTTCTTTAACCGCGACCGACCGTGGAATGATCGCAACACGCGCATCCATGTCCGCAATCTCCAGCTGTGGGTAAAGTTGGCTAGCACGCAGACTTGGGAGAATCTTGTCATCGAGACAGATCCGACGGGCGCGGGCTACGTCGAAGACTTTTCGAGCAATGCCGGCATCGCGCTCGATCAGCGCTTCGAGCCCGACGGCGGTGTTTCGGTTCGTATGGTGCAGGGCTACAGCTTCCACGCATACACTCGGGAACGGCGCCTGATCCCGGTCGGCGATATCGCGGCGGTCTATTCCTCGTTTGAGGCTCGCCTAATCCTTGATGATCCGGATGGGCCGGATGATCGCGATCAGGCGAACTACGTCGCATCGGGCGGCGCGGATTACTGGCTCAATCTCACGGCTGGAAATGATCAGCCGCTAGCGAACAATAATGCCGCGATGATGGGCCGCATGAAGATCGTGACGAACGACTGGCGGCCGTTCACGTCGTGCACCCTGACGCCCGCGCAGATGACGTCGGAGACTGTTCTCCCTCCGCTTCAGCCGAACCCGGTTTCGGTCCTAGCATCAATCCAGCGGCGCGCACTCAGCCGGAGCGACGTCTACAACGCGCTCGACCGCACCACCACTGGCGGCGTTCTCGATGCACGGGCGGGTAAAGTTCTGGGCGACGCGACCAAGGCGGTCGCCGACCGTGTCAGCGTCGTCGAAGCGGTTACCGGGGGAGCCGCTTCGCGCAGCTACTATGACGGCGTGCCGACGGTCGAAGCGGCGATCAGCGGCAAGACGTTCTTCATCGATGCATCTGCGCCGATCGCGTTCCCGCTACCGGCGACCACGACGGGCGGCATGCGGTTCTCGGTCGTGCAGATGAACGCAGCTGGCCCGATCGTCTTCGCGCCTCGCGCTGGCGCCGTGGTGCTTGGTGGCAAGACGCAGACCGGCGGCCTCTTTAGCAAGTACGACGTGCTGCTCTACCGCAACGAGAACGGTACGACGGCGGAATGGCTGATCACCGGGTCTCAGCCGCTCGTCGCGGCCGAGACCACGCCTGCGCAGCCTTGGACCCCGTACAACTACGGCGCCGATCGCACCGATCTGTGGGTCGACGGCGCGTCTGCCCAAACGATCACCGCGGTCGACGGCAAAGCCTCGCGGGTCATCGACAAGGCCAGCAAGGGGCGGACGTTCTACCAGACCAATGCGACCTATCGCCCCGCGATCGGCAACCCGATCAACGGCAAGCAGGGCTTGACCAGCACGATCTCCGCACCGGCCTTCATGGCAGGCGTTGCCGGTACCGGCCTCACCACGCTCACCGACCTGTTCTTCAACGGCGGTGCGTTTCTGATCGCGACGGCGACGCTGGGCGAGACCTACTCGAACGTGCCGTACAACGCGGCAAAGATCGTCATCTGGCGCTTCTCGCCCACCGGCGGGGACATTTGGGTAAATGGCGTTCGTCAAGGCGGCTTCCCGGACAGTCGCATCTATGGGTTCACCGGCATGGCATGGGCGGTGTTCAATCCGTACAGCGCCGGCCAAAGTAGCCTTGGGCGCGTCTATCAGGCGACGGCAACCGGACCTGGACTCTTGGGTGTAGCGCCGACCAGCGGAGCGCCAAACCGATCGTCGGACATGACGCTTTACAGTCTTGGCGTCGTGAATCTGGCGAGCATCACGCTAACCGGAAGCGGCGACGCGAACGTCGAACTACTTAATGGGTGGCTCGCGGACATCTACGGGCTTCGGTCCCTGCTGCCCGCCAATCACCCGTACAAAACCACCGCGCCAACGATCGCTTGATAGCAGCCTATTTTGATCACCAGCACCATCGCGACTCATAGGGTCGCGGGAAGGGATGACGCATGACCGCGACAGCCACAAGCAACTACATCGGGGAGGCAATGCGGGCGACGTCCGCGCTGGCTCCCCCGTCCCTTGCGGATAACCCCGGCCTCCTTGCCTGGAACCTGTTCGTCATGACTGCGGCGTTTTGCCTCGGCCTCATGATGGCGGGCAGGCAAGCGCGTCGCCTATGGGCGGCGAGGAGCATCGACCATCCCACCGACCCGGTATCGATTTACCGGATCATCATCTTCCTTGCCGGATGCGCGATCGCCAGCCGGGGCGGTGCCGAAGCGGTCAGTCTGTGGTCGTGGAGCTCGGGAGATGTTGCGACGATCGAGCGCATCGCAGAACTGAAGCGCTGGCTCGATCCGCTGTCGATCGCCTGCGGGTTCACCTGGATGGGATTGCATATGCTCGCTGAGCCGATGATCGAGCATCAGCTGCGCAAGGCCCCGCTCCCCGTCGATATGTGGTCGAGGTGGCCCCAGCTACGCCGACCAGTTTTAGTCCTTGTCGTGAGTCTGCTGATGGCGACCGCTGCTGTCGGACTGCGGTAATGCGAGAGGGGGCTATCGCTGCGGTACCGAGCGTAACGGTACCGGTCATCTGGTCTGTCCTTGGCTACTCTTTCCCGGCTGGGTCTATGATCGTTGGGCTACTCGCCTGCTTCATGGTTCGGCTGTTCATCACTCTTGACGCACCTGGTCCTAAGCGCTGGATCCTCGACGGCATCGTTACCGGCCTTGCGATGCTCATCACCGCGGTCTGGATCGTCGAGCACCAGGTCGATTTGTTCGCGGCCCTCGGTACGGGGGGCGGTGCTGGCGCGGTTGGCGCGGGCATCATCACCTTCTTCAAGCGGCGCGGTCAGAGCGCGATCGACGCCCTCGATGCTGCGCTACCGGGCAAGCCTGCGGTCCCGGCAGATATGACTGCGACCCTGCGAGGGCTCAACAAGCTGCCGTAACGGCCCGCCCCTGGCGAAATCCAGGAACGAGCCGACCAGCGCATGTTGGGGTTACACCGGCCAGCTAGTTACGAGCACACCATCGTTACGGCTTCACGACGGTAACGGCCCGCCTCGATAGCCAAGAGAACACGAGGCGGGCCGACCGGGACACGTTGGAGAGACCCCCGGCACCGGTCTGAACGCCCGCAGGCCAAATCAGGTCACATCGAAAGGAATATATATGGCGACGGCATCAAAGCCGGCGACCGCCCCTGCGCGCCCTGCGCACGGGCTGGCGTCTCCGGACAAATTCTTCGCGTCGTTTCGCCCGCTGTTCGGGACGATGACGAAGGCGCAGGTCGACGGCATTGAGGCGAAGCTGGCCGCGTTCGCTGCGCAGGGCTCGCCCCTGGCTTATGTCGCGTACGGACTCGCGACCTCGTTCCATGAAACCGGCGCTAAGATGCAGCCGATTCCAGAGATCGGCCGCGGCAGAGGCAAGGCGTATGGCAAGCCGGGCAAGCATGGAGGGCAGATCGCCTACGGACGGGGCGATGTCCAGCTAACCCACGACTACAATTACGAGACTGCAGACGACGAGCTCGGGCTGAAGGGCGCGCTGACGTCGAACTATGATCGAGCGCTGGAGACCGAGATCTCCGCGCAGATCATGGTGCTGGGCATGACGGAGGGCTGGTTCACCGGGAAGCGGTTTGCCAGCTACCTCCCGGCGAAGGGGCCAGCGACGACGGTGCAGTTCACCTCGGCACGTCGCATCATCAACGGGATCGATCGTGCGGAGAAGGTTGCCGGGTACGCTATGTCGTTCCAGGCAGGGCTCGTTGCTGGCGGCTGGGCCTGACTTTTTGGTCGTAGACGCGCAATCTCAAATTGATTTGTCTTATTAATCGAGCCAAGGGGATCGAGCCTGTTTCAGGCATCCCCATCTAACTCCGGCCGGGTAACACCGGCCATTTTTTTGCCTACCGTCAGGGCATCGTCAGCGCCTGCCGCGCTGCCACAGCCATTTCTCGGAAGGCAGTTTTCCAGGTAGCGCCTGCATCTTCCCATGGGGTTCGATCTTCAACGCGGTCCATTCGGCTCTCCCACATATACGCCGCGACGTGCTCGATCACCGCGTCTTCGTCGTTGCTCGTACAGAGCCGGCATCGTCCCGCCATATCGAATCCTTGCAAGTTTGTTCCCGTTGCGTTCCATAAGCAGATGCACCGGCAAACGCGAATCACAGTCGACTTGGCGGTCCAGATCCTGCGGGATACGCTGGCGGAAACGTCGAACGGTCGCGTCGACACTGTTCCGGTGCGTTTGGCACTGCGATGCCTATGGACACACTGCCCTGAGCGCTGGCCTCTCGTGATGTTCTGGGAGGGCGCGCAGCAGGATAATCAGATAGGACGAAGCCAGAGCGTGACCGCCTCGTTCAACGGGATCATCCGCCAACTGAGACGATCCGGCGCCTACTCCGAGACAAGTACGTAATTACTGAAGAGGAGCGTCGACGATCGCGTCTACCGCTGAGGCAATCCGGCGCCAGTCTTCTACAGCCATGTTATCGTCGATGACATCGCCCAGCTGCGAGATGATGTACTTCGCGGTCAGTGTGCCATGCTCGGCAACAATCGCCCCGGCCTTCACCCATATATCTCGGTCGCTCATCATATGTCGAGGTTGCGTCCAGCGATCTTGGCAAGCAACGCGTTGGCGACCATGTCATTCGCCCGCCCCGTTGTCTGCTGGTATGCCCGAAGCAGTTCGGCGTCTGCCATCTCGCTAGGCTTTGATGTCGGTTCGTCCATTTGCGAAGCCTATGCGCGGTCGACCGATTCGGGCAACCGCTCAGCCGGCCTTCATGTTCGACGACGCATTGTTGAACGTCTTGTTGAGGCTGCTACCCAAGCCCTGCATTGCAGCGATCGCAGCAACAGCGATAAGCGCGGCGATTAGGCCGTACTCGATGGCGGTGGCCCCGCGGGAGTTCCTAAGAAGTGCAGTGATATAGTGGCGCATATTCGTTCCTTCCTTGGCGGGAGTGGACGACAAGTGTTAAAATCGGATTTGCGCGGATTGCTCCTATCTCCCTCGCAGCGGTTTGGTACGGAATGAGATGGACGAACTCACCACCTCGCGGCCGTTACGAGCGGCCTTTGCTCAGGAGTTCGGCACGCTCAGCATGCTCGGCGAGTTCGTCTAGCTTCGCAGCTGACGCCAATAACGAGGCCTTCTTTTTAGCCAGCGGCTCCTCTTCCGCAGCTGCGCGATCAACGGCCGCACGGTTGCGAAAATCCTGGCTCACTATGCTCATACTGGAGGGCTACCTTTTCAGATTATCTCGACGGGCTATGTAGTGCGCATGGACGAGCTCACCACCTCCATCGTCGGCATAGACTTCCCGAACGAGGATAAGTCGAAGAGTAACAGGCGCATGGAGTGCATGCTCTGCGCCCCGGGTGACGTCGTTGAGCTACGCCTCGAGCCGAAGAACCCGTTCGACGCGAACGCCGTTGCCATCTTCAGCGATCGCGGCACGCAGCTGGGCTACGTCAGCGCCGAGCGTGCACCCCTAATCGGCAAGAGGATGAAGGAAGACGACGCGACCGCGGTCTTTCAGGCGATGCACGGCAGCGGGGCCTATATCAGGATCAGGTTCGGAGGCGGGTTACCTACCCTGCCCGACCCGGTCCCTGATGTTCCGAAGCCCCAGCCTCCCCGCCAGATGCGGCCAGCTCAGCGACCGGTGTACGATCCCCACGCCTTCTACCCTGACGAGGAGGGGCCAGAATGGGGAGCATGAGCGATTTAGATCGGGCGCTTCAGAAGGAGTACTTGCACCTTTCGGCAGTCTGGGACGACTTTGACCGTCGTATCCTGACGATCAAAGGTTGGACTTCTGTAGGCAGCATCGCGGCAATGTTCGCATGGGCATCGAAGGCAGAGGCGAGCATGGGTTTCGCAGTCGGGCTCGCTCTGCTGATCATATCGATGTGGGTTCTAGAAGCTCAGTGGAAGGTGTTCCAGCACTCGAACGGGCCGCGGATCGACGCCCTGGAAGCTCATTTTGCGGGCACAGATGTAGTTAGGCATCCGTTCCAAAGTCATCTCAAATCCCGACGGATCCAGGAGGGGTGGGGACCGGGAGCGCTTCTCAAGTGGTTTTGGAAGCCGTTCGTTTGGATTCCCTACCTCCCCCTTTTGATAATGATCCTACTGACGATCTACGTTCGGTAATGAGGAAGACCGCGAGTTCGGCGGTTAGCAGCCGTAATAAGTCTCTTCTTCGTAAAGGGTCGGCGTGCCGTTCTTGAAGAACGTCCCATCACAGAACCGGATCGATTGCCCAGAGATCTGAGTATAACTTTCGTCCGTATACCAGACGACCCGCGACTCCTGCTTCTTCCCCTGTGCTTGAACGGGCGCGGTAACCCCGACGGCACAAAACGCTGCAAGGGCGGCTGCCGTCAGAACTTTATTGAACATGACTATCTCCCGAGTCGTGAGAGCGACATGAGAACTTTCTTACAAAGCGCTGTCAACCTCGTCAGCTCTACCATCGTACGATTTGCCTATTGCCTACCTTTCATCAGGGTGAGGAGGACCCTGCGTTCGGCGCCTGGCCGACCGCAGCATGCTGCTGCAACCGTGCTGACCCGCACGCCGCAAGCAGTCGGTCTGAAAACAAAGAGGCTGCGTCGATATCAAGCGTGGCGACGATACCGGGTGCCTCGACCAGCACCCTCCCCTCGAAAGCTGTGATCTCGAACTCATTCGGTCTCAGTACGTCAGACATTCTGTTTCTCCCGTTGCCGGGGAACGGTCATCGACCCGAAACGGTCCCGCATGATGTTAAGACGGCGTAGTATGTTTGACAGCGGGTGCTGATCGCAACGGGTCATGTTCCGTAAAGGTCGCAGAACTATTTTAGCCGCATGACCAAGACACCGGAGCAGATGCGCCAACAGGCACAGGAATACCGTGACCTTCACTCGCACATGACAGGAACCGTGCTGAGCGAGGCGATTGAGCAGGTTGCTCTTGCGCTCGACCGGTCCGCTGACGCCCTCGAGGCGGAACTAGCTGGCACTGCCTAACTGGCTTCGCTGCGATCAGCATTGCGATGCGCAGTGGGTCGGGCCAAGCTGAAGTATCAATCGCCCGGAGAGCTTGAATGTCCGATTTCTCGTGGACCCAGACCTGCACGATGCACGATCCCTCGCGTGACGTAGGCATCAAGACGACCCTGAACGCCGTTCCTGCTGCTTATAAAGCGCTGTCGGCATCGGATAAGACCCGAGCTTCTGTGACGATCGATGACCCGATTGACCTTGGTGATGGCCGCGGCAACGTCACTGAGATCGAAGGCGACGCCCTCAACCGGCTTTCCGACCTGTTCAGGCGATACCAGGCATCACTAGCACGGTAATTGAGGCGGCCGGGGCGGCATTTGCTCGAGGTGAGTCCATCTTCCGGCCGCGATCCCCACGCGTTCTATCCTGATGAGGAGGGTCCGGAGTGGGGTGCCTAATTACGGGTAATTACGACCATCCCAGGTAGTGAGCGATGCCGTCTCCCCCTACTCCGACAAGCAATGCGCCCGCCCCGCCCAATATATAGGAGAAAGGCGCGCGCTCGTACCAGGGCGGTCGCGTCTGACGTATCGCTTCGGCTACGAGGCGAATGATTGCTGCATCGTCTAATGTGACGACATCCATGCCATTGACCGTGATGCTCATGACGAACGATTGTCCTACGATCGCCGGGATCGCAACCGCGTTCTATCCTGATGAGGAAAGGCCGGAGTATGCCGCCTAGTCTGATATTCCGCGCCGCAACGCACAGCTGAGAATTTTGACCTAGCAAGGGACGGTTGGGCGCCGCAGCCTCAGCTGAGACGCCCCGCCTCATGATATCGTCTAGTTAGCTAAAAGAGTTGTGGGAAACGAAAGAGTCCGCTCCGCCTTGAATTGAGCGGCATCGATCGGCCCCCCATTCTCACATACAGCGCGCTCGACCTGATAACATTGAGCACGCGAGCTGTAGCCGAGCCCTTGCCATTTATCGCCGGCGCATGTCGTAACGGCATAATACTGGCATCCCTTCTCGTACTGAGCGGTGGCAGCCGTACTTTGGATGGATGTTAGCGCAACGGTAGCAAAAATTGCCGCTGCGGTCCGACTTGAACGCTTGTTCATCATCTTCACACTCCCATGCCAACGAGTCGTTGGTAGGTCATTCTTGTTGTCTAATTCGCGCTTGGCAAGGCCGACGGACTAAACCCAGAAATTCGCTGCAAGACGAGTGCGGTACGTCTGACCAGTGGGCGAATAACCCAACGCTGACGGGCTTGTTTTATGCGGCTGCTCAACTTTCCGGAACCCCGAACCCATTCCGACAAATGAAGCCACCCCTCGGTAGGGTAGCATGGTACGGATGCGGAATATGTCGGAGACGGCATTGAAAACATTGGAAAAACGGCTGACTCTTAATCAGCGGGTCCTTGGTTCGAGCCCAAGTGCGTCCACCATTTTCTTATAGCGCTAGATACTGGCACCGATTGGTCGCATCGGCGAGTGGCCTGCGTCAGGCAACTTCCGCAGAGCGGCGCGTCGCGCTATCGGTTGGCATGGCGCGTGTCCAGAAGTTGAAGGTGTACCGGACCGTAGCGGGTTTCTACGATGCGTATGTCGCTGCGCCGAGTCAGAAGGCGGCACTGGAGGCGTGGGGTAGCGACCGCGACTTGTTCGCGCGGGGCATTGCCGAGCAGGTCACAGATCCCGCGTTGATGGCGGAACCACTGGTCTCCCCTGGTACGGTCGTGAAGCATTCGCGTGGGACGACCGCTGAACAGATTGCGGCGCTGCCCGAACAGCGGGCGCCTGCCGCGCCGCGCGATGCCGATGCCGATGCCGATCCGAAACCTGCCGCGAAACCTCAGGCTAAACCCAAGCCGCGGCCGAAACGCGACGAGCTTGATGCGGCTGAGGAGGCTTTGACGTCGTTACAAGCAGATTTTGACCGGAAGAAGAAAGATCTCGCCGAACGCGAGGCTGCGCTTGCGCGGGATCGTCGCGCTTTGGAGCAGGTTCGGTCCTCCAGCATCGAGGCTGCGAAGGACGCGCTGCGCGGGCAAAAGCAGGCGTATGAGGAAGCCGTGCGTCGGTGGCGCGCGTCCCAAGAGTGACACCTGCTCTCGGATATCGGGCGAAGGGCGTCGGTAGTTCCGTATGTTCCGTCCGGGGGACGCCCTAGGGGGCGAATGTCCTTGTCGGGTCGACGTCGCTACCGCGATGCCGGTTCACGCTTCAGAGGTCTTGTGTAGAGCGCGCGCATTGCCGCCTCCATCTTCTCACGGTCGACGCGAAGTACGACGGTCTGCGCGCGTTCGCCGAGATGTGGGCGGTATGCGTCGTGCCACGACAGGGTATCGCCGTATCCGGCGGTCTGGCTCGTGTCGAAATCGATGTAGAGCGTCTCGGCGCGCGTGACGATGGCCGGCTCCAGCCAGGCCATCGCCGCGATCTCGTCCCACATCGGAAACCCCGGTTCGAGCCCGGTCTGTAGTGCATCGGTGAGCGCCGTGCGGGCCGGCTTGAGGCTGTCGAGGAAACCCCGCGTCCACTGCGTGCCCGTCGACGGGTCGATCGGGACCATCGTCACCTTCGGCCACGCGCCGTGCGCCATGATCCGTGCGGCTTCGGGATCCCAGCGGATGTTGAACTCGCGCCGGGGCGTATTGACGAACTCGCGCGCGAACTCTGCGGCGGCGGGCGTGTCGAGACACTGCTGCGGATTGAGGCTGCCGCCCATGTAGACGAGTTCCTTCACGTTCGCGGCGAAGCTCGGGTCGAGGCTTTGCGCGAGCGCGATGTTGGTCATCGGACCGGTGGCGAACAGCGTGATCTGGTGCGGGTGCGCGCGGACCATGCGGACGAGGAACGCGGCGGCGATCTCGCCGGACGGCTTGGTGACGGGATCGCCGATCGGCAGGCTGGGCACGACCGAAGGCGACGGTGTCCCGGGGGTGGACTGGCCCGCGCCGGCGGACGCGGGCTCCGTCCAAGGTCCCTTGAACTCGAGCCGCCCGTAGAGCCCCTCCCACCGCTCGGTCGCAGCCTCGCTGTTCACCAGCGGATAGGTTGCGCCCGGCACCACCGGTACGTCGGTCCGCCCGAGGATTTCGACGGTCCGCAACGCATAGGCCGTAGCGGTATCGCGCCAGACCGAACCACTGGTCGTGGTGATCCCCAGTACCTCGACGCCCGGTGCCTGGAGCAGCAACGCGGGCGCGCCGTTCAGACCGACGACATCGTCATCGATCAGGACGAGCCGCTTGGCTGGCGCTCCCTTCGCCGCGATGGCGACGGGCATCGCGAAAGCCAGCAGACCGAGGCCGACCGTAGAGAAGAAACGAAAGGCCATCGCGCAATTCACTGCCTGACCGGCTAGCCCGTCGCCTCATGTAAAGGCCGCGCGGAACCGACCGGTCACGCTCTCCGATCAGATCAGCACCTTGTCCAGCGTGATCGGCAGGTCGCGCACGCGCTTGCCGGTGGCGTTGTAGATCGCGTTCGCCACCGCCGCGGCAACGCCGGTGATGCCGATCTCGCCCACGCCGTGCGCGCCCATCGGCGTGTGCGGGTCGGCGATGTCGGTCCAGATCACGTCGATCTCAGGCACGTCGAGGTGCACGGGCACGTGATATTCGGCGAGGCTCGGGTTCATGATGCGGCCATTGCGCTCGTCGAACTGCGTCTCCTCCATCAGTGCCATGCCGAGGCCCATGACGATCCCGCCGCGGAACTGGCTGCGCGCGGTCTTGGGATTGAGGATACGCCCGCAATCGAATGCGCCCAGGAAGCGGCTGACGCGCGTCTCGCCGGTGACCGCGTTGACGCGGACCTCGCAGAACAGCGCGCTGTGCGAATGCATCGACCAGTGCATCAGTTCGAGCGGCTGCGACGCTTCTTCGCTGACGACGACGCTCTCGCGCTGCGCCCGTTCGAGGATCGAGACATAGCTCTCGCGGCGGGTCGGATCGTCGAGCTTGGTCAGTCCGCCATCCTCGCTGCCGACCTCGTCGGGCGACAGGCCTGCGAGTGGCGAATCATTGCCCGCGAGCTTCAGCAGTTCGGCGACCAGCGCATGATGCGCGGCGATCACGGCGGCGCCGATCGCCGCGGTCTGCTGCGATCCACCGGCCAGGATCGCGCCGGGAATGATCGAATCGCCATAGCCGACCGACACCCGGTCCAGCGGTAGCCCGAGGCGATCGGCGGCGACCATCGCGGTCGTCGTGGACGTCCCCATGCCCATCTCATGCGCGGCGATCTCGACAAGGGCATGCCCGTCACGACTCAGCGTGATCCGTGCGGCAGCGCCTGGCATACGGTAATAGGGATAGGTCCCGGTCGCGCAGCCCATGCCGATCAGCCACTCGCCGTCGCGACGTGTTCCCGGCTCAGCACGACGGTCGCTCCAGCCGAACCGCTCAGCACCACTCCGCCACGCCTGGACGATGTGGCGTGACGAGAATGGCAAGCCCGTGGTCGGATCCCTGTCCGGCTCGTTGCGGATGCGTAGCGCGATCGGGTCCATGTCGAGTTCGACCGCCAGCTCGTCGATCGCCGACTCCAGTGCGAACGTGCCGACCGCCTCGCCGGGTGCGCGCATGAAGGTGTTGGCGAGCATGTTCATCGTGACCGTCTCGACGGACAGCTTGAAGCTGTCCGCCGCATAGCCGCCGCGCGTGCCGAGGATGAACGGTTCGGGCATGTTGTTGTGCGGGGTCATCGCGGCGATGCCGGTGTGGACCAGCGCCTTGAAGCGACCATCCGCGTCCGCGCCGATCGCGACCCGCTGCTCGGTCAGCGTACGGCCGCCGACGACGCGGTACACGCCCTCGCGCGACAGAGCGATGCGGACCGGGCGCCCAGCGAGCTTGGCCGCCGCGGCGCCGAGGATCTGATGATCCCACAGGCATTTCCCACCGAACCCGCCGCCGACGAACGGCGATGTGACGCGCACCTGTGCCGCCTTTAAGTCGAACACGTCGGCGATCGTCTGCGCCTCTGCGGTGACGAGCTGCGTCGCGTCGTGGACGACCAATTCGTCGCCGATCCACGCGATCGTCGCGGCATGCGGCTCGATCGCGTTGTGATTGTGACGCGGCGTGCGATAGACCTGATCGACCTTGTGCGGCGCCGCTGCCAGCATCGCATCCGCGTCGCCGATCTCGTTGAGCAACGGCTGGCCCATGAACAGGCCCTGCTTGGGTCCTTCAGCCTTGGCTGCAGCGAGCGACGTCGTCGAAGGCTCGGCCGCGTAGGTCGCGACGATCAGCGACTTGGCATGATCGGCCTGCTCCTGCGTCTCGGCGAGCACGACCGCGATCGGCTGGCCGTTCCAGTGAACGCGGTCGTCCTGCATGACCGGCAGGTCCGCCGGTCCCGCCGCTGTGGGGGAAGAGCCGAACACCGCGGGCGGGTTCATCCGGGGCGCGTTCAGGTGCGTCATCACTACCACGACGCCCGGCGCAGCCTCCGCAGCCGCGGTATCGATCGCCGCGATCCGCCCGCGCGGAATCGTGGCATAGGCGAGCGCAGCGTAGACCATGTTCTCCAGCGGAAACTCGGCCGCGAAGGTTGCCGCACCGCGCACCTTGAGCGGGCCATCGAGCCGCGAGACCGACGTACCGATCAGCCCGTGCTGCTGGCGGATCAGCGGATCGGGCACGCCGCCCGGAACCCAGCTGTCGGGAGCGAGCGGCACCAGCTTGCTTATTGCGCCCTGGACCAGGCCCTGCGCGGTTTCCCTGACCGTATCGACGATGCTCATGCTGCTGCTCCGGCAAGGTCGCCAAGGACGGCGACGAGGGTGCGCTTGGTCAGTGCGATCTTGAAACCGTTGTCGCGCAGCGGCACGGCGTCCGCCATCTCGGCGACGGCAGCGGCGAGGAACGCCTCCTCGGTCGCGGGGCCGCCTCGCAAGGCCGCCTCAGCCTTCGACGCGCGCCACGGCTTGTGCGCGACCCCGCCGAGCGCGATCCGTACGTCCTTGATGACGCCGCCATCGATCTCCAGCGCGGCTGCGATCGAGACCAGCGCGAAGGCGTAACTCGCCCGGTCGCGCACCTTGCGATAGGTCGAGTTGGCCGCGAAATTCAGCGGCGGCAGTTCGATCGCGGTGATGAGTTCGCCCGGCTCGAGCACGGTATCGAACTCGGGATGATCGCCCGGCAGCCGATGAAGCTCGGTGAAGGGCAAGGTCCGTGCCCCACCCCGCCCGTGCAGATGTACGGTCGCATCGAGTGCAGCGAGCGCCACGCACATGTCCGACGGGTGCGTCGCGACGCACGCCGACGACGCGCCGAGAATGGCGTGTCCCCGCGTGAAACCCTCGATCGCGTCGCAGCCCGACCCCGGCGCGCGCTTGTTGCAGCGCGATCCGTCGGTGTCGTAGAAATAGGTGCACCGGGTCCGCTGGAGCAGGTTGCCGCCGACCGTCGCCATGTTCCGGATCTGTGCCGACGCTCCCGCCAGGATCGCGCGCGACAGTACCGGATAGCGCGTCCGCACCGCCAGATGCTCGGCCAGCGCGGTGTTGCGGACCGCCGCGCCGATCATCAGCCCACCGCCCTCGGTCTCCTCGATCTCGTTCGACAGTCCGGTCACGTCGACCAGCGCGCTTGGCTTGGCGACAGTCTCGCGGATCAGGTCGACCAAATTGGTGCCGCCGCCGAGATAGGCCGTCGCATTCGCCTGCCCGAGCCGGAGCGCGTCGGCCGCGTCTTCGGCCCGTGCATAGGTGAAGGGGGTCATGCCGCCATCTCCGCTGCCACGGTTTCGCGGATCGCGTCGATGATCCCGTTGTGCGCGCCGCAGCGGCACAGATTGCCGCTCATCCGCTCCTGCAATTCCTCGCGGGTCAGCGTCACGTCGGCGGTGAGATCGGCGCTGACATGGCTCGGCACGCCGCGCTTCGCCTCCGCCGCCATGCCGACCGCCGAACAGATCTGGCCGGGCGTGCAATAGCCGCACTGGAAGCCGTCGTGATCGATGAACGCCTGCTGCAACGGATGCAGCGCATCGCCGTCGGCCAGCCCCTCAATCGTCGTTACCTTGCGCCCGTCATACTGCACCGCGAGCGCGAGGCAGGACACGATCCGCTCGCCATCGACGAGCACGGTACAGGCGCCGCACGCGCCCTGGTTGCAGCCCTTCTTGGTACCGGCCAGATGCAGCCCCTCGCGCAACAGATCGAGCAGCGAGACACGGGGATCGTCGGGCAGCGCCACCGCTGACCCGTTGATAAGTATCGACATCGCCACTCTCCTGTTGAGCCGGCGGTGTCGTTGCAACCGCCGAGTCCGTATTTCAGTACCGAGCGGTATAGTCGCGCCCGGCGGGGTCTGCCAAGCGCCTGGCGGTGCGATCGTGAAGATAGATCGATGCCCTCTTGCCGCCGCGTCGCGCATCGGCGAGCATCACGCATCAAAGGGGGAGAATGTGATGATCAAGGCATGGATGATCGGGCTGACGGCAATCGTCGCGGCACCGGTAATGGCGCAGGGCAAGCCGTCGACCACGACCTATGTCCAGGCGGGCACTGTGCTCGACCGGCCCGGCCAGGCACCGCGCGGCAACACCACGATCATCGTCCGCGACGGGAAGATCGTCGAGCTGCGCGATGGCTTCGTCACGCCGGAACAGGGGGCAAGGCTGATCGACCTGCGTACCGCGTTCGTACTGCCCGGGATGGTCGACATGCACGTCCATCTCTGGGGCATCGGCGGCGATCCGATGCGCGCGCGGCTGGAAGCGCTCAACCGCGATCGGTTCGACGACGAGATGACCGCGGTTGCCAACGCCCGCACGACGCTGGCGGCAGGCTTCACCTCGGTTCGCGACCTGGGCGGCGATCCGCGCGGTATCCGGGCGCTGCGCGATGCGATCGATGCCGGTACCGTCGAAGGGCCGAGCATCACCAATGCCGGCGAGATGATCTCGGTGACGGGCGGGCACGGCGACGGCGGCAACGGGCTGGCGGAGGAGTTCGCGGACATGGTGCACGCGAAAGAAATGAACCTGTGCGACGGCCCCGACGATTGCCGCCGCGCCGTGCGCGCGCAGGTCGCGTTGGGCGCGCGAGTCATCAAGTTCGCGGCGACCGGCGGCGTGCTGTCGAACGTCAGCGGCGGCCTCGGCCGTGCGATGACGCCGGAGGAGATGCGCGCGATCATCGAGACTGCGCATGCGCTCGGCCGCAAGGTCGCTGCGCACAGCCATGCCGCCGAGGGCACGAAGGCCGCGCTGGAAGCCGGTGTGGACTCGATCGAGCACGGCACGTTCCTCGACGACGAGACGATCCGGCTGTTCAAGACCAAGGGCGCCTATCTGGTGCCGACCGAGATCGCACCCGTCGCGGCACTGGCCCAGGCACGCGGCGGTGCATTGCCGCCGGCGACGATCGTCAAGGCCGAGGCGGCGGCCGCGGCGATGGCGGCCAGCCACCGCCGCGCCTATGCTGCGGGGGTCAAGGTCGCGTTCGGCACCGATACCGGCGTGTCGACGCACGGCGACAACGCCACCGAGTTCGCGCTGATGGTCAGGAACGGGCTCACCCCGACCCAGGCGATCGCCGCCGCCACGGTGGGGGCCGCAGACCTGCTCGGGCGCGACGACATCGGCACGCTCGCACCTGGCAAGACCGCGGACATCATCGCCGTTGCGGGGTCTCCGCTGCAGGACGTCACGCGGCTGGAACACGTCGAGTTCGTCATGCACCGTGGGACGGTCGCCAAGACGCCTGCGACCGGCATCTGATTGGCCGCCGCTCAGCGCGCGCTCAGCCGATTAGCATGCGCGCGCCGAGAGCGGCGAACAGCGCTGGCGGCATCACCACCGCGCCGACCTTCAGGAATCGCCAGAAGCCGACGTCCTCGCCCTCGCGGCGGATCGCGGTCAGCCAGAGGATGGTGGCTAGCGAGCCGGTGATCGACAGGTTCGGGCCGAGATCGACGCCGATCAGCAGGCCGTCGGTGACGATCTGCGGAACGTGGGCCTGTTGCAACGTGGTGCTGGCGATCAGTCCAGCCGGAAGGTTGTTCATCAGGTTCGAACCGAATGCCAGGATCGTCCCCGCAACGCCTGCGGTCGTCGACGGCGATTGCGCCGCACCCGCCGCAAGCCAGCGCGCCAGCATCGTGATAACGCCGGTGCTCGCCAGTGCCTCGACAAGCACGAACAGGCCCGCGATCAGCGGCAGCACCGCCCAGGATACCGAGCCTAGCGTCGTAAACGGCGACTTGCGCTCCCCGATGCAGATCGCGGCCATCGTCGCGATACCAGCAAGGCAGGTCGGCAGTCCTAACTCATACCCCTGCGCCGACGCGGCGATCAGCAGAACTGCGGTCGCGACGATCCCGCCGAGCGCGATCTTGCCGCCACGCGGCAGCGTGCCGGTCTCGACGACTGTCTCGCACTGCCCGGTAAGCCGCTCGCGCTCGACCCAGCGCAGCATGAGGAAGGTAACGCCGATCGACACCAACGACGGCAGCGCGAACGACGCCATCCACGCCCCGAGCGACGGCATTTCGCCACCGTACAGCACGAGGTTCGCCGGGTTGGAGATCGGCAGCACGAAGCTCGCCGCATTGGCGATCAGCGCGCAGGCGAACAGCATCGGCAGCGGGTCGGCCTTCGCCTTCTTCGCCGCGGCGTAGACGGCGGGGGTCAGCACCACTGCGGTCGCGTCGTTCGAGAGGAAGGTCGTGACGACGATGCCGACGCCGAAAACCAGCGCGAACAGGCGGCTGGTCGATCCCTTTGCAAGCCGCACCGCGTGCTCGGCGACCCAGTCGAACAGCCCCTGCTCGCGGGCGACCTCGGATAGCAGCATCATGCCGATCAGGAACAAATAGACGTCGCCACCCTTCAGCACCGCCGCCCATGCAGCAGCGGGCGACATCAGCCCGAACACGAGCAGCACCGCAGCGCCCGCGACCGCCCAAACCGCTTCGGGCAGCTTGAACGGACGCGTGATAACGCCGAACGTCGCGACGAAGCAGATCGCCCAGATCGCGTAGGTGTGGAGCGTCATGCCGCGGGCATCCGCGAGTTGAGACGCGGGACCATCGTCATCGTTGCCGTATTCACCAATCGAGTCCGTTCTTGTTCGGGCCGCGTTGCGCGCCGTCGATACCACGATCGAGCCAAGCACCGATCGCGTTCACGTCGCGGCCTAGCGCTACGGGAGGATTGCGCTTCGGTCGTGGTCCTGTGTTGCGGACGAGGATCTCGATCCGGTCCTCGGTCCCGTCACAACGGACGGCGAGACGGTGGAGGCCATCGGCTATGCCGTCGACCGAGGCGTTCCAGAGCGAGGGCACTCCGTCGACGCGCGTAATCTGGATGGCTTGGCCGTCATCGACGTGCAGCGATACTGTATCTGCGGCGCCGAATATCTTCGCGCGGACCGTGAAGGCGCTGCCGGGCACGTTGTCGGCGCGCGCTGGGTCGGTGATCAGGCGGCGGTCGGCGGGGCTGGTGATCTGGACGAGCGGCCAGGGATCGTCGATCGCCTGGAACCGCCAGCTCGGCACGCCGTCGTCGAGCGTGACGATCGAGAAACCAGGTGCGCCCTCCTCGATCTGGCCGGTCGAGCGGGTCGCGCCGTAGATCACGCGGCCGTCGTTGAGCAGCTCGTTGTTATGCGTGTGCCCGGTGTCGACGAACGCGACGCGGTGCGCGGCGAACAGCCCGGCGATACCGTCGGGATCATCGCGCAGGTCGCCGGGATAGGCATGCATGAACACCGCGACCGGTTCGCCAGCCACCGCAGCGGTGCTCAGTTCGCGTTCTATCCAGGCACGCTGGGCCGGGTCGATCCGGAAGTCGGGACCGCCCTTCCCCGCCGAGACGATATCGAGGAACAGGCAGCGATAACCCGCGATCGTCTCTGCATAGGGCGCCATCTTCGCGGTGATCGCGCGAATCGCGGTCAGGTCGCCGGGTTCGAAATCATGATCGCCTGCCAGCACGTGCCACGGCAGCGACAGCCCCGTCATCGCGTCCGCAATCCGCGCATATTGGTCGTCGGTACCGTGATTGGCATTGTCGCCGGGCAACAGTGCGAAGTCGACCGCGTCGCCCAGATGGGCCTCGGCGCTAGCGATCAGCGTGCGAAACCGAGACAGTCCTTCATACCCATCGGCCTCGTCGACATGCAGATCGCCAAAGTGAATCCAGGTCAGGCATCCTGTCATTAAAGCTCTTTCAAGTCGTGTGGCAGATGATCCGCCGATGCAGCCCATAGCGAGGCTAAGGGTTCATCGTTCCGTGACAATAACTTCATGATTTGAGACTTAACGGGCTCGTTCAGTTTCGGTTTAGCTTTTGACTTCACTGGATAATATCAGGCCGAACAATATTTCCGCGGCGTGGAAACTTTGCCCGGTGCCGCAGCTTTAGCGATCCGACGGCGCGCAGGTTTCCCGCAGGGCACCGCGTTCGACTACACCGATATTCAGGGAATTCTCATGGCCACGACGGACACGGCATCCGCCAACAGCGGCAAGGCCAAGGGCGGGTCGGACGCTACATCCGCACCCAAGAAGACGCTCGACGCGCTGAACTTCTTCCTTGCCGACGTTCGCGATGGGCTCGGGCCGTACCTCGCCATCTACCTAGTCGCAGTGCGTGGGCCTGCGCATGGCTGGAACGAAGCGACGGTGGGGATGATCCTGACGATCGCCGGGATTGTCGGCCTGATCTCGCAGACGCCCGCGGGCGGCCTCATCGATCGCAGCCGGAACAAGCCGCGGATCGTGATGATCGCCGCGCTGCTCGTGACGCTCAGCAGCGTCTCGTTGCCGATCGTCAGCGGGTTCACAGCCGTCGCGGTAACCCAGTCGATCGCAGCGGTCGCTGGTGCTGTATTCGCGCCGGCGATCTCCGCCATCACGCTGGGGCTGGTCGGCCCGAAACTGTTCGCCAAGCGCGTCGGTCGCAACGAGGCGTTCAACCACGCGGGCAACGCCGTGTCGGCGGCGCTGGCTGGCGTGCTCGCGTGGAGGTTCGGACCGGTCGTCGTCTTCTACCTGATGGGCGCGCTGACGGTTGCGAGCATCGTGACCGCGTCGCGGATCAAGAACGACGACATCGACAACGCGGTCGCGCGCGGTCTCGATTGCGAGCCGGAGGACGATTGCGAGGAGCCGAGCGGGTGGAAGGCGCTGGTCGAGAACAAGCCGCTGATGATCTTCGCGGCGACGGCGTTCCTGTTCCATCTCGCCAACGCGGCGATGCTGACGTCGGTCAGCCAGTTGCTCGCGCGCACCGTCGGCAAGGACCAGGCGACGTCGCTGACCGCCGCGTGCATCGTCGCGGCGCAGCTTGTGATGGTACCGGTCGCAATCGTGGTCGGCCGCAACACCGAGAAATGGGGCACCAAGCCGCTGTTCCTCGTCGCCTTCGGGTTCCTCGCAGCGCGCGGCGCTTTGTATACCGTGTCGGACAACCCGTGGTGGCTGGTCGGCGTGCAGGCACTGGACGGCATCGGCGCGGGCATCTTCGGCGCGCTGTTCCCGGTCGTGATCGCCGACCTGACCAAGGGGACAGGGCGCTTCAACGTCAGCCAGGGCGCGGTGGCGAGTGCGCAGGGCCTGGGTGCGGCCTTGTCCGCGACACTGGCCGGCGCGATCATCGTCTGGGCGGGCTACAGCGTGAGCTTCCTGACCCTGGCCGTCGTGGCTGGCGCTGGATTCATGCTCTATTTCTTCGCGATGCCCGAGACGAAGCAGAAGGCGGGGTAAGCCCCCTTCGCCTCACCGGTCGACGGCGATGGTCGGTAAATACCGCGGCGCCGACCGGGCCTTGGCACGCTGTTCATAGGCATAGCCGGCACGCAGCACGGTCTGATCGGCGTACTTTGTGGCGATGAACGACAGGCCGACCGGCAACCCCCGCACGAGACCCATCGGTACGGTCAGATGCGGATAACCGGCGACCGCGGGCAACGTCGCGGCGGAGGGTCCAGCGTAGGTATCGCCGTAGACTGGGTCGCTCAGCCATGCCGCATCATAGGTCGGCTCGACTAGGATCTGCGCACCCGCCGCACGCAGCATCGCGTCGATTCCTTGCGCGCCCGCCAGCCGAAGCGATGTCGCGCGCGCGGCCTTGTACGCGGGATCGTCGAGCCCCTTGGTCTTGTCCGCATCCTCGAACAATTCCTGCGCGAAGAACGGCATCTCGGTCGCGGCGTTCGCGCGGTTGAAGTTGATCACCGCGCCCAGCGTCTTCGTCTGTACTGCCGCTGGCGTGGTCGCGAGATAGGTGTTCAGGTCCGCCTTGAGTTCGGTTTTTAGGACCATCAGTTCCGCTTCGCCCAGTCCGTCGAGCTTCGGCGTCTTTACCTCGACCAGCACGGCACCCGCTGCGCGCAGCACGTTCAGCGCCGCCGCGTAGCGACTGGTTAGATCCGCGGACATGCCGTCGGGCCGGACGACGCCGACCCGCATGCCGGACAACGCGCTGGCTGAGAGTCCCGCGGCATAATCCCTGGTCACCGCCGCCGCCGTCACGCGGTCCGCGGGATCCGCACCGACCATGCCCGACAACAGGAGCGCGACGTCGGTGACGCTGCGCGCCATCGGCCCCGGCGTATCCTGGCTGTGGCTGATCGGCACGACATGCGTACGACTGACCAGACCGATCGAAGGCTTGAACCCGACCAGACCGTTCAGCGACGACGGGCACACGACCGAACCGTCGGTCTCGGTACCGATTGCCGCCGCGGCGAAACTCGCGGCGACCGCTGCTCCCGATCCCGACGAAGACCCACACGCGGTCCGATCCAGCGCATAGGGGTTGCGCACCAGCCCGCCGACCGCGCTCCAACCGCTCATCGAATGGGTCGAGCGGATGTTCGCCCATTCCGACAAGTTGGTCTTGCCGAGGATCACCGCACCCGCGCGGCGCAGATAGGCGACCAGCGGCGCGTCCCGGCGCGTCATGTTGTCGCGCAATGCGAGGCTGCCCGCGGTCGTCGGCAGCAGATCCGCGGTCTCGATATTGTCCTTTATGAGGATCGGAATGCCGTGCAGCGGACCGCGCACATGCCCCGCCTTGCGTTCGGCATCGAGCGCCTTGGCCTGCGCGATCGCATCGGGATTGACCGCGAGGACGCTGTGCAGCGCCGGTCCCTTGCGA
Source organism: Sphingomonas sp. 320_CC (assembly GCF_059691795.1). Classification (NCBI taxonomy): domain Bacteria; kingdom Pseudomonadati; phylum Pseudomonadota; class Alphaproteobacteria; order Sphingomonadales; family Sphingomonadaceae; genus Sphingomonas; species Sphingomonas sp. 320_CC. The sequence continues at coordinate 650,123 of NZ_JCAWAE010000003.1, read as the reverse complement.
TCCATCGCGGCGATCCGCGCGAGATAGGCCCGGGTGATGTCGACGCTGCCCGCCGCGCCGTCGTTCATCAGCGTCCTCAACCGATCGAGCGACACTTCTTCGACGACCACCGTCTTGGCGAGAACGGGCGTGGCGGCGCAGGCAAGCAGTACCGCAGTGATGAGACGACGCATGAGACCCCCGTAGACAATGTCGCAGGATGGTCCCGAGCCGTGCACCGATGCAAGCGGCATCTGCTCGACGCGTATCCCGCTGACGGCAGGCGATAAACTGCCGCCAGCGGGATGCCCGGTCAGGCTGCGACTAGGCCCGGCGCATAGTCCATCGCTTCCAGATCGGCGATCAATCCCGGACCGGTCGGGTTCCAGTCGAGTTGCGCGCGCGTCCAGTCGCTGGAGGCGAGCATGTCGAGCGAGGCGAACATCCCGAACCAGCCGAAATGATCGTTCGCCTGCTCCTGGGTCAACGATAGCGTGGGCAGGCCCAACCCTGCCGCAACCACCTCGGCGATCGCCCGGGCGCTGACGCCCTCCTCCGCAACGGCATTGTACCGCGCGCCCTTCTCGCCCTTGTCGAGGACGAGCGCGTAGAGTTTCGCCACGTCCAGCACGTGCGCAGCGGGCCAGCGATTGGCGCCGTCACCGACATAGGCGACCACGCCCTTCTCGCGCGCGATATCGATGTAGGGCGTGATCAGCCCCTGCTTGACGGTATCGTGGACCTGCGGGAGCCGCATGACACGGACGTCAAGGCCTGCCTCCAACAGCGCCTGCCCCGCCTTTTCCGACGCGATCCGCGGGTTGGGATAATCGGGATTGAACGCGGACTCGAGCGCAGGCTTGCCCGGGCCGGTATCGCCGATCCCGGTACCCGACGTGATGATCAAGGGACGATCGCTCCCCTTGAGCACATCCCCCATCGCGCCGATCACGCGGCGGTCCTTTTCGCAGTTCGCGACGAAGTTGGTGAACTCGTGGTCGAACGCCGTGTGGATCACCGCATCGGCCTGCTCCGCTCCGCTGCGCAGGCTGTCGAGATCGACGAGATCACCGCGATGTACGTCGGCGCCAGCCTCTACCAGCGACCGCGCGCCGGCATCCGACCGGGTAAGACCCAAGACCTCATGTCCGGCGCTCAGCAGTTCCGGCACGATACGCGACCCGATGAAGCCCGTCGCACCCGTCAAAAATACACGCATCCAAACTCTCCGATATTGTCCGGAGGAAGACTTGGGCGTACTTCAACACCTGTAAAAGTAGTGACCTTATCATGGTATAATCTTCAACAGGATGTCGATGTCTATCGAGACTGACAATGCGCTCGGCACGTTCCTGCGCGATCGCCGGGCACGCATGGACGCCGCGGCGTTCGGGTTCAGTGGCGGCCGGCGCCGGACGCCCGGCCTGCGCCGCGAGGAAGTCGCCCAGCGCGCTAACATCTCGGCGACCTGGTACACCTGGCTCGAACAGGGCCGCGGTGGCGCGCCGTCGGCCGACGTCCTCAACCGCATCGCCGGCGGCCTGATGCTGACCGAGCCGGAGCGCGAGCACCTGTTCGTCCTCGGTCTCGGCCATCCGCCCGAAGCGACCTATCGCGCCTCCGACGAAGTCACACCCCGGCTTCAGCGCGTACTGGATGCGCTCGAATTCAGCCCGGCGATCGTTAAGACGCCGACCTGGGACGTGGTCGCGTGGAACGCGGCGGCGGCGACGCTGCTGACGGACTATGCGACGTTGCCCCGCGACCAGCGCAACATCCTGCGCCTGATGTTCACCAATGCGAGCATCAAGGCAGCGCAGGAGGACTGGCTCAACGTCGCCCGCTATGTCGTCGGTACGTTTCGCGCAGATGCCGCGCGTGCTGGCGCGGGCGCGGAGATCAGCCAACTGGTCGAGGAACTGTCGCGGCTCAGTCCCGAGTTCGACGCATTGTGGCGCGACAACAACGTTGCCCGGCATGCTGACGGCCTGAAGCGGCTTCACCACCCGGTACACGGCCTGCTCGAGCTCGAATTCTCGGCGTTTGCGGTCGACGGTCGGCCGGACCTCGGGATGATCGTCTACAATCCGGCAACCCCGGAAACGGCGCGGCGTATCCGGTCGTTGATGGCGCCGACCGCCTGAGCCTTTCGCGCGCGGATCGGCAGCCGCTTCTTTATTTCGACGTGCCGTCCGAACTTCTGTCGGCGCTTCCCCAGCCCGCCGCCTTGCGCAACACGCGCGACAGTTGCTCGACCGAATACGGCTTGTGGAGCAGTTCGAACCCGTGCGTGCCGTCCTGCGCGAGGATATTGCTGTATCCCGACGTCAGCACGACCGGCAGGCTCGGATGATCGGCGCGGATCGCCTTGCCGAGTTCGATGCCGTTCATCCCCGGCATCACCACGTCCGAGAACACGATATCGAAGCGCGAGGCATCCTTGCCCAGCTCCGCCAGAGCCTCCTGCGCATTGGCCGCCCACACCGTCACATAGCCAAGCTCGGCCAGCGACTGCGTGGTGAACGTCCCGACTTCCCTGTTATCCTCGACGACCAGCACACAGGTTCCGTGACCGTCGGCCAGCGTCTGGACGGTGTCGTCCTCGACGGGACGGTCGCTCTCGTCGACTTGCGGCAGATACAAGGTGAAGGTCGCGCCCTCGCCCGGCGGGCTTTCGACCACGATGTCGCCCTCGGACTGTTTGGCGAACCCGAACACCTGGCTGAGACCGAGACCGGTGCCCTGCCCGACGCCCTTGGTCGTGAAGAACGGCTCGAAGATCCGCTCCAGTTTCTCGGGTTCGATGCCGGTACCGCTGTCGGTCATCGAGATCGCGACATAGCGCCCCGGCACGGCCGGGTGCGAGCGAACGGCGGGGATGAACGACGCCGACCGCACCGCGATCAGGATATGGCCCGCGCCGTCCATCGCGTCGCGCGCGTTGACCGCCATGTTCACGAGTGCGGTATCGAGCTGGCTCGGATCGACGTTGGTGAACAGCGGCGTCTCGGGCACGTCGATGTCGATGACGATTCGCGAGCCCGTCAACGTGCCCAGCATATCGGCGATGACGCGCAGGCTATGCCCGACGTCGATCACCTCGGGCTGGAGCGCCTGTCGCCGCGCGAAGGCGAGCAGCTGCCCCGTCAGTTTCGCGGCACGATCGGCGGTATCGGAGATCGCGTCGATATAGCGTTCGCGCCGTTCCGCGCTGAGGTCCGGACGCTTCAGCAGGTCGGTCGCCGAGCGAATGACGGTCAACAGGTTGTTGAAATCATGCGCGACGCCGCCGGTGAGCTGGCCGACCGCTTCCATCTTCTGCGATTGGCGCAGCGCGTCCTCGGCATGCTGGAGCTCGCCGGTCCGCGCCGCGACCTGCTGTTCGAGCGACGCGGCCAGAGCTGCAAGCTCCTGCTCCGTGCGCCGCCGCTCGGTTGCGATCCGGGTGCGCTCGGCCACTTCGCGAACGAACGCCACCTCGTCCGCACGCCACTGCCGCGCACGGCCGCTGCCGAGGTAGAGCATCGCGACCAGCCGTCCGTTTTCCATGATCGGCATGTTGACGATCGCGCGCACGGAAATCGCCTCGAGCGCGGCGACCGTCGACCGCGTTCGCGGATCGGTGTGCGCGTCTTCGATACACACTTCGTCGCCATTTTTCAGATCGTCGATGTACGTTCCGAAGCTGCGTAGATCGAAGCTGCCGAAAAGGGGCGCGACGCGCGGCGCACTCCAGTCGCGCATGATCGTGAGCGTGTCGGCGTCGATCTCGCCATAGCCCGCTCGGTCCGCCCCAACCGTTTGGCCAATGATCCGCGCCGCCGCGAACGAGATATCATCCGGTTCGTCCGTGTCACGAAACACGTCGCCCAGTTCGACGAGCGCCGCGCGCATGATCTCGCTGCGACGCTGGTCGGTGATGTCGGTCGAGACGCCGGCGATCCGCAACGCCTCGCCCTCGGTGTTAAAGAAGGGCTGGCCGCGCGAGGCGAGCCAGCGCAGTTCTCCATCCCGGCGATAGATGCGGTAGATCACGTCATAGTCGGTGCCCTCCGCGACGCAGCGACGGACTTCGGCAACGCTTTTCGCTCTATCCTCGGGATGGATCGCCTCGAGCCGGTCCTCGTAGGTGAAGGGCTCGTGGCTAGGGCGGCCGAAGATTTCCTTGCACGTATCGGAGGCAGTCAGCTGCTTGCTGGCGATCTCCAGGCTCCAGGTTCCGAAGCGGGCAGCCTTCAGCGTGAAGGCCAGCTCGCGCTCCTGCTCCTGCTGCATCCGCAATCGGTCGGTCAGCTCGGCCAGAAGCGCGGCATTGCTCGATTCCAGGCCTTGCAGCCGTTCGCGCTCGAGCGTCACATCGACCTGGCTCGCGAAGAAATAGGCGAGCACGCCTTCGGTATCGTAGACCGGCGCCAGCAACAGGCGGTTCCAGAACAGCTCGCCGTCCTTGCGGTGGTTCTGGATGTCGATCTCGATCGGCCGGACCTGCCGCACCGCCTCGCGAATCTTGACAACGGTCGCGGGATCGGTTTCCGGCCCCTGCAGGAAGCGACAATTGTGGCCGAGTATCTCCGCCCGGCTATAGCCGCTCAACCGGCAGAACGCGTCGTTGGTGAAAACGACCGGATTGTCGGGCAACCGGGGATTGGTGATGATCATCGGCATCCGCGTGGCCCGCACGGCCGCGACGAACGGATCGGTGCCGACGTCCTGCGCGATAATCTCGGCCGCGATCCGCTCGGCATCCGCCGTCATTTTCGGGGCGCTTTCGACGGCGCTGTCGATGATATCAGTCAAAACAGTCTACTCATCGATGATCACCAATCCCGATATCTAGGGTAGCAACCAAATCATCGCAACGCCGACCATCAGATACTGAGCCAAATCAGCTGCATAGGTGGCAATCGAAATTCCGGTTTTACCTTTTCGACAGGGCTCGAAGCGAGGTTTGGCACGTTCGATCCGGTAGGGAATTCGAGAGGATGACATGCTTTTCAAATATTCGGCCGCAATCCTGGCTCTCTCGCTGGTCGCCGCGCCCGTCGCGGCACGGACGCCGCCGCCCGCCGGGATCTGGGCCAACCCGCACAACACCGTCCACGTGACTTTCAAGCGCTGTCGCGATGCGATCTGCGGGACGGTCGTGTGGGCGAGCCGCACTGCGATCGAGGACGCGCAGCGCGGCGGCGTCGACCAGCTCGTCGGCGAGGAACTGTTCCGCGATTTCGTCGAGGACGAGCCTGGGCGATGGAGCGGCGAGGTCTTCATTCCCGATGTCGGCCAGACCGTGTCCGGTACGATCACGCAGATCGATGCCCGCACGTTGGTCGGCGAAGGCTGCATGTTCGCAGGGTTCGGCTGCAAAACGCAGTCGTGGAAGCGCATCAAGTAGCGGATCGCAGCCGCTCGCGACCGGTGTAAAAAATTTCGCTCGGCAATCTTGACGACCTCGGACGCGAAATTATTTCCCCGGTCGCCGGACGCGTCGATCGGTCCGGCGACTGAGGGCACCGGCTTTACCGGTGCTCCTCGTGCTCAGATTGCTCATGAGGAGGATTTGGATATGAGGACGAACTTCGACTTTACGCCTTACCGTCGTTCCACGGTCGGTTTCGACCGGCTGTTCGACTTGCTGGAAGCGACCGCACGGACCGATACGGTCGATGGCTACCCGCCGTTCGATATCGAACGCGAGAGCGAGGACAGCTATCAGATCACGCTCGCCGTCGCCGGGTTTCGCCCCGACGACATCGAGATCGTCGCGCAGAACAACCAGTTGACGGTCAGCGGGCGCAAGCCCGACGAACGCGACGATGGCCGCTTCGTCCACCGCGGGATCGCCACCCGTGCGTTCGAGCGCCGCTTCCAGCTTGCCGACTTCGTGCAGGTCCAGAATGCGAGCTTCGACAACGGCCTGCTGCGCATCGCGCTGAAACGCGAAATTCCCGAGGCGATGAAGCCGCGCCGGATCGAGATCACCGGCGCCGCAGCCAATGATCGCAGCGGCGATCGTCTCGAAGACAAGCAGGCGGAACGCTCCGCTGCGTAACGGGAATGACGACTGCCAGCCCAAATGCTGGCAGTCGCTATTTTGTTCGGGCGCTATGTATTCAAGGCGCCCGGCTTAACGCGGCGGCGGCATCTGGACGTGAATATCGGCCGCCGAGGGCACGACATGGTTCGGTCGAGCGGTCATCCGCAGCCATCCGCCGCGGACCATGACGAGTGCTACGCCCGCGGCGATAACCGCCAGACCGAACTCGATCTTGCGGAGCGTATCGCGGTTGCGATCGTCGGTATTCCAGACCTTGTCCCAGTCGTCGTCGGATCGCTGATCGCGGTGTCCCACGACGAGGTTGGAATCGTAATCGGTTTCGTAATCCGTATGATCCGTCATGCGGGTCTCCTCTCCGAAGTCCGATCGACATAGTTCTTCGGCAGCGCGACCGTGGATCACGGTCCGCACTTGCAGCGAATTGGTGTTGCGTGGTTCGCGATAAGGTCGCCGGATATTCGATCGACCAGCCGCGGATTATTTATCGGTAGCGCAACGATCGAGTGCGCTTGGCGTCGTACGTCTTCGGTAACGCGAGTAACGGTATAGCGGCGGGAGCGATCATGCGCCCCCGCCGCGACACGCCGTGGCTTACTTGCCGCGGAGCGTGTTGATCAGGGCGATACCCAGTACACCGGCAACCGCTGCGGCGGTGAACGGACGCTCCTTCGAGAACTGGCGGACATAGTCGACCAGCGGACGGATGTTCTCTTCGACGACGTCCTTGGCTTGGCCGACCGTCTTCTGGACGGTACCGGTCAGCTGATCCGCTGCGCCTTCGCTCTGCAGCGACTTGTCGCCGATCGCGCCGCCGAGGGTTTCCTTGACCTTGCCGCTGACGTCGGTTGCTGCGCCGCTGAGGGTGTCGGTGTTCATGAATGATCTCCTTCGATACGTGGATGATGGGGCTTCAAACGACGAAGCCGGCGGGAATATCCCGCGCTGCTCCGCGCTGGTGAAAACGATGGGGCCGCACGGGCAAAGGAGTTCGCGCTCCGGCAGACCCGAAACTCATATTGCCCAGAGACATAACCCATCGGACCGCGGATGTTTCCGCAGTATTCCTGCACCTGAATCAGGTACTAAACTACTATCCCGGTGATGACGGCCGGGCGTGGGAGGCCGATCAGGACGAAAGCCGATCCCGCCGCATCGTCAGCGTGATGATCACCCCGCCCGTCGACCATTCATAGGCGATCGAGCCCCCAAGCTGCCCGGCAACGGTACGGCGAACGAGCTTGCTGCCGAAGCCTTCCCCGGCATTCGGGCTTTCGACTTCCGGACCGCCGCGTTCGAGCCAGGTCAGGATCACTTCGTCGTCGGTCGCGGTGCTGGACAGGTCGAGCGTTCCGGTCGGTGCCGACAAAGCGCCGTATTTCATCGAATTGGTCGCGAGCTCGTGGATGATCAGCCCCAGCCCGGTCGCGGCGTTTTCCCCGACGCCCATGCGCTCGACCGCGACGCGGATGCGGCCCTTGAAGGCGCCCATGTCGTCATACGGGGCCAGCAACACCGAAAGCAGGTCGCCGAGCAACGCCGCGTCGCCCTGCCCGCCCGGCAACGGTCGGACGAGATCGTGCGCCCGCCCCAGCGCGCTCAACCGTTCGGTCAGTTCGCGTGCCATGTCCTGCGTATTGGGTGCGGTGCGCGAGGTTATCGTGGTCAAACCGCTCGCGATCGCCAGCAAATTCTTGACGCGGTGGCTCATCTCGCCGGCGAGCAGTTCGTTGCCCTCCTCCGCCTGCTTGCGGCCGGTGACGTCGAGGAAGATGCCGAACATCGTCCGTCCGACGATCCCGACATCCTCGCCCTGGCCGCGTGCGGAGATCCAGCGGACCTCCTCGCCGATCATGATCCGGAAGTCGGTCTCGTAGCTGCCAAGCACCGCGCGGGTGGCGGCGAAGGCGGAGTGGACGCGGTCGCGATCGGACGGATGAATATGCGCCGACAATTCCTCGAACGTGACTTCGGCGCGCCACGGGAGGCCCCAAAGCTCGAAGCCCCGCTCGTCCATCGTGAAGGCGTCGGTGTCGACGTTCCATGCCCACAGGGCAACGCCCGCGGCGGTGACCGCAAGCCGCAGATGGTCGGGGTCCCACGCATGCGCCTTGGGTATTTCGGCAGTTCCGTCCGCAATCACTTCGGCAATCCCCCGTCCGAGCGCAGAGCCCGGCCACCATGCCTAATACACACCGCGCGCGCTTTACGTTAACTTCGCGCAAGTGGCGGTGTTCGCCGCACTTACGGGTCCGCGGCCGCAGTTGAGGTCATCCGACATCGCCAATAGAAATGCGGACCACGATGGCAGATCGGCGTGCTACTCGACCGGGCACCAAGTGAACGAGGGTAGCGAAATGGACAGCATGACAGGCGATGCGCCGCGGGACACGCCGGTGTTCGCCGATGTCGTCATCGTCGGCGGCGGGCACGGCGGAGCGGCGTGTGCGATCGCGCTGCGCAAGATCGGCTTCGAGGGATCGATCCTGCTCGTCGGCAAGGAGGCCGAGCTTCCCTATGAACGGCCGCCCTTGTCGAAAGAATATCTGTCGGGCGAGAAGATCTTCGGCCGTATCCTGATCCGACAGGCGACGTTCTGGACCGAGCAGCGCATCGATCTGCGACTGGGATCGCGCATCGTATCGGTCGATCCGGTCGAGCACAGCGCGACGACGGAGGACGGTACGACGATCGGCTATGGGCGGCTGGTCTGGGCGACGGGCGGGACGCCGAGACGACTGGCCTGCGCTGGCCATCATCTCACCGGCGTCCACACCGTGCGCGACCGCGCCGACGCCGACCGGATGCTCGCCGAACTGCCGGATGTCGGAACCGCGGTCGTGATCGGCGGCGGGTATATCGGGCTCGAAGCCGCAGCGGTGCTGCGCAAGTTCGGCAAGTCCGTCATCCTGATCGAGGCGCTCGACCGGGTACTCGCGCGGGTGGCGGGCGAAGACCTGTCGCGGTTCTTCGAGGCGGAGCACCGCGCGCACGGCGTCGACGTGCGACTGGGGCAGTCGGTCGACTGCATTCTGGGCGATGACCGCGTCACCGGGGTCCGGCTGGGGGACGGCACCGTCATCGCCGCCGACATGGTGATCGTCGGCATCGGCATCCTTCCCGAAGTCGCGCCCCTGATCGACGCTGGTGCGGCGGGTGGCAACGGCGTGGCCGTCGATGGCGTATGCCGGACGAGCGTGCCGGACGTGTATGCGATCGGCGACTGCGCGTTGCACGCCAACCGGTTTGCCGGTGGGGCGGCGGTGCGCGTCGAATCGGTGCAGAACGCGAACGACCAGGCGACCGTCGTGGCGAAGGACATCGTTGGCCAGCCGGCGGTGTATGACGCGGTGCCGTGGTTCTGGTCGAACCAGTATGACCTGAAGCTGCAGACCGTCGGATTGTCGACCAGCTATGACGACACGGTCCTGCGCGGCGATCCGGCGACGCGCAAATTCTCGGTCGTGTACCTGCGCGACGGCCGCGTGATCGCGCTCGACTGCGTGGGTGCGGTCAAGGATTACGTCCAAGGGCGCAAGCTGGTTGAAGCCGGCGCGGTGATCGACCGGGCCATCCTCGCCGACCCCGACATCATGCTGAAGGACATGATGCCGCTGGAGCCGCCGACGCTTTCTTGACTCCGGTTCGGCATCGGTCGCACCTTGCGGCCGAACAGCGCGGATATCGGATCGCATGGCAATGATGAGTATCGGCGCATGACTGCGCTGGCGGGCCTGCGGGTCGTCGAGTTCGCCAGCATCGGGCCGGGCCCGCATGCGGCGATGCTGTTGTCGGATCTCGGTGCGGAGGTGCTGCGGATCGAGCGGGTCGGCGGTGGATTTCGCAATCCCGTGCTGGACCGTGGCCGCGCGCGGCTCGCGCTCGACATTCGCACGCTTGAGGGGCGCGAGCAGGCGCTTGCGATCACGGACCGCGCCGATGTCGTGATCGAGGGGCTGCGACCGGGCGTGATGGAGCGGCTCGGCCTCAGTCCGGAGGTGATGCTCGAACGCAACCCGCGGCTCGTTTATGGGCGGATGACCGGTTGGGGACAGACCGGGCCGCTCGCGCAGGTGGCGGGCCACGATCTCAATTACATTGCCCTCAGCGGAGTGCTCGCGGCGATCGGCGCGCCGGGAACGCCGCCGCCGGCGCCGCTCAACCTGATCGGCGATTTCGGCGGCGGGTCGCTGTATCTCGTTACCGGTATCCTCGCGGCGCTGCTCGAACGCGCACGATCGGGACTGGGCCAAGTCGTCGATGCGGCGATCGTCGACGGGGTCTCTTCAATGATGGCGCTGTTCGCGGGAATGGTCCCGGCCGGCGTCATGTCGATGGACCGCGACCGCAATTTGCTCGGCGGCGCAGCGCCGTTCTACCGCTGTTACACCTGCGCCGATGGGCGGTACGTCTCGGTCGGCGCGATCGAGCCGAAATTCTATGCCGAGCTGCTCGGTCGGCTGGGGCTCTCCGCCGACCTCGCGGCGGAGCAGATGGTCGTCGAGCGCTGGCCCGAAACCACGCGACGCTTCGCCGCGGTGTTCGTGACCAGATCGAGGGACGACTGGTGCGCCGCGCTCGAAGGCACCGACACATGCTTTGCGCCCGTGCTGGAACTCGACGAGGTGCCGACGCACCACCACATGGCCGATCGCGGTGTCGTCGTCGACGGCATCTGGCAGGCGGCCCCTGCCCCGCGCCTGTCCCGCACGCCGGGCCGGATCGCCCCCAGCTCCGATGGCACGGCGCTGCTGGCGGAATGGGGCGTTGGCTAAGACGACCGGATCACGCGCGCCCGACTTGCCGCAACAGATGCTCCGCGCGCGACAGATACGGTCGGTCGAGCATGCCGCCCTTGTAGCCGATCGTGCCGACGCCGGGGTTGGCCGCGAACAGATCGACGATCGCCTGCGCCTCGGCGATCTCCGCCTCGGTCGGCGTGAAGGCGGCGTTGATCACGTCGACCTGCGCCGGATGGATCGCAAGCATCCCGCGGTAACCGTCACGCCGGACCTGCTCCGCGCGCGTTTTCAACGTGTCGAGATCGCGGAAGTCGCCCTGGATCGTCTCGATCGCGGTCACGTCCGCCGCCGCGGCACCCAGCAGGCACATCGACCGCGCGAGTTCGTAGGTGAAGCGATAGCTGCCATCCGGATTGCAGTTCGCGCTCGCGCCGATCGAGTCCGCCAGATCCTCCGCGCCCCAAGTCAGTGCGACCACGCGAGGCGCGCCCTTATAGTCGCCCGTATGGAACATCGCTTCCGCCGTCTCGGTGATCAGCACGATTACCGGGGTCGACCCGATCGCGATGCCGTTCGCCGCCTCGAACGCGGAGAGGTAGTGGTCGAGCCGTTCGACATCCTGCCGTCCGGCGACCTTCGGCAGCATGATCCCGCCCGGCCGCGCCGGCATGATCGCAGCGAGATCGGTCAGCGTATATGGTCCGTCGAGCGGATTGACCCTCACCCACATTCGCGCGCGATGTGCGACATTTGCGGTCAGCACGTCGTGGACGGCCTGGCGGGCGAGCGGCTTGTTCTCGGTGGTCACCGCGTCTTCGAGATCGAACAGGACGATGTCGGCGCTGCCCTCGACCGCCTTGGTCATCTTGCGTTCGCTGTCCCCCGGCGCGAACAACCAGGAGCGCATTTTCAACGAAGCAACGGACATGGCGGCATGGTCCCAGACGGATCGAAACAGGTGCGTTGCGTACGGCGTCGATCGCGAGCGGGCAACTGCGGCGCAGGGTTCGCCGCGAAATCGTGCATGGTGCGCGGTGCCGTCATTGGCGGCATGAGATAGCGAAGCGTTCCCCGACCGAAGAATGCATTGATTGCCGACACCGCCCTGCGCCGGGCAAACGGCGCCGCGGAGACACATCATGGCGAAGACACTCACCCATCTGGAACGGCTCGAGGCGGAGGCGATCCACATCCTGCGCGAAGTCGTCGCCGAGGCCGACAAGCCGGTGATGCTGTATTCGGTCGGCAAGGATTCGGCGGTGATGCTGCACCTCGCGCGCAAGGCGTTCTACCCGTCGCCCCCGCCCTTCCCGCTGCTGCACGTCGACACGACCTGGAAATTCCAGGAAATGTACAAGTTGCGCGACCGGATGGCGGCGGAAAGCGGCATGGAACTGCTGGTCTACCAGAACCCCGAAGCTGCCGAACGCGGGATCAATCCGTTCGATCACGGTGCGCTCCACACCGACATGTGGAAGACGGAGGGCTTGAAGCAGGCGCTCAACCTGCACGGCTTCGACGCGGCGTTCGGTGGCGCGAGGCGCGACGAGGAGAAGTCGCGTGCGAAGGAACGCATCATCTCGTTCCGCACCGCGACGCATGGCTGGGATCCGAAGAACCAGCGCCCCGAATTGTGGAACCTCTACAATGCCCGGAAATCGAAGGGCGAGAGCATCCGCGTGTTCCCGATCTCGAACTGGACCGAGCTCGACGTCTGGCAATATATCCAGCTCAACGACGTGCCGATCGTGCCGCTCTATTACGCGGGCGTCCGCCCCACGGTCGAGCGCGACGGCATGCTGCTGATGGTCGACGATGATCGCTTCCGCCTCGAACCCGGCGAAGTCCCGGTCGATCGATCGATCCGTTTCCGCACGCTCGGCTGCTATCCGCTGACGGGCGCGGTCGAGAGCACGGCCTCGACGCTGTCCGAGATCATCCAGGAAACGCTGCTGACGACCACCAGCGAGCGCCAGGGCCGCGCGATCGACAAGGATGCCGGCGGCGCGGGCATGGAAAAGAAGAAGCAGGAGGGGTATTTCTGATGAGCGACATCGCAATCCAGGAATCGGCCTACCAGACCGACGCGCTGATCGCCGAAGATATCGACGCGTATCTCGACCAGCATCGCAACAAGACGATGCTGCGGTTCATCACCTGCGGATCGGTCGACGATGGCAAGTCGACGCTGATCGGCCGGCTGCTGTATGATTCCAAGATGATCTTCGAGGATCAGCTCGCCGCCCTCGAAGCGGACAGCAAGCGCGTGGGCACGCAGGGCGGCGAAATCGACTTCGCGCTGCTCGTCGACGGGCTCGCCGCCGAGCGCGAACAGGGCATCACGATCGACGTCGCCTATCGCTTTTTCTCGACTGAAAAGCGCAAGTTCATCGTCGCGGATACGCCGGGTCACGAGCAATACACCCGCAACATGGTGACCGGTGCCTCGACCGCCGACCTCGCCGTGATCCTGGTCGATGCGCGCAAGGGCGTGCTGACGCAGACCAAGCGCCACAGCTATCTCGCGCACCTGATCGGCATCCGGAACCTCGTGCTCGCCGTCAACAAGATGGACCTGATCGGCTACGATCAGGCGCGCTATGACGAGATCGTCGGGGACTATGCGGCGTTCGCGAAGAGCATCGGCATCACCGCGTTCACGCCGATGCCGATCTCGGGGTTCAAGGGCGACAACATCTCCCTCAGGTCCGAAACCATGCCGTGGTACGATGGCCCGACGCTGATGGAGCATCTCGAAGCGGTCGATGTCGATGTCGACGACGACCAGGCCAAGCCGTTCCGGATGAGCGTGCAGTGGGTCAACCGCCCCAACCTCGATTTCCGCGGTTTCTCGGGCCAGATCGCAGCGGGCACGATCAAGCCCGGCGATGCGATCCGTGTGCTGCCCGGCGGCAAGACCTCGACGATCAGCCGGATCACGACGCTCGACGGCGATCTCGACGAGGCGGTCGCGGGCCAGTCCGTCACGCTGTCGTTCGCCGACGAGATCGATTGCTCGCGCGGCAACGTCATCGCCGCGTCGGACGCGCCGCCCGAGACCGCCGACCAGTTCGAGACGACGATCGTCTGGATGGACGACGAGCCGCTGATCGTAGGTCGCTCCTACTGGCTGAAGCTCGGTACGCAGATGGTGTCGGCCACCGTTCGCGAGCCGAAATACCAGGTCAACGTCAACACGATGGAGCGGCTCGCGACCAAGACGCTCGAACTCAACGCGATCGGCGTGGCGGAGATCACCACCGATCGCGCGATCGTGTTCGAGGCTTATGCGCAGGAGGGTGCTGCGCCGAACAAGGTGCTCGGCGGGTTCATCCTCATCGACAAGATCACAAATGCGACGGTCGCGGCGGGGATGGTCCATTTCAGCCTGCGCCGCTCGCAGAACGTCCATTGGCAGGCGACCGATATCGGCCGCGAGGCGCATGCCGGGCTGAAGAACCAGAAACAGGCGGTGCTGTGGTTCACCGGGCTGTCGGGCGCGGGCAAGTCGACGATCGCCAACGAGGTCGAGAAACAGCTCAACCTGATGAACCGGCACACCTTCCTGCTCGACGGCGACAACATCCGCCACGGGCTGAACAAGGATTTGGGCTTCACCGAGGCGGATCGGATCGAGAATATCCGGCGCGTCGGCGAGGTCGCCAAGCTGATGGCGGACGCCGGGCTGATCGTGCTCACCGCGTTCATCTCGCCGTTCCGTGCCGAGCGCGACATGGTGCGCGCGATGCTGCCGGCGGGCGAGTTCATCGAGATCTTCGTCGACACGCCGCTCGATGTGGCGGAAGGTCGCGACGTGAAGGGCCTCTACAAGAAAGCACGGGCGGGCGATTTGAAGAACTTTACCGGGATCGACAGCCCTTACGAGGCGCCACTCAACGCGGAAATCCGCGTCAACACGGTCGAGATGACGCCGGTCGAGGCGGCCGCGTTTATCGTCCGCCAGATCATGCCGCTCAAGTGACGGTCATAGAAAGCGACGTCCGCCTTGCCGAACGCCTCGCCACCGAGGCGGGGGAGATATTACTCGCGTTGCAGAAAAGCAGTGGGCTGACCGGCAAGGATCTCGGCAAGGCGGGCGACGAGCAGGCCAACAGGTTCCTCATGCGGATGCTGCGCGCGGCGCGGCCCGACGATGCGATTTTGTCCGAGGAAGAGAAGGATACGGGCGATCGGTGTTCGGTACGCCGCGCTTGGATCGTCGATCCGCTCGACGGCACGCGGGAATATGGCGAGGGGCGGACCGACTGGGCGGTACACGTCGCGCTTGCGATCGACGGCGTGGCCGTCGTGGGCGCGGTCGCACTGCCGGGGCTCGGGATGACGCTGACGTCGGGTTCGCCGAAGCCGCTGGAACCGGCGGGCGATCCGCTCCGCATGCTGGTCAGCCGCAGCCGTCCGGCGCGCGAGGCGGTCGCGGTCGCCGAGACGTTGGGGGCGACGCTTGTGCCGATGGGCTCGGCGGGCGCGAAGGCGATGGCCGTGGTCCGCGGCCAGGCGGACATCTACCTCCACACCGGCGGGCAGTATGAGTGGGACAATTGCGCACCGATCGCGGTCGCGCAGGCGGCCGGGCTCCACGTCAGCCGCGTCGACGGATCGCCGCTCGTCTATAATTGCGCGGATCCGTATCTGCCCGACCTGCTGATCTGTCGGATGGAACTGGCGACGCGCGTGCTCGACCTAGTGAAGGCGCTGCCACCCGCCTGAGGGGGCGGGCGGTATCAGCCGTCGGAGGCCGCCAACTCAACGAACTCGAAGTCGTAGCGCTGCCACCCGCGTTGCGCTGCGGCCTCGGCAAGTGCGTTGCGCTTCTTCTTTGCCTCGACGAGCGACTTGGTGTGGCCCCAGAATATCTCGGTCTTGCCGTTGGCCAGCACCGCGACGATCCGCCAGTAATGCGTGAACGGTGTCGCGGTCGGGCCGATCGTCTTCACGTAACCGTCGGGCAGCGTCGCGGTGAGGTAGCGTTTCTTGGCCATGACGCTGCCGTTAGCCCTCTGCCGCCCGGACGGAAATGCTTAGTCGCTGGCGGCGTCCTTCCCGATACGATCGAGTGTCGCGATCGCGTCGGCCGGCAGCACGATGTCCCCCGCCGCAACGTTCTCGCGCAGATGACCGACCGACGCCGTGCCGGGGATCAGCAAGATGTTCGGCGAACGCTGCAACAGCCAGGCGAGCGCGACCTGCATCGGCGTCGCGTCCAGATTGCGTGCTACGTCCGACAGAGCGGTCGACTGCAATGGCGAGAACCCACCGAGCGGGAAGAACGGCACATACGCGATCCCCGCCTCCGCCAGATCGTCGATCAGCGCGTCGTCGTCGCGGTGCGCGAGGTTATACTGGTTCTGCACGCAGGCGATCGTCGCCATCGACCGCCCTTCTCTGATCTGCGTCGGCGTGACGTTGCTGAGCCCGATATGGCGGACCAGACCCTGCCGCTGGAGATCGACGAGCGTCGCGAGCGGCTCGGCGATCGAGCCCTCGGCGGGGCCATGCGCATCGAACATCGCGCGCAGATTGACGACGTCGAGCGTCTCCAACCCGAGATTGCGCAGATTGTCGTGGACCGCGCTGGTCAGGTCCGCCGCCGAGAAGGCAGGATCCCAGGAGCCCTCAGGTCCCCGCCGCGCACCGATCTTGGTGACGATCACGAGGTCGTCGGAATACGGGTGCAACGCCTCGCGGATCAGGCGATTGGTGACGTGAGGTCCGTAGAAATCGCTCGTGTCGATATGGTTCACGCCGGCCGCGACCGCCGCCCGCAGAACCGCAATCGCCCCGTCGTGATCCTTGGGCGGCCCGAACACGCCGGGGCCGGTAAGCTGCATCGCGCCGTAGCCGAGACGGTTGACGGTGCGCCCTGCGAGCGGGGCGGTGGTGGTGATACCGTGCGTGGTCATGATCCGGTCCTTTCGAAGTGTGACCTTCATATGGACCGCGTTGGCTGTTACGATAATGCGGCAGTATCGGCACGGGCTGTACGGGAGCACGCACAATGGCGGTGAATGCAGGCGATCTCTCCGCGTTCGTAACGGTCGCGCGGGCGGGCGGCTTCAGGGACGGCGCACGGATCAGCGGCGGCAGCGCGTCGGGGCTGAGCGAAGCGGTACGCCGACTGGAGGCGCGGCTCGGTATGCGGTTGCTCAACCGGACGACGCGGAGCGTGGCGCCGACCGAAGCCGGTGCGCGGCTGCTCGACCGGCTCGGCCCCGCGCTCGCCGAGATCGAGGCGGCGCTGGACGTCGTCAACGGCTATCGCGATTTGCCCGCGGGACCGTTGCGGCTGAACGTGCCGGTCAGCGCCGCGCGGCTGGTCCTGCCCGCGATCGTCCCGGCGTTCCTTGCCGCCTATCCCGATATCCGGCTGGAGGTGATCGCGGAGGATAGCTTCGTCGACATGCTCGCCGCGGGGTGCGACGCCGGTATCCGCTACGACGAGCGGCTGGAACTGGACATGATCGCGATACCGATCGGTCCGCGCGAGCAACGGTTCGCGACGGCGGCGTCGCCCGACTATCTCGCCCGCCGGGGCACGCCCCTACACCCCCGCGACCTGCTCGACCATGCCTGCATCCGCGGCCAGTTCTCCAGCGGCTCGATGATGCCCTGGGAATTCGAGCGCGACGGCGAGATCGTCAAGGTGGAGCCCGGCGGTCCGCTGATCGTCCGCGTCGGCGCGGCCACCGACCTTGCGGTCGATGCGGCGCTGGCGGGAACCGGCATCATCCACCTGTTCGAGGACTGGCTGCGGCCGCATCTCGACAGCGGTGCGCTGGTGCCCGTGCTTGAGCCGTGGTGGCAGCGCTTCTCGGGTCCGTTCCTTTATTATTCGGGACGTCGTTATCTGCCGGCCCCGCTGCGCGCGTTCATCGATTTCGTCGCAGCCAGGCGCGGGCAGCCATGAGCGGCCTCGATCGACCAACGGAAATATGCCGAACACACTTGCCTTGCAGGACGGCGGCATGATCCCTGCTTCCGTACCCGACCTTGCGAAACCCGTGCTGCTGGTGGTCGATGACGACCACATGATCCGCACGCTGCTGGCGCAGAGCCTGGGCATGCACGGCTATCAGGTCGAGACCGCGATCAATGCGCAGGAAATGGACGGCGTGCTCGCACGGTGCGCGGTGTCGCTGATCCTGCTCGACGTGATGATGCCCGGCGAGGACGGTCTGTCAGCGTGCCGTCGCTTGGCGCGGACGGGTGCGCCGCCGGTGGTGATGCTGAGCGCGCTGGGCGATGAACCCGACCGGATCCTGGGGCTGGAGATCGGCGCGAGCCATTATTTGTCCAAGCCGTGCAGCCCGCGCGAGATCCTGGCGACGGTTCGTGCCGCGCTGCGTGCACGCGAGATGCAGGATGCGGGCGACAGCCGCGCGTTCGGGTTCCTCGGCTGGCGCGTCGATTTCGCGGCGCACGAGCTGTTCGATCCCGACGGCACGCTGATCGACCTGACCGACGGCGAGTTCGCGGTGTTGCGCGCGTTCGTCGAGCGACCACGGCGCGTGCTGGCACGCGATGCGTTGCTGGAAGCGGCGCGAGGCCCCGACACCGACGCCTTCGATCGCGCGATCGACGTGCAGGTCAGCCGCTTGCGCCGCAAGCTGCGCTCGCACGACGACGAGATCATCCGGACGATCCGCAACGAGGGCTATTTCTTCGTTCCCCGCGTGGTGCGCCTGTGATGCGCCAACAGGCAGCGACAGCCGGCAAGATCGACCAGCCGATACGGCGTAACCCGCAGCGGTCCTGGCCGATGTTCCTGCGCATCTTCGTGCTGGGGCTGACGACCGTGCTGCTGGTCCAGATCCTGAACTTTGCGATCGTGCTGCTGATGCCGCCGCCTCGGCCGCAGATCTTCACGGCCAACCGCGTCGCTGCGGTGGCGCGGACTGGGCGAGACCCGACCGGTCAGCTCAAAGTCGAGATTGCGACCGGCCCACCCCGCCCGACCGACAATCCGCGCGACGCTCGGCTCGCCGAATCGATCGCCGCCGATCTCGGACTGGTGCGGACCAAGGTGACCGTCGAAACCGAGCGGTCGGCGATGCCGCTGTTCGCAGGCGCACTCCGGCCGCCGCTGCCGCTCGGCATGGGTCGTTCGGCGCACCTGCCGCAATCGTTCGACAATGCGCTGTTCGGCCCGTTCGTCGTGTCGATCGAGACGCCGAACGGGCGGTGGCACGTGATCCGGCCGACGCACACCACGATCGGCCCCTGGCGTATGCGGATCGTCCTGTGGTTCCTGGTCGCGATGGTGGTCGCCGCCGCGGTTGCCTGGGTGATGGCACGGCGCGTGGTGAAGCCCATCGCGCTGTTCGCCGCCGCCGCCGAGCGTCTCGGTCGCGACCCTCGCGCCGAACCGCTGCCGATCGTCGGTCCGCCCGAGATCGCCGAAGCGGCCACCGCGTTCAACCTGATGCAGGAGCGATTGAACCGCTATGTCGAGGATCGGACGACCCTGATCGCCGCGGTTGCGCATGATCTACGGACGCCATTGATGCGGCTGTCGCTGCGGCTCGAAAAGGCGCCCGACGATATCCGTGCAGCAAGCGAAGGCGACATCCAGGAGATGAGCGAGCGGATCGGTTCGGCGATGGCGTTCGTCCGCGACATGACCCGCCAC
Source organism: Sphingomonas sp. 320_CC (assembly GCF_059691795.1). NCBI lineage: Bacteria > Pseudomonadati > Pseudomonadota > Alphaproteobacteria > Sphingomonadales > Sphingomonadaceae > Sphingomonas > Sphingomonas sp. 320_CC. The sequence goes on along the minus strand of NZ_JCAWAE010000003.1, from coordinate 630,703 downwards.
GTCCGCCGCCAGCGGCTCGATCTCCGGTCGCTCGCCGAGAGCGTCGCGGATGACTTTGCTGATCGCGGCGATGCGGTGGCGTTGCATCCGGGCGACCCACTCGCACTGGAGGGCGATGCGCCATCGTTGAAGGCGCTGATCGCGAACCTGGTCGGCAACGCGGTCAAATATGCCGGCCATGCCGAAGTGGAGGTGCGCCGCGAGGACGGGGTCGCGATAGTCGAGATTTGCGACTCCGGACCGGGCATGGCGCCAGCGGATCTCGCCCGCGCGTTCGAGCCGTTCTTCCGCGCCGAGCAATCGCGCAACCGCGACACGGGCGGCAGCGGGCTTGGCCTCGCCAGCGTCCGCGCGGTGGCGCGCGCGCATGGTGGAGATGCGACGATCGAGAACCGCCCGGGCGTCGGGTTGCTTGCGCGCGTGACGTTGCCGATCTGAGCTGGGCCACGGTCAGCCAAAACATAGCGGCAACGACCGCCGTGTCAGACGAATATCACGACATTTCGGGAGATTGCATGCGTATTCTTTACCTCGGCATCGCCGCCGCGCTGGCCGGATGCTCGGCTCAGACGCCGCACCCTCAGGGCGGACACGGTCCGGCGCACGGCCGCGGTCAGTTGTTCATCAGCCCGATGGGCGAACCGTTCCGCGCGTCGCTGAAGCCGGGCGCCGCACAAGACTTGTGGTTCGCGGGCGCCGATACCGATGGCAACGGGCGGATCACGATGGCCGAATTCCAGCATGATGCCGCGCGCTTCTTCGCGGTGCTCGATCGCGGCAAGGATGGCGAGATCGATCCCGACGACATCGCCTATTACGAGAACGTGCTGGTTCCGGAGATCCGCGTGGCGTCCGGCGGCCGTGGGCCAAGGTCCGAAGGTGGCGAGCGCGGCCGTGGCGGACGCGGACGAGGTGGCGGCGGGTCAGGCGGCCAGGGCATGCAGTTCGGCAACGGCGACAGCAAGAAGGGCGCCACCGTCGTCCACGAACGCATCGGCGCCGCGCGCTACGGCTTTTTCGACTTGCCAGAGCCGGTGATCGCAGCCGACGCGAACCTCAATCGCGGTATCGATTCAGGCGAGTTTGCCAAGGCTGCGGTAACGCGCTTCGCCGCGCTCGACCGTAACCATGACGGCGCGCTGACCCGCGGCGAACTCCCACGCGCTGGCGGGGAGACGTGGCGGAACGGCTCGGACGAACCGGCCGTCCCGCCATCGGAACGCGCCGAGCCCTGACGCCATCGTCGCGGCATTCGGTTCAGCCAAGCATGCCCGACACGATCCAACGACGACTGACCGCGGACTTGACGATGGCCACGCCGCAGCACCGACAGGCGGAGCGCTGGATCGGCTCGCCCTTCACGTCGCGGTGCCGGGATCGCGGCATGTGGCGGCCGATTGCACAATTGCCGGGTCGTGATGGTCGAGCCTGCATACCGCTTCCTTCGTGCACCGGTCGTCGAATGATCGAGCTGATGGTGTGACAGGCGAAGTTTTCCGCGGTGTTTCGGCAGCCGCGCGTGACGGGGAATTCATGTAGCCAACGCGGCGGTTTCGGCGTTCAGTGCCGGGCACCCCTCGCAGTGTCGTGGCGTCCATTTCGACGCGACGACAGCGCGTCACCTGGAGCCGACCATGGCCGAAGCCGAACTCGTCGCCTTTTCCAATATCCAGTTGCGGCCCGACCCATCGCGGACCGTCATCCGGCCGTTCAACATCGAATATCCCGGCGCGTTCAAGGTCGAGGGCCATCCCCGCGCCGTCCGCGTGATCGACCGCGTTCTGTCGCTCTCGCCCGACGAACTCCGCGCCGAACGTCGTCGCGTGATGGAGTCGCTCGACGAACGCCACCGCGATGTCGACGAGCTTCTCCTGCACCGGTTCGGCGAGATCATGGCAGTGCTGAAGGACCCGCGCGAGATCGACCCCGACCAGAAACTGCTGATCGGCGCCTATCTCAGCGGTGAATATTCGTTCGAGGCGGCTGCGCTGTTCAACCCGAGCATGGTCCTCGACCCCGACCAGTCAAATGCACCCGAAGGCGGCCTGCGCTTCATCCTGTCGCTGCGCGGGATCGGCGAAGGTCATGTCTCGTCGGTGACGTTCCGCACCGGGAGTTGGTCGCCCGACGACGGTTTCTCGGTCGACCCGTCGAGCCAGACCGCGGTGCCGCCGCGCGTCACGCCGACCGACCAGGGCGCGACCGATGGCGGTCCCACCCGACTGGAATGTGGAGGCAGTCGCGAATTGTCGGAGACGGTGATCTTTCCGATCCTGCCGAGCCAGCATCAGGGGATCGAGGACCTGCGGCTCGTTCGGTTCGAGGACGATGGCGAGGTGCATTACTTGGGCACCTATACCGCGTTCAGCGGCTCGGAAGCGCGCTGCGAACTGCTGCGCGGCGAGGACTTCAAGACGTTCGAGATGCAGCCGATGCGCGGCGCGGTATCAGCAACCAAGGGCATGGCGCTGTTCCCGCGTAAGATCGGCGGACAGTATGCGATGCTCGGACGGCAGGACAATGAGAACATCTGGTACCTGACCTCGGACGACCTGCTGACCTGGGACGGCGGCACCAAGATCGTCGAGCCGAAATGGCCGTGGGAGTTCATCCAGATGGGCAATTGCGGATCCCCGATCGAGATCGACGAGGGCTGGCTGGTGATGACCCACGGCGTCGGCAGCGTCCGTAATTACTGCATCGGTGCATGCCTGCTCGACAAGGCCGACCCGACCAAATTGCTCGCGCGAATGACCGATCCGCTGATCGTACCGAGCCCAGCCGAACGCGACGGTTATGTGCCGAACGTCGTGTATAGCTGCGGCGGAATCGTCCATGATCGCACGCTGTTGCTGCCGTTCGGGGTGGCGGACAATTTCGCCTCGTTCGCGACGGTGGATGTCGGGCGGCTGCTTGCGGCGATGGCGTGAGGCGAACCAACTGGCAGTCGACACTAGCATGTTTCCCCGCGAAGGCGGGGACCCAGTCTGGGCTCCCGCCTTCGCGGGAGAACAATCTTACGGTGCGTTCGGCGTACTGGCCCGTTCGACGAGCAGCCCCGCCCCTGCAAAATCTTCCGCGGCAACCGCGTCGATCTGTCGCTCGATACCGCGCGTAAGCCCGGCCGGCACGGTCACCGCGAAGCCGTGTGCGATGAGTCCATCGACGGCCCAACGGACGCAGTAATCCGCCGCAACCCCAATTACCGTGACATCGGTGACGCTCCTCGCCGCCAAGTCCGCGAAAAACGCCTCGCGCTCAATAGTCGGCCGCTCGGCATCCCGCGCATCCTCGATTGCAAGCCCTGGCTCGGCCCACATGTCGAACACACCCTTCTCGATCCGCCACGCCGGGATCGCCGGGTCGACGAGCGCGACGTCGAGCATGTTGCCCCACCCCCGCGTCCCCCGCACGCAGTGGATCGGAAACATCTGCGCCTCGGGCGACCCGGCGTAGGTCTCGACGAAATGCGTGTCGAACGTGAACAGGACGCCGGCAACCTCGTCAGACGTGAGAGCCGACAGCCACGCCTGCATCGGCGCGACCAGTGCGTCGGCCCCCGCTACGCTCAGCGCGCCCTCGCCCGCCATGAAATCCCACTGCGTATCCACCACGACCACGAACCGCGCCATCGCCCATCTCCTTTGGCTGCTGCTTGACACAAACGCGTCTTCTCGGACACCCGGCCCCTACGCAACGCAGGAGCCCATGTGCATGGCCGTGACCGATATCGCCACCCGGACGTACAATCACAATTTCCGGCTCGATCCGATCGTCCGCAGCCTGCTCGATACCGATTTCTACAAGCTGTTGATGTTGCAGATGATCCGGCAGGTCTATCCCGACGTCAGCGCCACCTTCGCGCTGATCAACCGGACCAAGACCGTGCGGCTCGCGGAGATCGTCGACGAGGACGAGCTGCGCGCGCAGCTCGATCACGCGCGGACGCTGCGGTTCGCAAAGAAGGAGTTGATCTGGCTCGCGGGCAACAGCTTCTACGGCAAACAGAAGATGTTCGGGCCCGAGTTCCTCGCATGGCTCGCCGAGTTTCAATTGCCTTCGTACGACCTACGCAAGGTCGACGGGCAATATGAACTGCATTTCGAAGGGCCGTGGAGCCACACGACGATGTGGGAGATACCCGCGCTGACGATCATCAACGAGCTGAAGTCGCGTGCGGCCCTGCGCGATCGCGGTCGGTTCGCACTCGACATCGTCTACGCGCGCGCCAAGGCCAAGCTGTGGGAGAAGGTCGAGCGGTTGCGCGAACTGCCCGACCTCGTGCTGTCGGACTTCGGCACGCGGCGCCGGCACGGATTCCTGTGGCAGCGCTGGTGCGTCGAGGCGCTGAAGGAAGGGCTTGGCGACCGGTTCATCGGTACGTCCAATGTGCTGCTGGCGATGGACGCCGACCTGGAGGCAATCGGCACGAACGCGCACGAACTGCCGATGGTGACCGCCGCGCTGGCGAACAGCGACGCAGACCTCGCCGAAGCCCCGTACCGCGTGCTCGAGCATTGGCGGCAACATTATAACGGCAATCTCCTGATCGCCCTCCCCGATGCGTTCGGGACGACCGCGTTCCTGCGCAACGCGCCGCACTGGCTGGCGGAGTGGACCGGCTTCCGTCCCGACAGCGCGCCGCCGATCGCGGGCGGCGAGCAGATCATCCGCTGGTGGGAGGAGCAGGGCGTCGATCCCAAGACCAAGCTGCTGATCTTCTCCGATGGGATGGACATCGACACGATCGAGCAGACCTATCGCCATTTCCACGGCCGCGTGCGGATGAGTTTTGGCTGGGGGACCAACCTGACCAACGACTTCCGCGGCTGCGATCCCGATGGCGCGGCGGCGCTGGAGCCGATCTCGCTGGTCTGCAAGGTGATCGCTGCGAATGGCCGCCCGGCGGTAAAACTGTCCGACAATCCGGCGAAGGCGACGGGCGAACCCACGGAGATCGCGCGGTATCTGCGTGTGTTTGGGGAAGCGGATCGCGCCGCGGCACCCGTTTTAGTCTGATCACCTGCGTGTCCTGCGCGCAACACGCAGGACACATATCGCAACAAAATTGTCGCATCACGCAATCTTCCCTTGCTTCGTTACGCCCCTGAGCCATCATTCGCACACATAAGATAAGAGAGCGGATGTTTGCTGGGGCGCGGACAAGGGGAAAAATGTTGAAGCGTGGGTTCAAGACGTTCACGGGCGCGAGCAAATATGCCGGCGCCAGCGGGTTGGCATTGGTGGCGATGCTCGCAGCGATGCCGGCCTTCGCACAATCGGTGACGACACCGGCCGCGGAGGGCGTGCAGGCTGCCGACCCATCCGTAGACCAGGCTGGCGGAGACGAGATCGTCGTGACCGGATCGCGCATCCGCCGTAGTCCGCTCGACCAGCCCTCCCCCGTCGTCACGGTCGATGCACAGTCGATCCAGCGCACCGGGCTTTCGTCGGTCGCCGACGTTCTCCAGCGGCTGCCGAGCGCGGCGGGCGGGCTCAATTCGAAGGTCAACAATTCGGGTAACATCGGCAATCCGCCCGACGGCGGTGGCGTCGGTGCAGGGTCGGCCGAGATCGACCTCCGCTATCTCACCGCCAAGCGGACGCTGGTGCTGGTCGACGGTCTTCGCTTCGTCAACGGCGCATCGGCGAGCGGCATCCCCTCGACCGTCGATCTGAACACGATCCAGGTCGGCTCGATCGAGCGGATCGAAATCCTCCAGTCGGGCCAGTCGCCGCTTTACGGATCGGACGCGCTGGCCGGCGTCGTCAACATCATCACCAAATCGCAGCAAAAGGGCCTCAAGGCGTCCGCGCAGTTCGGCACGTTCCGCCAGGGCGACGGCCATACGCAGGACTATAACGTCAGCTACGGCATCCAGGCGCCGCGCACGAGCGTGGTGTTCGGCGGCAGCTACGTGAAGCAGGAGGCGGTCAGCACGCGCGATCGAAAGATTTCGCAGTTCCCCAACCCTGGCCAGACAAGTTGCTCGGACGTCATTGGTGGCTGTTCGGGCGCTACCCCCAACGGATTCTTCCAGGTCGGTGGCCGGAACCTGACGTTGAAGTCGGCGCCTATCCTCGGGCGGCCACGCTACGACGCCGCCAATCCGACCGGCCCGAACAGCGATTTCAAGGAATTCACGTCCGCCGACCGCTTCAACTTCTCGCCGTTCAACTATTTCCTGACCCCGTCGGAGCGCTACGGCTTCTTCGTCAGCGCCAAGCAGGAACTCACCGACAACGTGAACCTGCGCGTGAAGATGAACTACACGCGACGCAATTCGCAGAACCAGGCGGCGTTCCTGCCGCTCGTGATCGGGCCGGACGCTGGCAACGGCAACCTGCTCGACACGATCTCGGTCGATGCGACCAACCCCTTCAATCCGTTCGGCTACACGCTGTCGGCGGGCGGCGCGGGCAATGGTCCGGCGAACTATTCGACGGTGCGTCGACGCCTCGTCGAGGCTGGGCAGCGGACCTATTCGCAGACCGTCGACACGATGTCGGCGACCGCGACGCTCGACGGTTCGTTCAACGTCGGCAGCCACAAATTCTACTGGGACGTCAACGCCGTCCTCGGCTTCAACGATGCCAAGCAGCTGTTCACGGGCAACATCAACGCGGCCAATCTGGCCCAGGCACTAGGCCCGGTCGCGAACTGCACCGGGGCATGCGTACCGTTCAACATCTTCGGCGGTGCAGGCTCGGTTACGCCCGCGATGCTGGGCTTCATCGCGTTCGACGAGCGTGCGCGCAGTTCGCAGAGCCTGGAAGACTATACCGCCAATATCTCGGGCGACCTGTTCGACCTTCCCGCCGGCGCCGTGGGTCTCGCCGCGGGCTATGAGCACCGCGTCCAATATGGCAGCTTCACGCCCGATCCGCTGATCACCGCAGGGCTCGGTGCGGATATCCCGGCCCAACCGGCACGTGGACACTTCAACTCGGACGAAGTCTATGCCGAGCTGCGGGTACCCCTGATCCACAACACGCCGCTCATCCAGTCGCTCGAGATCGGCGGCGCGGTGCGGCATTCGAACTATTCGATCAGCGGCAGCAACACGACCTATACCGGCAGCGGCCTGTGGAAGCCGTTCAGCGACCTGCTGTTGCGCGCCTCCTATGCGCAGGGCTTCCGCGCACCGAGCATCGGCGAACTGTTCGGCGCGGCATCGCGGTCCGACGCCGCGATCGACGATCCTTGCACCAACGTCGCCGGATCGCCGTTCCAGTCGTCCGCGACCGTCCGCGCCAACTGCATCGCCAACGGCGTGCCCGCGAACGGCAGCTATCAGGAACCGAATGGCGGGCAGCTGAGCGTACTGACCGGCGGCAATGAGGCGTTGAAGCCCGAGACGTCGCGCACCTGGCTGTTCGGCGCGGTGTATGCGCCGAGCTGGGCACGGACCAGCGGGATCGCCAGCCAGTTGAGCATCGAAGGTAATTATTACGACATCAAGGTCGACGACGCGATCGCGGCGACCGACGCGACGCTGACGCTCAGCCGCTGTTCGCAGGCGGCGGACGCCCTCAGCTGTGCAGCGATCTCCCGCACGCCCAACGGGATCATCTCGCGCATCAACGCGCAATTGCAGAACATCGGCGGGATCCGCACCCGCGGCGTCGACGTCACCGCAGTCTATCGCTCGCCGCAGACGTCGGCGGGGACGTTCGGGCTATCGCTCAACGGCAACATCCTGCTGAAATACGCCGAGAGCTTCCCGGCGACGGTCGGCTTCACCACCACCAATTACCAGGGTACGACGCGTGGGTCGCCCGAGCAGTCCTATCCGAAGTTCAAGGGCAATGCGGTCGTCGACTGGGACATCGGCATGGCGCGCGCCTCGTTCACCGGCCGCTACATCAAGAGCGTGAAGGAAGCGGACGGCAAGACACTCGACAACACCTTCTACGGCGATGTCCAGGTTACCCTGTCGCCGGGCTGGCTGGAGAACCGGCTGGGGCTGACGATCGGCGTGAACAACGTCTTCAACCAGGATCCGCCGGCGTGCTTCAGCTGCACCGGGCCAAACTATGATCCGAGCACGTATGACGTGCCGGGGCAGTTCGGGTATATCCGTCTGTCGTGGGGGCTTTAATCTTATGAGATGCCTGTCCGCTCATTGTGAATGGGCAGGCTAGTCGATCCTCCCCCGCCAGGGGGAGGTGGCGCGAAGCGACGGAGGGGGAGGATACGGAACAGCGGTTTCCCTTTCCTCCCCCTCCGTCTCGCTACGCGATCCACCTCCCCCTGGCGGGGGAGGATCACAAAGTTCGGCCTAGTCTTCGACCAACTTCATGAAACGGCGCTCGACCGGGGCCAGCACTGGCCCTAGCTCATGCCCGCGTTTCACCACCGCGCCGCCCTCGCCAATCAGCGCCCACATCCCCTGCTTGTTACGCAGCGACGGGCGTTTCTCGATTCTGAACTCCGGCCGTTCGGCGGCACGTCGGAAGGCGGCAAAGACGGCCGCGTCCTTGCCCAAGTCGATCGCATAGTCGCGCCAGTGGCCCGCTGCGACCATCCGGCCGTAAAGGTCCAGGATCCGGTTCAGTTCGAGGCGTTCGAAGCCGATCTGCGTCGCCTTGGACGGTGTGGGAAAAGGTACGACGCCCATCAGTTACTCACCATCATGCGCGGTCGCGGCGGTCCTCTGGATGCTCGTCGGCAAGCAGCGCGTCGAGCCGCTTGCGCATCGTCTCCAGCTCACAGCGCATGATCTCCATCTTCTGCGTGGCGGGATCGAACATCTCGCTGCACGGCGTACCGTAAGGCACGAAGCGGGGTACCTCGGGCGCGTTGCCGCCCTCGATCGTCGTCGCGCGCGCGGGGATGCCGACCACCGTCGTGCCCGCCGGCACGTCGCGCGTGACGACTGCGTTGGCGCCGACGCGCGAGCGCTTGCCGAGCGTAATCGGGCCCAGCACCTGTGCGCCCGAGCCGATGATCGCGCCGTCGGAGATGGTCGGGTGGCGCTTGCCCTGGACGCCGTTGTCGGGGCTGGTGCCGCCGAGCGTGACGCACTGGTAGATCGTCACGTCATCGCCGATCTCCGCGGTCTCGCCGATCACCACGAAGCCGTGATCGATGAAGAAATTGCGGCCGATCGTTGCACCCGGATGGATGTCGATCGCCGTCGTGAACCGCGACCAATGGTTGACGCAGCGCGCGAGGAAATAGAGTTTCGCCTTGTACAGGCGATGCGCGATGCGGTGATAGCCGAGCGCCCAGACGCCGGGATACAGCATGATCTCGGCGCGCGAATGCGGTGCGGGATCGCGGGCGCGGATCGAATCCAGATAGGCCAGTAATCCGCTCGACATCCGCAGTCCCCTTCGCGATTTCCGTATCTAGGGTATCGAACGACCGATTTCCAGAACCGCACGCAAGGGCCGCCTCAACGCATCGGGATCGGGGTAAAGCCTATCTTTGTTGTGGGATAAGCCCGCGCGTTGCACTCTGCGCGCGATATTGAGGGGATGCCGATGTTCGACCTGACGACCTTGAGCTTCGAGACGCTGTTGCCGTTCATCCTGGTCGGGTTCGCCGCGCAGATCGTCGATGGCGCGCTGGGGATGGCGTTCGGGGTGATTTCGAACACGCTGCTGCTGTGGGTCGGCGTGCCACCGGCCGCGGCGTCGGCGGGCGTGCATACCGTCGAGACCTTCACCACCGCGGTGTCGGGGATCAGCCATGTGCTGCACAAGAACGTCAACTGGACGCTGTTCCTGCGGCTGATGATCCCGGGCGTGATCGGCGGCGTGCTGGGCGCGTACGTGCTGTCGAACATCGATGCGAGCACGGCGAAACCGTTCATTCTTGCGTATCTGACGTCGATCGGCGTGTACCTGCTGTACAGGGGCTTGCGCTATCCGCCGAAGCAGAAGGAGCCGAAGATCGTCGAGCCGCTCGGACTGGTCGGCGGGTTCCTCGACGCGGCGGGCGGGGGCGGCTGGGGCCCGGTGGTGACGTCGAATCTGCTGGTACAGGGCGCATCGCCGCGGACCACGATCGGGACGGTGAATACGGCGGAGTTTTTCCTGACCGCGACGATCTCGGCGACGTTCATCACGCAGCTCGGCTGGGCGGCGTTCACGCAGGCCACCGTGGGGCTGTTGATTGGCGGCGTGTTGGCGGCACCTTTCGGAGCGATGCTGGCGAAGCGCGTGCCGGCGAAGACACTGATGGTGCTGGTTGGGGTGATCCTGACGATCACGAGCCTCTTCGGGCTATACCGCGCGATCTGGCACTAACGGAACTCCCCTCCCGCTTGCGGGAGGGGTCGGGGGAGGGCGTGCCAAATACGACGCCGTACTTGAGGCCGGCCCCTCCCCTAACCCCTCCCGCAAGCGGGAGGGGGACAGAGGGTCACAGCGTGGCGTGGACCGTCGCGACCGCGGCCATCACCGCGCCGATCCGCACCGATGTCTGGATCGCCTCCGCGGTCACACCGGCCTTCTTCAGAATCTGCTCGTGGCTGTCGATGCACATGCCGCAGCCGTTCATCGCCGACACGGCAAGGCTGAACAGCTCGAAATCGACCTTGTCGATACCCGGCTGGCCGATCACGTTCATCCGCAGCTTGGCAGGCATGTTGCGGTATTCCTGGTTTCCGGCGAGATGCGTGAACCGGTAATAGACGTTGTTCATCGCCATCACCGCAGCGGCTGCACGCGCTGCGTTCGCGGCCTCGGGCGAGAGTTTCGGCGCGCATTCGGCCTCGGCGGCTTCGACCAGCGGCTTGTAGCCCGAGCCGTGCGCGCAGGTCAGCAGCAGGCCGTATTTGCGCTGGTCGGTGAGATGCGTCTCGTTCAGCAGCGAGCCGACGTTGAGGCGGATGTCCTTGGCGTAGTCGGGCAGCTGCCCTGCGAATTCCTTGAGCGACATGATAATTCCTTCTGCTCCCCTTCCGCCTGCGGGAGGGGTCGGGGGAGGGACTGGAGACAAAAAGAGAGGGCGGCCCGTATGGACACGCCCTCCCCCAACCCCTCCCGCGAACGGGAGGGGAGTTTCAGTTACGCAGCGAGCTGGAGGACGTCGTCGCCCTTGTTCCAGTTGCACGGGCAGAGCTCGTCGGTCTGCAGCGCGTCGAGTACGCGGAGCGTCTCGGCGGGGTTGCGGCCGACGTTCAGGCCGTTGACCTGGACCGCCTGGATGACGTTGTCCGGATCGATGATGAAGGTCGCACGGAACGCGACATGCTCGTTCTTGTCGACGATGCCGAGCGCGTCGGCGAGCTTCGCACCGTTATCCGCGAGCCACGGGAAGTCCGCAGCGGCGAGGTCCGCATCCGACTTGCGCCAGGCGAGGTGGACGTGCGCGGTGTCGGTCGACGCGCCGATCAGCACGGCGTCGCGGTCCTCGAAATCGCCGCGGATGTCGCTGTAGCCGACGATCTCGGTCGGGCACACGAACGTGAAGTCCTTCGGCCAATAGAACAGCACCTTCCACTTGCCGGGATAGGCCGTCGTGAGGTCGAGCGTCTCGCCGGCGGGCAGCGCTGCGGTGCCCTGCTGGACGGGAATGGTCATCGATGGGAACTGGTCGCCGATGGTCAACATGATGGAAGCCTCCTGGAAATAAACTTGGCTCCAGGCATCCTCAAAGGCGGCGGTTGGCCCGCTCGGGTGTTGTGCATTGCGGTATAGGGGGCTGGTGTAATCGATCCAACGCTCTATTTATCATCTGATGATCGATAGAGGCGATTAATGGCTGCGACCTACCTACCCACGTTGAAACAGTTGCAATATCTTGTTGCGCTGAAGGACCACGGCCATTTCGGACGCGCCGCGGAGGCGTGTTTCGTCACGCAATCGACGCTGTCGGCGGGCCTTCGCGAGTTGGAAACGCTGATCGGCGTGGTGCTGGTCGAGCGTACCCGGCGAGTCGTGCGGTTCACGCCGTTGGGCGACGGAATCGCCGACAAAGCGCGGCGCGTGCTGCGCGAGGCGGAGGAACTGGGCGACATGGCGCGCGCCGCCGGCCAGCCGCTGTCGGGTGACATGCGGATGAGCGTCATCCCGACGATCGCGCCGTTCATGCTGCCGAGAATCCTGCCGCGGTTGCGGAAGGACTATCCCGACCTGAAGCTGTTCCTCCGAGAGGAGCCAAGTGGTCCGGCGTGCGAGGGACTGCACAATGGCCGCACCGACTGCGTGCTGCTGGCGCTACCCTACGCATGTGGCGAAGTGACGTCCGAGACGCTGTTCGAGGATCGACTGTTCGTCGCCTATCCGTCGGGCGAGGAGCCGACCGCACTGCCCGCGATCCCCGCGTCGGCGATCGACGAGACGCGGCTACTGCTGCTCGAGGACGGGCATTGCCTGAAGGACCATGCGCTCGGCGCGTGCAACCGGCCGGAGTTGCGTGCGGAGGCGACGATGCTGGGAACGTCGCTGCACACGATCGTCCAGATGGTCGACAATGGCCTTGGCATCACGATGCTGCCGGAAATGGCGCTGAAGGCGGGGATCCTCGACAACACCAACATCACGGCGAGGCCGCTCGACGAGAAGAATGCGGTGCGGCGGATCGCGCTCGTCTGGCGCCGCGCCAGTCCGCGCGAAAAGGACTTCCGTTTGATGGCAAAGGCGCTGGCAGACGTTCAATAGACTCACTTCTGCCCCCATCCCTGAAAGGGAGGGGTTGGGGGTGGGTAGGCCGGCTCGTGTCGCCGACGTTCTCCGATGCGGAAGCCGACCCACCCCCTGCCCCTCCCTTTCAGGGATGGGAGGCCGTTGCGAACTGGGCGCGCTCGGTCTTCGCCCCATCCCGAGATCGACACGCTTGCGCAACCAACTCGGCCTTCGATCGTATGTTTCCCAGTTCCCGCTGGAGACCGAACGATGTCGAAGACGCTTCCACTGCTGCTGATGACCAGCGCGCTGGCACTCGCCGCGTGCAGCGGCAAATCCAGGGACGACGTGGCCAGCGCCTCGACGACGCCCGCCAATCCCGCACTGGCGGTACCGAACGGGCCGCCCGCAGTCGCCAATCCGACCGTCGGCGGCGTGACGATGATGGCGACGCGGACGATAGTCGATAACGCGTCCGCCGCGCCGAACCTGTCGACCCTGGTTGCCGCGGTGAAGGCCGCAGACCTGGTCGGCACGTTGTCCGGCCCCGGCCCCTTCACCGTATTCGCCCCGACCAACGATGCGTTCGGACGGCTCGCGCCCGGCATGGTCGACACCTTGCTGAAGCCCGAGAACAAGGCCTCGTTGACCAAGGTGTTGACGTATCACGTCGTGCCGGGCGTCATCACTGCCGACGATCTGCGCCAGCGCATCGCGGCCGGTGGCGGTACCGCGACGTTGACCACGGTCGAGGGTGACCCGATCACTGCGACAATGGTAGGCGCGGTCATCGCGTTGACCGACGTCAACGGTAACAAGAGTTATGTCGAGACAGCAGATGTCCGCCAGTCGAACGGCGTCGTTCACGTCGTGAATGGCGTGATCGTCCCTAAACTGAGCTAAATATGAGTTAGACAGGCTCGGTTCATCGTACCGATGCTACATCCTGTCGGTGAAATAGTTGAGATCGCCGCCTCTATCCCCAAATTCCATCGTTCGAGTTTCATCCGTCCCAATCACAATCTCTGGAGTTGCAGATGACTGTTAAGACCCACCTTATGATTGCTGCGGCAACGAGCCTGTTTATTGCCACTGGTGCGACTGCCCAGACGGCAGCGCCAATCGCGCCGCGGACTGCGGCACCGGCCGCACCACAGACGGCGATGCCAGCGACGCCATCCACTCCGGCGGCACTTGGCACGGCGGTTGCTCCGCAACAGCCCGGCGCGCCTGTCGCCCCGACTGCTGCAGCAACGACGACCATCGCCGCTGCACTGCCAACGCTGCCGAACCGCGCGACGCTGGCAAAGCTGGTGACCGCCGCGAAGTTGCAGGCGACGCTCGCAGGCCCTGGCCCGTACACGCTGTTCGCACCGAGCGACGAGGCCTTCACGCGCCTGCCCGCCGGTGCGCTCGACACGCTATTGAAGCCTGAGTCGGCACCGACGCTGGCGACGATCATCAAGTATCACGTCGTTGCCGGTGCGCTGACCGCGGACCAGTTGAAGGCGCAGATCACCGCGGGCGGTGGCAAGGCAACGCTGACGACGCTGGCAGGCCAGCCGTTGATCGCAGGGCTTGGGCCGAACGGGAACATCGAGTTGACCGACACGGCCGGTATCAAGTCGTACGTCGATACGGCGGACATCAAGGAGACGAACGGCGTCGTTCATCTCACCAACGGCATGAGCGTTCCGAAGCTCGGCTGATGCGACTGCGGGCCGCGATCCCATCCGGGAGCGCGGCCCGCACTACTTTGTTTCCCAGCGAAGGCGGGGATCCAGTCTGGGCTCCCGCCTTCGCGGGAGAACATTCTCTGGGTTAGCCCTTCGACATATCCCAGCGTGCCGCGGCGGCATGGTCTCCATCACGCGCTTCGACCCAGCTAGCTTCGACTCCGCGCGTCTCGCGCTTCCAGAACGGAGCGTCGGTCTTCAACCGATCGATCAGGTACGCGCAGGCCTCCAGTGCCGCGCCACGGTGCGCCGCCGTCGCCGCAACGAACACGATCCGCTCGCCCGGATGCATCGGTCCGACGCGGTGCACGATGATCGCCGCACTCAGCGACCAGCGCTCGATCGCACCCTCGGCAACCTTCATCAACGCAGCCTCGGTCGCGCCGGGATAATGTTCGAGTTCGAGCGTCCCCACGCCGTCGTCAGCACGCACCAGCCCAGTGAACGTCGCCACCGCGCCCGCCCCTGCCGCTTCCGCGCGCATCATCTCGGCCGCGATATCGATCGCAGACTGCTGGACCGAGATGTGGATCATCCGCCGGTCACCGGTGGGAAGATCGCGATCTCCTGCGCGCGGCCGATCGGCGTATCGAGCGGCACGAAATCCTGATCGATCGCCGCGCGCAACCGCGATCGGTTCTCGAAAGCTCCCGCATGCGCCGGGCTCGTCTCGGCCAGCCAATCGACCAGGTCCGCCACCGTCACGACGCTCGCCGGCGGCTCGACCGACTCTTCACCCGTGCCGATGCGCTCGCGCACCCAGGCGAAATACACCATTCGTAACGTCATTTTCAGTCCATGTGCTTCAGGCCGACGCGGAGATAATCCCACCCGGTCAGCAACGTAAGGACGGCTGCGCCCCACAACGCGACGATGCCGACGGTATGCACCCAGACCATCTCGGGCACCGACCCGCCAAGGATGATCCCGCCGAGCGATACGAGCTGCAACGTCGTCTTCCACTTGGCGAGCTGCGATACCGGCACCGAAACCTGTACCTGCGCCAAGAACTCGCGCAATCCCGACACCGCGATCTCACGCAGCAGGATCACCAGCGCGGCGATGACATGGATGCCGGCGATATCGCGCGTGCCGACCAAGATCAGGATCACCGCGGCGACCATGATCTTGTCGGCAATCGGATCGAGGAAGATCCCCAGCCGCGACACGGCGCCGCTCGACCGCGCGAGATACCCGTCGAAATAATCGGTGATGCCCATCAGGCAGTACAGCACGAAGGCGATGCCGTACCCAGCCTCCCAGTCGGGCCACCACAGGAACCAGACCAGCAGGGGCACCGCGACGATCCGCGACAATGTCAGGAGGTTAGGCAAGCTCAGCACCAACCACCCCTATACCGGTCGGTCGCGGGGCGAAACCGGTTTAACGTTGGCGTGCGGATGACGCTCGGCTAAGGGTTCGACACATTACCGCAACGATCAGGGCTATTTCCCGTCATGCTCAATGCCCTTGGGTTGCTGAAGCAACGTCGCTTCCTGCCCCTGTTCACCACGCAGTTTCTCGGCGCGTTCAACGATAATTTGTTCAAGACCTCGATGGTCCTGTTCGCGACCTATGCCGTCTTCAACGATCCGAAGATGGAGGCGAACTTCAACGCGCTGGCGACGGGACTCGGCATCCTGCCGTTCTTCCTGCTGTCCGCGCTCGCCGGGCAGTTAGCGGACAGCGAAGACAAGGCGCGGATCATCCGGATCGTCAAGACGGTCGAGATCGGCATCATGCTTCTGGGTGCGACCGGCTTGATGGTCGCGCGCGCGGGGCATCCGTCGCTGGGGATCGGGCTGATGCTCGGCGCGGTGCTGTGCCTCGGCGTGCATTCGACGTTCTTCGGGCCGATCAAATACGCGATCCTGCCGCAGCATCTGAAACCGTGCGACGTGCTCGGCGGCACGGGCCTCGTCGAGGCCGGGACGTATCTTGCGATCCTGCTCGGCACGGTCACCGCAGGCTGGATCCCGATCGAGGGCGCCGCCGCCAGCGTCTTGATCGTCGCGGTGATCGGCTGGTTTTCCGGCCGACAGGTACCCCCAGCCCCGCGCGAGGGACCGCCTCTCAAACTCGACTATAACCCGTTCACGGCATCGTGGCGGTTGATCAGCGCGACGCTACACATCCCCCGCCTGTTCCTGGCGATCGTCGCGATCAGCTTCTTCTGGACGATCGGCGCGGTGCTGATCATCGTCTTCCCGCCACTGGTGAAGAACGTGCTGACCGCCGACGAGCGAGTGGCGAGCTTCGTGATCGCGGTGTTCTCGGTCGGGGTGGCGATCGGCTCGGTCGTGATCAACTCGATGCTGCGCGGGCGGATTTCCGCGAAGTTCTCGCCCGCGTCGGTGATCGCGATGGGCGGCTTCGTCGTGCTGTTCTCGTTCCTGGCACGGAACTGGACGCCCGCGGCTCCGGGGCATTATTACGATTGGGCCGGCTTCATCCATCAGCCGGGTGCGATCCCCGTGCTGGCGACGCTACTGGCGATCGCGATCACCGGCGGGATGTTCGTCGTGCCGCTCTATGCGTTCCTGACGACCACCGTCGAGAAGGACCAGACTGCGCGCACCGTGGCGGCGAACAACGTCGTCAATTCGGGCGCGATGACGATCGGCTCGATCCTCGTCATCGGCATCACCGCCATGGGCGTGACGCCCGAGGACATGCTGTTCCTCGTCGCGGCGATGTGCCTCGTCTCGGCATGGCTCGCGCAGAAGCTGCACCGGGCCTGCGACGACGACGCGATCGGCTGTTTGCCGACGCCTCGAGGTTAAGTATCCTTCCCCGCTAAGGGGAGTATTACGCTGGGCTCTCTCAGAAAATGAAGCTGTAAAAGCACGTGAAGAACGCGGCGAAGCTGAGCAGGAACAGCTTCACGTCCTGATCGTCGTTCCTCGCGCTCGCGATGACCGGTGGCGGCAGCGAACGGCGCATCGGATGGCGGGCGGCTTCGTTGGTGAGGACTAGGCGTCTGGTCATGATGCAAACGTTAACGTCGCGTTTACCAATTCGACCAGTGACAAAGGTGGTTAAGGTAGCGGCGTCCGGCAATGGGACAGAAATGGACCCGCGATGACGGTCCGAAAACTCTCCGCTGCGCCGCTATCCTTACGTAAAAACCGGGTATAAGCTCCCGACTTTCCCCGCGATTTTGCGGGTGCGAGGACCCGGACCATCGAGCAGATCGGCGCCCTTCCCTATGTGATCGACGAAGCCGGCCACGCCCGCGTGATGCTGATCACCTCGCGCGATACCGGGCGCTGGGTGATCCCCAAAGGCAATCCGATCGTCGGCCTCGCCAGCCACGAGGCCGCCGCGCAGGAGGCGTACGAAGAAGCCGGTATCCGCGGCATCCCCTGCCCCTCGCCGGTCGGACAGTTCGCGTATCGCAAACGCCGCCGCACCGGCCGTTACCGCGACATGATCGTCACCGTGTTTCCGCTAGCATTCGTCGAGCAGGTCGAGGACTGGCCCGAGCGTCATCAACGCGACACACGCTGGTTTACGCTTGATCGTGCGGCGGAGGCTGTCAATGAGCCCGGCCTGAAGGCGCTGATCGCTGCTTTCCGTGAGCCGCCGATCCCGGCGTCGCTCGCGCAACGTATCTTACCCGTCGTACGCACGAGTGCGAAAAGGAGAATTCCGATGCTGGGCTGGTTCCAGTCGCTGATGCCGAAGCAGGGGCGGTTCTTCGAACTGTTCGACGCGCATGCCGCGACCCTGGTCGCCGGTGCCGATGCGCTTGCACGGCTGCTCCACGGCGAAGGCTCGATCGAGGGTCAGATTGCCGAAATCGTCAAGCGCGAGCACGAGGCCGACGATATCACGCGGGAGGTGTTGCAGGACGTCCGCCGGGTGTTCGTGACACCGTTCGACCGCAGCGCGATCACGGATTTGATCGGCGTGATGGACGACGCGATCGACCAGATGAACGGTACCGCCAACGCGATCGCGCTCTACGAGGTGACCGAGTTCTCACCGCAGATGCGCGACATGGCCGGAATCATCGTCGAGGCCGCACGGATTACGGCAGAGGCGATTCCGCTGCTGCGGTCGCTCGGCACCAACGCAGGCCGGTTGCACGACCTGACCGCGCGACTGATCCAGATCGAGGGGCATGCCGACGACATCCACGATACGGGCCTCCGCGCGCTGTTCCAGGCCTCGAAGATCAGTGCGGACCCGATGACCTTCATCATCAACCGTGAGATCTACAGCAGCCTGGAAAAGATCGTCGACCGCTTCGAGGACGTCGCGAACGAGATCCAGGGGCTGGTCATCGACCATGCTTGATGTGTCGCTTGAGTCCGCGTCCTCTCGCACAGCCCCCCCCCGGCGAAGGCCGGGCCCCAATTGGGGGACGGCAATAACGAAGGGCGGCGTTCCGTTGCTGCAACCTTTCCAATTGGACCCCGGCCTTCGCCGGGGGGGTGAAGCGGTAGCGGATAGGGCGGCAACCGCATGATCCTCTCCCTCCCCCTCCTCATCGGCCTCATCGGCATCGCGCTGCTGTTCGACTTCCTGAACGGCCTCCACGACGCGGCGAACTCGATCGCCACCGTCGTCTCCACCCGCGTCCTGAAACCCCAATACGCCGTGCTCTGGGCAGCGTTCTTCAACTTCATCGCGTTCGCGGTGTTCGGCCTCCACGTCGCGCAGACCGTCGGCACCGGCATCGTCCAGGCGCACGTCATCGACGCGCAGGTGATCTTCGCCGCGCTGATGGGCGCGATCGCGTGGAACGTCATCACCTGGGTGCTCGGCATCCCGTCGAGCAGCAGCCATGCGCTGATCGGCGGGCTGCTGGGCGCCGGCATCGCCAAGATCGGCTTCGGCGCGATCGTCTGGAGCGGCGTGATCAAGACCGTCCTCGCGATCTTCGCCTCGCCCGCGATCGGCCTGATGCTCGCGCTCGTTCTCGTGCTGATCGTCGCCTGGACGAGCCTCAAGCTCACCCCGCTCGGCGTCGACAAACGCTTCCGCAAGCTCCAGCTGATCTCCGCCGCGCTCTATTCGCTCGGCCACGGCGGCAACGACGCGCAGAAGACCATGGGGATCATCGCAGTCCTGCTGTATTCGCAGGGCCTGCTCGGCGGCGAATTTCACGTCCCGCTCTGGGTCGTGCTGTCCTGCCAGGCGGCGATGGCGCTGGGTACGCTGTCGGGGGGATGGCGGATCGTCCACACGATGGGCTCGAAGATCACCCGCCTCACCCCCGCACAAGGGTTCTGCGCGGAGACCGGCGGCGCGATCACGCTGTTCGCGGCGACGTTCTGGGGCATCCCCGTATCGTCGACGCACACCATCACCGGCTCGATCGTCGGCGTCGGCGCCGCGCGGAGGTTATCCGCGGTCCGCTGGAACGTCGCCAGCAACATCGTCGTGGCCTGGACACTGACGCTGCCCGCCGCGGGGCTGATCGGTGCAGGCACGTACTGGCTCGTCGGACTGTTCGTATAAGCAGGAAATAGTTGAGGCTGGTCCGCCGCCGCTCCGTCATAGTGTCGGAGCGGCGGCGTTCTTGCTCGTCCGTACGCCGCTCCACCTCCGAGCGGAGAGCGACGTATCGGCCGGACGGCTTACTTGATCCCGCCGCCCTGCAACGGGGCAACCGCGTCCTTGCCGAACTTCATGATCAGCTCGCCGATCTCGCGTGCCTGGCTCATGCTGCGCTGGCTCTGCTCGCGTAGGTAATCGCCCTGGATCTTCATCACCTGGGTCAGGTCGCTGGCGCTCGCCGCCTCGCGCATCGCCGCGAAGGCCTCGCGTGCGTTCTGCTCGGCCTGGTCGATCATCGCCTTGCCGATCGTCGCGCCGCCCTCGGCGATCTTGCCGCCCGACTCCTTCATCGCCTCGCCAGCGCGCCGCGCCGGATCGACGACCTTCTCCGAGAACGCATCGCGCGCTTTCTCGGCATGGTCGCGCATCGTGTCCGTCACACCCTTCGCCGCATCCGCCGCGCGGTCGGTTGCCGCCTTGCTAGCGTTCGCACCGTCATCGACTGCCTGCTTGAAGTCGTCAGCCATCGTCTCTCTCCTGTGTTGCGCTGCCATTTGGTCGAAGTTTCAACCGGTATGCTCCGCTTTGGTTGCGCCCGCCAGCTTGCACCCGCGCGCATTAGTCTCGATAGGTCGCGCGGCTTTTACGGGGAACGTCCATGCGCATCACGATGATCGGTTCTGGCTATGTCGGCCTGGTGTCCGGCGCCTGCTTTTCGGATTTCGGCCATGACGTGATCTGCGTCGACAAGGACCAGTCGAAGATCAATGCGCTGCATGCCGGCCGCATGCCGATCTTCGAGCCCGGCCTCGATCAGCTCGTCGCGTCGAACGTCGCCGCGGGACGGCTGACCTTTACCACCGATCTCGCCAGCGCGGTCGCCGGCGCCGACGCGATCTTCATCGCGGTCGGCACGCCGTCGCGGCGCGGCGATGGCCATGCCGACCTTAGCTACGTGTTCGCCGCCACCGAAGAGATCGCCGCCGCGGTCACCGGCCCGACCGTGGTCGTGACCAAGTCGACCGTCCCCGTCGGCACCGGCGACCGAGTCGAGGCTATCCTGCGCGAGAAGCGTCCCGACATCGACGTCGCGGTCGTCTCCAACCCCGAGTTCCTCCGCGAGGGCGCTGCAATCGGCGACTTCAAGCGCCCCGACCGCATCGTCATCGGCACCGAGGACGAGCGCGCCAAACAGGTCATGCGCGACGTCTACCGCCCGCTCTATCTCAACGAATCGCCGATCCTGTTCGTCGGTCGCCGCACGTCCGAGCTGATCAAATACGCGGCGAACGCGTTCCTCGCGACCAAGATCACCTTCATCAACGAGATCGCGGACCTGTGCGAAGCGGTCGGTGCCGATGTGCAGGACGTGTCGCGCGGGATCGGGCTCGACAACCGGATCGGCAAGAAATTCCTCCACGCCGGGCCGGGATATGGCGGCTCGTGCTTCCCCAAGGACACGCTGGCGCTGCTCAAGACTGCCGAGGATTACGACACGCCGGTCCACATCGTCGAAGCCGTCGTGAAGGTGAACGACAGCCGCAAGCGCGCGATGGGGCGGAAAGTCCTGCACGCGCTGGGCGAAAATCCCCGCGGCAAGACGGTCGCGCTGCTCGGCCTGACGTTCAAGCCCAACACCGACGACATGCGCGACGCCCCAAGCCTCGCGATCGCGACCGCGCTAGCCGACGCCGGTGTGACGGTCCGCACGCACGATCCCGAAGGCATGACGCCGGCGAAGGCGATGATGCCCGACCTCGTCTACTGCGCGGACGCATACGACGCCGCCGAGGGTGCCGACGCGGTCGTGATCGTGACCGAATGGGATGCCTATCGCGCACTCGATCTCGCGCGGTTGAAGCGCGTGATGGCCGGGCCGGTGATGGTCGACCTGCGCAACGTCTATCAGCGCGCCGACGTCGAGCAGGCCGGGTTCGCCTACACCGCCGTCGGTCGGTGAACGTCCCCGGCAACATATTCCAGTCACTGGACCTTTTGCGCGCTCTCACTATATACCGAACGGTATGAATAGGCTTTGCACGCTCACCGCCCCCAAGGGCCGCCCCCGCGAGTTCAATCTCGACGAAGCGCTGGCGGGTGCGTTGCGCGTGTTCTGGCGCAACGGGTACGAGGGCGCATCGATGGCGGAACTGACCGCCGAGATGAAGATCACCAAGCCCAGCCTGTACGCCGCGTTCGGCAATAAGGAGGCGCTGTTCCACAAGGCGCTCGACCTCTACGAGCGTGAGAAGCTCGCCTATATGACGTCCGCGCTCGACGCGCCGACCGCGCGTGCCGTAGCGGAAAACCTTCTGCGCGGTGCGCTGCAGATGCAGATGAGCACCTGCGATCCCAAGGGGTGCCTGAGCGTCATCAGCAGTGTCGCCTGCAGCGCCGAAGCCGAGCCGATCAAGGCCGAGGTCGCCAAGCGCCGGGCCTCCTCCGAAGCCGCGCTGATGAAGCGTTTCGACGAAGCCAAGGCCGCGGGCGAGTTCCCCGAGGGCCTCGAGTCGCATGCGCTGATGCGTTACCTCTTCGCGATCATGCAGGGGCTGTCGATTCAGGCTGGTTCGGGCGCTAGCTGCAATGAGCTACAGCAGCTCGTCGAGACCAGCATGCTTATGTGGCCAACCAAATAGACACGGTTTCTGCCGCGCCGCGGGAAAAAATACCGGCCGGTACAAAAGTCTTGTTGACTAGATGAACGCCAGGTTTATATACCGACTGGTATCGAAGCTCCCTCCTACTTCGGATGGGGCAACCGGGGACACCAACCCATGACCACGGTTCAAACCTAAGACGGCTTCGGCCTGATTTTCGAACATTCCAAGCGGGCAAGCGCGGCACGGTGATGTGCCGGCAACGACCGCGCACGCCTCGCGACCAGCTGACGTCGGTGGACCGTCCACCGACGAAGGCGAGCGCTTGCCTAAGATCAAAAGGGGGACAATCCCATGGCTTATCTCGACCTCGACAACATGTTCGCTTCGCCCGTCACCAGCCGCACGCAGACGATCGCCGCCCCTGCCCCGACCGGCTTCTCCGCGCTGGAATGGAGCGTCATCGCGCTCGCCAAGCGCGACACGTTGCGCAGCCTGTCCGGCCCGAGCCGCATGTCGCGGGCAATGGGCAGCCTGTTCGGCCTGAGCACCGCGTCGCGGCTCGCCGACCCCCGGCTCGAAGCGTTGCGCCGAATGGCTGTGTACGCCTGGCGTCGCGGCTTCGCGTTGCCGATGGCCGAGATCCAGGGCTTCCTCGCCGCGGGTTTCGCCGAGGCACAGATCGAAACGCTCGTCGAGAGCGTGACCGGCATGCGCGTCGGCATCCAGCAGAAGCGGAGCATCGCAGCGTGAACCAACTTACCACGATCACGGCCGCGAACGACGCCGACGTCGTCGCGTCGCCGCCCGCGGACCGTCACCGACGGCCGGCCTGGCAGCGCGGCGCAATGGTGCTCGTGCCGATCGCACTGCTCGGCGCGGTCGGCGTGAAGCTGTTCGACCATCCCGACGCGGCGATGGCGGCACCCCCGCCCGCCTCCGTCACGGTCGCGTCGCCGCTCGTCCGGCAGGTCAGCGAGTGGGACGATTATGTCGGCCGCTTCGCACCGAGCCGCACCGTCGAGATCCGCCCACGCGTTGCCGGCGAAGTCACCGGCATCCATTTCCGCGACGGCGAGATCGTCAGCAAGGGCCAGTTACTCTTCACGATCGATTCCCGTCCGTTCGCCGCCGCTCTGGCCGAGGCACACGCCAACGTCGCGAGCGCACGCAGCGCCTTGTCGTTGGCCCGTACCGATCTGGGTCGCGCACAGCGGCTCGTCGCTGACGAAGCCGTCTCCGCAGGCGAAGTCGACGCACTCCGCGGTCGGCTCGAAGCAGCGCAGGCCGCACTCGCCGCGGCGCAGGCTCGCGAACGCGCCCGCGCGCTCGACGTAGGCTTCACGCAGGTTCGCGCACCGATCGGCGGTCGTATCTCCGATCGCCGCGTCGATGCGGGCAACCAGGTCGCGGGGGGCGAAGGCACCGGCGGCACGGTGCTGACGACGATCAACGCGCTGGACCCGATCTACTTCACGTTCGACGGCTCCGAGGCGCTGTATCTCAAGACGCAGCGCGCGCGTCAGCCCGGCGCGACGCCGGCCGCGGTCGAGATCCAGTTGCAGGACGAGACCGAGCATCGCTGGAAGGGCAAGCTCGACTTCACCGACAACGGGCTCGACCAGCGCTCGGGCACGATCCGCGGCCGTGCAGTCCTCGCCAACCCAGGCTATTTCCTGACGCCAGGGATGTTCGGCAACATGCGCCTCGCAAGTGCGGGAACGCGGCAGGCTCTGCTGGTACCCGACGAGGCGGTGCAGACCGATCAGGCGCGGAAGGTCCTGCTGACGATCGATGCGAAGAACGTCGTGAGCCAGAAGCCGGTCGAGCTCGGGCCGGTGGTCGATGGCCTGCGCATCGTGCGCTCGGGGATCGGGCCGAACGACCGGATCATCATCCAGGGGACTCAGATGGCGATGCCCGGCGCGACTGTCGCGCCGAAGGTCGGCCGGATCGTCGTGGCGTCGGGTACGACGGCGCCGGCGTCGGTCCAGCCGATCTCGGGTGAAGCCACGCTCGCCAAGTAACATCGTTACCCCGACCAAAATTCCGTCATCCTGACGAACGTCAGGACCCAGAGTTCGAGACGTCCCGCTGAGTAACCCTGGGTCCTGACTTTCGTCAGGATGACGGGGCGTGCGCGGACGGATCGCCCCTCTACCGAGGAAATTCCCATGCGCTTCTCGCGCTTCTTCATCACCCGGCCGATCTTCGCGGGCGTGATCGCGGTGATCATCACGATCGTCGGTGCGATCGCCTACATGACGCTGCCGGTGTCGCAATATCCCGACATCGTCCCCCCCACCGTCACCGTCAGCGCGACCTATCCCGGCGCCTCCGCCGAGACGGTCGCCGAAACCGTCGCCGCGCCGATCGAGCAGGAGATCAACGGCGTCGACAACATGCTGTACCAGTCGTCGCAATCGACCGGCGACGGCAAGGTCACGATCACCGTCACCTTCAAGATCGGCACCAACCTCGACGCCGCGCAGGTGCTCGTCCAGAACCGCGTCGCGGTCGCCGTCCCGCGCCTGCCCGAAGACGTCCAGCGTCTCGGCGTGGTGACGCGCAAGACGTCGCCCGACTTCCTGATGGTGGTGAACCTCGTCTCGCCCGACAACTCGCTCGATCGCGGCTATATCTCCAACTACGCGCTGACCCAGGTCCGCGATCGCCTCAGCCGCATCGACGGCGTCGGCGACGTGCAGCTGTTCGGCGCGCGCGATTATTCGATGCGCGTCTGGATCGATCCCGGCCGTGCCGCCGCGCTCGACCTCACCGCCGGCGAGATCGTCGCCGCGTTGCGCGCGCAGAACGTCCAGGTCGCCGCCGGTACGCTCGGCCAGCCGCCCTATGACAAGGGCAACAGCGCGTTCCAGCTCAACGTCGAGACTCAGGGGCGCCTCACCGATCCCAAGCAGTTCGCCGACGTCGTCATCCGCACCGACGCACAAGGCCGCCAGGTCCGCGTCTCGGACGTCGCGCGCGTCGAACTCGGCGCGCAGGATTACGGCGCGAATACCTATCTCAGCGGCAAGCCGACGGTCATCGCCGCGGTCTTTCAGCGTCCCGGCTCGAATGCACTCGGCGCGGCGCAGGCCGTCACCGCCGAGATGGAGTCGATGTCGAAGCGCTTCCCCAAGGGCCTCGAATACAAGGTCATCTACAACCCGACCGAGTTCATCGCGCAGTCGATCGACGCGGTGAAGCACACGCTCTTCGAGGCGATGGTCCTCGTCGTGCTCGTCATCCTCGTCTTCCTGCAGAAGTGGCGCGCGGCGATCATCCCGATCGTGGCGATCCCGGTCTCGCTGATCGGCACCTTCGCGGTGCTCGCCGCCGCCGGGTACAGCCTCAACAACCTCTCGCTGTTCGGCCTCGTCCTCGCGATCGGCATCGTCGTCGATGATGCGATCGTCGTGGTCGAGAATGTCGAGCGCAACCTCGAACACGGGCTCTCCCCGCTTGAGGCGGCGCGCACGTCGATGGACGAAGTCTCGGGCGCACTGGTCGCGATCGTGCTCGTGCTGTGCGCAGTGTTCATCCCGACCGTGTTCCTCACCGGGCTGTCCGGCGCGTTCTACCGTCAGTTCGCGGTGACGATCTCGACCGCCACGATCATCTCGCTGCTGATCTCGCTGACGCTGTCGCCGGCGCTCGCCGCGATGCTGCTCAAGCCGACTGCCCCCGCCGATTCAGGCAACCGCCTGACCCGTACGGTCCGTCGCGCTGGCGATGCCTTCAACCGCGGGTTCGAGCGGATGAGCGACAGCTATGCCCGCCTCACCGCGCGCCTGGTCACCGCGCCGCGCCGGATGATGATCGCCTATGCCGCGTTGATCGCGGTCACGGTCGGCGTGTTCACGATCACCCCGTCGGGCTTCGTCCCCGCACAGGACCAGGGCTACTTCCTGACCGTCATCCAGCTTCCGCCCGGCTCGTCGGTCGAGCGCACCGACGCGGTCATGCAGAAGGTCGCGAAACGCATCCTGCCGCTCGCCGGCGTCAAGGGCGCGGTCATGCTCGCGGGCTTCGACGGCCCGTCGCAGACGCTCGCCCCCAACTCGGCCGCCGCCTACATCCCGCTAAAAAGCTTCGAGGAACGCAAGAAGCTCGGCGTTACGCTCGCGAGCATCATGGCGGAATCGCAGAAGGCGACCGGCGACATCACCGAAGCACGCCTGCTGATCGTCCCGCCACCGCTGATCCAGGGCATCGGCTCGGCCGGCGGCTACCGCCTGATGGTACAGGACCAGGGCGGGCACGGTTACGCCGACCTCGGCAAGACGAGCTACGCGCTGATCGGCCAGGCGAACCAGACCAAGGGTCTCGCGCAGATCTACACCTTCTTCGACACGGCGACCCCGCGCATCTTCGCCGACGTCGACCGCGCCAAGGCCAACCTCTTGGGCGTTCCCCCCGAGCGCGTGTTCGAGGCGTTGCAGGTCTATCTCGGCTCGGCGTTCGTCAACGACTTCAACCTGCTGGGTCGCACCTACCGCGTCACCGCGCAGGCCGACGCACCGTTCCGCAACACCACCGCAGACATCGCCAACCTGAAGACGCGCTCCAACTCGGGCCAGATGGTCCCGGTCGGCTCGGTGTCGACCTTCAAGGACAAGACCGGCCCCTACCGCGTGGTCCGCTACAACCTCTTCCCCGCGGTCGAGGTCGATGGCGACACTGCCAAGGGCTATTCGTCCGGCCAGTCGCTGGTCGCGATGGAGAAGCTCGCCGATGCGTCGCTCCCGGCCGGCTACGCGCACGAATGGACCGGCATCGCCTACCAGCAAAAGGCCGCCGGCAGCACCGCCGCTCTCGTCTTCGGCATGGCTGTGGTATTCGTCTTCCTCGTGCTCGCCGCGCAATATGAGAGCCTGACGTTGCCGCTCGCGATCATCCTGATCGTGCCGATGTGTCTGCTCGCAGCGATGACCGGCGTGAACCTGCGGGGCATGGACAACAACGTCCTCACGCAGATCGGCCTGGTCGTGCTGATTGCGCTCGCCGCGAAGAACGCGATCCTGGTGGTCGAGTTCGCCAAGCAGGCCGAGGAACAGGATGGCCTCACCCCCGTCGAGGCCGCGGTCCGCGCGGCGAAGGACCGGTTGCGGCCGATCCTGATGACGAGCTTCGCCTTCATCCTCGGCGCGGTGCCGCTGGTGATCGCGACCGGTGCCGGCGCGGAACTCCGTCAGGCACTCGGGACCGCGGTGTTCTTCGGGATGATCGGCGTGACCGGGTTCGGCCTGCTCTTCACCCCCACCTTCTATGTCGTCGCACGGGCGCTGGCGCTGCGGTTCGAACGCCGCCGTCCCGCCGCACCCGCCGCGACCCTTCAGCCAGCCGAATAGGACCAGCATCATGAAGTCCGCCCTCCTAGCGAGCCTCTCGGCGCTGACGCTCGCCGCGTGCGCCGCCGGCCCCGACTATGTCGCACCCATCACCCCACCCAAGGCGGCGGCGTCGTTCGTCACCGCGAACGCGGCCACCGTCACGACGGCGCCCGACAACGACTGGTGGCGGATGTACCGCGACCCCGTCCTAGACGGCCTCGTCGCGGATGCATTGGCAGCGAATACCGACCTCCGCGTCGCCGTCGCGCGGCTCGACAGCGCCCGGGCGTCCCTGCGCGGCGCGAAGACCGACCGCGAGCCGCAGGTGAACGCGGGCGCGAGCGGTAATTACGCGCGCACCTCGCAGCTCCAGAACCTGCCCGGCCTCGACCGCGAGCGCGCCACCTACGACGTAGGTCTCGACGTCAGCTACGAAGTCGATCTCGCCGGCCGAGTCCGCCGCAACGTCGAAGCCGCGCGCGGTGACGTCGGCGCGGCGCAGGCGGATGCGGATGCCGTCCGCGTCTCGATCGTCGCCGCCACCACCCGCGCCTATGTCGACGCAGCCTCGTCCGCCGAACGTCTCGCGGTCGCGCGGCGGATCGTCGACCTGCTCGACAAGTCGAACACGCTGACCGGCAAGCGCGTCGACGCCGGTCGCGCAGCCCGCCTCGATCAGGTCCGGATCGCCGCCCTTCGTGATCAGCGCGCCGCCAACATCCCGCAGATCGAGGCCGAGCGCCAGGCCGCGCTTTTCCGCCTTGCCACGCTCACCGGCCGCACCCCGCAGGACCTGCCTGCAACCGCCGGCGCGCGCACCACCACGCCGCGCCTCGACCAGCCGATCCCGATCGGCGACGGCGCGACGTTGCTAGCCCGCCGCCCAGATGTTCACGCTGCCGAACGTCGGCTGGCGGCGGCGACGGCGCGGATCGGCGTCCAGACCTCGCAGCTCTATCCGCAAATCTCGCTCGGCGGGTCGATCGGCTCGACCGCACTTAGTGTCGGCGACATCTTCACCGGTGGCCCGATCCGCTGGCTGCTCGGCCCTCTGCTGAACTGGTCGCTAAACCAGTCCGCCGCCCGCGCGCGCATCGCGGGCGCCGAGGCGGACTCGCGCGGCGCACTTGCCAATTTCGATGGCAGCGTCCTCACCGCGTTGGAGGAAACCGAGACCGCGCTGTCGAACTACGCCCGCGAACTCGACCGCCGCACGCAGTTGCAGTCCGCACACGACAACGCCGCCACCGCCGCGCGCATCACCCGCGCCCGCCAGCGCGAAGGCCAGATCGACTTCCTCGACGTCCTCGATGCCGAGCGCACGCTTGCCGATACGGATACGGACCTCGCCGCCGCCGACTCGCGGATCGCAGGGGCGCAGGTCGATCTGTTCCGTGCGCTGGGTGGTGGCTGGCAGGCGCCGAGCCGCCCTGCCGCATGAGGTAGATCCATCGAGAACCGATGCGATAACCGACATAATACTGTAAGGAGCAACTAAAGTAGATCAAGTCTGACGACGAACGGACCGCAGTATGACCGACGACATCGCACAGACGGATACGAACGCCGCAGCGTGGCGTGATCGTGCCACGTATCATGAAGACCGGGCTGCGCAGGAACGGGTACTTGCCGTTTCCGCGCGCTCGGACGCGGCCTATACTGCGCATCGGGTCCTGAGCGAGCGACATCTTCAACTCGCGGCGACGGCCGAACTGGTCGCCGAAATGCCGGATGCCGAACCACCGCAAAGCTCGTCGCTGGAGCAGACCGGCGACCTGATCCGCCGGAGTTACGGTGATGCCGGATAGCAGCCCATCCGACTGGGAATGTCAGGCGATGTCGGCCTTGCCCAGGTTGATCTTGTCGTAGAGCGCGAGCAACGCGGTCACTTCCTCGACGACGGTCTCCTGCTCAGCCCGCCAACGCGCGGTGGCGTCGTGCGACGGGATGCCATCCTGCCCGTCATGCAGGGTAAACCCTTGGTCTATCAGCCAGATCGCGTCGCTCGCCCGCGAACGCTGTCGTCGCAGGTGATAGACCCATTGCTCGATTATCCCCGAAGGTACCAGTCTATCCAGATCGCCCATGACGCCGCGGTAGGGCAACGCCGACGCCAATACCAGCCTTCGGAAATTTTGCCGCAACACACTCCTTCCGGGGAGGATTTCGAGATTAACCGTGTTGCGAAATCCGGCCGCAATATCGTGCGGCCAAAAGCATGGTAATGGATTTTCTCCCACACCCTTCCGTGATCGAACGCCGGATGGACGACCAGTCCGTGCTCGCGATTCAGGCACCGAACGCGATCATCGCGCGGATGCACGAAGAACTGGCGTTGCTGTACCGCGAGCAATTGGTCGCGCTGATCGAGCGCTGATCTGAATTGGGATGCGATGCAGCACCGACCGCGGTTAGAAGCCGACGGATGACCCGTCCCGACCCCCACCCCGACACCGCAAAATTCCTCTGGATCGGCACCTATGCCGGCGGAGGCGGTATGGGCCTCTATCCGCTTGATCAAATTGGCACGCTTGCCGCGCCCTACGCGGACGCACGCAACGCATCGTTCGGCACCTATTCGTCGCGGTTCGATCTTCACTACCTGGTCGACGAGCAGGACGACGGCGCGCTTGGCGTACACCGTCGCACCGCCTCGGGCTGGGTCCGGCTAGCGCATGTCCCGGTCGGTGGCGCAGCATCGTGCCACGTCGCGCTGGATCGCACGCAATCGTGCGTCTCGGTCGCGAACTATGCGAGCGGGAGCGTCTCGCTGTTCCGGCTGGATCCACGGAGTGGTCTGCCGGTCGGCCAGCCAATTGTGCACGCCAATGACGGCAGCGGCCCCGATCCCGAACGCCAGCAATCGCCGCACGCGCACTGGGTCGGCTTCGGCCTCGACAACCGGTTCCTGTATGTCGCGGATCTCGGCACCGACGAAGTGCTCGCCTTCTCGTTCGACGCGGAACGGCAGACGCTCGGCACGCCGCACGTCGCGCTCAAGGCCGTGCCCGGATCAGGGCCCCGACACATGCTGTTCCATGAGCAGCACACGCAATCGGCGTATTTAGCCTGTGAACTCGATAGCACGCTCATCGCGCTGACCGTCGAGGGCCGCGATCTGAAGCCCCGCGCGTCACTATCCACCCTCCCCGCAGGCTGGCACGGCGCGAACATCGTCGCGCACATCGGTGCCAATGCCGCGGGCGACCGGCTGTACGTCTCCAACCGCGGCCATGACAGCATCGCGGTCTTCGCGCTGAACGAACGCGGCGATCCCACCCTCCTCCAGCATATCGCCAGCGGAGGCGCATCGCCGCGCGTCTTCATGGTGTTGGAAGAGGAAAACCGGATGCTCGTCGTCCACGAACGCGATCAGCGCGTGACGATGCTTGGTATCCTGCCGGACGGGACGCTCGCCCCGACCGACTTCGCGGTGCACGTCCCCGGCGCCGCGTTCGCCTTCGTCGCTTAGCTGACGCTGGCGATCAATAGCGTCAGTTCGGTACGGACCGGGTTTTCGTCGATACGGATCGGCTTCACCGCACGGCGCTTGACGGGATAGGACGCGCGCACCGCATCGCACAGATCCTTGACCGAGACGCGCACGCACGCCCCTTCGTCGCAGACCAGGCGCGGCGTGCTGATCGACTGGATGCAGGTCGTCGGCGTACCGGCCCAGACTGGCGCCGCGCTCGACAAAAGACATGCGGCTGCGATCCGCAAAACGGTGTTCTTGGTCATCATGGTAGCTGGCCCCCCACAGGCAGTTCGTATCTGGTAAAGCGACCGTTAGGGGCCAAGTGGTTGCGATAACGTTTCAATCGGCGGGCAATCGTACGACGGCCCGCCGGTGGTAAGAAAACGACAACCTGGGCGATCAATCCGCTGCGATCGGCCCTTGCGGAGGGCTAGCACGCCGCGTGAACCAGACGATGATGACCATCGCGAGGCACAGCCAGGCCGAGATACGGAACAGGTCGGTCGACGCGAGCAGATACGCCTGCGCCACCATCTGCCGCGTGATCGCGCCTGCCGCCTGCACGTCGGTCAGCCCCATCCGCGTCAGCGCACCCTGCGCCATCTGGTAGGGCGAACCGGTCCCGATCGCTTCCGACAACCGGCTCTGGTGGAGCGTCTCGCGGCGATCCCAGGCAGTCGTGATGATCGACGCGGCGAAGCTGCCCGAGGTGATGCGCGCGAAGTTCGAGATGCCCGTCGCCGACGGCAGCCGCTCCGCCGGGATACGGTCGAGCGAGATCGTCAGCATCGCAAGGAAGAACGTGCTCATCGCGATCCCCTGCACCATCAGCGGCAGCATCAGGTCGTAGAAGCTCGCGCCCGTCGTGTAACCCGAGCGCAGGTAATAGGAGTAGCCGAACGAGGCGAATGCCACCGTGGCGAGGATGCGCGCGTCGATCTTGCCGCTCAGCCGCGCGACGAACGGCGTTAGGATCACCGCCACCGCGCCCGATGGTGCGGCGACCAGCCCCGCCCAGGTCGCGGTATACCCAAGCTGCGTCTGCAACCAGAGCGGCAGCAGCAGCGTGTTGGCGAAGAACACCGCATAGCCGAGGCAGAACGCGATCGTCCCGATCGTGAAGTTGCGGCTCTTGAACAGCGACAGGTTCACCGCCGGGTTGGCGTCGGTCAGCTCCCAGATGATCCAGCCGACAAAGCCGATCGCGGCGACGACCGCGGCGATGACGATACGGTCGGCGGCGAACCAGTCGTCGTTCTTGCCGAGATCGAGCACGATCTGCAGCGCACCGACCCAGATCACCAGCAGGATCAGCCCGACCTGGTCGATCGGCAGCTTCCGCGTCGGCGTGTCGCGCTTGCCGAGCTTGTTCCAGCACACGAACGCGCAGAACATCCCGAACGGCACGTTGATCAGAAAAATCCAGCTCCAGTGATAATTGTCGGAGATGTAGCCGCCCAGGATCGGCCCCATGATCGGCGCGACCAAAGTCGTCATCGACCAGATGCCGAGCGCGGTAGAGCGCTTGTGGACGGGAAAAATCGCGATCAGCAGCGCCTGGCTGCCCGGAATCATCGGCCCGGACACCGCGCCCTGGAGGATGCGGAAGCCGATCAGCGACGGCAGGTCCCACGCGATCCCGCACAGGAACGACGCGATCGTGAACAGGAAGACGGAAACGCAGAACGTCCGCACCACGCCGAATCGGCCCATCAGCCACCCGGTCAGCGGCACCGCGACTCCGTTGGCGACGGCGAACGCGGTGACGATCCAGGTGGAGTTATCGCTCGAGACGCCGAGATTACCGGCGATGGTGGGGAGCGAGACGTTGGCGATCGTCGTGTCGAGCACCTGCATGAAGGTGCCAAGCGCGAGCGCGAATGCGGTGAGGGCGAGCGAACCGCCGACGAGAGGGGCGGGACCGGCGCCGGAGGGGGCTGCCATCAGAGAGCGTCCCGCTTAGAGCGAACTGCTACACCGCAACCACCCCGGCGAAGGCCGGGGTCCAGTTGGGAAACGAGGCTAACGGAAGGCAGCGCGCCGTTACGACCACCTCTCCAACTGGGCCCCGGCCTCCGCCGGGGTGGTGCAGTATGAAGCGCGGTGGGCAGCGACAAGCTTGTTTCCCCGCGAAGGCGGGGACCCACACTGGACTCCCGCCTTCGCGGGAGAACAAGGAGAGCAGGACCGCACCGGAGTAATGGCCACCGCAAAACCATCACCGGTTAGCCGCGATGATCTGGCGGATCTTCGCATCGACCGCGGCATCCCCCTGCCCGGTCGCCAGCCCCTTATACGCCGCCACCGCAGGCCGCCCGACCATCGTCCCCGACTTGTCCGCGGTATCGACGATCGCATTCACCGACAGCCCGACCCGCAGCGGATTGCGCCGCAGCTCACCCTTGTCGAGCGCGATCCGCACCGGCACGCGCTGGGTGATCTTGATCCAGTTCCCGCTCGCGTTCTGCGGCGGCAGCAGCGCGAACGCGTTGCCGCTACCCGCGCCCAACCCGACGACATGGCCATGATAGACCAGGTCATCGCCGTACATGTCGGCCGTCACCGTCGCCGCCTGCCCGATCCGCAGATCACGCAGCTGCGTCTCGCGGAAGTTCGCATCGACCCAGACCCGGTCGAGCGGCACCACCGCCATCAGCGGCATCCCCGCCGACACCTGTTGCCCGAGCTGCACCGTCCGCTGCGCGACAACGCCGTCGATCGGCGCGACGACGTGCATGTGACTCCGCGTGATCGCCGCGCGACGATAGGCCGCGATCGCCGCCAGCACCGCCGGGTTGTTCGATACCGTGGTGCCGACGACACCGTTCTTCGACTGCGCCTGCTGGCTGCGCGCGAGTTGCAGCGTCGCGCTCGCGACCTTCACCTGGTCCGCGGCATGGCTGAGTTCCTCGCCCGAGATCGCGCCTTCTGCGGCCGCACCACGACGACGCGCGAGATCGTTCCGCGCCCGCGCCAGTTCAGCCTCCGCCTGCACGACCGCAGCCCCGGTCTCGTTGACCTTCGAGAAGTCCGACCGCGTCGCGCGCACCGCCCGCGCAAGTTCCGCCTCCGCCGACGCCACACCGACATCCGCGGTCGCCGCGTCGAGGTCGATGAGCGGCTGGCCCGCCTTCACGACCTGCGTGTTGTCCGCGTGGATCGCGGTCACCTGCCCCGGATCGCGCGCGGTGATCGCCACCACGTCGCCCGCGACATAGGCATCGTCGGTCTCCTGCTCAGGCGCGGCGAGCAGGAAGTGGAATACCGCCCACACGATCGCGCCGATCACGACGACCACGCCTAGGATCGTCAACGCGCGCTTGCGTGCCCGCGGATTGCCGGTCGGAGCCGCGGCGGGCGCCGGCGTTTGCGTATCGGTCATCGCATCATCCCCTGAAAATCATAACCACCACCCAGCGCCAGCACGAGCTGCACGCGCTGTTGCGCAGCATCGGCGGCGAGGTCGGCATCGGCCTGTTCGGCGGCCAGCGTGCGGACGTCGTTGTCAACGAGATCGAGCCGGCTATCGAGGCCGCTCGACACGCGGATCGCGTTCAGCCGCCCGGTCTCGGCATAGCCGCGCACCACCTCGCGTTGTCGCTGCCGGTCGGCGTCGAGCGCCCCGATCCGCGCCACCGCGTCACCTGCTTCACGCACCGCACCGATCACCCGGTCGTTGTAATCCGCGGTCGCCAGGTCGAGCGCGGCGGTCGCGCCGGCGAGGTCCGCCTTCAACCGGCCATTGTCGAAGATCGGCAGATGGACCGCCGGCCCGACGCCGACCGTGCCCGCATCGAGCGAGAACAGATTGCCGAGCCCGACCGCCTGGAACCCCGCCAGCGCCGCCAGATTGACGTTCGGATAGAACGCTTTGCGCGCAACCTGACGCCCGGCGGCCGCAGCCTCGATCCGCGCTTGCGCCGCCGCGATATCGGCACGCCGCGCGAGCAGGTCGGCCGGTACGGTCTTGGGCAACGGCAACGCCGCGTCGAGCTGCAACGCCGTCGCACCGATCGTCGCCGGATAATCCGCACCACGCCCGGCCAGTGCTGCCAGCGCATTCTTCGCGAGCACCTGCGCCGCCTGCGCGCGCAGCAACGCTTGCCGCGCCTGCGCCAACAACGTCGTCGCAGCCTGCGCGTCGAGCTTGCTCGCCAGGTTGTTGCGGATCCGCACGTTCACGAGCCGAAGCGAATTCTGGCGCGTCGCGATCGTACGCTGCGCGATCCCCGCCTGCGCCTCGGCGCGTTCGAGATCGATATACGTCTGCACGACCGCCCCCGACAGCGCCATCCGCGCCGCCGCGACGTCGAGCGAAGCCGCACGCACCGACGCCCGCGCGCCCTCGATCGCGGCCTTCTGGCGCCCGAACAGATCGAGGTTCCAGCTGAGGTTCGCCGCGGTCGACCCGACGAACCGTGTCGACCCGGCATAGGGCGGCGGGATCGTGTAGCGCCCGCTCAGTCGCGCGAGTTGCTCCTGCGCATCGAGCGTCACGTCGGGGCCATTGTCGGCACGCCGCGTCGAAAGCACCGCCTGCGCTTGCGCGACCCGTGCCAGCGCCGCATCGAGCGAGGGGCTGCCTTCGACCGCATCGCGTACCAGCCGATCGAGCTGCGGATCGCCGAACGACCGCCACCAGTCGGCTGCGATCACCGGCGCGGCGTCCGGCGCCAGCCCCAGCGCGGTGGCCGATACCGGCTCCACGACGGTCTTCGACGCCGGGATCGCGCACCCCGCGAGCAGCCCCGCCACCGTGATCGGGGCCAGGGCAGTGCCAATCTTCATGCGCGGCGTCCTTCGGTCAGAGCGTCGTCCAGCGTCGTGCGGAGTTTTTGCATCAGTTCGATCAGCTTCTCGATTTCGGCCCGGTCCCAGCCCGTCAGCAGGCTATTCCAGTATTCTATGATCTTATCGCGACACCGGATCGCAACCGCCTCGCCGTCGGCCGTCAGTTCGAGATTGAGTACCCGCCGGTCGTCGCTCGCCCGCGACCGCGTGACCCACCCGTTCTGCTCCATCGCGTCGACCAGCCGCGTCGTCGCACCCTTGTCGTGCGAAAGATCCCGCGCGAGGTCGGCACACGTCGCCGCCCGGCCTGCGAGGATGGACATGAGCGCCGACCACTGCGTCCCGGACAGACCCTCCGCCGTAAACACCGGCTCGATCAGGCTCTGCCCGATCTGATGGATCCGCCGCGCGAGGTAGCCGAGCGAACAGTCCGGCCCGAATTCCGATTTGGTGTAGAACGCCATGTCGTTGCCATGGCAACCATTGCCCAGGCAGTCAATTGCACGTTTTGCATGTTGAGGTGAGGACGGCGGACTGGTGGATGGACGCGCCTCGAAAGCGCTCAGTCCCCCGATTTTTAAGCAGGGTCGGCCACGAATACGAAAAGGGCCACCCGCATGAGCGGATGACCCTTTCGCCATTCCAACGATCTGGAACTGCCCTCGATCAGAAGCGGAACTTGATCGAACCCTTGTATGACTGGTTCGACACGTCCTTGCGCTCGACGGTGGTGTCCGCGCCGACCGAGATGTCGACGCTGTCGCCGACCAGCGTCAGCCCAGCGCTGATCTCGCCCCAGTTCTTGTCCTGCCCGGCCAGCGCGAACAGTGCGTTCGGACCGATCCCGCCGACGAAGTTCGCGCCGAACACGCCCGGCGTCGACTGGAAGTCATGGACGTAGTTCGCGGCGGCATAAGGCCGGAACGAACCACTGCCGCCGAGCACCAGCCCGGCACGACCCTGCAGGCTGTCGAAGCTGTCGCGATCGACGAACAGGGCTGGTCCGCCGCCATTCTCGATCGACTTGCCGAAGCCGATATGGCTGGCGCGCATCGACACGCGCGGGCCGACCTTGAGCATCGACAGGTCGAACGCCTTGCCGAGCCCGACCTCGCTGACGACGGTCAACGCGTTGTCGGTGCCGCGCAGACGATAGCTGGTGCCGACGAAGCCGACATTGCGATCGGTCTTGGCGACGAACGCGCCCGCGCTGAACTGCGTATCGAGGACGATCCCCGATGCGGTCTCCAGCTTGCCGTACAGCGTGCCCTGGAACAGTTCGCCCTTCGCGCGCTGCGCGATCCCGCCGGTCGTTCCGTCGGTGTTGGTGTACGAGAACGAGAAGCCGATCACGCCACCCTCGCCTGCCTGCTTTTCAAGACCGGCAGCCGCGAAGTAACCGTCGAACTTGTCATGCCCGCCGAACGGATTGGTCCCCGGCATCGACCGGCTCTTGCCGTCGATATAGCCGCCCGCGATGAAGCCGCTCATGTCGTCGGGCAGACGACCCTGCTGCAACACGGTGCCGCTCGAATCGCTCATCGTGTCCTGCCCGCCCGGCAGGTCGCTCGCCATCAGCGAGGCCACCTGGACCGGCTTGCCGATCAGCGCAAGCGTACCGCCGAGCCCGCCACGCGTATCGATCTGCGCGATGTGATCACGATAGAAGCGCGACATCGTGTCGATCGACGCGACGCCGAGGCTCGACTTGAGCGTCTCGGCTCGCGGCGCAAGGCCCTCGAGCGTCGAGCGGATCGTCGCCGCGTTCTGCAGGTCTAGCGAACCATATACCCCACTCAGCGCCGCATAGTTGGAACGATTTTGGTCGAGCAGCCCGGCATAGGCCGACTGGACCGGCGTCGCATCGACGACGTTGCGATACTGACCCGCGAGGATCCGCACCTGCACCGCGTTGGTACTGTAGACATAGCTCGGCGTCAGGATCGCGCTGAGCGGGGTCGCCGCACCGAACGCGCCGGTGATGCCGCCCTGCGCGGTCAGGATCGTGTAGAGGTCGTTATACCGCACGGTATAGCCGGCGACTGGCGCGAACCCGACGCGACCGCTGAGGCTGACGATGCCGTTGGTCGCGGCCCCTGCTGCGTTGAACGTCGTCGCCGCGAAGGCGAGCTTGTCCGAGGTGCCGTTGGGCCCGAGATCGACTAGCAAATTGGTGCTCGAGGCGAGCACGCCGTTGCCGCCGATCGTCAGCGTGCCGATCGTCCCCGTCGTGCCGGGCGCGATCATCCCGGCGACGCTGGTGAAGAACGGCGTGTTGATCCGCCCGGACCCGGTCAGCATGCCCGCCAGCATGAAGTAATCGCCCGGCGTCGAGATCACGCCGTCGTTCTGGACGACGCCCGTCACCTGGTTGATCGTCATCAGGCTGGTAAGCGACCCGGCCGACGTTACCGCCAGCTTCGCCGTGCTGCCCGAAACGGTGAACTTGTCGACCGTGACCGCGGAGTTCAGCGTGGTCGTGCCCGCCGCCGACAGCGTGACGTCGTAATAGCGTGCGCTGCGCTGCGTCGTGCGATCGGGGTCGATGTTGTTGGGCACGAAATTGCTCGCACCCGGCAGGCCGTTGGCGAGCGTCGGCGACAGAACCGCCAACGCCACGGCATCGCCACCAGCGCCGGTGGTCCCCGCCTGCGCGATGCTCTGGGCGCTACCGCCAAGCGTCGCGATATCGACGCTGGTCTTCTGCGCGATCGCCTCGACGATCTTGCCTTCGCCGACCGTACCCGGTGCGCCCGTCGACGCAACGGCAACACCAGCCGCAGCCGATGTCGTCGCGGCATTGGTCGCAACCGGCTTGCCGTCGACATAGGTGACGTTGGTCTTGATGTCTAAACAGACGTCGATGCCGAAACCGGGCTCCTGATCGCAAATCTGTCCGAACTTGTTCGCGTCTCCTGCGATCCCGGCCCCGGTCGTGGTCGGCACGCCGTTCACAAGCTTGCCGTCGACGATGATCTGGTAATTCGGATCGAGCGCCGTCACCCAATGCGACGCATCGGTCCACAGCCCGTCGCCAGTCTTCGTCTGTGCATAGCGGTAAGGATTGTTCGCCGCGATATAGTCCGAGAACAGGTATAGCGGCTGGTAAAAGCTCGCCGTGCCATAGGCGCCGAAGGGCTGTTCGTTGAAAAAGCGATTGCCGCCCGACAGCACGCCGATCACGACCTGTTTGGCGAACGTCCGATCGAGGATCAGCGGACCGCCCGAATCACCACCCGCCGTCGTGCCTTCCTTGGCCAGCGGCGCGTCCTTGAACACGTTGAAATCATACGGGCTTGCAGCGGCGGTGCCACGGCGGGGATCGTCGAAATCGAGCTGGTACAGGTTCTGCGGCATGCCATCGATGGAGCCATAGAGGAACCCGTTCAGGTCATCGAACGAGCCGAGGATACCGATCGTGTTCTCGGCGATGCGGCGGCGGTAATCGATGCCGTTGGTGTCGCCGACGAGCGTGCCGCCCTGACCGCTCCGACCATAGCCGGTGATCGTGACGTGATAGCCGGTACCGGTGGTATCGCCGATAGACGCAGGCGCGGGCAGTGCCGATAGCAGCAGCGCCCAGGTCGGCACGTTGGCGGCCGGCGTATCCAGCGTCGCGATCGCGACGTCGCCCTGCAGGAAGTTCTGCGAGAGCCCGAGCTTCAGCGAGTCGGCGTTATAGACGACCTGGTTGACGTTATAGAGGAAGTTGGCGGTGTTGGTCTTGTACTGCTGCGTGTTGACCGCGCCGGTCGCGGTGGTCGGCAGGAACCAGTCGAGCAGGGCCGGACGGTTGTTCTGCTGGAAACCGAACGCGATCGGGATGCCACCGCCCTGCGCACCATAGCCCCAGGGGTTCTGCGCGCCGGTGCCGGCGGCGTTCTCGCTCACGCAGTGCGCGGCGAAGATCACCGTGCGCGGATTGATCAGCGTCCCCGTGCACAGGCCGACGCCGCCGCCGCCCGTCGAGATCGTCATCTGGCCTACGCCGTTAACGCCGTTGCCGGGATCCTGCGCGGTCGTCGGCGTGCCGGGCGCCGAGATCACGATGTTCGGTTCGGAGACGAGGTCGGCGGGGTTCAGCGCGCTTGAATAGGCGATCGATTCGGGCCGCGGCAGGCGATCCTGCGCGGCCGCGATAGACGGCAGCGCCGCCGCGGCGAGCAACGCCGTCGAGGTCAGCAAAGCCGCGCGTGCATGGCGCGATCCGGTGCGTGCGCCGCGCGTGCGCGAGGTAGCGATAGTCGTCACATTCATCCCCTTGTCCGCGCCGCCCGCTGTGGGGCGTACGCCAATGTGACGAGGGTATGCAGACCATTTTGGGAACGCAATCAATGACTATGCTTCGTTCACGCTATTGTAATATTCCGTCGTGAACGTTGTAAAATTGTCACCGCGAGGCCGTTGTGGGCCATTCGATGTTTCACTGCACCGCGAGCGTTACTGCTACCTCGGTTGGCGCAGGATCGGGTATTGTCAGGCGCTCGCCGGAGGAGTCCGCCAGTTCGTCGAGACAATGCGCGAGCAACGCTGCCATCAGGTATCTCTGCTGACCGTCGGCGATCGTTAACGCGTTTTCGATTGCGTCACGGAGAATCTGGGTGTCGTCGGTATTGTCGCCCATGCCCTGTGTTCGGGTATGATGCGACGCCGCGCAATGTGAGAGGTTATCCTCGCCGTTACCAACCTGAGTTAGTCTCTAGAATGACATGATTTTTGCTAGCGCGTCGCAACCGCGATCTGTCATGTTAGCGTATGGCAATCGACACCGACTCGGCCCGCACTGCGGAAAACCTCCTCACGGTACGCGACATGCGCGGGGACATTTTCCCCAGCGAGATCTTCGACGAACACGCGTGGAACATGTTGTTGCGTCTGTTCGTCGCGGAAGCCAGCGATGAAGCCATTACCGCACCCGACCTGATGGAGCTCACGAACACGCCGCCAGCGGTGGGCCAGCGCTGGCTCGCCCATCTCGTCGCGGATGCGCAGATCGAGCCCTATTCGGACGGCGGTACGATAACGCTCACCCGTTCCGCGGTCGATCGCATGAACCTGTTCCTGCGACGCGCGGCCGGCGTCCACGAAAGCGATGGTCCCGCCTGACGCGCCAGCGCATTCGTTCACTCGGCAACGCGAAGGCGGAATAACCGGCCCACGGCACTCCCGCGCCCTTCCCCGATGCGCTCCCCCTTGCTAAGGCCCTCCCGGTAACAGCATTTTTCGCTCGGTCCCCGACGCGCCCGCGTGGCCTATACGGCTGCTTTCCCCTCGGCGCCCGGCGGCCCGACGCCCACGGGAAGGACCCCTATGACTGCCATTGGCCAGGATACCCTCAAGACCCGCACCAGCCTCTCCACCGGCGGCAAGTCGTACGACTATTACAGCCTCGCCAAGGCGTCCGAGCAGCTCGGCGACATCAGCCGCCTGCCGTTCTCGATGAAGGTGCTGCTCGAGAACCTGCTCCGCTTCGAGGACGGCGTGACGGTCACGCGCGAAGATATCCAGGCGATCGTCGACTGGCAGAAGGAGCGTCGCAGCGACCGCGAGATCCAGTATCGCCCGGCGCGCGTGCTGATGCAGGACTTCACCGGCGTGCCCTGCGTGGTCGACCTCGCCGCGATGCGCGACGCGATGACCAAGCTCGGCGGCAATCCCGAGAAGATCAACCCGCAGGTCCCCGTCCACCTCGTCATCGATCACTCGGTGATGGTCGACGAGTTCGGCACGCCGCAGGCGTTCCACGACAACGTCGACCTGGAGTACGAGCGCAACATCGAGCGCTACGAGTTCCTCAAGTGGGGCAGCAAGGCGCTCGACAACTTCCAGGTCGTCCCCCCCGGCACCGGCATCTGCCACCAGGTGAATCTCGAATATATCGGCCAGGCCGTCTGGTCGTCGGCCAGCTCGGGTGACCACGGCGACGGCACGATGATCGCATATCCGGATACGCTGGTCGGTACCGACAGCCACACGACGATGATCAACGGCCTGGGCGTGCTCGGCTGGGGCGTCGGCGGGATCGAGGCCGAGGCCGCGATGCTTGGTCAGCCCGTCTCGATGCTGATCCCCGAAGTCGTCGGCTTCAAGCTGCTCGGCAAGCTGAACGAAGGCATCACCGCCACCGATCTCGTGCTCACCGTCACGCAGATGCTGCGCGCCAAGGGCGTGGTCGGCCGCTTCGTCGAGTTCTTCGGCCCCGGTCTGTCGTCGATGACGCTCGCCGATCGCGCGACGATCGCCAACATGGCGCCTGAGTATGGCGCGACCTGCGGCTTCTTCCCGATCGACGACAAGACGCTCGATTACATGCGTCTCACGGCACGGTCCGATGAGAACGTCGAGCTGGTCGAGGCTTATGCCAAGGCGAACGGCTTCTGGCGTGACGAGAACGCCGAGGATCCGGTGTTCACCGACACGCTCGAACTTGACATGGGCACCGTCGTCGCCTCGCTCGCCGGCCCCAAGCGACCGCAGGACCGCGTCAGCCTCAACAAGGTCGACGAGGTGTTCAACAGCGACCTCCACAAGCTGTACCACAAGGAGCAGCCCGCGCGCGTTGCGGTCGAAGGTCGCGAGCATGACATCGGCGACGGCGACGTCGTGATCGCCGCGATCACCAGCTGCACCAACACCTCGAACCCGTCGGTGCTGGTCGCCGCCGGTCTGGTGGCCCGTAAGGCGAACGCGCTCGGCCTCAAGTCGAAGCCTTGGGTGAAGACCTCGCTCGCCCCCGGTTCGCAGGTCGTCACCGACTATCTCGACAAGGCTGGCCTCACCGCGGACCTGAACGCGCTCGGCTTCAACCTCGTCGGTTATGGCTGCACGACCTGCATCGGCAACTCGGGCCCGCTGGCCCCTGCGATCTCGGCCGCGATCAACGAGAACGACCTCGTCGCCGCGTCGGTACTCTCGGGCAACCGCAACTTCGAGGGCCGCGTCTCGCCCGACGTCCGCGCCAACTTCCTCGCCTCGCCGCCGCTCGTCGTCGCCTATGCGATCAAGGGCACCGTCACGACCGACATGATCGAGACGCCGCTGGGTCAGGGGTCGGACGGCCAGGACGTGTATCTGCGCGACATCTGGCCGACCAACGAGGAAGTCCGCACGACGATGGACGCCAACATCGACGCCGGCATGTTCGGTGCGCGCTACGGCGACGTCTATGCGGGCGACGCCAAGTGGCGCGAGATCGACGTCACGGGCTCGGACACCTACGCATGGCGCGCAGGGTCGACCTATGTCGCCAACCCGCCGTACTTCGAGGGCCTCAGCATGACGCCGTCGCCGGTGCAGGACATCATCGACGCCAAGCCGCTTGCGATCCTCGGCGATTCGATCACCACCGATCACATCTCGCCGGCCGGCTCGATCAAGGCCGACAGCCCCGCTGGTCGTTTCCTACAGGAGCATCAGGTCAGCAAGGCGGACTTCAACAGCTATGGCGCACGCCGCGGCAACCATGACGTGATGATGCGCGGCACTTTCGCCAACATCCGCATCAAGAACGAGATGGTCCCCGGCATCGAAGGCGGCATGTCGAAGTACGACGGCGAAGTCATGGCGATTTACGACGCCGCGATGCGCTTCAAGCAGGATGGCACCCCGCTGGTGATCGTCGCCGGCAAGGAATACGGCACCGGCTCGTCGCGCGACTGGGCAGCGAAGGGCACCAACCTGCTCGGCGTCCGCGCCGTGATCACCGAGAGCTTCGAGCGCATCCATCGCTCGAACCTGGTCGGCATGGGCGTGCTGCCGTTGCAGTTCGCCGAAGGCACCGATCGCAAGACGCTCGGCCTCGACGGTTCGGAGACGTTCACGATCCTCGACGTGGCGAGCATCCGCCCGCGTCAGGACGTCACGGTCAAGATGACCCGCGCCGACGGCACAAGCGAGACGTTCCAGACCAAGTGCCGGATCGATACCGTCAACGAGCTGGAATACTTCCTCAACGGCGGCATCCTCCACTACGTCCTGCGCAAACTGGCCGCGTAAAGCCTAACCCGTCCCCCTCGGAGCTATCCGGGGGGATGCTTACAGCCTCAACGCATCGATCCTCCCCCGCAAGGGGGAGGTGGCGCCGTAGGCGACGGAGGGGGAGGACACGGAACACAGGTTTCCCTTACCTCCCCCTCCGACAGGCAAGTGCCTGCCACCTCCCCCTGGCGGGGGAGGATCGATAGAGTTCCAAAATGTCAGGCTATTGCCGCGCGTCTCGCG
This sequence comes from Sphingomonas sp. 320_CC, assembly GCF_059691795.1. Taxonomy (NCBI): domain Bacteria; kingdom Pseudomonadati; phylum Pseudomonadota; class Alphaproteobacteria; order Sphingomonadales; family Sphingomonadaceae; genus Sphingomonas; species Sphingomonas sp. 320_CC. The sequence goes on along the minus strand of NZ_JCAWAE010000003.1, from coordinate 586,455 downwards.
CCGCGCCCCAGCGCGCTCCGAAACGAAAAAAGGCGGGGCGATCGCAAGGATCGCCCCGTAGTTCAGGGAGAAGACCGGGACAGGGGAGACCCGGTCAAATCGCCGTCCACAGGGGGAGAGGGAGCGGCGACGCACTCCCCTTCGCCTCGATATGTTGCAGGGATATGTCGAACGTGGCGAATGACGAACTTTTCACCTGACGGAATTCGAAGGTACACGCCCTATCGCAATCCTCCCCCGCCAGGGGGAGGTGGCAGGCGTTAGCCTGACGGAGGGGGAGGAAACGATAACGCCTGATGCATGTCCCCCCCTCCGTCACCTTCGGCGCCCCCCGGCGGGGGAGGATCGAGATCAAAATCCGAGCGCCCGCCCCGCCACGGCATCCAGCTTCGCCACCAGCACCGGATCGCGAGCCTCCCGCGCCGTAATGATCGCGCTATCCAGACAAATATCAATCGGCGATGCCGCCCGCTCCACCGGCAACACGCGCAGCAACGCCATCACCATCGCCCGAGCCTTCGCCGCATTCGCACCAAGCTGCGCCACCACTTGCGTCACATCGACGCCCGCCTCGTCCTCGCGCCAGCAATCGTAATCCGTGACCATCCCGACCAGCGCATACGGAAGCTCCGCCTCCCGCGCGAGCTTCGCCTCGGGCATCGCGGTCATCCCGATCACATCGCACCTCCATTGGCGGTAAAGCCGGCTTTCCGCCCGCGACGAAAATTGCGGGCCTTCCATCGCGAGATAGGTGCCCACGTCGTCGACCTGCGCGCCCGCCTCCCGCGCAGCGTCGGCGGCATAGCGCGACAAGCGCGGGCAGACCGGGTCCGCCATCGAAACATGCGCGACGAGGCCCGAGCCGAAGAAGCTCGACGGCCGCCCCTTGGTGCGATCGATGAACTGGTCGACCACGGTGAAACTCCCCGGCGGCCGCTGCTCGACCAACGACCCGACCGAGGACACCGCCAGCACGTCGGTCACGCCAAGCCGCTTCAACGCATCGATGTTCGCCCGCGCGTTCAGCTCCGACGGCGAGATCCGATGCCCCCGACCATGTCGCGGCAGGAACGCCACCCCGACATGCCCGACGCGCCCGGTATAGATCGCATCGGACGGCTCGCCCCAAGGCGTCTCGACCGTCTGCCAGCGCCCGTCCTCAATTCCGTCGACCGCATACAGCCCCGAGCCGCCGATGATCCCGATCGTCCAGCCCGTCATTCGGCGAGCGCTCTCGGCCGCGCATAGACGAAGTAGATCACCAGCCCGAGCAGGTTCCAAAGCCCGAAATACAGCTGCGTCTTCGAAGGCAGGCTGAAGAACAGATACAGGCACCCAAGGATACCGATCGTTCCAACCAGCGTCGCGGCAGGCGCTCGGAAGGTCCGCACTGCATCGGGCGCACGGCGACGCATCACCAGCATGCACGCACAGACCGCGACGAACGCGGCGAGCGTGCCCGCGTTGGCGAGCGCCGCGATCTCGGCGAGCGGCAACAGCCCTGCAATGACCGCAACGATCGCCGCGGTGATCCACGTGATGCGGACCGGGGCGCCGCGCCGCGACACCTTGGCGAGGCTTAGCGGGAGCAACCCGTCGCGCGCCATCGTGAAGAAGATCCGGCTCTGGCCGAACAGGAACGCGAGCAGCACCGTCGGCAAGGCGATCACGGCGGAGGCGCCGAGGAAGGTCGCGAACCCGGGTCGGCCAATCTCGCGCAGAATCAGCGCGAGCGGCTCAGCGCTGCCGGCGAACCGCGTGTAGGACAGCGCACCGACGGCCGCGACTGCGACCAGAATGTAGATCGCGATGCACGCGACCATCGACCCGACGATCCCGATCGCGAGATCGCGGCCCGGGTTCTTGGTCTCCTCCGCCGCGGTGGAGATCGCGTCGAAGCCGTAGAACGCAAAGAATATGATCGCCGCCGCCGCCATGACGCCGCGTTCGGCCCCGTCGGGCTGCACGGCCTTGGGGAAGCCGTAGGGCATGAACGGGTGGAGGTTGGCGCTGTCGAAGTAATGCAGCGCGATGAACACGAACACGGTCAGCGCGATCATCTTCACGCCGACCAGTACCGCGTTCAGCGTTGCGCTCTCACGCGTTCCAAAAGACAGAACGCCCGCCACGACCGCGATGATGAAGATCGCCGGCACGTTGAGGATGCCGCCGAGCTCGGGGCTGAGCGTCAGCGCCTCCGGAAACCCGAACGCCCCGCGCAGCAACGGCGCCGCATAGCCGGACCAGCCGACCGCGACGGTCGACACGACGAGCGAATATTCGAGGATCAGCGACCAGCCGATCACCCAGGCGATCAGCTCGCCGAGCACGACATAGCTGTAGGTATACGCGCTGCCCGACGCCGGGATCATCGTCGCCATCTCGGCATAGGCGAGCGCCGCGCAGGCACAGATCCCACCGGCAATGATGAAGGACAGGATGACCGCGGGACCAGCGAGCCCTGCGCCGACGCCGATCAGCGTGAGGATACCGGTGCCGACGATCCCGCCGACGCCCATCGCCACGAGGTGGGGCCACGACAGCGTCCGCGCTAGCTGATGCTCGGGCGGCTGCTCGGTGACGATTTTTCGGCGAAACAGACTGGCCACGGATATCCCCTCTTGTTCTGTGGGGAGTGGCACAGGACGTAACCGGGGGGCAAGGCCAGCGGCCAACCACTTACCTGAGCGACAAGATCCTCCCCGGCGGAGGCCGGGGTCCAGTTGGCAAGGTCATCGTGGCGATGCACAGCGCTATGTCAGCAGCGTCTCCCAACTGGGCCTCGGCCTTCGCCGGGGTGGTAGGAGAGGGGCCCAAATCGAACGGCAGTCCGCTCGTCCTTGTTCTCTCGCGAAGGCGGGAGCCCAGTCTGGGTCCCCGCCTTCGCGGGGAAACACGCTAACTTACGGCAACTCTCAGACCGTGAAGCTTTCCCCGCACCCGCACGCGCCCTTGGCATTCGGGTTCTGGAACACGAACCCGGCGGTGAAGTCGTCTTCAACCCAGTCCATCGTCGACCCAATCAGGTACAAAATCGACCCGCCATCGACGAACAAGGTCCCACCCGGCGTATCGATCCGCTCGTCGAAAGGCTTGGCCTCGGTGACGTAATCCACCGAATAGGCCAGGCCCGAACACCCACGCTTCGGCGTCGACAGCTTCACCCCGATCGCATCCTCCGGAGCCCGCGCCATCAAATCCGCGATGCGCGCATGCGCCGTCGCCGTGAGGTTCAGCGCCGCCGGCCGTGCTCGCAATGTCGTCGCCATCACCAATTCCTTCTGCTCCCTCCCGCCTGCGGGAGGGGTCGGGGGAGGGCTTGAACAGCAGCGTTCCGCTCTCCCCTCCCTTAACCCCTCCCGCAAGCGGGAGGGGAATTGTTACAGCATGCCCAGCTCGAGCTTCGCCTCATCCGACATCTTCTGCGGATCCCAAGGCGGATCCCAGACCAAATTCACTTCCGCAAACCCGACCCCCGGCACCGACCCGACGCGCATCTCGACTTCCGCGGGCATCGACTCCGCGACCGGGCAGTTCGGCGTCGTCAGCGTCATCGCCACCACCGCATGCCCGTCCTCGGTCACCTCGACGCCGTAGATCAGCCCCAGGTCATAGATGTTCACCGGGATTTCGGGATCGTAGATCTCCTTCAGCGCATCGATGATCGCATCGTACACTGCGCCACCGGGCTCGCCGGGCGAGTCCACCTGCGGCTTCTGCGCCAGGAAGCCCGCGAGATAATCGCGCTTCCGCTCCGCGTCGGAGTCCGTCTCCATCACGACGCGCGCCTTGGGCGGCGATGCGACGGCATCCACTTCCTCGATCTCGAACCGATCGCTCATTTGAAGATCCTCGTTACTCGCTCGATACCGCGCACCAGCGCCTCGACGTCCGCCGGCCCGTTATACACGCCGAAGCTCGCGCGTGCCGTCGCCTCGACGCCCAGCGCCTCCATCAACGGCTGCGCGCAATGATGACCGGCACGGATCGCGACGCGCTCCTCGTCCAATATGGTGCCGATGTCGTGCGGATGAACCCCCTCGATCGTGAAGCTTACGATCCCCGCCGAGTCCGCCGGGCCGTACAGGCGCACCGAATTGATCCCCGACAGCGCCTCGCGCGTCGCCGTCACCAGCGCGCTCTCATGCGCGTGGATCGCGTCGAGCCCGATGCTCTCGACATAGTCGATCGCCGCATGCAGCCCGAGCGCCCCGACTATATGTGGCGTCCCCGCCTCGAACCGTCCCGGCGGCGGCGCGTAGGTGGTCTTGGCGAACGACACCTTGTCGATCATCGATCCGCCGCCCTGGTACGGCGGCATCGCGTCGAGCAATTCCGGCTTGGCCCAGAGCACGCCGATCCCGGTCGGACCGTACAGCTTGTGCCCCGAGAACACGTAGAAATCACAGCCGATCGCCTTCACGTCGACCGTGATCCGCGGCACCGACTGGCACCCGTCGAGCAGGATCTTCGCACCAACCGAATGCGCGATCTCGGTGGCGCGCTTGGCGTCGAGCACCGAGCCGAGCACGTTCGAGACATGTCCGAGCGCGACCAGTTTGTGCGCCGGCGTGATCATCCGCTCCATGGCGTCGAGATCAATGCGGTGGTTGTGGGTCAACGGCAGCACATCGATCGCGACGCCGAGGCGTTCAGCCATCATCTGCCACGGCACGATGTTCGAGTGATGTTCGAGCATGGAGAGCAGGATGCGGTCGCCCGCCTTCAACTGCGTCCCAGCCCAGCACTGCGCAACCAGATTGATCGCCTCGGTAGCACCACGCACGAACACGATCTCATCAGGCGAACCCGCCCCGATGAACCGCGCGACGGCCTTCCGTGCGGCCTCGTAGGCTACGGTCATGTCAGCGGACCGCTGGTACACGCCGCGGTGCACGGTGGCGTAGGTCTCGCCATACGCACGCGTAATAGCGTCGACCACGACCTGCGGCTTTTGCGCGGTGGCGGCGGTATCGAGATACGCCCAGCCCTCGGGGATCGCCGGGAAATCCGACAGGCGATCCAGGGGACGAACGTCGGCGATCACACTCACAACGCCCGCTCCAGCCACGCATCGGCGTCCGCCACGAAAGCCTCGCGCACCGTCTCGTCCGCGATCTGGACGAACGCATCGCCGACAAACGCCCGCGTGAGCAGCGCCTGCGCCTTGGCATGCGGGATGCCGCGGCTCTGCATGTAGAACAGCGCGCGCTGGTCGAGTTCGCCGACCGTCGCGCCGTGCGCGCACTTCACGTCGTCCGCGAAGATCTCCAGCTCGGGCTTCAAATTCACCGTCGCGGTGCGCTGCAACAGCAACCCGCGCAACGACTGCACGCCGTCAGTCTTCTGCGCATCGCGCGCGACCTCAACCCGCGCCGCAAGGCTCGCGGTCGACTTGTCCGCAGCGACCGCACGCCAGATCTGCTTACTCTGCCCGTTCAGCGCGGCATGCCGCACCGACACCGCGCACTCCTGTCGCTGATCATTCCGCGTCAGCAGCGCGCCGCCATATTCGGCAAACGCATCGTCACCCGTCACCGTGATCGCACCATCTATCCGCGTCCCGGCATCGCCCGCGCCCAACACAGTGACGATCAGGCTCGCTTCGGCACCGACCTCGACCTCGTCGCGCAACGACACGAAGCCACCGGCCTGAAGCAACCGCACCGCGCGCGTCAGCTTGGCCCCCTTGCCAAGCATTATCCGCGTCGACCGGTTCGACCAGCCAGCCCCGACATAGGTTTCGACCACCGACGCGCTCGCGCCGGCGACGAGAACGATCTCCGCCGGCAGCTGATTGTCGCCGCCCGTCGCGATGTGGACGATCTGGATCAGTTCGGCCGTCGCATCCGCGTCGACGCGCAAGGACCAGCCCAGGCCCGTCGTCCGACGCCCAAGCGCGTGCGATCCGCCGTCGATCGGTACGATCGTGACGTGCCGCAGATCGCTGCGCCCCTCGTCGAGCACACCATCGACGAACACCGCCCGCGCACCCGGCAAGTCGAGAAACCACTCGTCAGCATCCACCGCAACGCCGCGCGGCAGCTCGGCCGCCGCCGCGATCGCCGCCGGATCACCCCAGCGCCAAGACTCCTCGCGCGTCGAAGGGAGTTCGATCCTGAAATCCTCCCCGGCACGGGGAGGGGGACCGCGACGCGTAGCGGCGGGGTGGAGGGGGGCTTCCCCAGACGCTACGCCAAGCGGAGAACCCCCTCCACCAGCTTCGCTGGTCCCCCTCCCCGTACCGGGGAGGATTTGCGACAGGCTACTCACGCGGCAATCCCCACATAGCCTTCGCTCTCGAGCTGCTTGGCAAGATCCTTCCCGCCCGAGCGGACGATCTTGCCGTCCGCCAGCACGTGCACGAAGTCCGGCTCCACGTAATCGAGCAGCCGCTGGTAGTGCGTGATCAGCAGCACCGCCTTGTCGGGCGCGCGCATGATGCGGTTGATGCCGTCGCCGACGACGCGCAGCGCATCGATGTCGAGCCCCGAATCGGTCTCGTCGAGGATCGCGAACTTCGGGTTGACGATTCCCATCTGGACCATCTCGTTGCGCTTCTTCTCGCCGCCCGAAAAGCCGACGTTCACCGGCCGCTTGAGCATGTCGTAGTCCATGCCAAGCAGATCCGCCTGCCCGCGCGCGAGCTTGAGGAACTCGCCGCCGGACAGCGGCTTCTCGTCCCGCGTCGCGCGCTGGGCGTTGAGGGCCTCACGGAGGAACTGGACGTTCGACACGCCGGGAATCTCGACCGGATACTGGAAGCCAAGGAACACGCCTGCCGCGGCGCGCTCGTGCGCCTCCAGCTCGAGCAGGTCGACACCGTCGAACGTCACCGAGCCCGCCGTGACCTCATAGCCGGGCCGCCCGCCGAGCACATAGCCCAGCGTCGACTTGCCCGCCCCGTTGGGCCCCATGATCGCGTGCACCTCGCCCGCGTTCACTTCGAGCGACAGGCCCTTGAGGATTTCCTTGCCGTCGATCTCGGCATGGAGGTTTTCAATTTTCAGCATCAAATAAAACTCACAACAAATGCAATCAACGACGTTACCGACATGACCAAAAGCACTGCAATGCCCAACCAACTCGTAACCAAGCGTATCTTGAATGCTCTAGGGTTTCTCTCGCGGGAAAACTGAACCCTAGGAAAGAAGCCTTCGATAGCTTCGCCGGTACGCATTTCTTCTAGGGTCGTCTGATATAGGTACAAAGCGCTTCCCCCTGTAAGAATACCAAAGAGGAAAAAGAACGCGTTCACCCCACCGACCCCTCAAGGCTGATCCCCAGCAGCTTCTGCGCTTCGACCGCAAACTCCATCGGCAGCTGCTGCAACACCTCCCGCGCGAAGCCATTCACAATCAGCGCGACCGCCGCCTCCTGGTCCAGCCCGCGCGACATCGCGTAGAACAGCTGGTCCTCGGAGATCTTCGACGTCGTCGCCTCATGCTCGATCTGCGCGGACGGGTTGCGGACCTCGATGTACGGCACGGTATGCGCGCCGCACTGGTCGCCGAGCAGCAGGCTGTCGCACTGCGTGAAGTTGCGCACGCCTTCCGCGGTCGGCGCGACGCGCACCAGCCCGCGATACGTGTTGTCCGAACGCCCGGCCGAAATCCCCTTCGACACGATCGTGGATCGCGTGTTCTTGCCGAGGTGGATCATCTTCGTGCCGGTATCGGCCTGCTGGCGATTGTTCGTCACCGCGACCGAATAGAACTCGCCGACCGAGCCATCGCCGAGCAGCACGCACGACGGGTATTTCCACGTGATCGCACTGCCGGTCTCGACCTGAGTCCAGCTGACCTTCGAGTTCTTCCCCTGGCACAACGCGCGCTTGGTGACGAAGTTGTAGATCCCGCCGACGCCGTTCTCGTCACCCGGATACCAGTTCTGCACGGTCGAATATTTGATCTCGGCATCGTCGAGCACGACCAGTTCGACCACGGCGGCATGCAACTGGTTCTCGTCGCGCATCGGCGCGGTGCAGCCTTCGAGATACGAGACGTACGACCCCTTGTCGGCGACGATCAGCGTGCGCTCGAACTGCCCGGTATTCTCGGCGTTGATGCGGAAATACGTCGACAGCTCCATCGGGCAGCGGACGCCCTCGGGGATGTAGACGAACGTGCCGTCGGAGAAGACCGCCGAGTTCAGCGTCGCGAAATAGTTATCGCGCTGCGGCACGACCTTGCCGAGCCACTTGCGGACGAGCTCGGGATATTCCTTGATCGCCTCGGAGATCGAACGGAAGATCACGCCGGCAGCCTCGAGCTCCTTGCGGAACGTGGTCGCGACCGAGACGCTGTCGAACACCGCATCGACCGCGACGCGACGCTTGGGCGTGCCGTCCTCGTTCAACGGATCCTCGACCACGCCCGCCAGCACCTTCTGCTCGCCGATCGGAATGCCGAGCTTTTCGTAGACGCGCAGTATCTCCGGATCGACCTCGTCGAGCGACCCGAGCTTCGGCTTCGCCTTGGGCTCCGCGTAATAATACGCGTCCTGGTAATCGATCGGCGGCACGTTGAGCTTCGACCAGTCGGGCGCCTCCATCGTCTGCCACAGTACGAACGCCTTCAGCCGCCAGTCGAGCATCCACTGCGGCTCGCCCTTCTTGGCGGAAATGAAGCGCACGGTGTCTTCCGACAGGCCCTTGGGCGCGAATTCCTGTTCGATGTCCGAGGAGAAGCCCCACTCGTACGTCTTGTTCGCGGCGGCGTATGCCTCTGCGTTCCGGGTAGCCATCATCTGTCCTCGGCCGCAAAGCGGCTCTCTAAAATCTCCACGGCTCCGCGGCTCCGCGTGAACAAACCTGATTCACGCGGAGCGGCAGAGCCGCGGAGGAAAAGGTGAAGCGCTGCGCGCGATGTGTTTTTCATGCGGGCACCTGCGAAAGGGGGGCTTGCGAGAGGCTGGCAAGCGACACGCCGGCGAGCGCACCGCGGACCGCGCCGTTGACGGCGTTCCAGTGCGGCTTCACCTTGCACGTCTGCTCGACACAGCAATCCTGCGATGCGCCATCGACGCACGAGGTCAGCGCGATCGGTCCCTCGACCGCCTCGATGATGTCGGCGAGTGAGATCATCGCGGGTGGTCGCGACAGGCGAAAGCCACCGCCAGTGCCGCGCGTGCTCTCGATCAACCCGGCCGCGGACAGCCGGCTCACCAGCTTCTGCACGGTCGGCAGCGGCACGCCGGTTTCCTCCGCGAGCAGCGTCGCGTTCAGCCGCGCGATACCGCCACAATGACGCGCCGCGGCACTCATCATCACGACCGCATAGTCGGCAAGGCTGGAAAGACGCATGGTAGCTTCGAAGTCCAATCGGACCGATACGATCCGATTGGTCAAATGGGCTTTGTGCAGTGCATCGTCAACCCGCCGAGCCGTGCTAACGACTCGCAACTGGAGCCGCGTTTTCCGCATCGCACACGACCCGAAAGCTTGACTTCCCCCCTCCCTGGAAGGGAGGGGTCGGGGGTGGGTCGGCTGCTGACGTCAGAGAGCACCAGCCAACGGACCAACCCACCCCCAGCCGCTCCCTTCCAGGGAGGGGAGCAAGAATGACCCTTCCCGACAGGTGGAAGGAGCAAGGACGACGCGCATGGCCTTCTACCACCCGATCCTGTTCCGCCTCGACGCCGAGCGCGCGCATACGCTGACCATCGCCGCGCTCGCCGCGTGGGGGAAGACCGGCGCGCCGCTCGCGCCCAGCGTACCCCGGCTCGCGACGACAGTGGCGGGAATCGCCTTCCCCAATCCGGTCGGCTTGGCGGCAGGCGTCGACAAGGACGGCCGCGCGATCGACGGCTTCTTCGGGTTGGGCTTCGGCAGCGTCGAGATCGGCACGCTCACGCCGCTCGCCCAGCTCGGCAACCCCAAACCCCGCATCTTCCGCCTTCCGCAAGATCGTGCAGTCATCAACCGCCTCGGCTTCAACAACGGCGGCCTCGATGGCGCGCTTCCCCGTGCGCAGAGCGCAAGGCGGAATGGCATCCTCGGAATCAACGTCGGCGCGAACAAGGACGCCACCGACCGCACCGCCGACTACGTCCACGGCGTCACCCGAGCCGCGCCCCACGCCGGCTACATCACCATAAACATCAGCTCCCCCAACACTCCCGGCCTGCGCGACCTCCAGCACGGTGCCGCCCTGCGCGATCTCCTCGCCGCCTGCACCGCCGCCAAGGGCACCACGCCGATCTTCCTCAAGGTCGCCCCCGACCTCGACCCCGCCGACATCGACGACATCGCCCGAGCAGCCCTCGACAACCGCATCGACGCGCTGATCGTCAACAACACGACGATCTCCCGCCCCGGCCTGCGCTCAGCCAATGCCAAGGAAACCGGCGGCCTGTCCGGCGCGCCGCTCGCTCCCCTGGCCCGCCAACGCCTGTCGGACTTCCGCAAGGCAACCGGCGCTGCGATCCCGCTGATCTCGGTCGGCGGCGTCGACAGCGGCGCCGAAGCCTATGCCCGCCTCCGCGCCGGCGCGAGCCTCGTCCAGCTCTACACCGCGCTGGTGTACGAAGGACCCGGCCTCCCCGCCCGTATCCTCCGCGAACTCGAGGCGCTGCTGACCCGCGACGGATTTGCGGCGGTCGCCGACGCAGTAGGGGTCGACGCCTAACGATCCTCCCCCGCCAGGGGGAGGTGGCTGGCTCTTGCCAGACGGAGGGGGCGGAAAAGGGCAACCTCTGTTCCGTGTCCTCCCCCTCCGTCGCCTACGGCGCCACCTCCCCCTGGCGGGGGAGGATCGCGAGGTCGACTGGCGAGACGGGTTGCCTAGTATTCGAACCACGCTACGCTCGCGCTCGATGAAGACCTCCCTCCTAGCGCTCGCCCTCCTCGTCCCCGCAGCCACCGTACAGGCGCGCCAACCCGCCCCAACGAAAGACCAGGGCATGGTCAGCGCCGCAGACCCGCGCGCAGCCGCGGCCGGCGTCGAGATCCTCCGCGCCGGCGGCAGCGCCACCGACGCCGCGATCGCAACGATGCTAGCCCTTAACGTCGTCGAACCGCAAAGCTCGGGCATCGGCGGCGGCAGCTTCTGGATCTCCCACGCGGCCGGCGGCGCGCTCAGCACGATCGACGCGCGCGAAGAGGCCCCCGCCGCCGCCGACGCACGCTGGTTCTACGCGCCCGACGGCACGCCGCTCAGCCACAGCGACGCGGTCCCCGGCGGTCGCAGCGTCGGCATCCCTGGCGCGCTCCGCGGCATGGCGCTCGCGCACCGCGCGTCGGGCAAGCTCCCCTGGTCGCAACTGTTCGCCCCCGCGATCCGGCTCGCGACCAACGGCTTCAAGGCCTCCCCCCGCCTCGTCAACGGCATGACCGCCTATGGCGACCACATCACCCCAGAGACGCGCAAGCTGTTCTCCGCCCCCGACGGCTCGCCGGTCGCGATCGGCGCGGTCATCAAGAACCCCCAGCAAGCCGCCCTCCTCCAGCGCATCGCCACCCAGGGCCCCGACAGCTTCTACGTCGGCCCCGAAGCACAGAAGATTGTCACCGCGGTCAACACCGCCGCACGGAATCCGTCGAAGATGACGCTCGGCGATCTCGCCAGCTACGACGCCAAGTCGCGCCCGCCGGTCTGCGTCAAATACCGCGTTTATCGCGTCTGCGGGATGGGCCCGCCCTCGTCCGGCGGCATCACCGTGCTGATGATCCTGAAGCAGCTCGAACGCTTCGACATGGCCAAGCTCGGCAAGGACAGCGCGCAGGCCTGGCACCTGTTCGCCGAATCCTCGCGCCTCGCCTATGCCGACCGCGATCTGTACGTCGGCGATCCCGATTTCGTCCGCGTACCGGTACAGGGCATGCTCGACGCCAAGTATCTTGCAGCGCGATCGGCGCTGATCTCGCCGGCGAAGACGATGGCAAACGTCGCTCCCGGCACGCCCCCCGGCGCCCCCGCACGCACCCGCGCACTAGTCAGCGAAGTCCCCGGCACCACCGACATCGCCACCGTCGACGCCCGCGGCAACGTCGTCGAGGTGACCACCACCGTCGAGGGCTATTTCGGCTCCGGCATCACCGTCGACGGTACGGTCCTCAACAACCAGCTCACCGACTTCGACATCGTCCCCGTCAAGGACGGCGCGCTCGTCGCCAACCGCGTCGAGGGTGGCAAGCGCCCGCGCAGCTCGATGTCTCCGACGATCGTCTACGGCCCCGACGGGAAGGTGCGCCTCGCGGTCGGCGCAGCCGGCGGCTCGACGATCATCGCGCAGGTCGCGAAGGCGATCATCGGCGTGGTCGACTGGAAACTGTCGGCACAGGACTCGATCGCGCTCGGGCTGCTCTACGCCCCCGGCCACGTCGCTGCTGCCGAAAAGGGCACGGAGCGCGAGGCGATGGTCCCCGCGTTGCAGGCGCTAGGCGAGACCGTCCAGGTGGCTGCACTCGGCCTGAAGGCAAACGCGATCGAACGCGTCGGCGGCAAATGGGTCGGCGCTGCAGACCCCCGTAGCGAGGGTGTCGCGATCGCGGAGGACGGTACCGTCACCCAGATCCAACGCGTCGGCAAACTCCAGCGTGCGCCGGAGTAACGACAAACGCCACCTCCCCGGCGGAGGCCGGGGTCCAGTTGGAAAGGTCGCAGTAACGACGCGCAAACCTCAACTAGCACCGTTTCCCAACTGGACCTCGGCCTTCGCCGGGGGGGTGCTTTGCTCGTGGCGCGGATGGGGTTGAGCCCCCGCCGGTTATGACGCACTAACCGACCAACGCCCAGCATCGCGTCGTACAAGGCGCAACGGCACAGCGCCCAGGGAGAGACAATGGCCCGCCAGCTCGAACGCTTCCCGAACCTCGTCACGATGTTCTTCACGCGCGCCACGGAGAAAGGCGACGCGCCGTTCCTCTGGACCAAGACAAGCGGCACCTGGGTCGCCACCAGTTGGGCCGAAGCCGCCCGTCAAGTCGCCAGCCTAGCCACCGCGCTAACCGCGATCGGCCTGAAACGCGGCGACCGCATCATGCTCGTCGCCGAGAACCGCCCCGAATGGTGCCTCAGCGACCTCGCGATCATGGCAGCCGGCTGCATCACCGTGCCGACCTACGTCACCAACACCGAGCGCGATCACCTCCACATCATCGAAAACGCCGGCGCCTGCGCGATCATCGTCTCGACCGCGAAACTCGCGAAGACGCTGCTCCCCGCGGTCATCCGCTCGAACCAGGCGCAGACCGTGATCGGGTTCGAGGACATGAAGGTCCCCGCCGGGATCGACTTCCACAACTGGCACGCGCTGATCGCCGCGCACCAGACCGCCCCCGAAACCGCCGCCGCCCGCGCCGACTTCGAACGCGAAGACCTCGCCTGCATCATCTACACGAGCGGCACCGGCGGCGCGCCGCGCGGCGTGATGCAGCATCACGGCGCAATCCTGCACAATTGCGCCGGGTGTGCGTCGGTCATCTCGGAGGATTTCGGCTGGGACGACGAGGTCTTCCTCTCGTTCCTGCCCTTAAGCCACGCCTATGAACACACCGGCGGCCAGCACTTCCCGATCTCGCTCGGCGGACAGATCTACTACGCCGAGGGCCTGGAAAAGCTCGCCGCCAACATCGAGGAGACGCGCCCGACGATCATGTTCGTCGTCCCCCGCCTCTTCGAAGTCCTCCGCACGCGCATCTCGAAGACGATCGAGAAACAGGGTGGCGCCTCGGCGTACCTCCTGCGCCAGGCCCTCGACATCGGCAGCAAGCGCTACGCCGGTCGCCTGCGGCTGATCGATCGGCCGATGCAGGCCGCCGTCGCCACGTTGTTCAAGCCCAAGATCTCGAAGAAGTTCGGTGGCCGGCTGAAGGCGATGATCTCCGGCGGCGCCCCGCTCAATCCCGAGGTCGGCCTGTTCTTCGAAGCGCTCGGGCTCACCTTCCTGCAAGGCTATGGCCAGACCGAAGCCGCCCCGGTCATCTCGTGCAACCGCCCCAAGGCCGGTGTCCGCATGGACTCGGTCGGCCCCGCGCTGAAGGACACCGAGGTCCGGATCGCCGAGGACGGCGAGATCCTGGTCCGCGGCGAACTCGTCATGCACGGCTATTGGCGCAACGACGCCGAGACCGCGAAGGTGCTGAAGGACGGCTGGCTCCATACCGGCGACATCGGCGAGATCGACGACCGCGGCCGGATCCGCATCACCGACCGCAAGAAGGACCTCATCATCAACGACAAGGGCGAGAACGTCGCCCCGCAGAAGGTCGAGGGGATGCTCACGCTCCAGCCCGAGATCGCGCAGGCGATGATCGCGGGCGACAAGCGCCCGTACATGGTGGCGCTGATCGTGCCTGATCCCGAGTGGACGCAGGAATGGTGCGCGGGGAATGGCGACGCCTGCAGCTTCGCGCGGCTGGCGGAGAACAGCGAGTTCCGGACGGCGATCGGGCATGCGGTCGAACGGGTGAACAAGGACCTGACGGTCACGGAGCGGGTGCGGCGGTTCGTGCTCGCGGATGGTCCGTTTACGATCGAGAACGAGCAACTGACCCCCAGCCTGAAGATCCGCCGCCACGTCCTGAAACAGGCCTACGGCGAGAGGTTGGACGCGCTGTATAAGCCTTAAAGAAAACCCCTCTCCCCCACGGGGAGAGGGAGGGCCCCACGCGCCCTTGCGCGTGGGAGGGTGAGGGGCGTGAGGCTCGCAACGCCTTCGCCAAAGCCCCTCACCCTTCCGTCGCCAAGTAGCTCCTCCCTCCCTCTCCCCCGTGGGGGAGAGGGACTAGTCGATCACTTCTTCGCGGAAGCAGCAGCTGGCACCACGGCCATCGTCCAGTCCTTCTCCGGCCGCAGATACTTCGCCGCCGTCGCCTGCAACTCCACCGGCGTCGTCGCCACCAGATCGCTCGCGATCCGCTGCGTCGCCGCGATCCGCCGCGGATCGAACGTCGCCCCGCCCAGCTGCTGCAACCAGAACTGGTTCCCGGTCGAGGCACGCAGGATATACTGCCCCATCGGCTTCTTGATCCGGTCCAGCTCGTCCGCCGCGATCGGCGTCGACACCAGTTCCGATGCGATCTGGCGGGCGATCTGGAAGAAGAACGACACCTTGTCCGGTGCGACCTGCCCGATCGCGACCATCCGGCCGCCGGTGGTCATGCCCACCGGCCACTGACTCGACACGTTGGGGCTGTAGCTTGCGCCTGCCGCCTGCCGAAGTCGCTCGAACAGTCGATCGCTGAACACCTGCGCCAGCACGTCGAGACGCCGCGCCTCGACGATGTTGTCGATCCCGCCACCGGTCGGCCACGCGATCACCGCCGCCGCCTGGTTCTCAGGCCCGGTATGCGCACGCATCACCGGCGTCGCATTATGCGAGGGGAAGCCGACCGGCGCGCCCACCGTCGACACCGCCGTCCGCGGCTTCATCGCCCCGAACGACTTGGCGACCGCCGCGATCGCGTCCTCGGTCTTCACGTCGCCGAAGATCGAGACCTCGACCGGCCCGGTCTTCAGGATCGGCTCCCAGAACGCGCGGAAGTCCTTCGCATTCAGTGCCTCGACGGTCGGCTTCGACGGCGTCCCCCAACGCGGATCGCCTGCGCGCAGCAGACCCTCGAGGTCACGCGACAACACACCGTCCGGCGACGAATCATACCCCGCAAACCCTGCCAGCGCCGCAACACGGGCACGGGCGACCGGCGCCGGATCCCACGCCGGGAACGCGAGCTTGGCCGCCATCAGCCGCAGCTGATCCGAATAATCCGCCGGCGACGTGATCGCGCTCAGCGTAAAGGCATCGTCGTCGATCCCGAAATCGAGCCCGATCCGACGCCCCGCCGTCAGCTGGTCGAGATCGCCTTGGTCGAGCTTGCCGATACCCCCTGCGACCAGCGCGAGATCACCCGCCCAAGCCGGCGTAGGCCGGTTCGACGGGATCGCGGTATAGCCGCCACCGAACCGCACGCGCACATACACGCGCCCGGTCTCGCCCGCGTTCGGGAACAGCAGCACGCGCGTGCCGTTGGCGAAGTTCACCTGCTCCATGTCGAACGCGGCAATCTTCTCGCGGCTCGCGACGACGCCCGGCTTGCCGAGCGACGGCAGCTTCGAAAAGTCGACCGCAGCCTGCGCACGCCGCTTGCCGGCAAGCCCCGATACGTCAGCCTTCAAAGCGGTCGCCAATTTGTTCGCAGCCCCCGCATCAGGCCTCTGCGTATTCACGAGAGCCCGGGTCGCGGTTCCCTCGAAGATCGCCTTGCTCGACGCGAGCAGCGTGGCGGGCGTGAACATGCCCTTCGCCTTCGCGTCCTGCAGAATCTTGTACGAGGTTTCCGGCCCGGCGACCGTCTCGCGGATATCGAGCGCGCCGACCATGTCGTCCGCCTGCTTCGAGCCCGCCTCGACCTTCGCCGTCTCGACGCTGGTCCGCATGATCGTGTCGAAATCGGCATATTCGCGGTCGACTTCGGCCTGGCTCGGCGCGTTGGTCTGCGCGTCGGCGATTACCGCGCGCACGTCCTTCAACGCCGATTCCCAGTCGGTGCCGATCGGCACGATGTTGACGCTGGTCAGGTTCGCCGAGCGCGACACGTCGTCGATCGATACGCCCGCCTGCAGGAAACTCCCGCCCGCGCGTGCCCGCGTCTCGAGCCGCCGACTGATCAGCCGCGTCGCCAGCACGTCGACCAGCCGCTTCTGGTTCATGATCGCGGTGTCGTCCTTATACTCCCAAGGCCGCACCACGCCGAGCGTCACCACCGCCGGAATCGCCGGCTCGGCGATCGTCGCGGAGACCGGCGCCTTCGGATCGGGCTTGCCGAAATCGGGCGCTGGCACGACCGGGCCGATGCCCTTCCAGTCCGCGAAGTTCTTGACGATGAGGCGCCCGAACAACGCCGGATCCATGTCGCCCGAAATGATGACGACAGTGTTCTCCGGCCGATACCAGCGATCGTGGAACGCCTTGACCGTGGCGCCAGTGGCGGCCTCCAGCGTCTTGATATTGCCGATCGGCGAACGATCCGCGAGCGGCTGTCCGGCGAAGAACGTCGCGCGGATCGCATCGCCGAACCGCACCTGCGGCCCCGGCTGTTCGCGCTGTTCCGCCAGCACGACCGGACGCTCGGCGGTGACCGACGCGTCGGTGATGACCGGCTTTTCCATCATCCCCGACATGATCTTCAGGCTCTCGTCGAGGCCAGCCTCGGTCGCCGACGGAAGATCGAGCTTGAACGTGGTCGAGGTCGGCGTCGTCTGCGCGTTGGTATCCGAGCCGAAAGTCGCCCCGAACCGCTGCCAGACGCGCTTCGCCTCGCCGTCCGGCACGTATTCCGAGCCGCGGAACGACAGATGCTCGATGAAATGCGCGAAGCCACGTTCGCTGTCCGTCTCGTTCAGCGACCCCGCGTCGATCCGCACGCGCACCGACACCTGGCCCGGTGGCACGCCGTTCTTGCGCACCGCAAAGCGCATGCCGTTGGGCAACGTGCCGAACTTCCACTCGGGATCCCGCGTAAGATCGCTGCCCTTGTAGAGCCACGCGGTCGTATCGATTCCCGGCAGCTCGGGAAGCGTCGGCGCTTCCTTTGCAGGGGTAGATACGGCCTGCTGCGTCGCCATCTGGCCGCTCGCCGGAATGGCGATGCCGAGGATGACGGGGATGAGGACGGGAGCGCGGTAAAAGCGCGAAAAGGACACCATGGTTCACCTGTAGCGGTCGCGGGCGTCGCTCGCCAGTGCCCTGCCTCCGCACCGGGCGCGCGGTGCCATCATTTCGTCCAACACTGCCGGTATATCGTGTCCGAACAAGGGGATCGGCGCCGCCGCGCGCCTGGATGCAGGGTAGAGATGACGGTCGAAGCCGAACTGGGGCACGAACTGGGGCAGTGTTCATTGTGGCGGGATTCGGGCGAACCGGCAGCACGCCGCGGCGTTCGGGTGCCCGATCTCAACGTCATATCCGGCGCGCCCAAACCCGGCGCACCAATGGTCGCCGAAGCCAACCGCCCGTTGATCATCCGCGTCGGCAAGCACCTGCGCGGCGTGTTCGACCGCATGATCGCCTCGTCCTCCCTGGTCGCCAACGATCCGGTGCTCGACGTCCGCGACTTCGCCTGGACCGCAGGCCTGCGCGAGAACTGGGCCGCGATCCGCGACGAGGCGGTCCGCGTCGCGCTGCAAGGCGAAGCGTCGCCCAGCCTCGCGACGATCTCGCCCGATCACCGCTCGATCGCCGAGGTCGACAAATGGCGCTCGTTCTTCCTCTATGGCTACGGCTATCCGATCGAGGAAAGCCTAGCCCGCTGTCCGCACACGGCCGCCGCCGTCGCACGCATTCCCGGCCTCAACAGCGCGTTCTTCTCGATCCTTGCGCCCGGCACGCACATCCCCGAACATCGCGGCGTGACCAAGGGCCTCATCACCTGCCACCTCGGCCTGATCGTGCCGCGCGACGGCGATGTCCGCATGCGCGTCCACGACCGCACCGTCCGTTGGGCGGAAGGCGAGACGCTCGTGTTCGACGACACCTATCAGCACGAGGTCTGGAACGACACGACCGGCACCCGCGTCGTGTTGCTGATCCAGTTCGAACGCCCCCTGCGCAACCCCGGCAAGTGGATCGCCGACCTGTTCCTCGGCGTCGTCCGCCGCTCCGCCTTCGTCCAGGACGCGGTCCGCAACATCGGCAACTGGAACGCCGCGGTGAAGGCAATGGACGTCTGAGTGATCCCGCGTCGGAGTCCGCGTGAGGGCCCCCGTAAGAGGTTGCACCGATCCGGACCGATCTCCGGACGTCGTTGTGATCGCCTATTGATAAGCTCGGCCCAGCAGTGGGAGAAGGCGCCGTGGACAGTGATCGTACGAAACCGAGGTTCATCCTGACGATCGATGGCGGCGGGACGCGCGGGCTGATCCCCGCGCTGATCCTCGCCGAGCTGGAGCGCCGGATCGGCCGACCACTGCACGACTGTTTCGATCTGATCGCCGGTACGTCGACCGGTGGAATCATCGCCGCCGGCCTCACCGCACCCAGCGAGGCGGATCCGAAACGGGCCGCGTGCACGGCGAGCGACCTCGTTGATCTCTACCGCAACGAGAGCAAGCGGATATTCCCGCACATCTTCGGCGTACCCCTTCGCGTACCGGGCTGGCCCTATAGCGCGCGGCCGCTCGAGCGGATCCTGGCGGCGCGGATCGGCACGCGCGTGACGACGCGCGATGCGCTGACGAATATCGTCATTCCGGCGTATGACCTTCTGGCGCGCAAGGCAGTGTTCATGGCCGGCGGCCCCGACTATAACCGGAAGCTCGGCACCCCCGAGCGAGTTTTCCCGCTGCATATCGCCGCGCGCGCGACATCGGCGGCCCCGACGTTCTTCAAGCCGGCCGCGATCGACGATCCCACCAAATTGGAGCCGGATCTGCTGATGGTCGATGGCGGCGTGTTCGCTAATGATCCGACGATCGCCGCGATCATCGAGGGGCGCAAGCTCGGCTGGCATCTCGGCGACATCGAGATCCTGTCGCTGGGTACGGGCCGGTCCGATCGCCCCTATCCCTCCGCGCGGAACTGGTCGTTCCTGGGCTGGGTGAACCCGTTCCGGGGCGTGCCGATCTTCTCGATCCTGATGCAGGCCGGTTCCAGTACGATCTCCTATCAGGCCCGGCGGCTGGACATCGCCGCATATGACCGCGCCGATTTCGCGTTGCCCTCTGGTGATGGCGGACTGGACAATTCGAGTGCCGCGTATCTCGCCGCTCTCACCACGCTGGCCAAGGACTGGATCGTCGCCAACGATGCCGTGCTCACCCGCTGGGCCGACAAGCTACGGACCAAGCAGTCGGATCCGCCGCTGCCGCTCGCAGCGTAAGTCCCTGACGCAATTTGCACGTTTCGCGTTGCCGGACAGCCAAAGCGCAGTACCGGCGCGAATGAGGTAGCCGGAATGCCCTCACCCCCCGAAAGAAACCGTTTCCCGTTCCGCGCTTGATCCCCCGCCCCCTTCGGGCCACATGCCCCTCATGCTCATCGAAACGGAATCCACTCCCAACCCGTCGACGCTGAAGTTCCTCCCGGGACGCACCGTCATGGAAGCCGGCACGCGCGACTTCGCCACCCCCGAGGAAGCCGAGGTGAGTTCGCTTGCCGACGCGATCTTCGGTCTCGGCGACGTCACCGGCGTGTTCTTCGGCCGCGATTTCGTCTCGGTCACCGCCGCGCCCGGCACCGCCTGGTCGGACCTCAAGCCCGACGTGCTCGCGATCCTGCTCGATCACTTCTCCGCCGCGATGCCGCTGTTCAAGCCCGCGCGCGCCGGCTTCTCGGTACCATCCGATGAACCCGCATTGTCGGACGATCCCGCCGATGCTGACATCGTCGCGCAGATCCGCGAGCTGATCGACACGCGCGTCCGCCCCGCGGTGGCGAACGACGGCGGCGACATCGTCTATCGCGGCTTCGACAAGGGCAAGGTGTTCCTTCAGCTCCAGGGCGCCTGCGCCGGCTGCCCGTCGTCGAGCGCCACACTCAAGAACGGCATCGAGCAGCTGCTGAAATACTACGTCCCCGAAGTCACCGAAGTGAGAGCCGTCTGATGCGTCAGAAACTCGACGACACCGTCCTCGACGCCGTCTTCCGCGATGCCCGCAGCTATAACGGCTACACAGACCAGCCGGTCGCCGAGTCCGAACTGCACGCGATCTGGGACCTGATGAAGTGGGGCCCGACCTCCGCCAACCAGCTCCCCGCGCGCCTGATCTGGGTCACCAGCGACGAGGCCAAGCAGAAGCTCGCCGATGCGTGCAGCGCGCAGAACCAGCCGAAGATCCTCAACGCCCCCGTGTCGGTGATCATCGGCATGGACACCAATTTCCACGAACATCTCCCCGAGCTGTTCCCGCACGCTGATGCGAAGTCGTGGTTCGACGGCAACGCAGAACTGCGCGAGGCGTCCGCGTTCCGCAACTCGACGTTGCAGGGGGCGTATTTCATCATCGCCGCGCGGATGCTCGGGCTCGATACCGGGCCGATGTCGGGCTTCGACGCGGGCGAGGTCGATGCGGCGTTTTTCCACGACACGCCCGCGGTGCGGACCAACTTCATCTCGACGCTCGGCCACGGCGACCCCGCGACGATCTACGCCCGCTCGCCCCGTCCCGACTTCGCGAAGTTCAACAGCATCGCTTGAGGCGGAACCTGCTCCCTCTCCCCTGCGGGGAGAGGGTTGGGGTGAGGGGCAGTTGGGAAGGGCAGCGCTCGCGGCGCCCCTCACCCTTCCCTCTCCCCCCGAGGGGAGAGGGTAAGAAGTAATGCGCACGCTAGTAATCGAAACATCCACCACCGCCTGCTCGGTCGCCCTCATCGAGTCCGGCGCCGTCATCGCCCACACGCACGAAGTCGTCGGCCGAGGCCACGCCGAGCGCCTCATCCCAATGATCGCCGAGCTGCCGGAAGGCGGCCGAGCCGACCGCATAATAGTCGATTGCGGCCCCGGCAGCTTCACCGGCGTCCGCGTCGGGATCGCCGCCGCGCGCGGTCTCGCGCTCGGCTGGAGCGCGGAAATCGCCGGCTTCTCCTCGCTTCCGCTCATCGCCGCCGCCGGTTTCGCCGCGCGACCAACCCACGATATTGCAGTGATCATGGAAGGCGGGCATGGCGAGGTCTTCATGCAAGCGTTCTCCGCCGATCTGTCGCCGCGATCCGACATGGTATCGCTGAAGCCCGACGCCGCGCTCGCCGCGTTGGCGGGACGGCGCGCGGTCGGCAACGGCGTCCGCTGGCTCGCCGCACTCGACGACAGTTTGGACCTCACCGAAGCGCTGCCCGACGCGGCCTCCGCAACCCTGCTGCCCGCGACACTGACCGCGCTCGCACCAAGCCCGATCTACGGCCGCGCGCCCGACGCCAAGCCGTCGGTCTCGAAATAATGGCCACGCGCCAGGCCGCCACGCGCACCGTCACGCTCCGCACCGGCGACGCGCGCGATCTCGCGATCGTCGACGCGCTGATGACCGAGGCGTTCGATCCGCGTTACGGCGAGGCCTGGACGCGCAGCCAGTGCCTCGGCGTGCTCGCACTGACCGGCGTCCACCTCACGATCGCGTTCGTCGATGACTTCCCCGCTGGTTTCACGATGACCCGGTCGGTCGCCGACGAGGCCGAACTCCTGCTGATCGCGGTCGCGCCCGACTATCGCCGTCGTGGCGTCGGCACGGCGCTGATCCGCGCCGCCATCGCCGATTGCTCTGTCGGTAGCATCGCAAAGCTCCACCTCGAGGTCCGCGCCGGCAACGACGCGGTGAAGATGTACGACGCGCACGGCTTCACCAAGGTCGGCGAGCGCCGCGCATACTACCGCGGCAAGACCGGCGTCGCGTATGACGCACATACATATTCGAAAGATATCAACAGCTAAGGCTTATTGCGAGTCACTATCCCTTTTCGCAACAGCGCGGAGGCCCTACATGGCACTCAACGAGGGAACGACACATGCCGCGCAAAATCGATCTGGAAGCACTCTGCAACGAGAAGGGCCTGCGCATTACCGAGCAGCGCCGCGTCATCGCGCGCGTGCTGTCCGAGGCTGACGACCATCCCGACGTCGAGAAGGTCTATGAGCGCGCGTCGCAGATCGACCCCGGCATCTCGATCGCGACGGTGTACCGCACGGTTCGCCTGTTCGAGGAAGCCGGTATCCTCGACCGCCATGATTTCGGCGACGGCCGCGCTCGCTACGAGCCTGCGCCCGAGGCCCATCACGATCACCTGATCGACGTCGAGAGCGGCAAGGTGATCGAATTCGTCGATCCCGAACTCGAGCAGTTGCAGAAGGCGATTGCGGAGAAGCTCGGCTTCCGGCTGGTCGATCACCGCATGGAACTCTACGGCGTCGCGCTCACCCGCAAGGACTGACGCGATCGGCCGAATCCGCTTTGGCGCGCGGTTGGCGGCGCTGCTGGTCGCGCTGGTCCTGGCGCTGCCGTTGCATGGGATGTGGCGGCTATTCGGGCGAAAGTCGCCATGGCCGCCTCGCTTTCTCGGGTTGGTCGCGCGGATCGTCGGGGCGCAGTTCAGGGTGGTCGGCACGCCACTCCCCCGCGACGTCGTCTTCGTTTCGAACCATCTGAGCTGGATCGACATCCTCCTCCTGTCCGGCGCGACGGGCAGCGCGTTCGTGGCGAAATCGGAACTCCGCAGCGCCCCGCTGGTCGGCTGGCTCTGCACGCTCAACCACACGATCTTCGTAAGCCGCGCCGACCGCATGGCAGTAACCGCCCAGATCGCCCAAATCCGCGACGCGTTGGCGGCCGACTGGCCCGTAACCCTTTTCCCCGAGGGAACGACGGGAGACGGCACCACCCTCCTCCCCTTCAAGGCCGCACTGCTGGCGGCCCTGGACCCGCCCCCACCCGGCGTCCGCGTGCAACCCGTCCGCATAGACTATGGCTTGGCCACGGACGAACTCGCCTGGGTCGGCGACGAGCCCGGCCAACACCACGCCGCCCACGTCCTCAAACGCCGGGGCACATTCGTCGCGACGCTGCACTTCGCCGAACCCTTCAACCCCGCAGACTATGGCGACCGAAAAGCCATAGCCGCCGAAGCCCGCCGCCGCATGGAAGCGCTGTAAGCCACGAACAAAGAATGTCCCCCCGCGAAGGCGGGGGCCCAGTCTGGACTCCCGCCTTCGCGGGAGAACAAGGGAGGGAAGCTCCACTCATCCCCAACAGGAACACCACCCCGCAAACTGAAACTCCACCCCGGCGAAGAGGTGCCCGGGAACCGTGGGAGGCAGCCCTAACAACGCCCCCTCCCCCCACGCGCACAAATTTGGTAGGGCCTCTCGCATGTCTCCCCCCAAAACCTTCCACATAAAATCCTTCGGCTGCCAGATGAACGTCTACGACGGCGAGCGCATGGCCGAGCTGATGGCCGCCCAGGGCCTTACGCAAGCCGACGCGGTCGACGCCGACGTCGTCGTCCTCAACACCTGCCACATCCGCGAACGCGCCACCGAAAAGGTCTATTCCGACATCGGCCGCCTCCGGAAGGATCAGCGCCGCAAGTCCGGCAAGACCCCCATGATCGCCGTGGCCGGCTGCGTCGCGCAGGCCGAGGGCGAGGAGATCTTCACCCGCGCCAAGGTCGACATCGTCGTCGGCCCGCAAGCCTATCACAACCTCCCCGAGCTCGTTGCGAAAGCCGCCGCCGGCACGCCCTCGCTCGACACCGACATGCCGCTGCTGTCGAAGTTCGGCGCGCTCCCCTCGCGTCGGAAGGTTGCCCCCTCGGCATTCCTCACCGTGCAGGAAGGCTGCGACAAATTCTGCACCTATTGCGTCGTCCCCTACACACGGGGGGCGGAAATCAGCCGCCCGTTCGCCGCGATCGTCGACGAAGCAAAGGCGCTGGTCGACGCCGGTGCACGCGAGATCACGCTGCTAGGCCAGAACGTCAACGCGTGGTCCGAGAACGAGCGTGGCCTGCACGACCTGATCCGCGACCTCGACCGCATCCCCGGTCTCGCGCGCATCCGCTACACCACCAGCCACCCCAACGACATGACCCAAGGCCTAATCGACGCGCACCGCGACATCGAGAGCCTGATGCCGTTCCTCCATTTGCCCGTGCAGGCCGGCAGCGACCGCGTGCTGAAGGCGATGAACCGCAGCCATACCCGCGACTCCTACCTCCGGCTGCTCGACCGTGTCCGCGAAGTCCGCCCTGACATCGCACTCTCAGGCGACTTCATCGTCGGCTTCCCCGGCGAGACCGATGCCGAGTTCGAGGACACGCTGAGCCTGGTCGACGCGGTCGGCTACGCGCAGGCGTACAGCTTCAAATACAGCCCCCGCCCCGGCACCCCTGCGGCGTCGATCGTCGAACAGGTCCCGGAATCGGTCATGGACGAACGCCTCCAGCGCCTCCAGGCCGCGCTCAACCGCGACCAGCACGCCTTCAACGCCGCCACCGTAGGCCGCACCTGCTCCGTCCTGCTGGAGCGCGCGGGGAAACTCCCCGCCCAGCTGATTGGCAAGTCTCCCTGGCTGCAATCAGTCCACGTGATCGGCAACCACGCGATCGGCGATCTAGTCGAGGTGACGCTCGCGGCGGCTGGCCCGAACTCCCTCACCGGGATCGAACGGATCGCAGAAGCAGCCTGAGCCTCCTTACGATCCTCCCCCGCCAGGGGGAGGTGGCAGGCACTTGCCTGACGGAGGGGGAGGACACGGAACAGCGGTTATCCCTTCCTCCCCCTCCGTCACCTACGGCGATCCTGAGGCATCAAAGCAATACGCGCGGCTCTCGAAACCACCCCCCGCGATTTTGCTGTCCTACATCCGGATCGCCTGTCACACTCGCTCTCGATGCAGCTTCGCCCACGCGACTCGAACCATCTCTCGGCCTGCGCTCCGGCGCGGCTTGAACGCGTCACCCGCGATACTCATCTTCCTCTCAAAGGTTACGGTTCGACGCTTCCAGGCGTAACCTTTGACACCCTGAAAGGACCGTATGAGCCGTAAACCCGTTC
The DNA here is from genome assembly GCF_059691795.1 of Sphingomonas sp. 320_CC. Taxonomy (NCBI): domain Bacteria; kingdom Pseudomonadati; phylum Pseudomonadota; class Alphaproteobacteria; order Sphingomonadales; family Sphingomonadaceae; genus Sphingomonas; species Sphingomonas sp. 320_CC. Next base: position 560,975 of record NZ_JCAWAE010000003.1, on the reverse strand, counting down.
CCGCCCAGTCCGGTGACCGCGCCCGAGTCGAGCTGCTGTTCGACAAGCCCCAATTGCTCGTCCGGCTCTTCGGCCAGTACGACCAGAACCTGGTAGCGCTCGAAAATCGCCTCGGCGTCTACATCACCGCACGAGGGAACAAGATCGGCCTGGAGGGCACCGCCGAACAGGTCGCGAAAGCCCGCGACGTCCTCCACGATCTCTACGCCCGTATCCAGCGCGGCGAAGACGTCGATGCAGGCTTGGTCGACGCGTCGATCGCAATGGCGGACGAACCCGTGCTCGAAGGCATCATCCGCGCCGATGCCGGCGGTGGCGCCGCGCCCCCGATCATGATCCGCACGCGGAAGAAGACGATCGTCCCGCGCACGCCGGCGCAGGCGCACTACATGCGCGAGCTGGCGAACAACGACATGATCTTCGCGCTCGGGCCGGCAGGTACGGGCAAGACCTATGTCGCGGTCGCGCAGGCGGTGCAGCAGCTCATCAACGGCAGCGTCCAGCGGCTGATCCTGTCACGTCCCGCGGTCGAGGCGGGCGAACGCCTCGGATTCCTCCCCGGCGACATGAAGGAGAAGGTCGATCCGTACCTCCGCCCGCTCTACGACGCGCTCTACGACTGCCTCCCTGCCGAACAGGTCGAACGCCGCATCGCGAGCGGAGAAATCGAGGTCGCCCCGATCGCCTTCATGCGCGGCCGCACATTAGCCGACGCGTTCGTCATCCTCGACGAAGCGCAAAACACCACGCCCGCCCAGATGAAGATGTTCCTCACCCGCTTCGGCCAGAACAGCCGCATGGTGATCTGCGGCGATCCGAAGCAGGTTGACATCCCCGGCGGCGTCGCAGCGTCCGGCTTGGCGGATGCGGTCCGCCGGCTCGAAGGCGTCGAGAGCATCTCGATGTGCCGCTTCACCGTCGGCGACGTCGTCCGCCACCCGATCGTCGGCCGCGTCGTCGAGGCGTACGAAGGAACCGATGGTTGATGCTCGGGATATCCTGGAGTACATCTTCAGGATATCCCCGGAGTCGAACGATGGCATCGCTCTATATCAAGAACGCCGATACCGCCGATCTCGCGCGGGAGGTTGCTGGCCTGCTCGGCACCAGCAAGACAGCAGCCGTCCACGACGCTCTCCTGCACCGCAAGCGTATGCTCGAGACGGAAAAGCGCACGAGTATCCATGACCGGTTCGCAGCTTGGCGCGCGGCTCATCCGCTGGGCGAACCGACGGGGTTGGAAGCGGACAAGGCATTCTACGATTCCCTCAACGACGAGGATGACGATTGATCGCGTTCATGGACGCCTCCGCAATGGTCGCGATCATGACGGGCGAGCCTGAAGCCTTCTCCCTCGAGAAGCGGTACGGTCAGGCTGAAGCGGTATTGTGTTCGGCCATGTCGATATGGGAAACGGTCTGCGCCGTAGCACGCAAGCGCAACGTTGGCGTTGCCGTCGCGCATGCTGAAGTCGAGACGTTCATAGCCGACTTTGCACTCCGCCTCATCGCGATCGGCGAGAGCGAGACCCGGGAGGCCATCATGGCGCATGAACGCTATTGCAAAGGAAACCACCCCGCGAAGCTCAACATGGGCGATTGCTTCGCTTATGCCTGTGCAAAGACCAATGGCGCGGAACTTCTCTACAAGGGTAATGATTTCGCCCTCACCGATCTCGCCTGAAGGACCTGCATGCTCGAAATCGCGCTCTCTTCCGACGCCCCCTGGCCTGAGCAGGATTGGGACGCCCTCGCTCTCCGTGCGGCAACGGCAGCTATCCAGCGGACCCCGCACGGCGAACTGCTGACCAGCGCCGCGACGGTCGAGATCTCGATCCGCCTCGCATCGGACGACGAGGTCCACACCCTCAACAAGCAATACCGCCAGAAGGACAAGCCGACCAACGTCCTGTCCTTCCCGATGGTCCAGCCCGATCTGCTCGCCACGGTCAGCCAGAATTCGGATGACGGCGAGGTGCTGCTCGGCGACATCATCCTCGCGCACGGTGTCTGCGTCGCGGAAGCGGCCGAGCGCGGTATCTCGGTCGAGGATCATGCGATGCATCTGATGGTGCACGGGACGCTGCATCTGCTAGGCTATGACCATATCGACGACGACGAGGCCGAGGGCATGGAGCAGATCGAACGCGACGCGCTCGCCGCTTTGGGCCTCCACGACCCCTATCTAATAACAGAGGACTGACGACCACGATGGCCGATGGCCCCAATGCCGGTAACGGCGATAGTAGCGACAGTATCTGGCGCGGGCTCAAGGGCCTGATCTTCGGTGCTCAAGACGAATCCCTTCGCGACCAGCTCGAGGACGCGATCGACCGGCACGAGGGCGATCCTGCCCCCGATGCGAAGGGCGATCTCACCCCGCTCGAGCGCCAGATGGTCCGCAACCTGCTCCACTTCAGCGAGCGCGACGCCGGCGACGTCGGCGTGCCGCGCGCGGACATCATCGCGGTCGAGGAAGACACGCCGTTCGCCGATCTCGTCAAGCTGTTCGCCGAAGCGGGTCACAGCCGCCTGCCGGTGTACCGCGACAACCTCGATACGATCATCGGCATGGTCCACATCAAGGACGTCTTCAACATACTCGCGACCGGCGCCGAGCATCCGACGTCGATCGCTGGGCTGATCCGCGAACCTCTCTACGCGCCGATGTCGCGCGGTGCGCTCGATCTGCTTGCCGACATGCGCCAAAAGCACGTCCATTTGACGATCGTGCTCGATGAATATTCGGGCACCGAGGGTCTGGTGACGTTCGAAGACCTGATCGAGGAGATCGTCGGCGAGGTCGAGGACGAGCATGACGAGGCGCCCCAGGTACTCATGACGCCGATCGAAGGCGGCGCCTGGGATGCCGACGCCCGCGCCGAGCTGGAAGACGCCGCAGAACTGATCGACCCCCGTCTGGCGGAGGTCGATGGCGATATCGATACGCTTGGCGGTCTTGCCGCGCTGCTCGCAGGACACGTCCCACAGATCGGCGAATGCGTCGATCACCCGAGTGGCTGGAAGCTGGAAATCATCGACGCCGACGAACGCCGCATCAATCGCCTGCGCCTCCATCCGCCGAAGGTCGAATTGATCGAAGACTGATCAATCTCCTCGATCTGCAAAACCCCGTTCATTTCGATCCGGCAATGATCGTCACTCCATAGGGAGATTGGCGATGCGGTATGCAATGGGTCTGGCGATGATGACGATCGCGAATGGGGTTGCGGCACAGACTGTTGACCGTCCGTTCACCGGTCCGTCGATCGGGGTCGAAGCGGGGCTGCTCGAGCATCATTTTGCGCTCGAGTTCGAAGAATATGAGAACGATACGCTCGTCTCCCGGTACGACCGCTATTATCGTGCCAATGGCTTGGGAGGTGGCGTATTCGCCGGCTACGATATCGCTGCCTCACGTAACTGGCGACTGGGCGTCGAGATCGCGGGGACCGCTGGAGGCCGCGACAACAGGGCGACGTTCGAAGGCCTCGTCTACGACCAGAAGCCGAAGTTCGGCGTCCGGGGCACCGTGCGCGCCGGCTACGTTCTGACACCGCGCCTGATGGCATATGGCTCGGTCGGCTATGGCGCTAACAAATACCACATTCGCGACCAGATTGGGGTCGGCGATGAGTTCGCGTGGGGAAGCAGCTTCGTCGTAGGCGGTGGTGCGGAGTATCGGATCGATCGCCGCTACGGGCTGCGTATGGACGTCAAGCACGTCGACAACCAGACCTGGCAGGCGTTCGTGGGCGTGCCGATCCGGTTCTGACCTCCACAAGCTGACGTGGTCTGCAATAGTCGTAGCTGAGCAATGTCGACGTGATCTATTGCCGGTGCGTGCGTTGGCGGAGATGCATACGCCCATGATGCGAACGAGACGTCGCGGGTGCATTCGTGAAGGTCTGGAATAACGTGATCAACGCCGGCCGTTTCCCGTGCGGGGGAGGATTGCCCCGGCCCCCTCGTCCCCCTAATCTCCTCCCATGCGCAAACACATTCTCATCGTCCTCGGGCTGATCCTGCTCGTGATCGCCGCGGGCGTCACGTATCTCGCCTGGCCCGATACGGCGGAACTGTCGGTCGACCAGGTCGCCGGCAAGCTGCCCAAGATCACCGATCCCCGCATCCAGACGATCCCGACCGTCAAGGTCGCGAAGGTCGTCGGCTGGCAGAACGGCGCGATGCCGACGCCTGCCGCCGGACTGAAGGTTCAGCCGTTCGCCACGGGGCTCGATCACCCGCGCTGGATGTACCGCCTTCCCAATGGCGACGTGCTGGTCGCCGAGACGAACTCGCCACCGCGCGAGGGCGGCGGGATCACCGGCTGGGTGATGAAGATCCTGATGGGCCGCGCCGGCGCCGGCGTGCCGTCGGCCAACCGCATCACGCTGCTTCGCGACGCCAACGGCGACGGCGTGGCAGAGACGAAGTCGGTGTTCATGACCGGACTCAACTCGCCGTTCGGCATGACGCTGCTCGACGGCCAACTCTACATCGGCAACACCGACGCGCTCGTCCGCGTGCCGTACACCGATGGCGCGACGAAGATCACCGCCAAGCCGGAGCTTGTCATCAAGCTCAATCCCGGCGGCAATCACTGGGCGCGCAACGTGATCACCGCGGCGGACGGCAAGACGTTGTATGTCGGTGTGGGCTCGTCCTCGAACATCGCCGAGAACGGCATGGACGCCGAGAAATACCGCGCCAACATCCTGCAGGTCTGGCCAAAGGACAAGAACTGGCGGATCTACGCCGCCGGCCTGCGCAACCCCAACGGCATGGCGATCAATCCCAAGTCGGGCGGGCTGTGGACCGTCGTCAACGAGCGCGACATGCTCGGCTCCGACCTCGCGCCCGATTACCTGACTCAGGTCGAGTTCGGCGATCACTTCGGTTGGCCCTGGTATTATTGGGGCGGCTATCCCGACACTCGCGTCGAGCCGAAGAACCCCGCGCTCCAGCAATATGCGAAGCGCCCCGACTATGCGCTCGGACCGCACGTCGCCGCGCTCGGCCTGACCTTCTCAACCGACGCGAAGCTCGGCGCAAAGTTCGCCAACGGTGCGTTCGTCGGCGAGCACGGCTCGTGGAACCGCAAGCCGGTGTCGGGCTACAAGGTCGTCTTCGTGCCCTTCGGCGATACCGGCTTCCCGGCCGCGAACGCGAAGCCGGTCGATGTGCTAGGCGGGTTCCTAAACAAAGACGGCGACGCGCAGGGCCGCCCGGTCGGCGTCATCACCGACAGGACCGGTGGCCTGCTGGTGGCGGATGATGTCGGCAACGCGATCTGGCGGGTCAGTGCCGGGGGATGATCTTGGCGGAGGGCGTCGAAGGCCCCGCTCTCTATACCAAAGGTGTACGATCCCAACTTGTCGTCATCCCCGCGGAGGCGGGGACCCATATGCTCAAGGGCTATCGATTGACTCGCGAGCATTGCCAGTATGGGTTCCCGCCTGCGCGGAAATGACAACACGGAGGGTTAGGTAGGCAGTCTTCTATCAGCGCCTAACGCACCCGCTCACCCCGCCAAAATCCCCCGAGCCTCGTCGAGATCATCCTCGTCGACCATCACCCGGACTGGGATCAGCAACCAGCTCCCCTCCATGATCGACATCCCGCCATCGAATGCGATCGCAAGGATGCCTTCGCTCTCCAGCCGCCCGACGATGATGTGCGCCTCATTGCGTCCATACCGCCCCAGTTCGACCAGGCTCATGCGCCGACGCGGTCCGGCAGGACGGTGCCGAGCCGAACCGGCAACCCGTCGATGCTCGCGGTCGGCCCCGCCAGTTCCTCGATCCGCTGGGCGTCGGTCTGCTTCGCGTGATATTTCGACAAGGTCTGGCGTTCACGGTTCAGCGTCATGAACGGCACGCCCCATCCGCAACTCGTCTGCACCTCGTCGACCGCGATCACGAAGATCTGCCGCGTGCCCGGCAACGGCGTAAACTGCGCGTAGAGGTCAGCCCATTCCGCGTCCTGCGGCAACACCGCGCGGCCCTTGCCGTAGATGCGGAAGATCAGCGCGGGCTGGTCGAACGCGCAGAACATGATCGTGATGCGCCCGTCTGCGCCCAGATGCGCGTTCGTCTCGTTCCCAGAACCGCCGACGTCGAGATACGCGACCGTGTTCGCATCGAGCACGCGAAAGCTGTCCATGCCCTTCGGACTGAGATTGATCCGCACGTTCGCGGCAGCGGTAGCAACGAAGAATACCGGTTGCCGCATCACGAACGCGCGATGATCGTCGGTTAGCGCGGGGAAGAAGTCCATCGGTCGGCTCCGAATTGACGCGCTCTATGGACGCGCATACTCTGTGCGCATGAGACATGATCCTATCGCCACGGGCAAGCGCAAATCGGTTAATATGTCGCTCGATACCGGCATCGTAACGGCGGCACGGGAAGCAGGGCTCAACCTCTCCCAGATCAGCGAACACGCTATCAGGCACGCAACGAAAGTCGAACAGGAGCGGCGCTGGAAGGAAGAAAATCGCGAGGCGATCCAGGGCTGGAACCACTGGTACGAAAAGAACGGCGATCCGCTCGCCCATTTGCGGTCGCTCTGAATGGCACAGTTCGACGTCTACCGCGTTCGCGGCAACGTGCTGGTGATCGATTGCCAGTCTGATCTTCTGGCTGATTTGCCGACCCGCTTCGTGGTGCCTCTTCGCCCGATCGACACCGTCGCACTCAAGCGGCTGACCCCGACCTTCGTTATCGACGGCACGGCGCTGACCATGATCACGCCGCTAGCGCGCGCGATCGATGTCCGCGATATCGAAGATACCGTCACTACACTCGACGCAGCACAGTTCGAGATCAAGGCTGCGCTCGATATGTTGATCTCCGGGTTTTAAGCCGCCGTCCCCCCGACCGTAAGCCCATCGACCAGCAACGTCGGCTGCCCGACACCAGCTGGCACCGACTGTCCGCCCTTGCCGCAGATTCCGATGCCCTCGTCGAGCGCGAAGTCGTTGCCGATGCCGCGGACTTTGGTCAGCGAACTCGGGCCGTCGCCGATCAGCGTCGCGCCCTTGATCGGCGCGCCCAGCTTGCCGTCCTCGATCAGATACGCCTCGGTGCAGCTGAACACGAATTTTCCGGACACGATGTCGACCTGCCCGCCGCCAAACGCCTTGGCGAAGATACCCTTCTTCACGCGCGACAAAAGCTCCGCGGGATCGTCGTTGCCGGCCTTCATGAACGTGTTGGTCATCCGCGGCGTCGGCGCATGCGCGTAGCTCTCGCGACGGCCGTTCCCGGTCGCCTCGACGCCCATCAGGCGCGCGTTGAGGCGGTCCTGCATATAGCCCTTGAGGATGCCGTCCTCGATCAGCACGGTCTCCCGCGTCGGCGTTCCTTCGTCATCGATCGTCAGCGACCCGCGGCGGTCCTGAAGCGAACCGTCGTCGACCACGGTAACGCCCTCGGCCGCAACGCGCTCGCCGATGCGACCCGAGAAGGCCGACGTACCCTTGCGGTTGAAATCGCCTTCGAGGCCGTGGCCGATCGCCTCGTGCAGCAGGATGCCGGGCCAGCCATTGCCGAGCAACACCGTCATCTCGCCCGCAGGAGCGGCGATCGAATCGAGGTTCACCAGCGCCTGCGACAACGCCTCGTCGATCGCGCGGTTGTACGTCGCGGGCTCGAACAGGTCGTTGTAGAGATAGCGGCCTCCAATCCCGTAGCTGCCCGTCTCGCGGCGGCCATTCTGCTCGGCGACGATCGAGACGTTGAGGCGGACCAATGGCCGCACGTCGGTCGCAACAAAGCCGTCCGCGCGAACGATCTCGACCACCGACCATGTTCCCGAAAGGCTAACCGATACCTGCGCGACGCGAGGATCACGTGCACGCGCCTCAGCGTCGATTGTCTGGCACAGATTCACCTTGTCGGCGAACGGCACCAAATCGAGCGGATCGGCGGCGGTATAGCGGCGCTGGTTGGTGCCCTGCGGCGGACCGGCCTTCGCGGCAACGCCAGGTTCGATCAGCGCCATCGTCTCGGCGGCGCGCCGGATCGCGGCGGGGGTCATCTCGTTCGAATGAGCGAACGCGGTCATCTCACCCGACACCGCGCGCAGGCCGAAGCCCGAGCTCGTATCGTAGGACGCAGTTTTCAGCCGGCCGTCGTCGAACCCGAACGCCTCGGCCTTGCGGTACTGGAGATACAGCTCGCCGTCATCGGCCTCGCCGAGCGCCTTGGCGGTCAGCGCCTGCGCCTGTTCGGGGTCCAGGGTATCGCGGTAGAGGAACGAACGGGGGTCTGCTGCTATCGTCATCCGATAGATATAAGAGGCTTAGCGCCCTGCGCCATCCCCGTGATCGCGCAAAGTCGATTGGTCCGCGCCATCGGCGGCACCGCCGACCAGGATGAAGCGGCGGTCGCAATAGCCGCAATCGACGTAGCCGGTCTCGTCGATCTGCAACCAGACGCGTGGGTGGCCGAGTGCCGCACCGCCGGGAATGTCAGTGGCGCCGTCGCAGGCGACGCGGTTGTGGGTGACACGGGTGGTTTCGAGCGGCGGATGCATGAGAGCGCGATAGCAAGCGCGCGCGGGCCGGGCAATTGGTTCTTCCGTCTCCCCACGCAAGTGTGATTAATAGAAGGAATGGTTCGCGCAGAGGCGCAGAGGCGCGGAGATGGTTCGCTCGGAACGAGCGCCTGATACCTAACCCTGATACCTGACATCGTGCATTGGAATCGGAGACGCTTCGCGACGAGCGCAACATCTCCGCGCCTCTGCGCCTCTGCGCGAACCAATCTTCTTTGATCGTCGGGGGATGACCCGCCTTGCGGCCCCCGCTATGCCGCAGCCATGACCGAAGCTGCGATCGCAATCTCGAACCTTTGCAAAACCTACGCTGGTGGCAAGCGTGCCTTGGACGACGTGACGTTCGACGTCCCCCGCGGCCAGATTTTCGGGCTGCTCGGCCCCAACGGCGCAGGCAAGTCCACGCTGATCAACATCCTCGCCGGCCTCGTCAACAAGACCGACGGCAGCGCCGCGATCTGGGGGTTCGACATCGACGAGCACCCGCGCAACGCCAAGGCGTCGATCGGCATCGTCAACCAGGAGATCCTGTTCGACCCCTTCTTCTCGCCGTTCGAGACGCTGGAGATCCAGGCCGGGCTCTACGGCGTCCCCAAGGCGAAGCGCCGCACAATGGAACTGCTCCGCGCGGTGCATCTGGAGGACAAGGCGCACGCCTATGCCCGCACGCTGTCGGGCGGGATGAAGCGCCGCCTGATGGTGGCGAAAGCGATGGTCCACTCGCCGCCCGTCCTCGTCCTCGACGAGCCGACCGCGGGCGTCGACATCGAACTGCGCCAGCAACTCTGGACCTATGTCCGCAGCCTCAACCAGGCCGGCGTCACGGTCGTCCTCACCACGCATTATCTCGAAGAAGCCGAAGAACTCTGCGACCGGATCGCGATCATCAACAATGGTCGCCTGATCGCGAACGAGCCGACGCGCGAACTGGTCGGCAAGGCGCAGGAGAAGATCGTCGCCGTCACCGTCGATCGCGACGTGACCGACATCCCGGCCAACGCGTGCTTCCAGAAGATCGCGCTCAAAGGCACGCGTACGCTCGAAATCACCTACAAAAAGGATCGCGTGAACGCCGGCGAAGTCCTCGCCGCGATCCAATCCGGTGGCTTCGGCATCGTCGACGTCTCGACCAAGGAGCCCGACCTCGAGGACGTTTTCCTCAGCTTGACCCGCGCCGCCAACGCATGACGAGCGACATCCTGATCGTCGGCTCGGGCGCCGCAGGTCTCACCGCGGCGCTCAACCTCGCCGACCGCTTCAAGGTCACGGTGTTAGCGAAGGGCGCGCTCAACGAAGGCTCGACCGCCTGGGCGCAAGGCGGGATCGCCGCGGTGCTCGAACCCGGCGACACGTTCGAGAACCATGTCGAGGACACGATGGTCGCCGGCGCCGGCCTCAACGACCGAGCGATCGTCGAGATGGTCGTCGAAGGCGCCCCCGCTGCGATCGAACGCCTCACCCATCTTGGCGTGCCGTTCGAGACCGAAGGCAACGCGCTCCACCTGACTCGCGAAGGTGGCCACAGCCATCGCCGCATCGTCCACGTCGCCGACGCGACCGGCTGGGCGGTGCAGGAGGCGTTGCAGAAGGCCGCCGAAGCACACCCGAACATTACGCTCGTGCCCGACCAGATCGCGATCGACCTCGCGACCGGCCGTCACGAAGAACGCTATTCTGGCTCGGGCAACGTGTGGGGCGTCTACGCGGTCGATCGCAAGACCGAGCGCGTCGCCCTCTACACCGCCCGCGCGACGATCCTCGCGACCGGCGGCGCGGGCCGCACCTACCTGTTCTCGACCGCCCCACGCGGCGCGACCGGCGACGGCATCGCGATGGCATGGCGTGCCGGCGCGCGCGTCTCCAACATGGAGATGATGCAGTTCCACCCGACCTGCCTCTACAATCTGGAGGTCAAGAACTTCCTGATCACCGAGGCGGTCCGCGGCGAAGGCGGGCGGCTGATCAACCCGTCGACCGGCAAGCGTTTCATGACCTATTACGATCCCGCGCGGATGGAACTCGCCCCCCGCGATATCGTCGCACGCGCGATCGACGCCGAGATCAAGCGCTACGGGCTCGACTACGTCCATCTCGACATCAGCCACATGCCCGCCGAGTTCATCCGCCATCACTTCCCGAACATCCACGAGAAGCTGCTCGGTCTCGGCATTGACATGACGACGCAGCCGATCCCGGTCGTCCCCGCGCAACATTATACGTGCGGCGGCATCGTCATCGACGAACACGGCAAGACCGATCTTCCGGGCCTGTATGCGGCAGGCGAGTGCACCGAGTCCGGCCTGCACGGCGCCAACCGGCTAGCGTCAAATTCGCTGCTCGAATGCTTCGTATTCGGCGAGGCGGCGGCGGACAGCATCGCAGCCGCCTGGGACTCGCTGCCCCCGCCCCCGCCAATCCGCCCCTGGGACGAAAGCCGCGTCACCGACTCCGACGAAGAGGTCGTGATCAAGCAGACCTGGACCGAAATCCGCCGCTTCATGTGGAATTACGTCGGCATCGTCCGCACCACCAAGCGGCTCGAGCGTGCCAAGCATCGCATCGAACTGCTCAACGACGAGGTCGCGGAATATTACCAGCATTTCCGCGTCACGCCTGATCTGATCGAGCTGCGCAACCTGCTCCAGACCGCCGAGTTGATCGTCCGATCCGCGCTGCATCGGCACGAGAGCCGCGGGCTGCATTTCACGCTCGACTACCCCGAGACGCTGCCCGAGGCGGTCGATACGGTTCTCGTTCCCTAGCGTGACGGCGGCTCGGCGCATGGTCGGCGCGCTTCGTCGCAGCGAAGTGCTGCCGCAGTTTCGCGTGGCCGATCAACGGATAAGGATCGATGCTTCAGTGCAGGGCGTTCAATCCATCATGACATCGGCGAGTGCGTTCAAGCGTCTTCTGGCAACCGGCCTGTTCGGCACGGCGCTCGCCGGATGTGGATCGGCGTCGCGGCCCACCCCGCCCGCCGTTTCCCCGGTGCATCAGTCCGAGGGGTTCGTGTCGATCCCGGTGCCGCCGCCCCTGCCCCGTACGCCGCGCCCCGCGCCCGCCGGTCTCGTCAACGCGATCTCCGAACTGCAGAGCGGGTTCCAGGGCAAGGCGGGTATCGCGATACGCGCGGTCGACGATGGCTGGACGGTCGAGGCCGGCGGGCGGCAGTTGCTGCCGCAGCAGTCGGTCAGCAAACTCTGGGTCGCGATGACCGTGATGGACCTGCGCGACCAAGGCAAGATCCGCCTCGACGAGCCGATCGTCGTACGGCCCCAAGACCTGACGCTGTTCCACCAGCCGATCGCGATGCTGGTAAAGGGCGACGGCTATCGGACGACGGTCGGCGAGCTGCTGACGCGCGCGCTGACGCACAGCGATAATACGGCGAACGACCGGTTGCTCACACGTGTCGGCGGGCCGTCTGCGGTGCGGTCGATGATCGCGCGCAAGCAGTTGGGTGCAATCCGGTTCGGGCCGGGCGAGCGGCTATTGCAGAGCGGCACGGCGGGGCTGGTCTGGCAGCCGTCCTACGCGGTCAATGGTGGCTTCATGACGGCGCGCAACCGGCTGTCGCCCGCGGTGCGCGAGGCTGCGCTGAACGCGTATGTGCGCAATCCGCCCGATGGCGCCGCGCCGATCGCGATCGCCGATGCGATTGCGCGACTGGCGAAGGGTGATCTCTTGTCGGAGACCTCGACGAAGATCCTGCTCGACACGATGGGTCGCTCGGTAACCGGCCGCGCGCGCCTGCGCGCCGCGCTCCCCGGCGGCTGGGAGATCGCGCACAAGACCGGCACCGGCCAGGACCTCGGCCGCCGCAACGCAGGCTTCAACGACGTCGGCCTCCTCACCGCCCCCGATGGCCGTCGTTATGGAATCGCAGTGATGATCGGCGACACTATCCGGCCGATGCCCGAACGCCAGAAATTGATCCAGGCGGCCGCGGCGGCGGTGGCGAACTATGCCGGGACCACACGGCCGAGAGGCTGATGTTTTCGTGCTGCAGTGCAGCATAGAGTGACCGAGACCGGGTGCCAGTACGCTACTCGGACGCAGGCCCTGACACCGTCTTGGTGTGACTATATCGTAACCTTTGGGACTGCGCGGGACAGCCAACCGCGAGCGGCTCGCCCTAAACCGCTACGTCCAGCCGTTCCACACAGACCGCCGGTCAGTCGAACCCGTTCGTCAGGAACCGCTCCGCCACCGCGCAGTGCATCGCGATCCCATGCGCCATCACGCGTTCGTCGATCGTCATCTTCGTGTTGTGCAGCGGCGGGTTGGTACGCGGATCGCTGCCCTCGGGCGCGGCACCTATGAACGCCATCGCCCCGGGCAGCTTCTGGAGCACGTACGAGAAGTCCTCCGCGCCCATCATCGGCGGCATCACCTGATACGCACCCTCGCCGCCGATCGCCGTCGCGCACGCCTTCATCAGTTCGGACGCGCGTTCGTCGTTGACGGTGACCGGATAGCCTTCCTCGATCGTCGGCGTACCGACCGCGCCATGCGCCGCGGCGATGCCCTCGACCATACGGATGAACGCCGCGCGGACCTGTTCGCGCGTGCGCTCCGACAGCGTCCGCATCGTGCCGAGCATCTCGACGGTCGACGGGATGACGTTGTGCGCGCTGCCGGCGTTGAGTTTGGTGATCGACAGCACCGCGGGGTCGGTGACCGCGACCTGACGCGCGACATAGGTCTGCAGGGCCGTGACGATCTCGCAGGCGATCGGCAGCGGATCGAGGCAATCGTGCGGCATAGCCGCATGGCCCCCGCGTCCGGTGATCGTCGCACGCAGCGTATCGGTCGACGCCATCAGCGTGCCCGCGCGGCTGACGACATGACCCATCGGCATGTTCGGCGAGATGTGGAGCGCGAAGCCCGCCTCGGGGAGCGGCGAGTCGAGCAAGCCGTCGGCGATCATGTGGCGCGCGCCGTGATGCCCCTCCTCACCGGGCTGGAACATGAACACGACCGTACCGGGCAGTTCGTCGCGGCGCGCGCACAGCGCCTTCGCCGCGCCGACCAGCATCGCGGTATGCGAATCGTGCCCGCAGGCATGCATCGCGCCGTCGATCTTGGAGGCGAACGGCAGGCCGGTTTCCTCCTGCATCGGCAGCGCATCCATGTCGCCGCGGAGCAGGACGGTGCGGCCGTTGCCGCCGGCATTGCCTGCACGCCCGCCACGGAGGATCGCGACGAAGCCGGTGGTCGAAGTGCCTTCGCGGATTTCGAGCGGGAGGCCAGCGAGCGCCGCCTTCACCTTGTCCGAGGTGCGGGGGCAATGGAGGCCCACTTCTGGGTCGGCGTGGATCGCGCGCCGGAGCGTGATCGCGTCGTCGAGGCTGTCCTCGCCGACGGCGGTCCAGTCGGTGACAGATTCGAAATCGAAAGACATCTGCTATCTCCATGTCCCCGCGAAGGCGGGGACCCAGTCTGGGCACCCGCCTTCGCGGGTGAACACGCTATTGGCGGTAGTCTACCCCCGGAAGAGCCCGCCTAAAACCCCGCGCAGCACCGTGCCGACCAAGCCACCGCTCGACGACGATCGCCGCGACTTCGTTCCAAACACCTGCTTGCCGATCTCGTTGGCCACCTGCCGACCGATCGACGAGCTCACGGCCCTCGTCGCCGAAGACGCCATCTTGGTCCAGGGCGAATTTGCCGCCTCGGCATCAGCTTCACGCTGCTGCCGATCAGCCTCGCGCTGGTCCGCAACGCGAGCGCGCTCCGCCTCTTTCGCCGCCTTGGCATCGAGCTTCGCCTGCGCCGCCGCAGCCTTCTCCGCCACGGTCGTCGCCTTGGCCTCGGCCGCCGCAGCGCTCGCCTCCTGCGTCTTCGCCGCCAGCAATTCCTCGGCAGACTCCCGATCGACCAGCGTGTCATACTTCGCCCCAACCGCATCGGTCTCGATCATCACCTTCCGCTCGGCCGGCGTGATCGGGCCGACGCGTGACGCTGGCGGCTTGATCAGCGTGCGTTCGACCGGCGTCGGCGCGCCATCCGCCTGGAGTAGCGACACCAGCGCCTCGCCGACCCTCAGTTCGGTGATGATCGTCGCGACGTCGACGCCGGGGTTCGCCCGGAACGTCTCCGCCGCCGAGCGCACCGCGGCCTGATCCCGCGGGGTGAATGCACGCAACGCATGCTGGACGCGGTTGCCGAGCTGTCCTGCGACGGTGTCGGGAATGTCGATCGGGTTCTGCGTGATGAAATACACGCCAACGCCCTTCGAACGGATCAGGCGGACGACCTGTTCGATCTTCTCCAGCAGCGCCTTGGGGGCCTCGTCGAACAGCAGATGCGCCTCGTCGAAGAAGAAGCAGAGCACCGGCTTGTCGGGATCGCCGATCTCGGGGAGATGCTCGAACAGCTCGCTCATCAGCCACAGCAGGAACGTCGCATACAGTTTCGGCGAGGCCATCAGCTTGTCCGCGGCGAGGATGTTGACGATCCCCCGCCCCTTGTCGTCGACGCCGATGAAATCGTTCATCTCGAGCGCAGGCTCACCGAAGAAATTCTCCGCACCCTGCGTGCGCAACTGGAGCAGCGAGCGCTGGATCGCGCCGATCGATTGCTTCGAGACGTTGCCGTACGTCACCGTCAGTTCGTCCGCACGGCCAGCGCATTCGCTCAGCATCGCCTGCAGATCGTCGAGGTCGATCAGCAGCAACCCCTCCTTGTCAGCGACGTGGAAGGCGATCGTCAGCACGCCCTCCTGCACCTCGTTTAGGTCCATCAGCCGCGCCAGCAGCAGCGGGCCCATCTCGCTGATCGTGGTCCGGATCGGATGGCCCTGCTCGCCGAACAGGTCCCAGAACTGCACCGGGTTGTCGGCATAGGCCCAGCTATCGTCGCCGATCGCCTTGGCACGCTCGGCAAAACTCGCATGCGTCTTCGCCGTGGGCGAGCCCGCCATCGCAAGGCCTGACAGGTCGCCCTTCACGTCGGCGACGAAGCACGGCACGCCGTTCGCCGAAAAGCCCTCGATGATCCCCTGCAACGTCACCGTCTTGCCGGTGCCGGTCGCGCCCGCGATCAGGCCGTGGCGGTTCGCGCGCTTCAGTTCCAGCGTCTGCGGCTTGCCGTCCACGCTCGCGCCGATGAAGATGCCGTCGGTCATGGGTCTCGTCCTCTGTATCCGACACCGACCCTAACCCCGCGCGCCGCAAAGAAAAAGGACCGCCGCTCAGGCGAGCGACGGTCCTCTTGGATCAGTCGTGTCGGCCGTGGATTACTTGATCTTGACCGGCAGGAACGTTGCCGGGCTGCGGCCGCGCTTGACCTGCAACAGGACCTGCGGGCGACCGGCTGCCTTGGCGACGTTGACCGCGTTCTGGACGTCGACCGCGGTGCGAACGGGCGTGCCGTTGACCGAGATGATGACGTCGCCGCGCTTGAGCTTGCCATACGCATCGCTGGTCTGCGCGACCACGGCGATGACGACGCCCTGCGTGCTCGCCTCGACGCCGACCGCCTGTGCGATCGCCGGGGTCAGCGGCTGGACGCCGATGCCAAGCGCCGCGCCCGCCGTGGGTGCGGCGGGGGTAGCCGAATCGTCGCCGTCATCGCCGTCGTCGCTGCCGAAGCCCTGCGCATCGCCGCCGACCACAGCCGCCAGCTTGTCCGCGCTTGGACGCGGCACCACGACCACGTTTGCCGAAGTCGGCTTGCCGTTGCGAAGGATGTCGAGACGTGCAGTCTGACCAGGCTTCACGTTCGAGACCAGGTAGGACAGCGACTGGTCGACCGTCACCGGCTGACCGTTGACCTTGGTCACGACATCGCCTGCGCGGACGCCGGCCTTGGCCGCCGGGCCGCCTGCCGTCACGTCGTTGATCAGCTCGCCCTGGTTCTTGGGTATCCCCAGCGCCGCGGCGGTATCCTCGTTGATCGTGCCGCCCGGCTGCAGCTGGACGCCGATATAGCCGCGCTCGATCGTGCCGCCCTTCATGAAGGTCGCGATGATCGGCTTAGCGACGGCCGCGGGGATTGCGAAGCCGATGCCGATATTGCCGCCCGACTGGCTGAAAATCTGCGAATTCACGCCGATCACGTTGCCGTTGAGATCGAACATCGGGCCACCCGAGTTGCCCTGGTTGATCGACGCATCGGTCTGGATAAAGCGGTCGTACGCGCCGCCCTGTCCCGTGACGCGGTTGATCGCCGAGACGATGCCCGCCGTGACGGTACCGCCGAGCCCGAACGGCTCGCCGATCGCGACGACCCAGTCGCCGACGCGCGCGCCGTTCGAATCGCCGAACTTCACGAACGGCAGGTTCGCCGCATCGATCTTCAACAGCGCGAGATCCGATTCCTGATCCTTGCCGATGACCTTGGCGACATATTCCTTCTTGTCGCTCAGCGTCACGGTGATCGAATCGACCGTCGCGCCCTGCGCGCCCGGCGAGATCACGTGGTTATTCGTGACGACATAGCCGTCCGGCGAGATCAGGAAGCCCGAGCCGAGCGAGGCGCCTTCACGCTTCACCGGCGCGCCACCCTGGCCGCCGCCGCCCATGCCGCCGAACAGGTCGCCGAACGGCGTGCCCGCGAACGGATTGGCCTGCTGCTTCTGGACGATCGTCTGCTTGGTCGAGATGTTGACGACCGCAGGCTGGAGCCGAGCGACCATGTCGGCGAAACTCATCGGCGCGCCGGGCTTCGGCGAGACCGCCTGGATCGCACCGGGTTCGTTCTGCGCGACCTGCGCACCGCTCGGCTGGAGCGCGAGCGTCGCGGTCGCGCCGCCGAGGAGAAGAGCACTGGTAATGGCGTAGGCGTAACGCACTAGATGTTGTCCTCTCGTTTCATCAATCGAAACAGGTACCCCGTAGGGACGCCGTCCTGAATGATGCTTGAATATGGTCTTGAATATGGCTCGGCGTTCAAAGGTTCCGCAGGCTCAACGCCCGCGGCCCTCGAATTCCCTCAGGTAACTGTTGTTCGGCGACAGAATGATCGAAGTCGATCCTTCCGGTGCCGGGCCACCGTCGGCACCAAACGTGTGCCGATACGACTGCATCGCACGGTAGAAGTCGTAGAAATCCGCGTCCTTGCCAAAGCTCTCGGCATAGATCTTCGCGGAATCCGCATCCGCCTGCGCACGAACGATCTGCGCCTGCTTCTGACCCTCGGCACGGATCGTGATCGCCTCCTGCTGACGCGCGCTCGACATACGCTTGAGCGCGCTTTCGAGTGGCAGGCCGACGGGAAGATTCGCCTGCTTAATACGGACATCGACGATCTCGACACCGTATTGGCTGGCGACGCGCTGGAGACCCTTCTGGATGTTGTCCATCAACTCGGACCGCTCCGGGCTCAGCAATTCGACGAAGCGCCGCTTGCCGAGTTCGTTACGCAGCGCAGACCCGAGGATCGGACGAAGCTGATCCGGAATCCGGTCCTCGCTGCCGACCGCATTGCGCATCTTGCGCGGATCGACGATCCGGTAGCGCGCATAGGCGTCGACCTCAAGCCGGAGCTGGTCGGTCGACAGCACCAGCGTGTTGTCGAGTTCCAGATCCTGCACCCGCTTGTCGATCCAGACGATGCGGTCGACGAACGGGATACGCGCGATCAGGCCGGCGCCGGTCTGGCCGAACGGCGTGTTCGGCTGCCACGCGTTGACGGTGCGGATCGGCTGGCCGAAGCGCAGAATCACCGCCTGCTTGGTCTCGGGCACGATCGCGAACGTCGATGCGGCGAGGATCACGAGTAATAGCGCGATGATCCCGGCGACGATCGGGTTGCGGAAACTCACGGCGTTCACTGGGCAGCTCCAGGCTGGGGGGCAGCAGCCGCCGCAGCAGGCGCTGGTGTCGACTGGACAGCCTCGGGGTTCGGCAGACGCTTGGCGTTCGACAGCGGCAGATACGGCACCACCCCGCCCGGCGTCTCGACGATCGTCTTGTCGCTCTTGGCGAGGACCGCCTCCATCGTCTCATAATACATGCGGCGACGCGTCACTTCCGGCGCAAGCTTATACTGCTCGTAGACCTTGTCGAACGACGCGGCTTCGCCCTGCGCGCGCGCCACGACCTGCTGCGCATAGGAGCGCGACTGGTTGAGGTTGGCAATCGCCTCCTGCTGCGCGGCTGTGACGGCGTTGAAGTCCTCGACGATCCGTGCGGGCGCCGCGGCCTGCTTGATCGCGACGCCCTGGATACGGACGCCCGACTTATAGTCGTTGAGGATCTGCTGCGTGAGTTCAGCGACGCGCTGCTCGATGACGGTACGGCCAGTGCCGATCGCCTGATCGAGCGTCGTCGTGGCGACCACCGCGCGCATCGCGCTCTCGGCAGCGGCACGGACGGTGTCGTTCGGCTCGGCAAGCTGGAACACGTAATCGCGGGGGTCCGAGATATCCCAGCGGACCGAATACGCCAGATCGATGATGTTCTGGTCACCCGTCAGCGTCAGGTTCTCGCCGTCACCGACGGGGAAGTTGTCGGTGCGGATCTTCTGCACGTCGACCACCGTCACGTCGGCGATCGGCGCGGGCATCGTCAGGCGAACGCCCGGATCGAGCGTGCCCGCGTATTTACCGAAATAGGTGACGACACCGCGCTGCTGCGGGCCGATCTGATGGACCGAGGTAAACAGGATCCAGACCACCGCGATGATCGCGACGCCGATCGCCCAGAGCGCGCGGGCGTTGGCGCCTGACGGCAGGCCACCGAAGCCGCCAGTGCCGCCGCCGCCACCACCCGAGCCGCGCGCTTTACGCAGGAACTCGTCGAGCGCGGTCGGCTTGGCGGCAGGCTTGCGGCCACCTGGAGGTTGCGCCCAGGGATTGCGCGGGCCGCTGTTACCGTCGTCGCCCGAGCCGCCCCAGGGGCCTTTCGGTGTTTCGGTGGCGAGGATATCGGGGCGCCGGAACCAGCGCGAGAAGATCGTCATACCAACCTTTATAGGTGTGCGCTGGCGGAAAAACAGTGCCAAGCGCCCTTAGCGGCCCTATCTGGCCACGATGATCGATATCGAAGCGGTAAAGGCGGCGGTTGCCGCAGTGGCGGGCAAGCGGGCGACCGTCCGGCTCGAGGGAACCCGGGCTGGCATCATCATCGATGCGACCGGGCTCGACCCGCAGGCGCGCGACGCGCTGGAGGCGACCGTGCGGATGGCCGCGACCCAACCCGGTGTGTCTGAGGTGCGGATCGCGGTGACCGCGGAACGCTCGACCCGCCGGCTGATCGCAGTCGCCAGCGGCAAGGGTGGCGTCGGCAAATCCACGCTCGCTGCCAATCTCGCCATCGCGATGTCGCGTGCGGGGCGCCGCGTCGGGCTGGTCGACGCCGATATCTACGGCCCGTCGCAGCCACGCCTGATGAACGTCGAGGGCACGCGACCGACCGCGAAGGACAAGGTGCTCGACCCCGTCCCCACCCCGTACGGCGTACCGCTATTGTCGATGGGCCAGCTCGTCGAGCCGGGCAAGGCGATCGCGTGGCGCGGGCCGATGGCGGCGGGCGCGCTCGGCCAGCTGGTCGAGGCAGATTGGGGCGTGACCGATACGCTTGTGCTCGATCTCCCCCCCGGCACCGGCGACGTCCAGCTGACGATGGTCCAGAAATACCGCCCCGCAGGCGCGGTGATCGTCTCTACCCCACAGGATCTCGCGCTGATCGACGCACGCCGCGCGATCGACCTGTTCGAGAAGGCCGGCATCCCGATCATCGGCCTGGTCGAGAACATGGCCGGCTATGTCTGCCCACATTGCGGCGAGGCGTCGGACCCGTTCGGCAATGGCGGCGCAGAGGCGGCGGCGCGCGAGCTCGGCATCCCGTTCCTCGGCCGCGTCCCGCTGACGATCTCGATCCGCACCGCATCCGATGCCGGCACGCCGCCGGCCTCGAACCCGGACGATATGATTTTCATGCCGATCGCGGCTCAGGTCGTCGCATGGCTCGGAAAACTGTGAAACTCGGCGGCCTGATCTACGTTATCTGATTACCGGTCGTACCCGACGCGTAGAGTCGCGGTACGAGCGGACCAGGTTTCTTCTTTGCAGGAGGCATCGATGCCGTTGACCGCCGATGCCGACATCAAGTCTTTGCTCGAAAACGCCCGCACGATCGCGATGATCGGCGCCTCGGACCGCCCAGATCGCCCGTCGTACGGCGTGATGGCCAAACTGCAGGGGCATGGCTACCGCGTGATCCCGGTCAATCCGCAGATCACCGGCGAGCATGTCCATGGGGAGTTCGTTTTCCGAGACCTGTCGCAACTCGGCGACCCGATCGACATCGTCGACATCTTCCGCAACTCGGCGGCTGCTGGCGAAGCGGTCGATCAGGCGATTGCAGCAGGTGCGAAGGCCGTCTGGATGCAACTCGGCGTGGTCAACGAAGAGGCCGCGGCGCGCGCCGAAGCCGCCGGCCTCCAAGTTGTGATGGACCGCTGCCCGGCGATCGACATCCCCCGGCTCGGGGTCGCGAAGATCGGGCAATGACGCTTGCCCTCCCCGGCGATCGCGGCCAGTCTGCGTGTCTGTCCGGGAGGTGCCGATGCTCGCGATGCTGCTGTCGATACTGATCGACGACCCGCTGATGGCAACTGCCAAGGCCCGCATGGCTGCCGAGCAACCCTGCATCCAGAGCGCCGACGAGACGGACATCACCGTCTGCGGGATGCGCACCGCAGACCGATTTCGGGTGCCCTTCGTAGTACATGACGCCGGCGACCCCAAGCATGAGAGCGTCCGCAACGAACGTACTCGCCTGCTCAACCGTACGTCGCCACTCGCCGATCTCAGCCCGTTCCAGGTTGGCGGCGGGATGGCGGGCGTTACGATGACGGTAGGCGGCGAAGGCGGCACGTCGTTCCGCAAGCCCGCACCGTAAGGACCTGATCATGTTCGCCATAATCCTGTCCTCGCTGCTCCAGGCGTCCGCCACTACCGCTGCGCCTGCGGCACCGCCGGTGCCGGGGCGCTTTTCGATCCTCGTCGACCCGTGCGCTACGCAGACGAAGGACGGGAACGAAGTTGTCGTCTGCGGCAAATCCGCAACGACCACCCCACGCCTGCCAATGCGCGACGATCGCGGCCCGCCCGATCATGCGGTCGCCTCCAACCCCAACCTCACCGCCGTCCGCGCCTTGGAGTTGTCGGATACACCGTGCGCCGCGCGGCAGGGAGGATGCCAGGTCGGCTTCGGCCCACTGATCGCCCCAATCGCGAAGGCCGCGGTCGGACTGATCAAAAGCGCCCTAGCAAAGAAACCCGACAAACGCGGTCGCGTACCGATTGATCTCGACGGCCCCGTCGGCACGGTGAATTAGGCGGCAGGCAGAAGCCGTACCATTCAAGCGCGTATCGACGTGCTGGATGGAGTCGATGAAGTAAGTCGTCTCAACACGCTTCGCCGTAATCGCCCGGCCGATGTTTCCCCGCGAAGGCGGGGCCCCAGTCTGGACTCCCGCCTTCGCGGGAGAACAGGGAGGTGGTTGCCTCGCTGTCCTCCACCCCGGCGAAGGCCGGGGCCCAGTTGGGAGACGGCGCTAACGAGGCGTGCGCGTCCTTACTGCGACCTTTCCAACTGGGCCCCGGCCTCCGCCGGGGTGGTAGCCTTTAGACGGGTGTGGCAGTCATTACCGGTCGCACTCGCCTCAATCCAGAATGTGCATCCACATCGGCTGCCCCACGAGGCTCTGCGACCCCCGCAGTTTCTCCAACGCCTGCGCAATCGACCGCTCAGGGCTCTCATGCGTCACGATCGCCACCAGCACGCTGCCGTCCGCGATCGCTCCACGCTGGATCAGGCTCTCGATCGACACACCCGCATCGCGCATCGCCGCTGCGATCTCCGCCAGCACGCCGACCCGGTCCGCGACGGTGAACCGCAGATACGCGCGGCCCCGCCGCTGGCCACTGTCGGCCTTGGGCGCTGCCGTAAGCGACACCACCGGCATCGCGAACGGCGGGCCGAACTCGCCGCGCGCGATATCGATCAGGTCGGCCACTACCGCGCTCGCGGTCGGACCATCGCCCGCACCCGCACCCTGGAACAACAGGCGACCGACGAAATTGCCTTCCGCCACGACCGCGTTGAGCGAGCCGGTGACGTGCGCCAACGGGTGATCGATCGGCACCAGATGCGGATGGACGCGCTGGAACAGCCCGTCGGCCCCCGCCTCCGCCAGCCCGAGCAGTCGCACGCGATACCCCAAAGCCGCCGCCTCGGCGATGTCCGCACCCAGCAGATGCCGGATACCGCTGATCGCGACATCGTCGAACGCCGGCTGCGTCCCGAATGCGACCGCCGCCAGGATCGATAGCTTGTGCGCCGCATCGACGCCGTCGATGTCGAAACTCGGATCGGATTCCGCGAACCCCAACGCCTGCGCTTCTGCCAGCACCTCGGCGAAATCGCGCCATTCGGATTCCATCTTCGACAGGATGAAATTGCAGGTACCGTTGAGGATTCCGTAAACGCGGGCGATCTCGTTCGCCGCAGCACCTTCCCGCAGCCCCTTGATGACCGGAATGCCGCCCGCGACCGCCGCCTCGAATTTCAGCGCGACGCCTGCCCCTTCGGCTGCCTGCGCGAGTTCCAGCCCGTGATGCGCGATCATCGCCTTGTTCGCGGTGACGAAACTCCGCCCCGCCCCCAGCGTGCTTCGCGCGAGCGTCAGCGCCGGTCCGTCGGATCCCCCGATCAGCTCGACCACGACATCCGCCCCCGGCTGTTTCGCCAGCGCGGTCGTATCGTCGACCCACGCGAACCGCGACAGATCGACGCCGCGATCCTTGCCCCGATCACGTGCCGAAACCGCGACGATCTCGATCTCGCGCCCGGCCCGCCGCGCAATCAACTCGCGGTTCGCATCCAGCAATCGGATAACCCCGCCGCCAACGGTCCCCAGGCCCG
Source organism: Sphingomonas sp. 320_CC (assembly GCF_059691795.1). Classification (NCBI taxonomy): domain Bacteria; kingdom Pseudomonadati; phylum Pseudomonadota; class Alphaproteobacteria; order Sphingomonadales; family Sphingomonadaceae; genus Sphingomonas; species Sphingomonas sp. 320_CC. The sequence goes on along the minus strand of NZ_JCAWAE010000003.1, from coordinate 537,535 downwards.
CAAGGGCCACGCGCAATGGTTCGCTCATTTTCGTCCTCCACTCGCGCGTCCGGTTACGTTTCGCGGACGTTTTGCGCAATCCTGATGACGCACGCCTCCGGCGCCCCTATCTGAGCGTCATGTCCGGCCGCTTCGATCACCTCCCCAACCGTCGCACGATCATCGATCGCCGCGCCGTCGCCGAAACCATCGCCGCGTTGGAGGGCGTCGACCCGACAGCGCTCCGCCGCGACGCGACCATGCTGTTGAAGGCGGCGCTGGAGAAAGGTCGGGTCGAGGTCGAACGTCGCCTCGTCGAACACCCATCGCGCGGGTTGGAAGCATCGAGTGCACAGGCGTACCTGATCGACGCGCTGCTCCGCATCCTGTTCGATTTCACGACACAGCGGCTCTACCCCCTGCCCAATCCCACCTCGGGCGAACGCCTCACGCTCATCGCGGTCGGCGGTTACGGCCGCGCGGAAATGGCGCCGCATTCGGACGTCGACATCGGCTTCCTGACCCCCGGCAAGCAGACGCCCTGGGCCGAGCGCGTGATCGAGTCGATGCTGTACGCGCTTTGGGATCTCGGGCTGAAGCTCGGCCAGTCCAGCCGCTCGCTCGACGAGATGGTCCGCCAGGCCAAGAGCGACGTCACCGTCCGCACCGCGCTGCTCGAGGCGCGCTACGTCTGCGGCGACACCGAACTGTACGAGCAGGCGTCGCACCGCTTCAAGACCGAGGTCCAAGCCGACACCGCGCGCACCTTCATCGCCGACAAGCTCGCCGAACGCGACGCACGCCACCGCAAGATGGGCGACACGCGCTACGTCGTCGAACCCAACGTCAAGGAGGGCAAGGGCGGCCTGCGCGATCTCCACGCGTTGTTCTGGATCGGCAAATACATCTACGACGTCCAGCGCGCCGCCGAACTGGTCGAGGTCGGGCTGTTCACCAAGGCCGAATACCGGCTGTTCCACCGCGCCGACAATTTCTTCCAGGCGGTGCGCTGCCACCTCCACAGCATCACCGGCCGCGCCGAAGATAGGCTGACGTTCGACCTGCAACGCGAGATCGCCGACCGGATGCGGTTCTCCGACCGACCCGGCAAGTCGAAGGTCGAGCGCTTCATGCAGTTCTATTTCCTGCAGGCAAAGACCGTCGGCACGCTCAGCGGCGTCTTCCTCGCGCATCTCGACGAGAAGTTCGCCGCGCGGGGCCGGCGCTTCGGATTGCCGACGATCCGCCGTAGTCCGCGGAAACTCAACGGCTTCGTACTCGATCGCGGGCGGCTGGCACTGCCAAGTGACGACTTCTTCCGGGCCGACCCCGAACGCCTGATCGAGATCTTCCAGCTCGCCGACAAGCACGGCGTAGAGATCCACCCGCTCGCGATGCGCGCCGCGGCGCGGGATGCGAAGCTGGTCGACGACGTCCGCAACAGCCCGACGGCGAACGCGCTGTTCCTAGACGTTCTGACCTCGCCTCGCGATCCCGAACTCGTGCTGCGCTGGATGAACGAGGCGGGCGTATTCGGCCGGTTCGTGCCCGATTTCGCGCGCGTCGTCGCGCAGATGCAGTTCGACATGTACCACCACTACACCGTCGACGAGCACACCATCCGCGCGATCGGCCTGCTCGCGCGGATCGAGAACGGCACGCTGAAGGAGGACCATCCGCTCGCCAGTGCGATCTTCGAACAGATCGTGTCGCGACGCGCGCTGTACGTTGCGGTGCTGCTTCACGACATCGCCAAGGGCCGCGGCGGCGATCATTCGATCCTCGGCGCGGAGGTAGCGCAGCGTCTGTGCCCACGCTTCGGCCTGACGCCTGCCGAGACCGAAACCGTCGCCTGGCTCGTGCGCTGGCACCTGCTGATGTCGGCCACCGCGTTCAAGCGCGACCTCAGCGACTTCAAAACGATCCTCGATTTCTGCGACGTGGTGCAGAGCCCGGAGCGCCTCCGCCTGCTGCTCACGCTGACGATCGTCGATATCCGCGCCGTCGGGCCGGGCGTGTGGAACGGCTGGAAACGCCAGTTGCTCGGCGATCTCTACGAATCGGCTGAGGAAGTCCTACGGTTGGGTCACAAGCAAAAGGGTCGTGCCGAGCGGATCGCGGCCAAGCAGCAGCATCTGCGGGACGCGCTAGGCTGGAGCGAGGAGTCGTTCGGGACGCTCGTTCACCGGCTCCCCGAAGCCTATTGGATTGCCGAACCCGAAGACGTGCTGGCGCACAACGCCCGCTTCCTGGCGACCACGGGCGACGCGCAGCTCGCGATCGACGCACATGTCTATCCCGGGCGCGGGGCGACCTTGGTGACGATCTATGCCGCCGATCATCCCGGGTTGTTCTACCGCATCGCGGGCGCGATCCACGTCGCCGGCGGCAACATCATCGACGCGCGCATTCATACCACGCGCGACGGGATGGCCGTGGACAACTTCCTTGTGCAGGATCCGTTCGGGCGGCCGTTCGACGAGTCCGGGCAGCTTTCGCGCCTGAAGACCGCAATCGAGGACGCGCTCGCTAACCGCGGCAAGCTTGCCGACCGCCTCGTCGCGAAACCGCTGCCGCGCACTCGCGCAGAGGCCTTCGACATCGTGCCGAATGCGCTGGTCGACAACAAGGCGTCGAACCGGTTCACGGTGGTCGAGGTCAACGCGCGCGATCGGCCGGCGCTGCTGAATCAACTCGCCAACGCGCTGTTCCAGTCGAAGGTGACGATCCACTCCGCGCACGTCGCGACCTATGGCGAGCGGGCCGTGGATACCTTCTACGTCACCGACCTGACCGGCGATCGGATCACCCAGCCCGCGCGGTTAAGGACGCTGGAGCGGCGCCTGCTGGCGGCGGCGGCAGGCGAAGAGATCGATCTGGCCGCTTAGCGCGCTTCCGGTTCTCCCGCGAGGACAGGAGCCCAGGGTAACAGAGCGTAGCGCCTGTAATCCTGGGCCCCTGCGTTCGCAGGAGAACCGGGGTTTTCAGGTAGCACGAGCAAAAAAGCCGACCCGCAGCGAACTGCGGGCCGGCTTTTCATTCAGTCACCCGATCAGAAGCGCGAGCGCAGCGTCAGGCCGTAGGTGCGTGGCTCGGCGAGGAATGCCGAGTAGAGCGCGTTGCCGGTGCCACCATAGGCTGCGACGTTGGCCGAAGACCCGGCACCCTGGAACGGCGTGTTGAACGCGACCTGGATGTAGTTCTTGTTGAACACATTCTGTGCCCAGAACTCAAGCGCCCAAGCCTGGTCCTTGCCGCGCAGGCCAACGCGGGCATTCACGACGGCGAAGCCGTCCTGCTTCTTCTCCGGCGCTAGATCGGAACCGGTATTATAGTCCGACGACAGGCGGCTATCGACATAGATCAGCCCCGACATGCCGTTCGAGCCGAGATCCGGCGTCCAGGCGAACGACGTCGTGACGACGTTCTTGGGGGCGTTCGACAACTGGCTGCCCGGCAGCAGGAAGAGTGCGCGGTCAAGCGGCTCGCCGGTCGTCGAGCTGCCGATCAGGTTCTTGCGGAAATGGGTATCAGCATAGGTATAGCCGGCCGTGAACGTGACCTGCTTGATCGGCGACATCGTCGCTTCCAGCTCGACGCCCTGCGAGATCACGCCCGGCTTCTTCGAACGGTTGGTCGGGCACCCTCCCGTCTGCGCACCGGTGACCGGATTGAACCCGTTGTCGCTATCGAGGCCGCCCAGGCTGTCCTTGCACGCTTCGATGTTCTGCACGACGAAGATCGAGCCGTTGAAGGTGTTGAGCTGGAAGTCGGTGAACTCCTCGCGGAACGCGGCGACGTTGAACGTGAAGCCGCGCGTGTTGAACTTCGCCCCGAGCTCGTAATTGTTCACCTTCTCGGCGTTGAAGCGCAGGCCCGGTGCGTCGGCATTGGTCCGCGGCGTCAGCACGCCGTTTACCCCGCCGAGATCCGAACGGTCGAGGTTGTAGCCGCCCGCCTTGTAACCCTTGGCGAACGACGCGTAGGTCAGCAGCTTGGTGAACGGCTTCCACGACAGGACCGCCGTGCCGGTGAACTCGCCGTCGCCGAAGCTGTCGTTGAGGCTGAGCGCGTTCAACGCCGGGCTGGAGTTGCCGGTGCAGGTCAACGTCACGATGCCCTGCGCGAACGCCGTGGCGCCGCTCTGCGACTGCGTGAGGGGAGCGAGAGCCGCCTGCTGGATCGGGCAGACCGTGTTGTTGTTGTTGAACTTCGCGTTGAACTTCTTCGTTTCGTGCGTGTAGCGAAGACCGCCGGTCAGCGACAACGTGTCGGTCAGATGCAGGATGTTGTGTGTGAAGAACGCGTAGTTCTCGCTCTTCTGGCGGTAGATCGAGCCGGAGTCGCCAACGTTGTTGACCCCGCCACCGAGACCGACCCCACCGGTCAGGCGGTCGAGCGCCGACGTGATCAGGCCGCCAGCTGGGCCAAAGGCGCCGGCGATCGTCGCGCGTCCGGCCGCGCTCATGCAACCTGGGTTGTTCTGGTTCTGCAGCACGGCATTCGGGCTGACCGTTGCGACGAGGCGGCAGGCAGCAAACTGCCCGTATTGCGCGCCGAAGACGACGTTATCGACCAGCTTAAGCTTCTCGTTCGAGTAGAAGCCGCCGACCAGCCAGTCGAGCTTGTCGTTGAACAGCGAACCTTGGAGGCGCGCTTCCTGCGTGAAGGTCTTGAACTGGCGGTAGGCATTGCCGTCCGCCGCGCGGTGCGTGAGATCGATGTTGGTATAATCGACATCGCCCGCGTTGCCCGACTTGTACTGGCGATACGCAGTGATCGACGTCAACGTCGCGCCACCGAGATCCCAGTCGGCCTGCAGCGAGCCGCCGTAATCCTTGGTCGTATTCCGGAAGGTCTGGCCGGGCGTGATCGCGACGTCTCGGCTGAACGGATCAGGCGTGTTGCCGGCCAGCGGGAACACCGCACCCTGGCGACGCAGGATGTCGACGATGCGGTTCGTCGTGTTGTTCGCGACCGCGCCATCGGTGTTAACCGTGGCGAAGAACGGCGCGACGCCGGCTGCGGTCGGGGTGGGATCGATCGTCTCGACCTGGTTGTAATATACCGCGCCGCAGCAGCTTTCCTTGCGGTGCGAATAGTCGCCGATCAGGCGGAAGCTCAGGGTATCGGTCGGCTTGAACAGCAACTGGCCGCGGACGAAATACCGATCGCGGTCGTTGACGCGGCTCTCGCTGCCGTTGGCTGCGGCGACGTTCTTGTAGAAGCCGTTGCGATTCACGTAGACGCCGTCGACCCGGAAGGCGAGCGTGTCGGCGATCAACGGGCCGGTGATGCCGCCCGCAATCCGCTTCTGGTCGTAATTGCCGTAAGTCGCCTCGGCGTTGCCATGCCAGTCGAACTCCGGCGACCGTGTGATGATGTTAATCAGGCCCGCGGAGGCGTTGCGACCGAACAATGTGCCCTGCGGTCCGCGAAGAACTTCAACCCGGTCGATCTCGCCCAGTTCGTTAAGACCGACGCCGGTGCGGCTGCGATAGACACCGTCGATGAAGACCGCGACCGAGCTTTCGAGGCCGGGATTGTCGCCGACCGTACCGATTCCGCGAATACGCGCGGACGCGTTCGATTCGTTACCGGTCGACGAGATCAGCAACGACGGCGCAAGCTGGTTGAGCGAGCGAATGTCGCTGCCGCCCGAATTCTGCAGCGCTTCCTGACCGACCGCCGAAACCGCGATTGGCACGTTCGACAGACGCTCGGAACGGCGCGTCGCAGTGATGACGATGTCGCTGGCGTTACCCTGAATCCCGGCGTTGGCGCTCGCCGCCCGCGTGGTGTCGGCGTCCGTTGCAGCGTTGGTCTGGCCGGCAACCGATGCGTTGGCGGTACCCTGCGAGGGCGATGCCTGCGCTTCGACGGTGGACGTCGCCTGTTGCGCGAATGCCGGCGTGACGATGGCCGCAGTCGCGACGGCGGACAACAGATATGCGGTCATACGCATCGGCATTCTCTCCCTGACGTGTTCGAATGTTTTCGAACTTATGGTTTGGCCGTTAGGTAGAGATATTCCACCGTTCACGTCTAGTGATTTCCGCATACGGAAGTCTATTTTTGAACATTGTGTCTCCAAACCGCCACATAGTGACAGGCACCAAACCCTAGTTTCAAATCGCAACTGTTTCAGGAAGGGAGAGCCCAAAGATGGCTCTAGTGATTTCGATGTCGGTCGCGTCTCGCCGGCAACGCGGGCGAGATCATTTCCACGGCGATGGCCGGCCGGGGTGGGAGAAGTCGCCGCGATGACCCCATCCGCCGCCATTCTGCATTCGCAAATTTGGAGAGCAGGCCCTGTCGAGATGGCCTGCTCCAAGCCTCTAGCCACTCCGCCGATACCCATGTCGTTGCCGTCACCAAGCTGCTGGATCGTAAGAGACGGCGGACTTGAATGCGTGAGGGCGCGTCACAAACATGCCATACAAAAAAGAGGCCGGCCGATCCCTCGGGACCGACCAGCCTTCAATCTCACAAAATAGCAGCCTGAGGCTGCTCAGCCGTTACTTCGGTGCGAGCACCATCAGCATCTGGCGGCCTTCCATGCGGGGATACGCCTCGATCTTGGCGATCTCCGCAACGTCGTCCTGAACGCGCTTCAACAGGTTCATGCCGAGCTGGCCGTGGCTGAGTTCACGGCCGCGGAAGCGCAGCGTGATCTTGACCTTGTCGCCTTCGCCAATGAAGTCGTTCACCTTCTTCATCTTCGTGTCGTAGTCATGGTCGTCGATGTTCGGACGCATCTTGATCTCCTTGATCTCCTGCGTCTTCTGCGACTTGCGTGCGAGGTTCGCCTTCTTCTGCGCCTCGTACTTGAACTTGCCGACATCGAGGAACTTGGCGACGGGCGGATCGGCGTTAGGCGACACTTCGACCAGGTCGAGGCCATGCTCGGCCGCCTGCTCGATCGCTTCGCGCGTGTACATCACGCCCAGATTCTCGCCCTCGTGATCGATCACGCGGACCTTCTGGCTCTGGATGAATTCGTTGAATCGCGGGCCGTTCATTGCGGGCGTCTGCATCGGCCGGCGCATCGTGGGAGGACGTATGGGGTTTGCTCCTGAAGTTTCTGACAAAGTATTTGGGCCGGCTTATAGCGCAGAAACGCATGCACGGAAAGCCAGCCCCGTTGGATCACATATCGGGTGCGCGTGCCTCGTCCGCAAGACGCGCGATCGCTTCGTCGAGCGTCAGGATGGTCTGCGCCTGGCTGCCGAGCGTACGCAGCGCGACCTTGCCCTCCTCGGCCTCGCGCTTGCCGACGACCAGCAGGTTCGGCACCTTCGCCAGCGAATGCTCGCGCACCTTGTAGTTGATCTTCTCGTTGCGCAGGTCCGTTTCGACGCGAATGCCCGCCGCCTTCAGCTTAGCCGCAACCTCAAGTGCATAGTCGTCGGCATCCGACACGATCGTTGCCACGACCGCCTGCACCGGCGCGAGCCAGAGCGGGAAGCGGCCGGCATGATGCTCGATCAGGATGCCGATGAAACGCTCGAACGTACCGAGGATCGCGCGGTGGAGCATCACCGGGCGATGCCGCTCGCCGTCCGCGCCGACATAAGATGCGTCGAGTCGTTCGGGCAGCACGCGGTCCGACTGGATCGTGCCGACCTGCCACGTCCGGCCGATCGCGTCGGTCAAATGGAATTCGAGCTTCGGGGCATAGAAGGCGCCCTCACCCGGCAGTTCCTCGAAGTTCGCCTTGATCGTATCGCTCAGGCCGGACTGCATCACCGCCTCGCGCAATTCCGCCTCGGCCTTGTCCCACATCGCGTCGTCGCCGAACCGCTTCTCGGGGCGCAGCGCGAGCTTCACCGCATAGTCTTCGAAGCCCAGGTCCTTGTAGACGCTGTTGAGCAGCTCGCAGAACTTGCGTACTTCTTCGACCAGCTGATCCTCGCGGACGAAGATGTGCGCGTCGTCTTGCGTGAACTGGCGGACGCGCATGATGCCGTGAAGTGCGCCGTGCGGCTCGTTGCGGTGGCAGCAGCCGAACTCGGCCATCCGGATCGGCAGGTCGCGATACGACTTGATCCCCTGCTTGAAGATCAGCACGTGCGCGGGGCAGTTCATCGGCTTGAGTGCCATCAGCTCTCCCTTGCCGGACAGGACTGCGCCCTCATCCTCGCCGTTCGGGATCTCGTCGGGGACGACGAACATGTTCTCGCGGTACTTGCCCCAGTGGCCCGACTGCTCCCACTGCTTGGCGTCCATCAGCTGCGGGGTCTTGACCTCGGCATAGTCGGCAGCGTCGAGGCGACGGCGCATATACGCCTCCAGCTGGCGCCAGAGCACGAAGCCGTTGGGGTGCCAGAACACCGACCCCTGCGCCTCGGACTGGAGGTGGAACAGGTCCATCTCCGCGCCGATCTTGCGGTGATCGCGCTTGGCGGCTTCCTCGAGGCGGAAGAGATGCTGGTCGAGCTGCTTCTTGTTGAGCCAGCCGGTGCCGTAGATGCGTGACAGCATCGCGTTCTTCTGGTCGCCGCGCCAATACGCGCCCGACACGCGCGTCAGCTTGAACGCGGCCGGGTCGAGCTTCCCGGTCGACGCCATGTGCGGGCCGCGGCACATGTCGAGCCACTCGCCCTGGCGGTAGATCGTCAGTTCCTCGCCCTCGGGGAGTTCGGCGGCCCACTCGGCCTTGAAGCTCTCACCCTGCTGCGTCCAGCGGTCGATCAGTTGCTGGCGCGACCAGACCTCGCGCAGGAACGGCTCGTTCCGGGCGATGATCGCGCGCATCTCGGCTTCGATCGCCGGGAGGTCCTCCTCGGTGAACGGGCGGTCCTTCGGCGCGAAGTCGTAATAGAAGCCATCGTCGGTGGCTGGGCCGAAAGTGATCTGAGTGCCGGGGAACAGGTGCTGCACCGCTTCGGCCATGACGTGCGCGAGATCGTGGCGGACGAGTTCGAGCGCTTCGGCCTCGTCGCGCGCGGTCACCAGCGCGAGTGCGGTGTCGCCCTCGAACGGCCGGTTGAGATCGCGCACCTGCCCGTCGATCCGCGCGGCGAGCGCGGCCTTCGCGAGGCCCGGCCCGATCGCGGCGGCGACATCCGCGGGGGTAGTCCCGGGCGCAACCTCGCGGACGGAACCGTCGGGCAGCGTGATTCGGAACATGGCGGACATGGAGGACTTTCTGGTGTTGGAAGAGGCGCGGCTTATGCAGTCGCGCACCCTATATAGGCAAGCCGGCGTCGAACGTCACGCTACCCCAAAAGGGACGACGTGGTTTGCCTGCGTGTGGCCGACCTCCGCGCGACCGAGATACGGCACGCCCATGTCGCGGCTCCACCGCACCATCATGTAATCGAGCGTCTCGCCCCAGGGCGGATCGTTCTCCTGCACCGCCGTCACGGCGCCGAGGCGCAGGCCGGCGATACCCTTCAACTGCGTGGCGTTGGCGACTTTGAAGAGCATGCGGTCGATCGCGTACATTGGTTCGGACACCTCCTCGACGATCAGGACGTGGTCGGTAAGGTCGGGCAGCCACGGCGTGCCGATCAGCGAGGTGAGGATGCTGAGGTTGAACGCCGCCGACGGGTGCGCGTTCAGTCCCGGCTCCAGCCCCGCCCGATCACCTCGCACCATCCAGCCGAGCGATCGCGCGACCGTCGCTTCACCGTCGTGGCGGTTGATGTCACTGACCATTGGCCCGTGGACAGGCCGGCCGATCCGCCGGGCGTAGAGTGCGCCGAGCAGGAAGCCTACGTCCGAATAGCCGAGATAGGTCTTGTGACGAGCGGCGCGGCCGAGTTCGGGCATGACCATCGCCAGGATGCGGTTCGAGCCATAGCCGCCGCGCAGGAACCAGATCGCATCGAACGCCGGATCGTTGGCGTATCCGAGAAACGCCGCCGCCCGCCGAAAGTCGGAGCCGGCGAAGTGACCATCGGTCTCTAGGCATTGCGGGTGGAAGACGAGTTCGACCTCCGGGAACGCAGTGGCCGCGTAGGCGGTGATCTTGGCGATCGCCGCGGGATTGGTCCGGCTCGACGCGGCGAGGACACCGATGCGCATTGTTCGTGTTCCCGACCTTGCCCCGTTACCAAACCGCCCATATCGCGGGCCGATGGATATCAGCAAACCCTGTTTCTTCGTCGGCATCGGCGGCAGCGGCATGATGCCGCTCGCGATGATCCTCGCGGGCCGCGGCGCGACCGTCGCGGGTTCGGATCGCAACCTCGACCAAGGCCGCGTGCCGGCGAAGTTCGACGACCTCGCCGCCAAGGGCGTCGCACTGTTCCCGCAGGACGGCAGCGGGATCGTCTCGGCCGACCAGCTCGTCATCGCCTCGGCGGCGATCGAGGCGACCGTGCCGGACATGATCGCGGCGGATGCGCTCGGCTGCACCCGCTCGACCCGCGCTGCAATGCTGGCGTCGCTGTTCAACGACAGCCGCTTGCCGATCGGGGTGGCGGGGACGAGCGGCAAGTCGACCGTCACCGGCATGATCGGCTGGATCCTGCACGCCGCAGGGCGCGATCCGACGGTGATGAACGGGGCGGTGATGAAGAACTTCGCCACGCCTGACGCCCCGTTCGCGAGTGCGCTGGTCGGCGAAGGCGAGGCGTTCGTCAGCGAGGTCGACGAGAGCGACGGGTCGATCGCCGGGTATGCGCCGAAGATCGCGGTGCTGAACAACGTCAGTCTCGACCACAAGTCGCTGGAGGAACTGCGCCTGCTGTTCGGGGACTTCATCGCGAAGGCCGAGACGGCCGTGGTGAACGCGAACGATCCCGATGCGTCGGCGCTCGCGTCGCGGCTGCCGCGCGGTCAGGTGACGACGTTTGCGATTGATGCGTCGGCCGATCTGCGTGCCGAGAATCTGAAGCCGGAGCCGTTTGCTACCCGCTTCGACGTTGTCTCGCGCGGCGTGCGGACGCCGGTGAAGCTCGCCGTGCCTGGGCGGCATAACGTGTCGAATGCGCTCGCGGCGATCGGGGCGGCGATGGCGGCGGACGTGCCGTTGAGCGATGCGGTGAAGGCGATTGCTGGGTTCACCGGTTTGCGTCGTCGCTTCGACCTCGTGGGAGAGGCCGGAGGGGTCGCGGTGATCGATGACTTCGGGCACAACCCGGACAAGATCGCGGCGACGCTCGACACGCTCCACGCGTTCCCTGGGCGACTGCTGCTGTTCTTCCAGCCGCATGGCTATGGGCCGTTGAAGGTCATGGGGCCCGAGTTGGTCGCTACGTTCGTCGAGCGGATGGCGGAGGACGACGTGCTCGTCCTGCCGGACCCGGCCTATTACGGCGGGACGGTCGCGCGGGAGGTGACCAGCGCGGACATCGTCGGGCAGATCGTCGAGGGTGGTCGCGATGCTCGGCACATCGCCGACCGCGCCGACGCGGCCGCAGCACTGGTCGCCGAGGCACGGCCGGGCGACCGGATCGTGGTGATGGGCGCGCGCGACGACACGCTGAGCGTGCTGGCGGCGGGGATGGTCGGCGCGCTCGCCACCTGATACGGAGCAAGCAGGAGACCGCCCATGTTCCGCCGCCTGTTCCTCGACCACCCCGCCACCGTCGGGGAGAGCTATGTCGAACATTTCGGTGTCGCCGGACGCTTCGGCATGACGATGATAAAGGGCGGCCTCGGTGCGCTTGTGCATGCGTTCGTACCGGCGCTGTGCAAGACTCGCGGGAGCGAGACGGTCGCCGAGCTGCACCGCCAGATGGTGCTGAAGCGCGGCGCGGTCGCAGCCGATCAGACGCAGATGAAGACGGTCGAATTCATCATCTGACGATCTTTATGAAGCCCGCCGGCTTCCAAAGGTTAGGATAAAGTCACGCCCAGGACGCGTTCGCGGCCGGGTTGAGGGCGCGTGCCCTGCGCCATCTCGGCGCTCCCCTACCGACGATTAGGCAAGCTTGTGTAAAGCGACATTGACTCGCTCGTTATGAAATGACAAGTTTCCTTTGCTGATTCGAAAGGACACTTGACCATGCATAAGAGTCCCGCTCTCCGCCGTTACAATTACACCGTGTTGGGCCTCAGCCTCGCCTACATGGGCGCGCTGTTTGGCATCGTTGCTCTGTTCAGGACCCGTCCGCCCCACGGGGCCCTCGCGTATGCCGCCGCCATTCTGCCGGCGCTGCCACTGGTCGGAATTTTTCTGGCCTGGGGTCGCTATCTCACTGACGAGCCGGACGAATATATCCGAATGCTCACGATCCGACAGACGCTGATCGCGACTGGCTTCATGCTTTCGGCGACGACGATCTGGGGATTTCTAGAAAGCTTCGGCTTGGCTGTGCACATCCCCGCCTATGCAGCCGGTATCCTATGGTTTGCCGGACTAATGCTGGGCGGTTGTGTCAATATCTTCGCGGTGCGGACCGGCCGCTCATGAAGAACCGCCTCAAGGTGCTGCGCGCCGAGCGGGACTGGAGCCAGGGCGACCTCGCCGACCGTCTCGAAGTCTCGCGGCAGAGCGTAAACGCGATCGAGACGGGGCGCTACGATCCGTCGCTGCCGCTCGCGTTCAAGATCGCCGAACTGTTCGACCTCGCGATCGAGGATATCTTCACCAGCCCGTCGAAGGAGCCGTGACATGATTTCGCACTTCAAAGCTCGCCTTGCAGCGACCGCCGTGACGCTGATGATCGTCTTGAGTCCCGCCGCGGGCCACGCACAGGCTGCGACGGCCGCCACGCCGAAGGTCGATGCGGCCGAGACTCAAATGCCGCATATCTCGGTGCAGACGATCGGCAAGGGCACGCCGGTGATCCTCGTTCCAGGGCTGTCGTCGCCGCGCGCGGTATGGGCGGGCGTCGTTCCTACCCTAGCAAAGTCGCACCGGGTGTATGTCGTGCAGGCCAACGGCTTCGGCGGCGACGATCCGCGCGCGAACCTGTCGCCTGGCATCCTCGATGGGATCGTCGCCGACCTGCACACGCTGATCGCCCAGTCGAAGCTCGGCAAGCCGGCCATCGTCGGGCATTCGATGGGTGGGCTGGTCGCGCTGATGCTGGCCAAGGCGCATCCCGAGGACGTCGGCAAGCTGATGATCGTCGATTCGCTGCCGTATATCGGCGAGATATTCGCGCCTGGTGCGACGGTTGCGGCGCTCGAACCACAGGCCAAGGCGATGCGCGCCGGCATGGCGGCGGCGTACGGCAAGCCGGCGAACCCGGCGGCGAACGTGGCGCTAGCCGCGCGCATGGCACTGAAGCCCGCGTCGCGCGCGGCGGTTGCCGATTGGGCGGCCAACGCGGATGTGCGCGTCTCGGCGCAGGCGATGTACGAGGACCTGACGACCGACCTGCGTCCCGACATGGCGTCGATCGCAGCGCCGATTACGCTCGTCTATCCGTGGAACGCGGCGGGGCCGACCAAGCCCGTCGCCGATGCTCTCTATCGGAAGGCTTACGCGACGGCACCGCACGTGACCTTCGTCGATATCGGCGACGCGGCGCATTTCGTGATGCTGGATCAGCCTGCCGCGTTCCAGGCTGCACTCGACGCCTTTCTCCGCGACTGAGGGGCGGCTAAGGTGTCGGCATGACCGATACCGCCACCCCGCCTGCACCGACGCCGCCCGCCAAGGAGCGCCCTCGCCTCGCCTATCATCACACGCCTGCGGCCGAGGGCGTGACGGGACCGACGATCGTGTTCCTGTCAGGCTATGCATCCGACATGATGGGGACCAAGGCCGTGACGCTTGAGGCGTGGGCGAAGTCCGAGGGGCGCGCGTTCCTGCGGTTCGATTATGGTGGCTGCGGGCAGAGCGAAGGCGCGTTCGAGGATCAGACGCTGGTCGACTGGCGCGACGACGTGCTGGCGATGATCGATGCGCTGGTGGAGGATTCGGCGATCCTCGTCGGATCGTCGATGGGCGGCTGGCTGATGCTGCTGGCGGCCAAGATGCGGCCCGACCTGGTCAAGGGGCTGGTCGGGATCGCGCCGGCACCCGACTTCACCGACTGGGGCTTCACCACCGACGAAAAGATGGCGTTGCTGAGCAATGGCCGGATCGAGCGCAAGAACCCGTATGGCCCTGAGCCGACGGTCTATACGCGGCCGTTCTGGTCGTCGGGCGAGGCTAATCGGCTAATGTTCGGCGAGATCGCGTTCGATGGTCCGGTCCGGCTGGTCCAGGGGCAGCGCGATCCGGACGTGCCGTGGCATCGTACCGCGCGCCTTGCCGAGCTGTTGCGTTCAGCCGACGTGCAGACGTGGCTGGTCAAGGACGGCGACCACCGCCTGTCGCGCGATAGCGACATTTCCCTTATCATCCGGGCGGTCGAGGATGTGATCGCCGCCTTATGATCCTGATAATGTTGCTTGCCGCTGCGCAGGCCGCCGCCCCCAATGCCACCACCGGTCCCGTCGATGCGCAGGGCGATCGGTTCGCCCGGTGCGTCGCCCTGACACAGAGCGATCCCGCCGCTGCACGCGCCGAGGCGGGCCGCTGGCGGATCAGCGGGGGACGGTATTTCGCGCGGCAATGCGCCGGGCTCGCCTTCGCCGCCGAAAAGAATTGGCCGTCGGCAGCAGCCGAATTCGAGGAAGCGGCGCGGGAGGCTCAGATCGCGAAGGACACGCGCGCAGCCAATTATTGGGCACAGGCGGGCAATGCTTGGCTCGCCTCGGGGCAGCCCGCCAAGGCGCGTGTCGCGCTCGATTCGGCGCTTACCGCCGGGTCGCTGACCGGACTGCCGCTGGGTGAAGCGCAACTCGATCATGCGCGCGCGCTGGTCGCGGCGGGCGAGCTTGATGCGGCGCGGAGCGATCTCGATCTGGCGCTGACCACCGCCGGCGCCGACCCGCTCGCGTGGCTGTTGTCGGCGACGCTAGCCCGTCGGATGAGCAACATTCCGCGCGCCAAAGCAGATATCGCACAGGCGTTGAAGCGCTCGGCCGACGATGCGTCGGTTCAGTTGGAAGCGGGGAACATTGCGGCGTCGGCTGGCGACGAAGCGGCTGCGCGGGAGGCATGGGGAACGGCTGCGAAATTGTCGCCGACGAGCGATGTCGGACGCAACGCGGTCATGGCGCTCAAGCAGCTCGACGCTGCGAAATAATCTCGACGGTTGGGCCGGTCGTTCGCGACCGGCCCGGCATTCTGATCAGCGGCGGACCATCGTGCTGCGTGCGATCTTACTCACCAGATCGGGCAGACCGGGATAGCTCGCCTTGTGATACGGCGAGAGCGCGTCGAGTTCGGCGGTAATCCGCCGGTGAGCCTCGCCGAGTGCGTGGTAGGGTAGACCCGGCAACAGGTGATGCAGCGCGTGGTAGCGCAGACCCACAGGTGCCCAGAGCGCGGGCAGCAACGCCGGCGGCGGGACGTTGACCGTGTCGAGATACTGCGCGGTCACCGTCATCGGCTCGCCGTCATTCTCCCAAAGATGCGCGACCAGCGTGCGGACCTGGTTAAGCACCGCGAACGCCGATGCGACCGCGAAGATCGTCACGAACGCGCGCAGGGGCAAAACGCCGGTCACAGTGATCGCGATCAGCGTGATCGCCCACAGGCTCGCGGCGATCTCGAGCCGATCCCAATATACCTTCGCCTCGCCTTCGGGCGCGCGACGGCGGAACTGCGGGTTGATCGCAAGCGCCGAATAGCGCTCGACGATCATCGTCCGCAGCTTGGGCGACAGCAGCGAGATCGGCGACAGGATTGCGAACCGGATCAGCAGCGCGATCGGTGCGAGCGCCGACACGACGATGAACAGGGGCAGCGTCCACGGCTTCATGAGCGCGAGCGGCAAATATTCGGGATCCTCGACCGTGCCGTAGCGAGTCTTGGCGTGATGGAGGTTGTGGACGCCCTCGTACATGAAGGACGGGGTCAACAGCGGAATGCCGACCAGAACGTTCCAGCCGAGCCGGAAGTTCGGGACGGACGCATGCTTCATGTGGCTGACTTCGTGGATGAAGCTCAAACCACGGTAGAGCCCTAGCATCGCCACGATGCCGGCAACGATCACCACTGGCGTCGACGTCGAGGTGGCCGCCACTGCCAGTGCACCGTAGCCGACCACCATCGATGCGATCAGGTCGGCCCAGTAAATCGCCGGGCGCGGCTTCACCAGATCGCGCGTCAGGTCTGCGGCTGCACGCAGCATCGCCTTGTCGTCGGCAACGCGCTCCACCCCTCCGACACGGGGCGAACCCGCGGGAGTGGAAGCTGGAGCGGCCGTGCCGCGAGCGAGGCTGAGCGATGTGTCCATGGGCATATCCATTGCCCGAAGATAGTGGCGGTACCGTGGCATTTACAGGCCGCACGGATGCCGCCGTGGCGGAGGAAACCCGATCACTCTGACAGGGTCTTGCGATGACGCACGTGTCACTCGCCTTTATTCGCTTCGCTGGGTAGACACGCGCAACTGCGTATTTGGGAACACGACATGGCCAAGCTCATCATTCGACCGGTCGAGACCAAGAAGGACCGCAAGATCTTCATCGATCTGCCGTTCCGTCTCTATGCCGACGATCCCAATTGGGTGCCGCCCTTGAAGTCGGAAGCGCTGGGACTGATCACGCCCGAGAAGAACGGCTGGTTCAGCCATGCCAAGGCGCAGTTGTTCCTTGCAGAAGAGGACGGTCGCGTGGTCGGGCGGATCTCGGCGCATATCGATACACTCGCGCTGACGATGCCGCCCGAGCAGGGGTTCGGGCCTGGTGTCGGCCAATGGGGGCTGATGGAAGCGGAGCGGCAGGACGTGTTCCAGGCGCTGCTGGAGCGCGCCGAAACGTGGCTGCGCGAGCAGGGCATGACGCGGGCGCTCGGGCCGATCAGCATGTCGATCTGGGAGGAGCCGGGCCTGCTGATCGACGGATACGACCATCCGCCGACGATCATGATGGGCCACGCCAAGCGCGAATATCGCGGCTGGATCGAATGGGCGCAGTACCGCCCGATCAAGCAGCTGATGACCTATGAGGTCGACGTTACCAAGCAGTTCCCGCCGATCGTCCAGCGCATCATCAAATCGGGCGAGAAGAACCCGCGGATCAGCGTGCGCAACGTCGACAAGGCCAAGTTCGAGGAGGAGGCGGCGATCATCCTGTCGATCCTCAACGACGCGTGGCGCGACAATTGGGGTTTCGTGCCGCTGACCCCGCCGGAGATCAAGGACGTCGGCGTGAAGCTGAAGCCGATCGTGTTCAACGACCTGATCCGGATCGCCGAGCTGGACGGCAGGCCGGTCGCGTTCATGATCACGCTGCCGGACCTCAACGAGGCCATCAAGCCGCTGAACGGCAGCCTGTTGCCGTTCGGTTGGGCGAAGCTGTTGTGGTGGCTGCGCAAACCCAAGGTGCGGACGGTGCGCGTGCCGCTGATGGGGGTGGTGAAGGAGTTGCAGGCGTCGCGCATGGCGAGCCAGCTGGCCTTCATGATGATCGAATATATCCGCCGTGCCTCGGTCGAGAATTACGGGGCGCAGCGGGCTGAAATCGGCTGGATTCTCGACGACAACCAAGGGATGCGGTCGATCGCCGAGACGATCGAGAGCCGGGTGAACAAGGTGTACCAGGTGTACGAGCGGGCGCTTTAGGGCAGGGCGGCGACATTCTTTCACCGAAAAACAGGGTGTTTCCCCGCGAAGGCGGGGATCCAGACTGGGCTCCCGCCTTCGCGGGAGAACAAGGAGGCTGGACCCGACGGTTGTTGCTGCCCCCTACTCCCGTTTCCCATTGCCGAACGGAAGCTTGAGGGTGACTGCAGCCCCCTGCCCGCTTGCGCCGGGTAGCTGCGTTCGGATCGCGTGGACATTCCCCTTGCCGCCACCCGGCAGCCGGAACGACAGCGGGTCACCCCGCGGCGGCTGGACCGGTTCGGGAAGCGTCGCCAGCCTTTGGTCGGGCGAACGTGCGCAGACGACGATTTCGCCATCGGGATCGATCTGGACCGGACACGGCATCGTCGGCTTAATAGTCCGCTTGCGCAATTCAGGTGGAAGCGGCGGCCCGGCTACCGCTTGGAGCAGGAGCAGGCCGGCCAGCATCTAGAAGCGCCGGGATATGCCGGCGTAGACCCGCGCATCCGGGGTGTTCCCGTTCAACCCCGCTGCGCCGAATAGGTCGAACTGGAGATTGTCGTTCGCCATCCATGCGAGCGACAGGGCCGCGACGGCTTGCGTCTCATGCTCCTGCGGATCGTCGTCGCGGAGCGCCTGCATTTCGCCGGTCAGCGTGAAGGCCTTGTCGAGTTTCACCGCAAGGCCAGCCGTCGAACTGTACGCGAGATGCCGGCCGTTGCCGTCCTGATCGACCGCCGCGTCGATCTCCGGCGTCAGGTCGAGCGAGACCGTGTCGGAGATTTCGTAGGTCACGGGAACGAGGAACCCTGCACCCCAATCACCCGCGCCGATCGACGAGCGGCCGACCGGCAGCGTCACGAACGGCAGCACCGATACCGACAAGCCGGCGCCGTCGGGATTGTGGAGGTTCGCCTTCATCCCAAGCGACACGTCACCGACCCCGTTGACCGAATCCACGCCGGTCGAATCACGCATCCGGTCGTGCCCGAACGGCGTCCAGCCGATCCGCGCCTCGATCGAGTCGCTGACGCCGACGCGAACCAGCGTGTCGCCGAACAGGATATTATCCTCGCGCGAGCCGGGCTGGTCGTCGCGCGTCCAGTCCGCGATCGACGTCTCGACCGAGATCTTGCCCGGCGCGATCGTGCAGGCCGGCGTGTCGATGCCAGGACGATCGGGGCAATATTCGCGGTCCTGCGCCATCGCCGCGCCGGACAGGCTCGCCAAGGCGATAACGAGAAGCAGGCGCCTCATCGCAGGCGGACCCAGGTCGGCGCGTGATCGCTGGCCTTTTCGCGCCCGCGATAGGCCTTGTCGACGCCGGCATCGATCATCCGGTCGGCGGCCTGCGGGCTCAGCAGCAGGTGATCGATCCGGAACCCGGCGTCGCGCTGCCAAGCACCCGCTTGGTAGTCCCAGAACGTCCAGACGCCGCCCTTGGGGAATTGCGTGCGGAGCGCGTCGGTCCAGCCCTGTGCGACGAGCGCGCGGTAATGCTCGCGGCTTTCGGGCTGCATGAGCGCGTCGTCCTGCATCGCGCGAACCGAGAAGGTATCGTCGTCGTTGGCGATAACGTTGTAGTCGCCGGCGAGGATGGCCGGCTTTTCCTCCGCGAGCAGGACGCGCGCGCGAGCCGCGAGGCGGTCCATCCAGCGGAGTTTATAGTCGAACTTCGGGCCGGGTTGCGGGTTGCCGTTGGGCAGATAGAGCGCGGCGACGATCAGGCCGTCGATCTCCGCCTCGATATAACGGCTGTGCTCGTCCTCTGGTTCGCCTTCGAGACCGCGCTGGCGGACGACGGGCGTGCCGCTCTTCGCGAGGATCGCGACGCCGTTCCAGGCCTTCTGGCCATGCCAGACCGCGCCGTAGCCGGCGGCCTCGATGTCGGCGATCGGGAAGGTGTCGTCGCTCGACTTGAGTTCCTGGAGACAGACGATGTCGGGCTGATCTTCGGTGAGATACTCGATCAGCCGCGGCAACCGCGCCTTGATGCCGTTGACGTTGTACGTGACGATCTTCATGGCAGTCTCAAACCGAGAAGCTGGAGCCGCAGCCGCAACCCGATGCGGCGTTGGGGTTCTCGACCTTGAATGCGGCACCGGCGAGCGACTCGACGTAGTCAACCGCGCAACCACGCACGAGATCGATGCTGACGCTGTCGACGACGAGCTTCACGCCATCATGCTCGGCGATCACGTCGTCGGACTCGACCGAATCGGCGAACCCGAACTTGTACTGAAACCCGGAACAGCCGCCGCCGTCGACCGAGAGACGCAGGATCGCCGGCTTCCCCTGCTTGACGGCGATCGCCGCGACGCGCGCCGCAGCGGAGGGGGTTAGGATGATGTCTTGAACCAGCGTTGCCATGCTGTGGAGATAGGAGGTTGCGGAACCTGCGGCAACCTTGGGTTGATCAGTCCTGCGCGGCGGGGCCACCGGTGGAGACCGGGATCGCGTTTACCGAGCGATCCTGTGCGGCGAGGAGGTAATCCGCGGTCGTCAGGAACGGCACCGGGTTGACCGCGTGGCCGTCGATGCGGACTTCATAGTGAAGGTGCGAGCCGGTCGAGCGGCCGGTGGAGCCCATCAGTGCGATCAGCTGGCCGCGAACGACGCGGGCGTTGTCGCCGACGAGGATCTTCGACAGATGGCCGTAGCGCGTCGCGATGCCCTTGCCGTGGCTGATCTCGACCATGTTGCCGTAGCCGCCCTGGCGACCGGCGTGCGCGATGATGCCGTCGGCGGTGGCGTAGATCGGCGTGCCGACCGGGCCGGGAATGTCGACGCCGGCATGCATCGCCGCGGTGCCGCGAAACGGATCGGAGCGAATGCCGAAATTGCTGGTGAACGAAAGTGAGTGGACCGGCTGAACCGACGGGATCGCGATCACACCCTGCTGCGTCGCGTCGAGCTTCTTCCAGGTCTGGAACAGCGTGCGGAACTGCGCATCGGCGCGGAGATCGGCGGTGGCTTCCTCAGTATTCGCGGCGATCATCGGACCACCGGTTGCAGCGACGTGGTGCGCTATTTTGGAAGCGACGACCTGAGCCTGGGCGGTCGTGCCGACCGTGGTCATCCCCATCATGGTTGCGGCGATCGCCAACCGGCGGAACGTGAACGACTTGGACACCATCGACACGGCCTTGAGGCGCGTCACGATGGCTGCTGCGGTAAATTCGACCATTGGTCCCCGACACAAAAATGCAGGGCCGTTCGCTTCAAGGCGGACGGCTCCGAAACTCTGTCCTGACTCGCAGCCCCTCCGCGCACCAGACACTCTGGGTTAGGCCGGATACCGCCGTTCCGGGCAATAGCCCCGCACGGTCGGCGCGGCGGAGCGGCAGGTTGATGCGGCGAGTTGATGCGAATTGGGACGATTGCGAGGGAACAGGAAGCCAACGACGACATCGGACGTGAAATGTCGGCGAATCTCCAAACGTTACTGCGGGCTGTTCAGAGCGCCTTGGCGGCGGCCAGAACCGCCTCGGCATGCCCCGCCACACGGACCTTGTGCCAAGCCTTGGCCAGCGTGCCGTCGGCGCCGAACAGGAACGTCGCGCGCTCGATGCCCATGTACTTGCGGCCGTACATCGCCTTCTCGACCCACACGCCGAAAGCCTCGCAGGCAACACCTTCGACATCGCTGGCAAGCTGGACCGCAAGTCCATGTTTTGCGGTGAATTTTGCGTGCGATGCGGCACTGTCTTTCGATACGCCGACGACGGTTACGCCCGCCGTTTCGAACGCGTCGGAAAGTGCAGAAAAGTCCTTCGCTTCAGTGGTACAACCGGCTGTGTCGTTCTTCGGATAGAAGTACACCACCAGCGGCGTGCCGAGGCTTGCCAGCGAAACCACCGCGTCATCGATCGTCACCGACACGTCAGGGATCTTCGATCCTTCATCCATCCTGCTCTCCCGTCACCTGTGCCCAGAACTGGCGGACCTCCTGCCGCCTCGTTTCGAGCGTGGCAACCACCGCCGGCCAGTCCGCCACCCCGATCGCGCGGGCGATGAGATCCTCCGTGGCATGCCCTGGCGGCGCGGCATCGGGTGCGACGAGCCGCAACGTCACGAGCAAACGCGTGAGGACGTCGTGCGCCGGTCGAAGTGACGGCGGGACCAGCCCTTCCCGGATCAACGCATCGATCGCGCAGCCTAGATTGGGATCGAAGCCGGCCTTGTTTACAAGCTGAACCACGTGGGTGGCGAATTCGAGATCGACGAGGCCACCGGGGAGCAGCTTGGCGTCGAGCGCGCCCTGGGGCGGCTTGTGCGCGGCCATGTCGTTGCGCATCGTCCGCGCGTCGGCGATCACGTCGCGCGCCGGTCGATCGCCTTCGAGCACGCCGCGGACGATCGCCGCCACAGCATCCCGAGCGTTGGCCGATCCGAACACCGGGCGGGCGCGAGTGAGCGCCATGTGCTCCCAGGTCCAGGCATCCTCGCGCTGGTAGCGGGCGAAGCTGTCGAGCGTGACGACCAGCGGCCCCTGCCCGCCCGATGGCCGCAACCGGGTGTCGATCTGGTACAGCGGGCCCGCGGCGGTCGCGACCGACAGCGCGCCGGTCAGCCTCTGTGCGAGACGATTGTAATAGAGCGTTGCGCCAAGCGGCTTCGGGCCGTCGGACTCGGCTGCGAAATCGCCCGTAAACAGATAGATGAGATCGAGATCGGACGCGTGGGTGAGCATCGCGCCGCCCATCCGACCTAGCGCCAGCACGACGAGTTCGCTCTCCGGCACGCGGCCATGGACCTTGGCGAATTCGTCGATCGTCGCGGTTGCAAGGACGCCGATTGCCGCCTCCGCGACGCGTGCATAGCCTGCCGCGACGTCGAGCGGATCGGACGCACCGGCGACAATCTGTGCCCCGAGCGCGAATCGCAGCTCGCCGACGACGCGCCGGACATGGTCGAGCCGGGACTGATAGTCGCCGCCCGCCTCGCCCGCGCGCATGATCGCTTCGAGCGCCGCGACATCGCCGACCCGCTCGAACGCCGTCGCATCGATCAGCCCGTCGAGCAGATCGGGGCGGCGGCCGAGATCGTCCGCGAGCGTGGGCGCATGGCTCAGGATGGCGGCAAGCAACGTTGCCAAGCCCGGACGCGCCTCCAACAAGCGGAAGATGTTGATCGCGCTAGGCAAGCGTTCGAGCAGCGCATCGAGCCGGAGCAGCGCCGCCTGCGGAACGGGCGCAGTCGCCAGCGCGGGGACGAGCGTGGGCAATACCGCCTCCAGTGCTTCACGCGCGGCCGGACTGCGCAGCGCAGGATAGGCGCCCCCTCGCCATGCCTCGATCCGCCGACGTGCCGACTCGGGCTCATCGAAGCCCGCTTCGGCTAGGTCGGCTTCCAGCGTTACAGCGTCATGCGAGAATGCGGGGCGGACGGTGTCGTCGAGCGCGTCGTAGATCCGGCCGGTCGCCGTGACACGCGGTTCGAGCAGAGCCAACAGGGCGCCCGAATCGTCCAGCCCGTGCAGTTTCGCCACGCGGTCGAGCGCGTCGCCGGTCGGCAAGGCGTGCGTCTGGCGATCGTCGATCATCTGGACGCGGTGCTCGATCGTTCGGAGCAGCGTGTAGCCGTCGATCAACGCAGTCGATTCATCCGTGCCGATCCAGCCTGCTTCGGCCAGCCGGGATAGAGCATCGCGGGTGGCGGGCGCACGCAGGGCGGGATCGCGACCGCCGTGGATCAGCTGGCGGATCTGCGCGAAGAACTCGGCCTCACGGATGCCGCCGCGCCCACGCTTGAGATCATAGCCGGGGCCGAATGCCTGGCCTTGCGAATGATGATCGCGGATCCGGGCGGAAATACCGCGGATTTCGCCGATCGCGCCGAAATCGAGCGCGCGACGCCAGACGAACGGACGGATCGCGTCGAGAAATCGCTGGCCTAGCGCGATGTCCCCTGCCGCCGCACGTGCGCGAATGAAGGCAGCACGCTCCCATGGCAGCGCCTGCGCCTCGTAATAGCCGATCGCTGCATCGACCGGCAGCGCGATCGGCGTGATCTCGGGCGAGGGTCGCAGGCGGAGGTCCACGCGCAGGACGTAACCGTCGCCATCGCGCGCCTGGAGCAGTTCGACGACGCGCTTGCCAATCCGGACCGCCGCCTCTTCCGGTTCCTCGCGCGGACGTCGGGGCAGCGTCGCCGGGTCGAACAACAGGATCGGATCGATGTCCGACGAGTAGTTGAGTTCGCTGCTGCCCTGCTTGCCCAGTGCGATCGCGACGAAGCCGCGTGGTTCGGCGCCGGGGGTCCGCTCCTCGATCGCGGTGCGGATTGCGGTGTCGAGCGCATAGTCGGCAAAGCGGGTCAGCGCGCCGGTCACTGCGGTAAGGTCGAGAACGCCTGCCAGATCGCCGATCGCGACGTTAAGCGCCATTGCGCGCCGTTCGATCCGTAGGCGACGCGCGACCGGCATGTCGGCTTCGGCACTCGACAAGGAGAGGTCCAGCTTTCCGGCTGCCAGCGATCGCGCCAAGTCCGGCTCACGGTTGAGGACCATCGCCAGGAATGGGGACCAAAGTCTTGCGCGGTCCAGCGCGGCGTTTATCGCCAGTTCAGGTGAGACTAAAGCCATGCGACATCGCTATAATCCGCTGCCGACGCGTGTCACGACAAAGCAACGAAAACGCTATTGGCCCGTTGTAGCGAACATGACTTACGCATTCCTCACGATCAGGCGCGAAGAGAACGGCCAACAGGTCGTGCGCCGCCCCCGCGCGACCGACGTGATCGGTCACGCGCTGCGTGGCGCGTTCGACGACACGCACTCGGTACCCGATGATATGATGATGATGTTGCGCCGTCTGGACGCCATGCCGCATCGCCTCAATTGAGCAATGCGGCATTCGTTAGTTGGGTTTAGCGACCGCGGCTTAGTTCTTCGACATCGCCCATGATCGAATCAAGTGCGGTCTTGCTCGTGTCCGTCTCATGATCGCGTCGCGATGGTAGCGAACCATCGGTGAGGATCGTTTCGAGGGCAACGCGACCACGCGCAACGCGGCTTTTGATAGTCCCGACGGCTACGCTGCAAATTTCCGCGGCTTCTTCATACGCGAAGCCACCCGCGCCCACAAGGATCAACGCCTCGCGCTGCGGCTGAGGCAGATGCATCAACGCGCGCTGCATGTCACCTAGCTCGACGTGACGGTCCTGGCTAGCAGGAGCGGCCAGGATGCGGTCGGCGACCAGATCATCCCACTCGCCCTTGAAGCGCGCCCGGCGCATCTGTGACAGATACAGATTGCGAAGAATGATGAACGTCCACGCGCGCATGTTCGTCCCAGCCTGGAACCGAAGACGGGCGGCCCATGCCTTGAGCAGCGTTTCCTGTACGAGATCGTCGGCGAGATCGCGGCTACCCGACAACGAGCGACCGAATGCGCGCAAATGCGGGATCACCTGGGCAAGCTGAACCTTGAACTCGGCATCCGACAAGGAAACATGCTCAACCGGCTCGACAACGTTCTCGATTTCGTCATCCACGGGCGAAGCAGGCTGGGTCATGGTAATCCGATCAATCCCGATAAAACACTGCCGTACACGGACGACAGACATAGGCACAGGCCGCGGGAAATACCAGCGACCCGTTCATAATGCAGCTCAGCGCAGGATTATAAAGCCAAAGATAACAATGACCAAGACCAGGGAGATCGCCAGGATGTACCGGGTCATGTGCGGCGTGGCGCCAGCCCGTGCATCCTCGGTATCGATATGAATTGGTTCGTTCGGATCAGCCATAATCACCAAACTCACGAAAAACGTTTTGGGTCCGTAACCGTCTTGCGGTCACGAACCCGATACGCGCCGCCGCCTTCAGGCGGTCGGGACGGTCGCCTGGTCGAAGAACAGTGCCTGGCTGATCGCGGCCTTCACGGTCGACCGCTGGAACGGCTTGGTGATCAGGAACGTCGGCTCGGGACGCTCACCGGTCAGCAAACGCTCGGGGAACGCGGTGATGAAGATCACCGGGACCTCGAATTCGGCCAGGATGTCCTTGACCGCGTCGATGCCCGAGCTGTCGTCGGCGAGCTGGATGTCCGCAAGAACGAGACCGGGACGCGTTTCCATCGCCAGCGCGACGGCTTCGTCACGCGTGACCGCAACGCCAGTGACGTCGTGGCCGAGATCGCGGACGATCGTCTCGATATCCATGGCGATGATCGGCTCGTCCTCGATGATGAGAACCTTGGCGCGAGTCTGGTTTTCGATCTCGGACAACGCATCCGCAACCAGATCGTCGACCTCGCTGGTGTCGACCTCGATCAGATACGCAGCGTCCTCAGGCGTGAAACCTTCCATCGCGGTCAGCAGCAGTGCCTGACGCGACAGCGGAGTCATCCGGGCGAGACGGGCACGAGCAACGGCTTCGTGACCCTCCGCATCGCCGACGCTCTCGTCACCAACCTCGTCGAAGTTCGCCGAGTTCCAGATCGCCTGGAACATCCGGTACAGACCAAGACGGGGATCGACGTCGCGGGGAAATTCTTCGGGTGCGGCGACGATCGCCTCGAGCGTGGCGCGCACGTATTTGTCGCCGTGCATCTGGCTGCCGGTCAGGGCCCGGCCATAGCGCCGCAAAAATGGAAGGTGCGGTGCAAGTTGCTGTCCAAGAGACATGGGTAACGAATACTCCCTGATCCTACGCGGCCCCTCATGTGTCGGGTGGCTCGCGTCATTGCAATGGTGTCGGTCGAAAATGCCCCGTGTCCACGCCATCGCCGCCAGGTATCGGCCGCGATCGAGCGGAGATGCGTATTTTTCGCTCGGGTGTGGAACCATCCAGACGCTATTTGGTTTCACGAACATCTTTCGCGAGTATGTAGTCCGGTGCCCATGGGCGCAGTTTTGCTCGTCATCACATATTGGTTTGCGTCGTGCAGGGGGAAATTTTGAGTTTGGGCCACGACACGGAGAAGACAGTGCCTGCAACGAAGCCCGCCAAGGTCCCTGATAAGGACCAACAAATGGGTTCGGCGCTGCGTTCGGTGTATCAGAAGACCGTGGACGAGACGATCCCGGACGACCTTCTCGAACTCCTCGGCAAGCTGGACTGACGGTGGGCCGCGAGCCCATAGCGACCGCTTCAGATACGACCTCCCCGGAGCCAGCGCCGCTAGATAAACGCCGCTTGTTGTCTGCGATGGGCAGTTTGCCTACCGGCGCCAAACTTTTCCTGATTATCAGCGCGGCTCTTCTGCCGCTGGCCCTGATCGCCGTGTTTGCCACGTTGCAGACGACGCGACTGGCCGACGCGGAGGCGCGTGCTCGGTTGCGCGTGACGGCGGACGAAAGCGCGCGCGCCATCGCGATCGAACTCGTCGGCGACATGACCGCGCTTCGGGTTGCGGTGAACGCGCTGGGGACCGATCCTGCCGATGCCCCGAGTTGCGCGCGCGCTCAGGGCGTGTTCGCCCAGCAGTCGTCGGCTGGTACGCGCTTCATCATCACCGACCGCGCCGGCCATGTCCTGTGCGGCGTTCCGCTGCCCAACCCGGTGACCGTGCGGCAGGACAACATGCCCGTCGCCGCAGCGATCGTTCCCGACAACGGACTCATCCTCGCGATTTCCGGCCCTAGCGGCGACACATCCGCCCGCGCCTTCTTCCCACGCGCGTTCCTGGAGAAGATCGGACGTCCCTCGACTCGAGCGTCGGCATTCAGCAGCGCGATCGTACTCGACGAGGACGCGCTTCACCTCGAGACGATCGCCGACGAGCGCCCGCTCGATCGCATGGAGACGATGCGGACCGAACTCGGTGTCGCCGGGCTCGCCCTGCGGACGAGCATTCGCAGTGCGCCTGTGACGTCGTCGCTGATCGTGGCGATGCTGTTGCCGCTGCTGATGTGGATCGCCGCGGCGAGCATAGCGTGGTTCGTGGTCGACCGGCTTCTGATCCGCCCGCTCCGTCGCCTGCGCGGGGCGGTGGCCGCCTTCACACCCGGCGAGGAACTCGACTTCGGCACCGTCCACACGTTGCCCGCACAGGAAATTCGCGAACTGGGAGAAACTTTCCAGTCGATCAGCCGGACGGTTGCGCTGCACGAGGCCGGCCTTGCCGAAGGACTCGTGCGCCAGACCAAGCTTACGCGCGAGGTGCACCACCGGGTGAAGAACAACCTTCAGGTCATCTCCAGCCTGATCAACTTTCACGCCCGCAGCGCCCCCAGCCCCGACGCCACCGCCGCCTATTCGTCGATCCAGCGCCGCGTCGATGCGCTGGCCGTGGTTCACCGCAATCACTTCGCCGAGCTCGAGGAAAACCGGGGCCTGAACCTGCGGACGATGATCGGCGAGCTTTCCGCCAATATCCGCGCGACCGCGTCGGATCGCTCGCACGGCCTGGGCATCACGCTCGATATCGATCCGTATCTGGTCAACCAGGACGTCGCGGTCGCGCTGGCATTCCTGGTGACGGAGACGATCGAACTGGCGATGAGCTGCGATCCGGCGGCTCAGATCAGGATCGTGGTGAAGCCGGCCGACAAGCTTGCCGACAAACCCGACCGGGCTGTTGTCCGCGTTGTTTCGCGTGCGCTGGTCGAGAGCGATGCGTTCCGAGAGGCCCTGTCGCGCTATGGTCGCGTGATGGAAGGCCTGTCCCGCCAGTTGCGGTCGCCTCTCCACCACGATCCACTGGTTGGCGCGTACGAGATTGCCTTCGCTATTACAGGGCGCGACTAAGTCCGCCTCCAATCGTCTGATCGAAATCAAACGACGCATTTAATTGAATAGATTCGAAGAAAAGCGGGAACCGACCATCGCCCTTGCCGTTCTACACTTCGGATAGCGACTTTATGCCCCCCCGCTCTCGCTATCCAGAACACAGGCCCGGTAGCACACCCTCCCCCCCTGGTGATGCTGCCGGGCCTTTATTCCGAAAATTGCCTTTTCATGCCGGGCGTTGGTTCCAGCGGCGGAACGAATGGCGCCCCCGAACATTCCCCCTCCCGTGGCATTCAAGCCCTTCTAGGAGGAAGTATCATGCGTAAGTTGGTTGGACTGGCGATTGTAGCCAGCGCTTTGATGGTGTCGGCATGCAACACGGTCGAGGGCGCAGGCAAGGACGTGGCTTCGGCGGGCAAGACCGTCGCGAAGACCGCGGACAACGCCAAGTAAGCCTTTGCGCTTATGATAATGAAACGGGGCCCGGTGCACATGCACCGGGCCCCGTTTTCGTATTAGCACTGCTATTTGTCTAAGCGCCGTGGCTCGGGTCAGCTCTCGACGATGTCGGTGGACTCACCTTCGACCGCCTTGGCCTTCGCCCGGCTACGCTCGGTGAACCAGATACCGATCAGCGCCAGTTCGTACAGGATCACCAGCGGGATCGCGAGCAGCAGCTGCGAGCCGATATCCGGCGGCGTCAGCACCGCCGCAATCGCGAACGCCGCGACGATCGCATAGCGCCGCGCGCCGATCAGTTGCTTGCGCGTGACGATCCCTGCCCGCTCCAACAGCATCAGCAGGACCGGCAACAGGAACGAGATGCCGAAGCCGAACAGGAACTGCATCGTGAACGAGAGGTAGTTGCCGATCGCCGGCAGCGCTTCGCGATGGATCCCGCCGACCATCCCGTCGAAGCCGAGCAGGAAGTGCAGCGCCATCGGGATCGCGACGTAATAGGCCATCGCGGCACCCGTCAGGAACAGCACGGGCGTCGCGAGGATAAACGGCAGCAGCGCGCCGCGTTCCTTCTTGTACAGGCCGGGCGCGACGAACTGCCACACCTGGTTCGCGATCACGGGGAACGACAGCATCATCGCGGCGAAGAACGCGACCTTGATCTGGACGAAAAACGCTTCGAAAATCTCGGTATAGATAACCTTGTTCTGGCCTGCTGCGAGCAGCGGGTGAACCAGAAAGCCGAAGATGTTCTCGGCGAAATACATCGCCACTGCGAACGTCACGACCAGCGCGGCGATGCAGTAAAGCAGCCGGCGCCGCAGCTCGATCAGATGGTCGAGCAAAGGCGCCCGGCTTTCGTCGATCTCGCTCATGTCTGGCTTTCGGCGTTATGAAGGGTAGTCGCGGGCGCTGCGTTCACGATGACGCCACGTCGGACTTGCCGGTCTTGTCGTCGGGATGGGGCGCGGTCGCGGCCGGCGTATCCAGCGGTCCGTCGAACAGGTCCGGACCGCGATCCGCCAATGGCTTATGCTCTTGCTCGGACGGTACCGGCGAAGAGTGCCCGGACGCGGCAGTCACTACCGGCTTCTCGACCATTACCGGCTCGTCGGTATGATCGACGGACCGATAGTCACGGCGATGCTCCTCCGTCTCCGGCGAGTGCACCACCTGCGTGGTATCGGCCGTCGAGTCCGTGCCCGTCTGCGGATGCTCGCGCATGATGCGTTCGTTTTCCGACGCCCAGCGCTTTTCCATCTCTTCGAGTTCTGCCTCGCGAACCATCGAATCGAAGCCCGAGCGGAACTGCCGCGCGACGCCGCGCGCCTTGCCGACCCAATAGCCGACCACACGCATCGCCTTGGGCAGATCCTTGGGACCGATCACGACAAGCGCGACGAAGGCCACGAGCAGAAACTCGGAGGGCGCGATATCGAACATTCAGCCGCGCCTATCTAGGGTCGTCAACTCTGCCGGCTTCAGGCAGGACGGTCGTCGCGGACGCGATTGCCGTCGCGATCGAACGCGGGATCGGCAGTCTTCTGCGCTTCGATCCGGGCCGATGGCTTGGCCGGCGTCTCGTCGTCGTTCTCGGACATGCCCTTCTTGAAGTTCTTCACGCCCTTGGCGACGTCGCCCATCAGGTTCGAGAATCGGCCACCGCCGAGAAGGAGGATCGCGACGACCGCGAGAACAAGCAAGTGAATCGGGCTAAAACCGCCCATGGCAATTCTCCTGGAAACTGAACCCTATCTAAGCCTCATCCCGCCGCTTTGCCAGCCACCTCGCCATCTTCCCGATCGTCTTCGCCATCTTCGAGACGATCGAACGCCAGATCGACCGGATCGAGCAGCCCGGCGGCGCGCAAATCGTCGATTCCGGGCAGGTCGCGGCGGCTCTGCAGCCCGAAATGGACGAGGAACGCAGGGGACGTCGCGAACATCAGCGGGCGGCCCGGCACTTCGCGCCGCCCAGCCGGCTTCACCCAGCCCGCTTCCATCAGGACGTCGAGCGTCCCCTTCGAGATCTGCACCCCGCGAATCGCCTCGATTTCCGCGCGGGTCACGGGCTCGTGGTAGGCGATGATCGCCAGCGTCTCGATCCCTGCGCGGCTGAGCTTGCGCGGTTCCTCGCGGTCGCGGCGGAGCATGTGCGCCATGTCCGGTGCGGTCTGGAACTGCCAGCGCTCGCCGCGTCGGACGATGGCGATACCACGGCCGGCATAGTCGGCCGTCAGCTGATCGAGCGCCGCGCGGACGTCACCGCTGCCGACATGCGCGCGAACCGCGTCGAGCGTCAGCGGAGTCTCGGCCGCGAACAGCACCGCCTCGACGGCGCGCGTGAGGTCATCGGGCGGGGTCACGCGCGGGCTCTCAGATACAGCGGCGCGAAGGGTGACGCCTGGCGCAGTTCGATCCTGCCCTGCCGTGCGAGTTCGAGCGCTGCGACGAAGCTCGATGCCAGCGCCGACCGCCGGAGACCGTCGCCGGCTTCGGGGAGGAAGCTTTCGATCACGCTCCAGTCGATCCGTTCGCCGACTAGCATCGACACGCGCTCAAGCGCCGCCTCCAGTGTCATCACCTCGCGGTCGGCAACCACATGCATGACCGGACGAGTCCGCGCGGAAATGCGACCGTACGCGGCGATCAGGTCGAAGATCTCGGCCTGCCATGCGGCCTTACGCACCGTCCGCAGACCCTCGGGCGCGCCGCGCAGGAACACGTCGCGCCCGGTCCGGTCGCGCGCCATCAACCGCGCGCCGGCCTCGCGCATAGCGCTCAGGCGTTCAAGCCTTAGTTGCAGTCGCAGCGCGAGTTCCTCCGGGTCGGGCTCGGCGAGGGGGTCGCGTGGGAGGAGCAACGCCGATTTCAGATAGGCGAGCCATGCTGCCATCACGAGATAGTCGGCGGCGAGTTCCAGCTTCAGCGCGCGCGCGGAGTCGACGTACGCCAGATACTGCTCGACCAGCGCGAGGATCGAGATCTTTCGCAGATCGACTTTCTGCCCGCGTGCGAGCGAGAGCAGCAGATCGAGCGGGCCCTCCCATCCGTCGAGATCCAGGGTCAGTTGCGCATCGTTCATCGCCGGACGCTACAGCGCACGCTGCCGGGCATCCACCCTCCACGTTTGACGACCGACCATACGGACCGTAAACGTTTCATATGGTCAGGGTGAACGTGAGGCTTGAGTGGGTATCGTGAAGATCGACGACGCGCTGCACGAGGATGCACGGCGGGCAAGCCAGGTACTGTGCCGGTCGATCAATGCGCAGGCGGAGTTCTGGATGAAGATCGGCATGCTCGCCGAGGCCAACCCGACTCTGTCGTTCAACGATATCGTCACCGCGCAACTCGCCGCTGCGTCGGTCCGCGTTGCCGACAAAACGGCAGCCTGAGATGGTGAAGACGCCGGCAGAACTGGCGCTGATGCGCGTATCGGGTGCGTTGCTGGCGTCGGTGTTCGAGATGCTTGACGAGCAGGAGTTGGCGGGGCTGTCGACGTTGCAGGTCAACGACATGGTCGATCGCTACATCACCGACGACCTCGCCGCCCGGCCCGCGAGCAAGGGGCAATATGGCTTCGAATATGTCCTGAACAGCTCGATCAATCACGTCGTCTGTCACGGCGTGCCGAACCTACGCGACGTCATCCGTGACGGCGACATCGTCAATCTGGACATCACGCTGGAGAAGAACGGCTTCATCGCCGATTCGAGCAAGACGTATATGGTGGGCACCGTTCCGCCCGCCGCGAAGCGCCTCGTGCGGGTCGCACAGGAGGCGATGTGGCAGGGCATTCGGCAGGTCCGGGCGGGCGCGCATCTTGGCGATATCGGCTTCGCGATCGAGCGGCACGCGAAGAAGCACGGCTATGCGGTGGTGCGCGACTATTGCGGGCACGGCATCGGCCGCGAGATGCACGAGGAGCCGCAGGTGCTCAATTTCGGGCGCGCCGGGACCGGCATGACGCTGCGCGAGGGAATGGTGTTCACGATCGAGCCGATGATCAACCAGGGGACGCGCAAGGTGTCGACCGAGGATGACGGTTGGACCGTAGTGACCGACGACGGCAAGCTTTCGGCGCAGTTCGAACATACGGTGGCGGTGACGCGCGACGGGGTCGAGGTGCTGACTTTGCGGGGGGACGAGCGGGCTCGGGGGTTGGGGTGATCGCGGGGTTCGCAACCGTTCAACCCATTCCGTTCGTGCTGAGCAGACTCATTAGAGCTGTACCGAAGGTGCGTGTCGAAGCCCGGGATCCACGCGCCAACCTGTCCTTCGATACGCCGCTTCGACAAGCTCAGCAGCTACTCAGCACGAACGGGATGTCCCTTCACCAACACCACCCCGGCGCAGGCCGGGGCCCAATTGGAGGACGGTGGTAACGGAGGATCGCGCCCCGTTACCGCGACCTCTCCAATTGGACCCCGGCCTTCGCCGGGGAGGTGCGAGAAAAGACGCGCGCTACTCGTACCAAATCAGGTCATGCGCGCGCCAACAGCGCATCGCGCGTTGCGGTCAGTTCCGCGAAATCACCCTTGGCCGCGCCGACCGACTTCATTGCCCGATCGAGCCTCGCGCGCGACGCTTCCGAGATTTCGCCAAGCCGCCCGGCGATCTCGACCATCTCGTCCATGCGCGCCCAGCAATCGAGCACCAGATCGCACCCGGCGGCGATCGCGCCCGCCGCCTTGTCGCCGGCGGTGCCCGACAGCGCCTTCATGTCGATGTCGTCGGTCATCAGCAGGCCGTCGAAGCCTATCCGTCGACGGATGATCTCGTCGATCACGATCGGCGAGAGCGTCGCGGGGCGGTCGGCATCCCAGGCGTCGAAGACTATGTGCGAGGTCATGCCCATCGGCGCCTGGTTGAGCGTGCGGAACGGTTCGAGGTCGATCTCGAGGTCGGCGTCGGTCGCAGTGACGGTCGGGAGGTGATGGTGCGTGTCGACCTTCGCGCGGCCGTGGCCGGGCATGTGCTTGACGACACCGACCACGCCGCCTTCGGCCAGCCCTTCGAGCGTTGCGCGCCCGAGGGCTGCGACGCGCATGGGGTCGGAGCCGAACGTCCGCGAGGCGACGGCTTCGGTGGTGTCCGACTGCGACACGTCGAGCAGCGGCAGGCAGTCGACGGTGATCCCGACCTCGCTGAGCATCACGCCGAGCGCCTGCGCGTTGGCACGTGCCGCGTGGATCGCGGTCATTGGCGCGCGTTCATAGGCTGCATCGAACACCGGGCCTGCCGGGAATTCGGGCCATTCGGGCGGCCCCATCCGAGCCACACGCCCGCCCTCCTGATCGATCAGGATCGCCAGATCCTGGCGTCCAGCCAGCGCGCGGAGCGAGTCCGTCAGCGCGCGCACCTGCGCCCGGTCGACGATGTTGCGCTTGAACAGGATGTAGCCGGCCGGCTCGCATTCGGCGAAGAATGCGCGCTCGGCGGGGGTGATTACGGGGCCGGACAGGCCGAAGATGACGGGCTTCATGCGTTCTTCCTAGCGAAACCGGCGTGCGCGATCATCCGTCAATAATCCTTCGACACGCGGACGTTGGCGCTCTGGCGGCCGAGCGTGGAGATGCTCGACAGCAATGACAGCCAGCGGGTAACCTGGAACTCGACCTGCGTGGCGGAATAGCCCTGCCCGTCGGTGACGATCTCCGCATACAGCCGCCGCGTGACGTATTTGCCCGCCGCGATCGAGGTGCCCTGCCCGGTCTGCGGATCGGCGGGGAGGATGCGGAGGCGATCGAGTCCGGCGGCGCGGCGCACCGCGTTGATCGGGTTGAGACCGCTGCCGCCGCCCTGCAATGCCGCGACCGCCGCGGCCAACTGGAGAGCCTCGGGCGCGGACAGGTTGGTGATCGAGGTGCCGAACAACAGCCGCGAGAGGAGCTCGTCCTCGGGCAGCGCTGGCGTGCTGGTAAAGCCGATCTCGGGCTTCAACGCGTAGCCGGTGACGCGGATCGATGCGCTCAGGCCCGTCGAGTCCGCATTCGCCTCGATATCCAAAGCGGGGTTCGCCGGGACCTGACCGTCGAAGCGTATGATGCCCCGCGCCAACTCGAACTGCCGCCCCGCGAACTCGTAGTCGCCGCGGATCAGCGTGGCGCGGCCGGTGATCGCAGGGTTCTCGGGCTGGCCGGCGATCTGGAGGTTGGCCGACCATTCACTGGTGAGGCCGAGGCCGCTGACCATCACCTGGTTCGGCGCGCGGGCCTTGATCGCCAGCGTCCAGGGCTTGGTCGGGGTAGCGACTTCCTCGCCGCCGTCGGGCAGGTTGATTTCGCGGATGTTGAGCTGGGGCACCGCGCTGGCCGCGGTGGCCTGGCCGAGGCGATAGCGGCTCTTGTCGAGCACGACGTCGCCGGCGATCGTGCCGCCCGAGCCGTTCGACTTGAACGTCAGCAGCCCCGTCACGGTCGCGCCGATGTCGTCGCGGTTGATCATCACCGCCTTGTCGGCCTGTAGCGCGAGGTCGAGGCCGATCCCGGCGGCGGCGGCGAATTCGAACTGACCGGTGCCGGTGACGCGGCCGCCCTTGCCCGCGTCCGCGCCGAACCGGTCTATCACGAGCCGCGAGCCACCGAAGCGCCCGGTCGCCTGGACGTTGGTGAGGACGGTGCCGGTGGTCGCGCTCTCGATCCGCGCGCCGTTGGCCTGGACGACGCCGCGCAGGGTCGGGTTGGCAAGCGTGCCGACGACGTCCGCGCCGATCGCGACCGGGCCGGACAGGTCGAACAGCTCGACCCCGGTGAGGCGCCAGAGCGTGTCGGCCGGGCCGCTGTACCGCAGTTGTCCGAACAGGCGGGCGTTGCTGATTCGGGAGGCCAAGTCCCCCTGCCCCAGCGGCGCGAGTTGGACCTGGGCGCGGCCGATGGTCTTGCCGGCCGATGCGATGACGGCGCGCAGGCCGAGTTTGTCGGGGGAGAGCACCGCCGCGATGCCGACGTCGATCGGGCGCGACGAGAGGACGAGGCCGGCGCGGCTGAGCCCGCGGATCGTCACGTTCGCCTTGCCGGTCGGGGCTGCACCATTTGCGGTCGCGATCGTGAAGCTGCCCGACGCGCTGCCGCTGAGACCGAGGCCAGGATAAGCGATGTCGAGGATCGCGAGCGGCATGCGCGTCAGGCTGGCGTCGATCGCGGTGCTGGCGGCAGTGAAGCGGCCGCCGACCTGGGCCTCGCCGCCCGAGAAGCTGAGCTTGGTCGGCGCGAGGTGCCAGCCATCGTCTTCCTGGGTCAAAACCGCCGGCGTGAGCAGTTTCAGCGGGCGGCCGTCGAGCGTGCCTTGCGCGGAGATCGCGTAGCTCGTGGCGGTCACCTGCGTGACGCTCTGGATATCGAACGCCCGGCCGCGGGAGCCGGCGATCGATGCCTTGATCGTGCCGACGCCGCCGCGCAGCGACGCGGACCCGTTGAACCGCGCGAGGCTGAACGTGCCGCGGCGCAGGCCGAGGCCGGTCGCGGTCGCCTCGATCGAGGTGCCGGCGGGATCGAGCAACGTGACGAAATCGAGCTTGCCCTGGCGCAGCGCGATGCCGTCGAGCGTCGCGGCCTTTGCGGCGAGATGCCCTTCGACGCGCTGGATCTGGCCGACCGGGCGGAACAGGAGTTCGCCCGAAATGCCGCCGCCGGCAACCGCGAGCGCGCCGTTGAAGCCGCCATCGACGACCGCGATGTTCCCGCTCGCCTTGGTGCCGGCTACGTTCAGCGCGGCGATGGTGATCGTCGCACCGGCGCCCGGCGGCAACAGGATCGCGCCGTTGGTGGTGAACGGCCCGAGCCGCGATCCGCCCGCTGCGGTGAACGCGAAACCCTGCGGCGTCGGATCGAGATGCGCGCGGACGTTCGACAGCCCGAGCGTCGCGTTCGGGCTGGCGAAGACGAGATCGAGCGTCGGCTTCTCGATCTGGCCGTCGAGTTTCAGCGTCACCGGGCCGTAAGTCTGCTGGCGTCCGCCGCCCTCGAAATGGAAGGTCCCGTCGCGCCGCCGATAGCCGTTGCCGGTCAGCCGGATTTGCGGCGCGGTCAGCACGAGGTTGGTGAAGTGCATCACCCCGTCGGTGGTGCGTTCGAGGTTGGTGGTGATCCGCGGCAGTCCGCCCGCGAGGCTGCGGAAGAACGCGTTGTCGAGCCGCACAATCTGCGCGCTGCCCTGACCGATCACGCGCGTGCCGTGGCGGTTCGGGCCGGGGACGACACGTAAGGTCGATTTCACGTCAACGATGCCGAGACCGGGTATCAGATAGCGGCCGAGCCCGCCGTTGATGCCGACCTCGAACTGGCCGTTGCGCAGGTCGACCGCGAGATTGATGCTGCCGGTGAGTTTGTCCGAGCGGAGCTTGAGCGCGTCGCCGGTGAGCAGCGTCGGCGTCACGCGGAGCAGTCCGTCGACCGACAGGTTGCGCAGGATCCCGCCCGCGACGGTGCCAACGCCAGTCACACGCGCGGCGGTGAAGCGGATTGGGACGGTTACGGGTGCCGCGGACAGGCGGCCCTTGCCGGCGGCGTGCGCGTTCTCGAACCCGGTCTGGTCGAACGCGAAGCGGCTGGCATCGAGGCGGTAGTCGAACGCGGCGGTCGCGAACGGGCCGTCGAGGATCGCGCGAAGCTCGACCATGTTGCCGGTCATGTTGTTGAACAGCGCGGGGGGTCGGAGCAGTCGTGCCTTGATCCGCACGTCGCGGTAGGCGTTGGCGGCGAGATCGATGATGCCGGTCGTGTCGACGGCCAGCGCGGGCGTGCGCAGCGAGAGCTGGCCGTCGAGGCGGCGGTTGGCGAACCCGGCGCTGCCGTTGACGAGGATGCGCGGTGCGGTCAGCCGTTGCAGCCGGCCCTTCAGCAGCGACGACGGCGCGAGCGTGCCCGACAGCGTGTAGCGGCCGGCGACCTGCGCGAGCGCGAGATCGACGACTCGCGTCGTGCCGACGATGCCGTTCGCGCGGCCGTTCCACTTCGCCCAGCTGCCGTCGCCGGTGACCGCGACCGCGACCGCGACCGGGCCCTTCGCCTTGACCATCCGCGCGAGCACGCCGCCCGCAGCCCCCTTTGCGGCGACGTCGAGGTCGAAGCGGTCGCGGGCGGGCTCGGCGTCGATCCGGAGCTTCAGGTCGTCGCTGCCGGCAACGCGGGCCTTGAGGTCGACGAGTGCGCGGCCGGAGCGGATGTCCGCGCGGCCTTCGAGCGTCCCAATCCGCTCGGTCCCGAGCACGCGCTTGGCCAGCGTGAGGCGGCCGACCGAAAGCTTGCCGATATGGATGTCGAAGTCGGGCAGGATCGGGCCGCGCGTCTTCGACGGGCGCGTGCGCGGGGTATGCGTCAGGATCGCGCGATCGACGATCAGCCGGCGGATACTCAGGCGGTTCGAGAACCAATCGAACGGCGACCAGTCGAGCGTGACGTCGGGCGCCTGGAAGACCAACCCTTCGAGATCGTACACGCGGAGATCGGTCAGGCGGGTGTCGCCGTACAGCGAGCCGTCGATCCGACCGACCGTGAAGCGCAGTCCGTTCGCGGTCTTGATCGCCGCGATGCGGTCCGCGACGAAACGGTGGCCGACATCGGTGTCGACGATCAGCAACGCCGCTCCGACGATCGCGAGAAGCCCCAGGACCGCGCCGACGATCCAGCGCCACCAGGCTATCCGACGCTTCGGTGCGGGAAGGTCCTCGGTCAAAACGCCTGCCCCAGCGAGACGTAGACGGCGATGCGGCTGTCGCCGGGCTGCGGGTTGATCGGTGTGCCGACGTCGAGCCGAATCGGGCCGAAGTTCGAATAATAGCGAACGCCGATCCCCGTGCCGTATTGCAGCCCGGTGAACTTCGGCAGCGGCGAAGTGTAGATATTGCCCGCGTCGAGGAACGGCACGATGCCGAAGCTGCCCAGAACGCGGACGCGCGCCTCGATCGAGAATTCGGTGAGGCTGCGGCCGCCGATCGGGTCGTTGTTGGGATCGCGCGGGCCGATCGACTGGTAGCCATAGCCGCGCACCGACGCGCCGCCGCCGGCGTAGAAGCGGCGTGACGGCGCGACCTGATCGCGTGGGGCGCCGACGATGGTGCCGAGCCTGGTGCGCGCGGCGAGGACAACGCGGTCACCGAATGGTTGGTACACGCTGCCGTCAAACTGGGTGCGGGCATAACCGAATACCGAGCCTTGCAGCGACACTTCGGGGCTGATCCGGCCGCCGAGGCGGAAGCCCTTGGTCGGGTTGAGCAGATCGTCCGAGCCGTCGTAATTGAGGCTGGTCGGCAGCGCACCGATGAAGAAGGTGCGGCGCCGTGGAGCGCCGGTCGAGAGGATCACATCCTGCTCGTCCGACGCGAGCAGTTCGGCACCGACGGACCATGTCCAGGTCTTCTGGAAGAAGATGTTGGTCTGGCGCTCCAGCGTACCCGCGAGCGAATAGGTCTTCGCGTCGTAGGCGTCGCGGTTGGTATGCGCGGCGGACGCCTGAAGCGTCAGCACACGGTCGCGCGCCTTGAAGTTGTTGCGGCGGAAGACGACCGAGCCGAGCTGTTCCTGCGTTCCCAGAACCCCGCGCAGCGTCAGCGCGCCTTCGGGCGGGAACAGGTTGCGGTGCGTCCAGCTGAGTTCCGCCCGCGCGCCTTCGCCGGTGCCGTAGCCGAGTTCGCCCGCGACGGTGTGCGGCGGCGCGCGATCAAGCTTTACGGCAATGTCGACGGTATCGGGTGTCGCGCCTTGCACCGGTTTAAGATCGACCGCGGAGACGAGGCTAGTCTGGATCAGCGCGCGGCGGAGGTCGTCGAGCTTGGCGGCATCGTACAGGTCGCCGGGCGAGAAGCGCGCGATCTCTGCGACATGGTCCGCGCCGAACACCCGATTGCCGGGTAGCGCGACGACCTGTCCGAACTTGCGCGCACCGCCGGGTTGGACAGACAGGTCGAGCGTCGCGGTGCGGGTGGCGTGGTCGACGACGATGGCCGGATCGCCGACCTTGGCGAACGGAAAGCCCTCGCGCCCGATCTGCGTCGTCAGCTTGGCCTGCCCCGCAACGATCGCATCGGAATTGACCGGGTCTTCGGGCTTGATCCCGAACGCAGTCGTCAGCCCCGGTGCCTTGTCGCCTGCCGCGGCGATGCCATCGATCGTCACGCCCTTGAACTTGTAGAGCGTGCCGGGGGTGGCCGAGAGCACGACCATCGGCTTGGCACCCGGCTCGACGCGCGTGACGACGTTGGCGTCATAATAGCCTTCCGCGCGGAGCAGGCTGTTGAGCAGGTCGGCATCTTCGCGGGCGCGGCGATCGAGTTGCGCGGCGTTGGCGGCCTGGTGGTCGTTCGCGTCGAGCGTCGATAGCTGCGCGAACCGCTGTCGCAGCAGCGCGTCGTTGACCCCGTCTATGCCGTCGATCCGCCAGGCGTAGCGGCTCTCCGCATTGGCATCGACCGCGGCGACGGTGGCGGCCGGGTCCATTGGCGACGTCGCGAGATCGGGCCAGGCGACGCCGATGTCGGGGAGCGGGGCGAGCGGCGAATTGGGGTCGAGCGACATCGGTGTGTCGGCGGTCGAGCTTGCTTGCGTTTGCGCCGGCACGGGCGCGGTTTGTGCTCCTGCGGCACGTATGCCCGCGCAAGGTAGGGCACCCGCTGTCGTCAGAACGAAAAAGGCGGCGGCCGGCCCGGCTCGCCCGACGCGGAACACCATGTCCGGCTCCTAGCCGGGCTTGTCGTTGCGGAACAGTATCTAACGCCGTATTTCCGCCACGTTTCGTCCGGGCGGCGGATCAGATGTGGCGTGTGGCTGGCGTCCCATGGCTGCGCGTGGCAGGACATGGCGATGGCCGAACCGACTTCCCGCGACACCCTGCCCCCCCACAAGGACCCGAGCGCTGCGGGCGGGTTCCTTGTCGCGCTGGGGATGCTGGGTGGTGCGGGGGTGGGGTTTGCAATCGGGCAGGCGACGCCGGGGTTTCTGGTTGGGACGGGCGTTGGCGTGTTGGCGGCGGTGTTGGTTTGGTTGAGGGACCGGCGGTAGAGGGCGTTCGCCCGCCCATCTCCCGTTCGTCCCGAGTAGCCGTCGAGTAGCTCCAACGGAGCGTATCGAGACGGCGGATCGAAGGACAGGTTGGCGCGTGAGACCCATGCTTCGATACGCGCCCTCGATACGCTCCTGACGGAGCTACTCGGTCGCTACTCAGCACGAACGGGATGTGGGGTGGGCTCCCGTACCATGCTGATTTACCCGTGCCATGCTTATTTAGCGGCCACCTACCTCGTCTAGACTACCGACTCCCACGCCAGATCTGAAGCGGTGCGCTCGGGTTCAGCCCGCCCTGATGCACCGGACAACGACGATACCGAAAGCGGCGATCCAGGCAGATCCAGACCTCGTCGAGCCAGCCCTGCTTCGTCGCGGTAACCCGCATCATGTCAGCCTTCAGGCCGGGGTTCACGCCCGTCATCTCAGCCGCGAACCGGCCTGCAGTCAGTGGCGCACGCGACAACGCGTCCATGTCCGGATAGCGAAGCTTACCGTACAACCCGGCGGACTGGTTGAAATACTTCGCCGGACGATAGCCGGGCATACAGGTGCCGTGCTTGGCCCATTCGTGCTGGAGCAACTGCGCGGACGGCGTCGTGCAGAGATGCGCACGGATCACCGGAGGCGGTACGAACTCGGCGTCATGACAATATTGCGGCCAGTCCTTGCCGACCCCGTCCGGCCAGAGCCCATGCAGCGTGAAGCCGAACCGATTCCCCGCCCCGCACTGGAAGGTCGAGCCCGTCCGATCGCCATTCTCACGGCAATATTGCGGCGCCCAGGTGATCGCGAGCGTATAGCTGCCGATCGGGATATCGCGCTTCGGCTGGCTCTCCGACGGCAGGTCCGGGCGGACGCGCTCGACCGACGTGGGAGTCGAGCATTGATAAGCCTGCGCCTGCACGACGCTCGGCAGTGCGATCGCGACGGCGGCGAGGGTCAGCCTGGAGATCATGCGACGTTTCCTCTGTCGGTATCCGTGTCGAAATCGGCGTCGTCGTCCTGACCGAACCAGGCTTTGCTGCCGGGCCGGAAGAGGTGGACGGCGGCGGCGACGTAGAGTGCTTCTGCGATGAGCGAGAGGATCGATGCGGTGCCGACAATCGCACTTCCGGTCGCGAGCGTCGCAAGCGCCTGGACGGCGGCCCAGGTCGACAAGGCCGCGAGGATCACGACCACCCATTTCGCGACGACGCTCGGCGCACGCGCGGTGAAGTACCAGAGCAGCACCGTCACCGCGATCCCGATCGCCTGGAACGTCGGCAAAATCCACGTCGCCTTGGCGAGTACCGGATAGGCGGTGACGATCGCCTCGCGCTGCGTCCAGGTCATCGCCGCGACGATCGTATCCAGTATGAACGCCGCCCAATAGAGGCGCTCGTAGCGAACGATGGCAACCGGCCTGATCATGGTCCTACTCCCTGACCTGGCCAGCCGAAGGCCCGCGCCGGATCTGGCGGAGCTATTCGACGGTCGCGAAGTCCAGCCCTATATCTGCTGCGGGCGCCGACTGCGTCAAGCGGCCGACCGACACATAGGTCACGCCGGATTCAGCAATCGCGCGGATGGTGTCGAGATTGACACCGCCCGATGCCTCGGTGGGGACACGACCGGCGACGAGCGTCACCGCCTCGCGCAAGATCGCGGGCGGCATGTTGTCGAGCAGCAGGTGCGTTGCGCCCGCTTCCAGCGCCGGTTCGATCTGGTCGATGCGGTCGACCTCGACGATGATCTGCGCGATCCCCGCCGCCTTGGCGCGCCGGACCGCCTCGGCAACGCCGCCGGCAACCGCGACGTGATTATCCTTGATCATCGCCGCATCCCACAGACCCATGCGGTGGTTCTGTGCGCCGCCCATCCGCGTCGCGTATTTCTCCAGTACGCGGAGGCCCGGGATCGTCTTGCGCGTGTCTAGCAGGATCGCGCCCGTGCCCGCGATCGCGTCGACATACGCGCGCGTCATCGTCGCGATTCCCGACAGATGCTGGACGGTGTTGAGCGCGGATCGCTCTGCCGTCAGCATCGCGCGCCCTGCCCCTTCGAGCCGCATGAGTTCGGTGCCGGCCGTCACCTGCTGCCCGTCGCGGACGAGGCGTTCGATCCGCACGCCCGGGTCCAGCGCGCGGAAGAACGCGTCGGCGAGATCGAGCCCGGCGACGACGATCGGATCGCGGCTGTCCATCACCCCGGTGAACCGTGCGTCGGCGGGAATCACTGCGGCCGAGGTTATGTCGCCGATCGTGCCGAGATCCTCTGCCAGCGTTGCCGCGACGAAGGCGTCGATATCGAACGACTCGGGCAATGCTGTCTTCACCTGTCGTCTCCGGATTGTTCGTCGAAAATATGCTCGGCGCGCGGTGCCAAAAAAGAGACGGTCGGAACAGTGACTTCACGGTTCATTCGACTCATCGAATTATTTTTCCGATATAGGAACCATTCGAGACGTCGAGGGTTTGCCGATCACTACCGAGGATATTCTTATGCCCACCACCACGATGGCCGATACCGCACGCCTGCATGCCCTGCTGGACGAAGCTCTTACGCTGGCCGACACGCTACAGCTGCCGCTGGCTGCCATTCATATCGACCAGGCACTCGCCCAGTTGAGCGGTGCCGACGTCCCGGCGCTCTGAGCGCCCCCTGATCTTAACGCTTCGTGATCTGACCGCGTCGGGCTGGCATCATCCAGCCCGATCGACGACCAACCGAAACGGGCCTTCACTTCGGCCCGAGATCACCCTTCCCCACGGTATTCGATGCCATCGACAGCATGCGGTCGAGGCTTTTCTTTGCCTGTAGACGAAGGCCCTCCTCGATCTCGATCCGCGGCGAGAGATCGCGTAGCGCGACGTACAGCTTTTCGAGCGTGTTGAGCGCCATGTACGGACAGATATTGCAGTTGCAGTTGCCGTCCGCACCCGGCGCACCGATGAAGCGCTTGTTCGGGAGCGCCTTTTCCATCTGGTGGATGATGTGCGGCTCGGTAGCGACGATCAGCGTGTCGCCGGGCATCGCGAGCGCATAATCGAGGATGCCGCGCGTCGAGCCGACATAATCCGCGTGATCGAGGATGATCGGCGGGCATTCGGGATGCGCCACGACGGGCGCGCCGGGATGCTGCGCCTTAAGCTTCATCAGCTCGGTCTCGCTGAACGCCTCGTGGACGATGCACACGCCCGGCCACAGCAGCATGTCGCGGCCGGTCTTCCGCGCGAGGTAACCGCCCAGGTTGCGGTCGGGGCCGAAGATGATCTTCTGCTCGGGTGGGATCTGCGCGAGGATAGTGTCCGCCGACGAACTCGTGACGATGATGTCGGAGAGCGCTTTCACCTCGGTCGAGCAGTTGATGTAGGTCAGCGCGATGTGATCGGGGTGCTTCGCGCGGAAGGCGGCGAACTGCTCGGGCGGGCAGCTGTCCTCGAGGCTGCACCCGGCGTCCATGTCGGGAAGCACGACGATCTTGTCGGGCGACAGGATCTTGGCGGTCTCGGCCATGAACCGTACGCCGCAGAAGGCGATGACGTCGGCGTCAGTCGCAGCCGCCTTGCGCGACAGGTCGAGACTGTCGCCGACGAAATCGGCCAAATCCTGCAATTCGGGCTTCTGATAATAATGCGCGAGGATGACGGCGTTCTTTTCCTTGCGGAGCCGCTCGATCTCGGCGCGTATGTC
This sequence comes from Sphingomonas sp. 320_CC, assembly GCF_059691795.1. Taxonomy (NCBI): domain Bacteria; kingdom Pseudomonadati; phylum Pseudomonadota; class Alphaproteobacteria; order Sphingomonadales; family Sphingomonadaceae; genus Sphingomonas; species Sphingomonas sp. 320_CC. The sequence goes on along the minus strand of NZ_JCAWAE010000003.1, from coordinate 493,236 downwards.
GATGCCGGCGAAGTTCTGCTTCAATTCCATGGTCGTATCCCGAGTTTAGCGCCCGTCTTCTAGCGACGATTCCCTAGCACGTCCTGCAGCGAGCGCGAGGTGTCCCAGCGTTCGGTATTCGCGGTCGGCTCGTCGGCGAAGCGGACCGCGACGGTCGCGTCGATTCCGGCAGCCCGCAGCGGCATCGCGAAACTCCGTTCGACCGCACGGCGGGTGGCGTCGCGCGCGAGCTTGATCATCGCGGGCTCGCGCGCCTGGCGGATCAGTTCGATCTGGCCCGCACGGCGGTTGGCGGCGTCGAGGCGCTTTTCGGCATCGGTGAAGGTCGTCAGCACGCCGCCCGAGCCATATTCGCGCACCGCGTTCAGATCGACCTGCGGGCCATCGGCTTCGACGGCGGGCAAGCGCACGGACAGCGTCTTCGAAGTGCCGTCCCACGCGACATCCGACTGGGTCAGCTTGGCCATGTCGACTTCGTACCGGACCATCCCGGGCATGATCAGCGTCTTTTCGGTCGTGAAGCCGAGCTGCGATTGCTTCGAGGTGACGACCGCGACGTAGCGCGCGGCGAACGCGGAGAGCCGGTTCTGCTCGCGCAGTCCTTCGAGGCTCGCGCTGGCGATCGTCGTCGGATCGGGCGTGAGCCGGTCGCTGACGTAGCGCTGCACCCCCCAGAGCACGAGCAGCCCCGCGAGGACGAGAATCAAGACGATTCCGACGGCCTTTGCCAGGAACGGGGCCACCCCGCTCTTGCGTACGGGTTCGGTCACGCTGTCGTTCGCCATGTCTCGCCTTCCTCAATAACCAGTCCGCTGGTTTGCAGGTCGTACAGATGCGCCAGCACCGATCGTTCGGCGGCGGGCACGAGTTGCGCGCCGAGACCAACATACATGCGCTCGACCATCGCCGGGATCGCCAACGCGCCTTCGCGAAGCAGGCGAAGGATCTGCCCCTCGCGTTGCTTGCGGTGGCCGAGCATGCCGCGGACGAGCCGTTGCGGTTTGTCGATCGCCTCGCCGTGGCCGGGATAATAGACGCGGTCGTCGCGCCCCATCAGCTTTTCGAGGCTGGCCATGTACGCCGTCATATTGCCGTCGGGCGGCGAGACGATCGTCGTGGACCAGCCCATGACGTGATCGCCGGAGAACAGCGCCTTCGTCTCGGGTAGCGCGTAGGCGAGATGGTTCGAGGTGTGGCCAGGCGTCGCGATCGCCTCCAGCGTCCAGCCTTCGCCAGTAACGGTATCGCCCTCGGAGAGAACGCGATCGGGTGCGTAGGCGACATCGAACGACGCGTCTGCGCGCGCACCCGCGTCGGCGAGGTCGAACGGCGCAGCGCCGACGATCGAGGCGCCAATGAGCGACTGGAGCGGACGCGTGGCGGGGCTATGGTCGCGGTGGTGATGCGTGACGACGATCGCCTCGACCGGCCGCCCGTCGATCACGCGCAGCAGCGCGTCGATATGCGCGGGATCATCTGGACCGGGATCGATCACGGCAAGATCAGTCGTGCCAACGATATGCGTCTGCGTACCCGTATAGGTGTAGGGGGAAGCGTTGGGCGCGAGCACGCGAACGACGAGCGGCTCGAGCTGGATCGGGATACCGGTCGGATGCTCAGCCATGGATGCGAAATGGCGGCTCGACGCGGCGATGGCAAGACCTCGTTAGTCGCGGAGAGCTGTCGGAAACTCTTACAGGCCGACGTCGGGCCAAACCTGAGTTAACTATCGAACGTCGCCAAAACTGCGAACGGCGGGTTGTGGCACAGGCCATGCAACTGCTGCTCCGTCACCGAACGCGAACGCGTTCACAGGGTGGATCGACCGCTTTCCCTTCCGGTCTCGCGTCGATCCACCCACCCGGTGCCTTGATCAGTTGGCCTTCTGCGTCTCGAACAACTGCGCCAGCTCGCCGCTCTCATACATTTCCATCATGATGTCCGAGCCGCCGACGAATTCGCCATCGACGTAAAGCTGCGGGATGGTCGGCCAGTCGGAATAGCTCTTGATACCCTGCCGGATGCCCTGATCCTGCAACACGTCGACGCTCTCGAACTCGACCTCGAGATGGTTGAGGATCGCGATCGCGCGGCTGGAAAAGCCGCACTGCGGGAACAGCGGGCTGCCCTTCATGAACAGGACTACCGGGCTGGCTTTTACCAGGGCGTCGATGCGGGCGTTGGAATCGTCGGTCATGTCTTCGGTCCTCAGGAGATTGCGGTCGTAAGCTGTAGTGCGTGCAGGACGCCGCCCATCCGACCGCCGAGCGCGGCATAGACGGCCTGGTGCTGCTTCACCCGGCTCATCCCGGCAAAGCTGGCGGCGGTGACCTTGGCGGCATAATGATCGCCGTCGCCCGCGAGATCGGTGATCTCGACCTGGGCATCGGGGATCGCGTCCTTGATCATTGCTTCGATATCGTTGGCAGCCATCGGCATATCAATGCGACTCCAGCAATTGGCGACGCGCCTCGATCATCTGCTGCGCCAGCGCGCGGCGGACGGTGGCCTCGTCATGGTCGAGACCGGCCGCGGTCAGGTCGCCGACCAGTTTTCGCACGACATCGTCGTCGCCGCCGCCTTCCATGTCGGCATGCACGAGCGCAGTCGCATAGGCGTCCGTCTCTTCAGGGGTCAGCTGCATTTCCTGCGCCGCCCATCCCCCGAGCAGGCGATTTCGGCGCGCGGTGATCCGGAAGGCCATCTCTTCCTCGCGCGCGAAATTCGCCTCGCTGGCGCGTTCGCGGTCGTCGAAAGTGGTCATGTCGCGGGTCCCCGTTCAGTCTCGTCGTGGGCCCCGAGATAGGTCGGACGGAGCCCCCGCGCAACAATCGACGAAAACGTACAAAAACTACTGGAACTATGGTCTGGTTGTAACGATATATAAGTCGATCACGTGACACAGTGCACGGATAGGAGAGTGATATGACGACGCTATCCCAGCCGACATCCGTTTCCGTGGCCAAGACGCGCGCTACACCGCCGGTCGTGCACGGGCTTGCCTACGGAATTTTCGCGTCGATAGCGATGTGGGGGGCGATCGCCACCGTTGCGTATAACGTGTTTTGAACCCCCTGTAGAGGCGGCTGTACTCAGCCGACCTCTACGACGAGTTTCCCGATAGCACCACGAGCGGCCATCTTCGCGATGGCCTTGCCGCCGTCCTCGAATGCAAATGTCTCGGTTACGCGCGGCGCGATCCTTCCCGCTTCCCACAGATCGAACAGCGTTTCGATGTGCGCCTGGTTCGCCTTTGGATCACGCGCCGCGAACGCCCCCCAGAATACGCCGCACACGTCGCAGCTTTTGAGCAGCGTCAGGTTGAGCGGGAGTTTCGGGATGCCGGCGGGGAAACCGACGACGAGATACTTGCCCTCCCAGGCGATCGATCGCAGCGCAGGCTCGGCATAGTCGCCGCCGACCGGATCGTAGATCACGTGCGCGCCGTCGCGCCCGACCGCGGCCTTGAACTGCTCGGCGAGCGCCTTCGACTGGTCTTTGTCGAACGGGGCGCGGGCGTAGATCAGCGTTTCGTCGGCACCCGCGGACTTGGCGGCGGCGGCCTTCTCCTCTGACGAGACCGCGGCGACGACCTTTGCGCCGAACGCCTTGCCGAGTTCGATCGCGGCGAGCCCTACCCCGCCGGCTGCGCCGAGCACGAGCAGCGTCTGCCCAGCCTCGATGTGGCCGCGGTCGAGCAGTGCGTGGATCGTCGTGCCGTAGGTGAGGATCAGCGAGGCACCCTCGGCGAAGCTGCGGCCTTCGGGGAGGCGGTAGAGCTTGGCGGGGTCGGCGATCACCTTTTCGCACAGGCCGCCGTGGCCGAGCATCGCGATGACGCGGTCGCCGATTTTCCAACCGGTGACGCCCTCGCCGATCGAGTCGATCGTGCCGGCGATCTCGCCGCCCGGTGCGAACGGGCGTTGCGGCTTGAACTGGTATTTGTCCTCGATGATCAGGACATCGGGGAAATTGATCGCGCAGGCCTTGACCGCGACGACGACCTGGCCGGGGCCGGCTACCAGATCGGGCAGCTCGACCATTTCCAGAGTTTCAGGTCCGCCGACTGCCTTCGACACCAATGCTCGCATACCCGCTCTCCACCGTCGTCCAGGGGCGATTCGATGCGACCGCCTCCTCGAATTTCGAAATCTGGGTATCCCTTGCCAGCGTCAGGCCGACTTCGTCCAGCCCTTCCATGAGACACTGGCGACGGAATGCGTCGAGTTCGAAGGTGAAGCGGTCCTGGAACGGGGTGGTGACGGTCATCGTCTCGAGGTCGACGGTCACGGTCTGATCCTTGGCGACTTCGAGCAGGCGATCGATCGCCTCCTGCGGCAGAACGACGGGGACGATACCGTTCTTAAACGCGTTGCCAGAGAAGATGTCGGAGAAGCTCGGCGCGATGACCGCGGTGATGCCCATGTCGGCGAGCGCCCACGCGGCATGCTCGCGACTGGAGCCACAGCCGAAATTATCGCCGGCAATGAGGATCGGCGACCCGGCGTAGCGCGGGTCGTCGAAGATGTTGCCGGGTTGCGCGCGGACCGTCTCGAACGCACCGCGACCGAGGCCGGTGCGCGTGATCGTCTTCAGCCAGTGCGCCGGGATGATGACGTCGGTGTCGATGTTCTTCGCGCCCCAGGGATAAGCGCGGCCCGAGACGGTCGTGACGGGAGTCATCGCTGTTCCGTGCGCTCCGGAACCACACGCGCCGATGCGACATAGGCCGCGACGCCGCTGAGCATTGCGCCAGCCGCCAGCAATACGAAAACTTTCTTCACGCTCTTTCCCCCATCAACTCTCTGACGTCGCTCAGCTTACCGGTGACCGCCGCTGCCGCCGCCATCGCAGGTGATACCAGATGCGTGCGCGCTCCGGGACCCTGTCTGCCGACGAAATTACGGTTCGACGTGGAAGCGCAACGCTCCCCCGCAGGGACTTTGTCCGGGTTCATCGCGAGACACATCGAACACCCCGGTTCGCGCCATTCGAAACCGGCGTCGATGAAGATCCGGTCGAGCCCTTCGGCTTCGGCTTGGCGCTTGACGAGGCCCGAGCCGGGGACGACGAGCGCGCGCACGCCGGTCGCGACATGGCGACCGTCCGCGATCGCCGCAGCGGCGCGGAGATCCTCAATGCGGCTGTTGGTGCAGCTGCCGATGAAGACGTGCTTTATCGGCACGTCGCGCATCGCGGTGCCCGCCGTCAGCCCCATGTAATCGAGCGACTTCTGTGCGGCGGCCTGCTTGGCGGGATCGGCGAAGCTCGACGGTTCGGGGACGACTCCGGTGATCGGCACGACGTCCTCGGGGCTGGTACCCCAGGTGAGACCGGGGGCGATATCGGCTGCGTCCAGCACGACGGACTTGTCGTAAGTCGCGCCGGGGTCGGTCGCGAGGCTGCGCCACCACGTCACGGCCTTGTCCCAGTTCTCGCCAGTCGGGGCCATCGGCCGGCCTTTCAGATAGGCGAAGGTCGTGTCGTCGGGTGCGATCAGGCCGGCACGCGCGCCCGCCTCGATCGACATGTTGGCGATGGTCAGGCGACCCTCGATCGACATGTTGCGGATGACGCTGCCGGTGAACTCGATGACGTGGCCGGTGCCGCCCGCCGCGCCGATCTTACCGATGATCGCGAGGATGACGTCCTTGGGGCTGACGCCGAAACCGAGTTCGCCGTCGACGCGGACTTCCATCGTCTTGGCCTGCGACAACAGCAATGTCTGCGTGGCGAGGACGTGCTCGACTTCGCTGGTGCCGATCCCGAACGCCAAAGCGCCGAGCGCACCGTGCGCCGAGGTGTGGCTGTCGCCGCAGACGAGCGTCGTGCCGGGGAGCGTGAAGCCCTGCTCGGGGCCGACGACGTGGACGATGCCCTGCTCGATGGCGGTCGCGTCGATATAGTCGATGCCGAACTCGCTAGTGTTGCGACGGAGCGCGTCGAGCTGTTGCGCGCTTTCGGGATCGGCGATCGGCAGGACGCGACCGGCGGCGTCCTTGCGCGCGGTGGTCGGGAGGTTGTGATCGGGGACGGCGAGCGTCAGGTCGGGGCGGCGGACCTTGCGGCCTGCCACGCGGAGGCCTTCGAACGCCTGCGGACTGGTGACTTCGTGGACGAGGTGGCGGTCGATATAGATCAGGCAGGTGCCGTCGTCGCGGCGTTCGACGACGTGCGCCGCCCAGATCTTTTCGTACAGCGTTTGCGGAGTGGCCATGATGGAGCACGCGTTAACCGAAAAGGGGTGCGGCGCCAAGGTTGTATGTAATTTTCGATCGTTCAGACGGGCGTCAGGCTACAAGGAAGCTTGTTCTCCCGTGAAGGCGGGAGCCCAGTCTGGGTCCCCGCCTTCGCGGGGAAACAAGATGGATTACCGCGCGGGCATCGCCTTGTTCAGAAACGCGACGCTATCGACCAACACGGGCGCCTTACGGCGGAACGGTTTCGACAATGCCATCGCGACATTCTCGTGACTCAGACCCGGATAATCGATGTACGTCACCGGTGCCCCCAGCGCCTTAAGCCGCGCGGTGAGGTTGATCGCGTTGTGCGGCTTGACCTGCGTGTCGTCGCCGGCGGTGATCAGCAGCATCGGCGGGGCGTCCGCGCGCGCGAAGTGGATCGGCTGGGTCATCACCGGGTCGGCGGCGCCCTGCATCGCGTCGATCGCGCGCTTGGCGGTGAAGGGGTAGAAGTCGTACGGCCCGCACAGGCCAACCGCGGCCTTGATGATGTGCGGGTCGACGCCTTCGGCCTTCAGCCAGCGCTCGTCGAGCGTCAGCATCGCCACGGTGTAGGCGCCCGCGGAATGGCCGGCGACGGCGATCCGGTTCGGGTCGCCGCCAGCCTCTGCGATGTGGTCGCGGGTCCATTTCACCGCTTCGGCGCCGTCCTGGAGGAAGGCGGGGAAGCGCACGTCGGGGACTTTGCGGTAGTCGGGCATGACGACGACGTAGCCCGCCTTCGCATAGGCGCGCGCCGCGAACGCGTAGGCGCCGCGCGAGCCGTGGACCCAGCCGCCGCCATACCAGAAGATCAGCACCGGCAGGCCGGTCTTGGCGCCGCCGGATGGGCGCCAGACGTCGAGCTTCTGGCCGTGCGTGCCGAACGGGACGCCTTCGCGGATGCGGGCGGTGCCGCGACCGCCGCCCATCACGCCGTCGAGGACGCTGAGCGTGCCGGGGCCTGCGGTGAACGCGGTGCCTGCGATCAGGATGACGATCAGTGCTATGACGATCACGGCGCGGCGCATCAGCGGCGGAAGTCCGCAGTGATCGATCCGCATGCGACGAGGTCGGCCTCGTGGCTTTCCTCGCGCCACGTCTCGGCGAGCGCGGTCGCTTCCCATTCGCGCATCGCCGGGTGCGCGATGATCCGCTCGACCCAAGCGAGCCCAGCCGCACCGACGTCGATCCCGTAGGTCCGCACTCGGAACGCGACCGGCGCATAGAAGGCATCGACTGCCGCGAATTCGGCACCAGCGAGCCAGGGGCCGCCGAACCGGTCAAGTCCCTTGCTCCAGAGTTCAGCGATCCGCGCGACATCGCGGTCGAGCGCGTCGCTACCAGGGGCGGCGCTCACGCGGACGCCGACGTTCATCGTCCGCTCGTTGCGCAGCGCGGAGAACCCGCCATGCATCTCGGCCGTGGCGCAGATCGCCCACGCGCGTGCCTCGGCATCGACCGGCCAGACGCCGTCGTGACGGTCGGCGAGGTAGAGGACGATGCCGAGCGAATCCCACACCGTCCGCTCGCCGTCGATCAGCACCGGCACTTGGCCCGTCGGCGAGAAAGTGCGGAACGCCTCGTAATTCACGGGCGCCAGGAACGGCTCGATCCGGTCCTCGAAGTCGATGCCGAGCGCCTTCATCAAGGCCCAGGGGCGCAACGACCAGCTCGAATAATTGCGGTTCGCGGTGACGAGGGTGTAGCGCATCAGGCGGTGTAGCGCGCGGTGGTCTTCGCGGCGATCTCGTCCGCGGTGACGCCCGGCGCCATCTCGACCAGCTTGAACGGGCTGTCGTGATCCGCGCGCTGGAACACCGCCAGATCGGTGACGATCATGTCGACGACGTTCTTGCCGGTCAACGGCAGCGTGCACGACGGGATGAACTTCGGCGTGCCGTCCTTGGCGGTGTGGTCCATCACGACGATGATCTGCTTGACGCCCGCGACGAGGTCCATCGCGCCGCCCATGCCCTTGATCATCTTGCCCGGGATCATCCAGTTGGCGATGTCGCCGCCTTCGCTGACCTCCATCGCGCCGAGTACCGTCAGATCGATATGCCCGCCGCGGATCATCGCGAAGCTGTCCGACGAGCTGAAATACACCGACGAAGGGAGTTCGCTGATCGTCTGCTTGCCGGCGTTGATCAGGTCGGCGTCCTCCTCGCCCGCGTACGGGAACGGGCCGATCCCGAGCATGCCGTTCTCGGACTGGAGCGTGACGGTCATGCCGTCGGGGATATTGTTCGCGACCAGCGTCGGAATGCCGATGCCTAGGTTGACGTAATAGCCGTCCTTCAGTTCCTGCGCCGCGCGCGCGGCCATCTGGTTACGGTCCCAGGGCATCAGTGCATTCCTTCCTGGATGGTGGTGATGGTCGTGAATTGTTCACGGAGCTCGGTGCCGACGCCGTCGACGATCGCCTGCAACGCGGCGTCCTCGTCGAGACCCCAGGTGCCCGCATAGGCGCGCGCGGCGTGGCGGATCGTGTCGGCGAGGAGGTAGCCGAACACGGTCGGATCCTCGAGGATGCCCGCGTCGATCAGCACGTTGCTGCCGGCGCCGTTTGTGATCCAGATGCGCGCGACCTCGACCGATTCGCTGGTGAGTTGCGCGCCCTTGTCGAGCGCGATCGCGTTTGGGTGGTCGGCCATTAGCGTACGCCTCCTGTCGGGGCCCAGCGGACTGCTGGGGGGAATACCTCGTCGCGGTTGCCCTTCAGCGCGGTGCCGTAGACGGGGTTGGGGAGGACGAACCACCCTGCCCCCCATCTGGCCGCGATCGCGGGCGACTGGACCGCGGCGCGGCGCACGGCGGGGGTCTGGCCGGCGTTGAACAGGTCGCTGAAGTCGCCGAGCTGGTCGCCGCCCATCGCGACGACGCAGTATTTCGCGGCGATCATCTCGCGGCGGCCGTCCTTCTTCGAGCCCATCGCGTCGTCGCCGGCGAGGAACAGCGTCTCGCCGTGGCGCGCGGGGCCTAGGCCGGCGGCTTCGATCGTGGCCTCAGTTTGCGCGGCGTTGGCGGCGGAACGGTTGGTGTTGAAGATCACCGTGACGCCCATTGCGCGGAGTTGGCCGAGTGCGGCGAGGGCGCCGGGGACGGGCGCGACCTGCTTGACGCCGGTGCGCTCCCAGTCCTGCCAGCGGGGATCGGACCATGCTTGGCCGGAGGACGCGTCGTATTCGAAGCCGAGATTGAGGAGGATGGTTTCGTCGACGTCGAACACTGCAGCCTTAGGTTTGGTGCCGCAGTTGGTGAACGTCGGGGCAACGAGAGTGGCGCCTGGCGCAAGGACGACGGAAGTTGGCGCGCGTTGCGTACGGACGTAGCCTACGAGCGCGTTCCAGGCTTGAATGCTCACCGCGGCGGCTTCGCCCGAGGCGTAGAGATACTGCATCCCGGCTGGGACGCCATCGACGGTGATGGGCGCGGAAACAGTCGGCGTCGCTGCGATCGACGTCGGCGCGGACACGCTGACGCAGCCTTGGAGCGCCAGTGCCCCTGCGAACGCAGGGGTCCAGGATACCACCCGCAACGCTCGTGACCCTGGGCTCCTGCGTTCGCAGGAGAACGGGGAGCGTTTGCGATCAACCATCAGGCCTGACTTCACGCGGATACCCGCTCGCGGACGGTGCGGAATTCGATCTGCTTGTCGTAGGGCGCACCGACGATCATCCGTTTCACGTAGATGCCCGGCAGGTGGATCGTGTCGGGATCGAGGCTCCCGACGGGGACGATCTCCTCGACCTCGGCGACGCAGATCTTCCCCGCGGTCGCCATCGGCTGGTTGAAGTTGCGCGCGGTCTTGCGGAAGATGAGGTTGCCGCTTTCGTCCGCTTTCCAGCCCTTGATGATCGCGAGATCGGCGCGGATGCCGCGTTCGAGGATGTATTCCTGGCCGTCGAAGACTTTCGTTTCCTTGCCCTCGGCGACCTGCGTGCCGACGCCGGTCTTGGTGTAGAAGCCGGGGATGCCCGCCCCCCCTGCCCGGCAGCGTTCGGCGAGCGTGCCCTGCGGACAGAACTCGACCTCGAGTTCGCCGCTAAGATATTGCCGCTCGAATTCCTTGTTCTCGCCGACATAGGACGAGATCATCTTCTTCACCTGGCGCGAGCGGAGCAGTTTGCCGAGGCCCTGCCCGTCGATCCCGGCATTGTTGCTGGCGATCGTCAGGTCCTTCACCCCAGACGCCTCGATCGCGTCGATCAGCCGCTCGGGGATGCCGCACAGCCCGAACCCGCCCGCGCAGATCGTCATTCCGTCGAACAGCACGCCTTCGAGTGCCTTTGCCGCATCGGTGTAGCGCTTGTTCGCCATGCATCCTCCTCAGGTCTTTCGCCTCGCATAAGCCGGTGGTTGGCGCTCGGCAACGTAGCGCGGATCGACTTTTCACGATCCTCCCCCGCTAGGGGGAGGTGGCTGGCTCTTGCCAGACGGAGGGGGAGGAAAGGGAAACCTCTGCTCCGTGTCCTCCCCCTCCGTCACCTTCGGCGCCACCTCCCCCTGGCGAGGGAGGATCGAGTCGTTCTCAGTACGCCAGCTTCAACCCCGGCCGCTTCCAGCGCGTCTTCACCAGCCGGCCGCTGCCCGAGCAGGTGATGTAGGCATCCATCATGTCCACGCCGCCCCAGCAGATGTTGGTAGTGAACACATCGTCGGTCGCGACGAACTCGACCAGTTCCCCGGCGGGCGAGATCACGCTGATACCGCATTCGCCGATCGTTGCGACGCAGATGTTGCCGCATGCCTCGACGCCGAGCGAATCGAAGAACTTGTAGCCGGCCGGACGGTAGAGCGGCGTGCCCGAGGCGCTGGCGACCTTGCCGGGCGCGACGATGTCGAACGCCATCAGCCGGCAGGTGAACGTCTCCGCCGCGTAGAGCCGCGTGCCGTCCGGCGAGAGGCCGATGCCGTTGGGATTTTCGGTCGGGAAGATCACTTCTTCGAGCTGGGTCCCGTCGGCTTTCGCGTAGAAGATGCCGGTGATGTCGCGGGCGCGGTCGCGCGATTTGCCGTGGTCGGTGAACCAGAAGCCGCCGTGCGAATCGAAGACGATGTCGTTGGGTCCTCGCAGCACGCAGCCGAAATCGCCGTCCTTGTAGAGTATCTCGACCGCGCCGGTGGCGATGTCGATCCGTTCGATCCGGCCGCCGGAATAGTCGTCCGGCTGGCCGTGCGGGGTAAGGAAGCCGTTCGTCTCGCGCCATGCGAACCCTCCATTGTTGCAGCAATAGAGCTTGCCGTCCGGGCCGATCGCGAGGCCGTTGGGACCGCCGCCGGGTTCGGCGACCGTCGTTTTCGTTCCGTCAGGGGCGATGCGCGTGATGCGGCCGGGCTCGATCTCGACGAGGATGATGCTGCCGTCGGGCATCGCCACCGGGCCCTCGGGGAAACGCAGGCCGTCGGCGACGGTGGTGAAGTCGGTCATGATCCTCTCCGGACGAGTCGGGTTGGTCCCGGCTTCGATGTCAGCGTAACCGTTTCTCGACTTCACGCACAACGGACGGCAGGATACGGGGATGATCACACCACGCACCGGCGGCCGTATCCTGGTCGATCAACTCGTCGCACAGGGCTGCGACCGGATTTTCACCGTGCCGGGGGAGAGTTTCCTCGCGGTGCTCGACGCGTTGCACGATACGCCGGCGATCGACCTTGTCGTGTGTCGGCAGGAGGGCGGCGTCGGGTTCATGGCGTGCGCGGACGGGACGCTGACGCATCGGCCGGGGGTCGCGTTCGTGACCCGCGGGCCGGGCGCGACCAACGCGTCGATCGGCGTGCACGTCGCAATGCAGGATTCGCAGCCGATGATACTTTTCGTGGGCGATATCGATCGCGGCACGCGCGACCGCGAGGCGTTCCAGGAGATCGATTTCCAGGCGATGTTTTCGCCGATCGCGAAGTGGGCGGCGCGGATCGACGATGCGCGGCGGATCCCGGAATATGTCGCGCGCGCCTATGCGACGGCGATGTCGGGGCGACCGGGGCCGGTCGTGCTAGCGTTGCCCGAGGATATGTTGTTGGACGTAGTCGATGCGGTCGATCGGCCGCGGGTCGAGCGGGTGGCGCAGGGGTGTGACGCCGATACGATGGACTTGCTGGCCGATCTGCTGACCACCGCCGAGCGGCCGGTGGCGATCGTTGGCGGGGCGGGTTGGGATGTGGCGGCGTCCGGGGCGTTCTCGACCTGGGCAGATCGCAACGGCATTCCGGTCGCCGCGGCGTTTCGGCGGCAGGATGCCATTCCGAACGACTGTCCGGTGTGGGCGGGGAACCTGGGATATGGGCCTAGTCCGAAGCTGGTCGAGCGGGTGAAGGCGGCGGATCTGCTGCTGGTGGTCGGGCCGCGGCTTGGGGAGGCGACGACCGATGGCTATGCGCTGATCACCCCCGATCATCTGGGGCAGCGGCTGATCCACGTCCATCCCGATCCCGACGAGTTGCACCGGGCGTACCGCGCGGATGTGGCGGTATGTGCGGGGATGACGGAGTTTGCTGAGGCTTTGCTGGCGGTTGATCTGCCGGCGCGGTCTGCCGGATCGGAGGCGCATGCGGAGTGGCTTGCGTGGTCTACGCCGGTGCCGCGCGATCTGGTGATGGACCTTGGGCCGTGCGTGGCGGCGATGCGCGAGCGGCTGCCGGCGGACGCAATCATCTGCAACGGCGCGGGGAATTACTCAGGCTGGTGGCATCGGTACTGGGCGTATGCCGGGCCGGGGACGCAGCTTGCGCCGACCGCTGGAGCTATGGGGTACGGCGTGCCGGCGGCGGTTGCGGCGTCGTTGCGGCATCCGGAGCGGACGGTCGTAGCGCTCGCGGGCGACGGGTGTTTCCTGATGAACGGACAGGAACTCGCGACCGCGGTTGCGCATGGTGCGGACATGCTGGTGATCGTCGTGGATAATGGCGGGTACGGGACGATCCGGATGCACCAGGAGCGGGAGTATCCGGGGCGGGTGTCTGGAACCGGGTTGCGAAATCCGGACTTTGCCGCGCTGGGGCGGGCTTATGGGTGCTGGGCGGAGACGGTTTCTCGGACGGAGGATTTTGCGGGGGCGCTGGAGCGAGCGATGGCGCGCGGCGGGGTGCGGATGTTGCACTTGGTGACGGATATCGAGGCGATTACCGCTGGGACTACGCTGGCGAAGGTGCGTGGGGGCTGAGCCTCGTTTATTCGCGCAAACCACTTACCCAGTATTAGCACCACCCCGGCGAAGGCCGGGGCCCAATTGGGGGACGGTGGTAACTAAATGCGGCCTTCCGTTACTTCGGACGTGCCAATTGGGCCCCGGCCTTCGCCGGGGTGGAGGTGGTGGTAGCGGGTGACTTCATCAGCGCAGCCTGTTCCCCCGAGAAGGCCGGGGTCTAGGAGCCACGTACGCTGACGGTACTTAGCTGGGCCCCCGCGTCCGCGGGGGAACATTGCTTGGGGTTTAGCGTGCGGCGATGACGAGTTTCAGGCGCCCGCCGCCTCCAGCTTTGCTCGCACCGCCACGACTGCTTCCGCAGCCTTGTCTCCGTCAGGACCACCGCCCTGCGCCATGTCGGGACGGCCGCCGCCGCCCTGCCCGCCCAGCGTCGCCACCGCGATCTTGAGCAGGTCGACGGCATTGTGGCTCGCCACTAGGTCCGCCGTCACGCCGACCGCGACCGAAGCGCGGCCGTCGTTGATCGCTACCAGCATCGCGACGCCCGAACCCAGACGCTGCTTGGCTTCGTCGACCGCGCCGCGCAGGCCTTTGGCCTCGAACTCGTTGAGCACCTGGCCGATGAACGCAACGCCGCCGACTTGCTCCGGTCCTGCCGCTTCGCCCGATCCACCACCGCCCAGCGCCAGCGCCTTCTTCGCGTCGGCGAGTTCGCGTTCGAGGCGGCGGCGGTCTTCGAGCAGCGATGCGACGCGCGCCGGGACCTCGTCGGGGGTCGACTTCAGGACTGCTGCGGCTTCGCGCAGGCGATCGTCGCGGCCGGTCAAATACACGCGCGCCGCTTCGCCGGTGAGCGCCTCGACACGGCGGATGCCGCTCGAGACCGCGCCCTCGCCGACCACCTTGAACAGGCCGATATCGCCGAGCGCGGTGACGTGCGTGCCGCCGCACAGCTCGATCGAATAGGTGCCGTCCTCAGTCGACCCCATCGACACGACGCGGACCTCATCGCCGTATTTCTCGCCGAACAGCGCCATCGCGCCCATCGCGATCGCGTCGTCGGGGGTCATCAGCAGCGTCGTCACCGCACCGTTGCCGCGGACCTGCGCGTTCACGTCGGCCTCGACCTGCGCGATGTCGGCGGGGGTCATCGCGACCGGCTGCGAGAAGTCGAACCGCAGGCGGTCGGGGGCGACGAGGCTGCCCTTCTGCGCAACGTGCGTGCCGAGGCGTTCGCGTAAGGCCTCGTGCAAGAGATGCGTTGCGGAGTGGTTCGCGCGGATCTGTGCGCGGCGGGCGACGTCGATCTGGAGCTTGACCGGGTCGCCGACCTTGATCTCGCCGGCGTCGACGATCGCGTGATGGACGAACACCCGGCCGAGCTGCTTCGAGGTCTCGGTGACGTTCGCGCGCAGGCCGCTGTCGTTGGAGATGTGGCCCGCGTCACCGACCTGGCCGCCGCTCTCGCCGTAGAACGGCGTCTGGTTGACGACGATCGAGACCGTATCGCCGGTTGTGGCGTGGTCGACGCGCGTGCCGTCCTTGACCAGTGCGACGACCTCGCCCTCGCCGGTATCGGACGCGTAGCCGAGAAATTCGGTGCCGCCGGTCTGCTCGACGATGTCGAACCAGATGTCGTCCGAAGCCTTCGCGCCCGAGCCCTTCCAGGCGGCGCGGGCGGCGCGCTTCTGCTCGGCCATCGCGGTGTCGAAGCCGGCACGGTCGACCGCGATGTTGCGTTCGCGCAATGCGTCCTCGGTCAGGTCGTACGGGAAGCCGTAGGTGTCGTAGAGCTTGAACGCGACGTCGCCGGCCAGCGTACCGTCGGTCATCCCGGTGGTCGCTTCGTCGAGCAGCTTCAGCCCCTTGTCGAGCGTCTGGCGGAAGCGCGTCTCCTCCTGCTGCAACGTCGCCTCGATCAGCGGGCGTGCACGCGACAGTTCGGGGTACGCGGCGCCCATCTCGGTGACGAGTGCGGGGACCAGCCGATGCATCAGCGGCTGCTTGGCGCCCAGAATGTGCGCGTGGCGCATCGCGCGGCGCATGATCCGGCGCAGGACATAGCCGCGGCCCTCGCTCGCGGGCAGTACGCCGTCCGCGATCAGGAAGCCGGCGGTGCGCAGGTGATCGGCGATCACGCGGTGGCTGGCGGTGTTGGCGCCGTCGGTCGCGGTGTGCGTCAGCGCGCCCGACGCCGCGATCAGCGCCTTGAACGTGTCCGTATCGTAATTGTCGGTGACGCCCTGCATGACCGCGGCGATGCGCTCGAGCCCCATGCCGGTGTCGATCGAGGGCTTGGGCAGGTTGCCGACGATCTCGGCGTTCTCCTGCTCGTATTGCATGAACACGAGGTTCCAGATCTCGACGAAGCGATCGCCGTCCTCGTCGGGGCTGCCGGGGGGGCCACCGAAGATGTGGTCGCCATGGTCGTAGAAGATTTCCGAGCAGGGCCCGCACGGCCCGTTGTCGCCCATCGACCAGAAATTGTCCTTGGTCGGGATGCGGATGATGCGGTGATCGGGGAGCCCGGCAACCTTCTTCCAGAGATCGAACGCCTCGTCGTCGGTGTGGTAGACGGTGGCGGTCAGCTTGTCGGGCGACAGGCCCCATTCGCGCGTGAGCAACGTCCAGGCGTGGACGATCGCCTGTTCCTTGAAATAGTCGCCGAACGAGAAATTGCCGAGCATTTCGAAGAAGGTGTGGTGGCGCGCGGTGTAGCCGACATTGTCGAGATCGTTGTGCTTGCCGCCGGCGCGGACGCATTTCTGGGACGAGGTCGCGGTGGTGTAGGGGCGCGATTCGAGGCCGGTGAAGACGTTCTTGAACGGCACCATCCCGGCGTTGACGAACATCAGCGTCGGGTCGTTCTGCGGCACGAGCGGCGCGCTGGGCACGATCTGGTGCGCCTGCGATCCGAAATAGTCGAGGAAGCCGCGGCGGATGTCGTTCGTCGATGTCATGCGCGGGGACTTAGGCGAGCGGGGCGGTTCGCTCAAGTGGAGGTGTGGGGCTTGCCTTGCACGCATCGCATTGAAACGAAGATAGCGTGTTTCCCCGCGAAGGCGGGGATCCAGACTGAGCTCCCGCCTTCGCGGGAGAACAAGGTAGGTAAGAGCGGCCGTTCGCCCCGATGTTCCACCCCGGCGAAGGCCGGGGCCCAATTGGAGAGGTGGAAATAATGGAGAGCAGCGCTTCGTTATCGCCGTCCCCCAATTGGGCCCCGGCCTTCGCCGGGGTGGTGGAGTGCGCGGCGAGGGCGACTGCCTCGTTGGAGTATTACCCTAGTGGCGCATCCAGCGACTTAGGCGGCTCGCTGAACCATTTCGGGCCCGCATCGGTCATGTGGAAGCAGTCCTCGATGCGGACCCCGTATCTGCCGGGAATATAGATCCCCGGCTCGTCGGAGAAGCACATCCCCGCCGCCAGCCTGGTCGTCTCGCCGCGGACGAGGTTGACGGGTTCGTGGCCGTCCATGCCGATGCCGTGGCCGGTGCGATGCGACAGGCCGGGGACCTTGTACCCCGGGCCGTAGCCGAGCGTCTCGTAATGCCGCCGGACCGCGTCGTCGATGCTGCCGGCGGGTGCACCGATCTTGGCCGCGGCGAACGCGATCTGTTGGCCTCGGGCGACCTGGTCCCACGTCTTGCGCTGGTCGGCAGTTGCCGCGCCGTGCACCCAGGTGCGCGAGATGTCGGACTGATAGCCCTGGACGGTGCAGCCGCAGTCCATCAGCACGACCTGGCCGTCGGCGACGCGGTGGATTTCGCGGCTGCCGTGCGGGTAGGCGGATGCCTCGCCAATCAGCGCCAGCGCGAACTCGGGCGCGCCGCCGAGTTTCTTGGTCGCGGCGTTCATGAGCGCGCCGATTTCCGGGCCGGTCATGCCCTTCTCGACGCGCGGCTTCGTCCAGCGATACGCGGCCAGCGTGACCTCGGTCGCCGCCTGCATCAGCGCGATCTCGGCGGGGGTCTTGACCATCCGGCAGGTGCGGACGACCGGGTCGGCGGACACGATCTTCGCCTCGGGCAGCACGCGCGCGAGTCCGGCATAGGCAAAGTACCGCACCTCCGCCTCCAGGCCGATCGGCAGCGCGGCGAGCTTGCGGTCGCGCAGGAACCCGGCGACCACGGCGAGCGGGTTCTCGTCCTCCTGCCAGACGCGCATCTCGGCGGGCACGGCGAGCGTCTCGCGCACCGAGGGCTCTTCGAAGAACGGCGTGACGATGCACGGTTCACCCTCGACCGGAAGGATCGCCAGCGTCAGCCGCTCGCTCGTATGCCAGCGGACGCCGGTGAAGTAGATCATTGACGATCCAGGCTCGATCAACACCGCGCCGATGCCCGCCGCCTTCATCAGCGATTGCGCGCGGACCAGCCGCGCGGCGCGTTCGGTGGCGTCGATCGGCCTGGTGCCGCCGGTGATGTCGGACAGCGCCGACAGGTCCGGCTCGGCAGCGCGGAGGATCGCGGTGGTCGACAGCAACGGGGCCGCGATTGCGAGGCTCAGCAGGTCGCGGCGCGAGGGGCTGAAGGCGGGCTTGGGGCGTACGGTCGACATCGCCGGACGATAGGGTCCTTGACCCGGGCGCCGCAATCCCCTTCCCTGTCCGCACTTCTCGGGAGCGATTAATGGCCAAGCGGCTAACCTATTACATCTTGTTCGGCCTCGTCGCGGGGATGGTCGTCGGCTGGATCCTGAACGCGTCGATCGACAACGGCACGGCCGAGTCCGCCGAACGGCTGAAGGACATCGCCGGCTATTTCTCGATCGTGACAACGCTGTTCCTGCGGCTGATCAAGATGATCATCGCGCCGCTGGTGTTCTCGACGCTGGTCGTGGGCATCGCGCACATGGGCGATACCGGTGCGCTCGGGCGGGTCGGATTGCGCAGCCTCGGCTGGTTCATCTGCGCGAGCCTGTTGTCGCTCACGCTGGGCCTGATCCTCGTCAACGTGTTGCAGCCGGGCGTTGGCCTCGCGCTCGCGATCCCGCCGGCGACCGCGTCGAGTGGCGTCGACCGCGCGGCGTTCGATCTCGCCAAGTTCATCACGCACATCGTCCCCGATTCGATGATCGCGGCGATGGCGGGCAACGAGATCCTCCAGATCGTCGTGTTCTCGGTGTTCGTCGGCGTCGCGATCACCGCGGTCGGCGAGAAGGCCGCGCCGCTGGTCAAGGCGATCGAAGCGCTGGTCGCGGTGATGCTCCAGATCACCAACTATGTGATGCGGTTCGCACCGTTCGCGGTGTTTGCGGCGGTGACCGCGACGCTTGCCGAGCGGGGGCCGACCATCCTCGGCCAGCTCGGTTATTTCATGCTGAGCTTCTATATCGGGCTGGCGCTGCTGTGGGCGGTGCTGATCGGGATTGCGTTCCTGCTGATCGGTCCGCGGACGCGGTTGCTGGTGCGGTATATTCGCGATCCGCTGATTCTGGCGTTCTCCGCGGCATCGTCCGAGGCGGCATATCCGCGGACGCTGGAGGCGCTCGACCGGTTCGGCGTGCCCCCGCGGATCGCGAGCTTCGTGCTGCCGCTCGGCTATTCGTTCAATCTCGATGGGTCGATGATGTACATGACGTTCGCGTCGCTGTTCATCGCGCAGGCGTACGGCATCCACATGCCGATCGGGCAGCAGATCGCGATGCTGCTGGTGCTGATGGTGACGTCGAAGGGGATCGCGGGGGTGCCTCGCGCGTCGCTGGTGGTGATCGCGGGGACGCTGTCGATGTTCAAGATCCCGGAGGCTGGGATCTTGCTGATCCTGGCGGTGGATCATTTCCTCGACATGGGGCGCTCGGCGACGAACGTGATCGGGAATGCGGTGGCCGCGACCGTGGTGGCGAAGTGGGAGGGTGGGCTCGATGAGCGCGAGCCTGCCGATCGGGATTTTCCGCATGCGCCGACGGGGCATGGGCCGAGGGTGGACGTGGATAGTTACGAGAAGATCGGGCCGGGGCAGGTTTGAGGTTGGACGGCGCTGTTGAACCGATGAGCCTTGAAAGATGCCCTTTTATGCTGGCGGTCCACTGAAGAAGTACCTCCCCGGCGAAGGCCGGGGTCCAGTTGGGAGACGCCGATGGTGACCGCCGCCCCTCGTTAGTCCAACCTTTCCAACTTGGCCCCGGCCTTCGCTGGGGTGGTGTTTAGGGGGGGTTGCGTTCTCATCCTCAATGCAGTTTCCGATCTGCAGCCCTCAAGCGTAGGCGTAGGGGCCGCCCTTTTTCAGGCCGGCCTGATACGCTGGGCGCGCGTGAACCTTTGCCAGCCATGCGATCGTCGCGGGGCGGGACTCGTTGAGGCCGCCGCGGCTGCGGGCGGCTTCGAGGGGGAAGCTCATCATGATGTCCGCGGCGGTCATCTCGGCGCCGGCGAACCAGGGGCGCTTCGACAGTTCGGCTTCGACATAGTCGAGATGGACGTCGATCATCGGCTGGATCTTCTTGGTCGCCGCCTTGCCCAGGATCGGGATGCGCGCGAGCACGAGCTTCAGCAGCAGCGGCGGCATCATCGAACCTTCGGCATAGTGGAGCCAGAACCGGTACCGCAGCGCGTCGGCGCGGTTGGCCGGGGCGCCGAGCTTACCGTCCGCCTTGTCGACGAGATATTCGACGATCGCGCCGGTTTCGGCGACCACCTGGCCGTCATCCTCGATCACCGGCGACTTGCCGAGCGGGTGGACCTGCTTGAGCTCGGGCGGGGCGAGCATCGTCTGCTTGTTCCGCTCGTAGCGCTTGATCTCGTAGGGGAGTCCGAGTTCCTCGAGCATCCACAGGATCCGCTGCGATCGCGAGTTTTCGAGGTGGTGGACGATGATCATGCGGGCTCCCCTGTTGGTCTAATCAGCCGATTTGCGCGCGGTCCAGATCCAGGCGGCGGCGGGGAATTCCACCGTGTCGCCGCTTCGGTACCGGTCGCAGACCTGGGTGAGACGCGCGATGTGGCGCTCGCGTTCCTCGGGGGCGGCGTCGCGGATGGCGGAGGCTGCTGGACCGATGCGGCGGAAATAGTCGATCGCGTCGGCTACGGGGTCGGTGCCCTCCCCTGCCCGGTAGGCGAATTCGACACGCTCGGGTGACGCGACGTGCCAGCCGGATTGCTTGAGGATGCTCGCGACGTAGGTCGGGTCGGCGAAGGCGAAGGGACCGGGTGCGGTGGTTGCTGGAGCGTCTGCATTGCCACCGGTCGCGGTGATGATTTCGGTGGCCCAGCGGTTGGCGGCGCGGTCGGCAAAGCAGGAGAAGACGAGCGTTGCGTCTGGGGCGGCGGCTTCGGCCAAAGTGGTGAGGGCGGCGACGGGGTCTGCGAAGAACATGACGCCGTGGCGGGAGACGTAGAGGTCGATGGGGGCGTGGTTCGGGGCGGCGGCGATGATGTCCGCGCACTCGAAGTTGGCGTTGGTTTGGGTTTTGGCGCGGTGTCTGGCGATCTCGATCAGGCTGGGTGAGAGATCTATGCCAGTCATCTGCGCGGTCGGGAGCGCTTGCGCGGTGGCTAATGAGGTCGCGCCGGCGCCGCAGCCTATGTCGATGACCTTGCGTGTTTGGGGGGTGGCGGCGGAAAGGATCGCTGCGTTCAAATGCGGGGTCAGGTTGGTGAAGCTGCGGTCGGTTCGGCGCCATTCCTCTGCCCAGACGTCACCTATTCTGCCGGTCCAGTCGTAGGCGGTGGTCATTCGGTGATCCGTTTCATACTCGGGCGGGGGGACGATTGGACGGTCTAGAGGGCCTCACATAATCGGTACATTGGGTCCGAAGTGCACAAAGTGCAGACGCTGGCGCGGTATTTGTGACGCGGTGTTTTGCGGTCCGATGTAGGCGAGCATACTGACATCATTAGCGTTGTTTCCCGCGAACACGGGAATCCAGACTGGGCTGCCGCCTTCGCGTGAGAACAGGGAAGCATAAGAACAAGGGGAAGCAGGCTCGACGTCGAATGTGAGTTGCCGACTCGAACGAGCTTGGCCTGGCGCGGGCCTCTATTGCTGCATCATGCCAACTGGGCCCCGGCCTTCGCCGGGGTGGTGTTAGGGATAGGTTGGCACGGTTTCAGTTCGCTACGCGTCTGAACCGTCCGCCGTGCACATGCTTGGCCACCATGAGCCAAGCACTGGACACTACGTCCCGCGTGCCCTCACCCTCCCATTGCGGAGGCAACGGGTCCCTCTCCCCTGAGGGAGAGGGAAAGTAGGGTTACGCGTCGTCGCCTTCTTCGGGGCCGGCCATCATTTCCTCGGCGACCTTGTCGGTGCGCGCGCGGATCTGCTTTTCGAGGCGGTCGGCGGTTTCGGGGTTGTCCTTGAGGAAGGTCTTCGAGTTCTCGCGACCCTGACCGAGGCGCACGCTGTCGTAGCTGAACCACGCGCCCGACTTCTCGACGAGGCCCGCCTTCACGCCGAGATCGAGAATCTCGCCGAGCTTGGAGACGCCCTGTCCGTACATGATGTCGAACTCGACCTGCTTGAACGGCGGCGCGACCTTGTTCTTGACGACCTTCACGCGGGTCTGGTTGCCCGTGACCTCTTCGCCTGCCTTGATCGCGCCGATGCGGCGGATGTCGAGGCGGACCGAGGCGTAGAACTTCAGCGCGTTGCCGCCGGTCGTCGTCTCCGGGTTGCCGTACATGACACCGATCTTCATGCGAAGCTGGTTGATGAAGATCACCATGCAGCGCGAGCGGCTGATCGAGCCGGTCAGTTTCCGCAGCGACTGCGACATCAGGCGGGCCTGGAGGCCGACATGGCTGTCGCCCATCTCGCCTTCGATTTCAGCACGCGGCACTAGCGCTGCGACCGAATCAACGACGAGCACGTCGATCGCGTTCGAACGGACCAGCGTGTCGACGATCTCGAGTGCCTGCTCGCCGGTGTCGGGCTGCGACACAATCAGCTCGTCGATGTTGACGCCGAGCTTCTTGGCATAGACCGGGTCGAGCGCGTGCTCGGCATCGACGAACGCCGCGGTGCCGCCGCCCTTCTGCGCTTCGGCGATCACGTGGAGCGCGAGCGTGGTCTTGCCCGAGCTTTCCGGACCGTAGATCTCGATCACGCGGCCGCGCGGCAGGCCGCCGACGCCGAGCGCGATGTCGAGCCCGAGCGAGCCGGTCGAGATGACCTCGACCTGCATGGTTTCCTTGGAGCCCAGGCGCATTGCCGAGCCCTTGCCGAAGGCGCGGTCGATCTGCGCGAGCGCGGCGTCGAGCGCCTTCTGCCGGTCGTTGGTTGCGGTTGCCATGCCGGTGTCGATCACTTTCAGATTAGCGGCCATCGAATATGCTCCCATCGCTAAAGCAAGCGCGCGTGCCATTCAACGCGTCAAACACCATGTATTCTCTTTGTTCTTTTGGAACAAGTGGGGAACGATAGGTAATCCGGAAAAAGGTGTACGTTTGGTAACGCCCGCGGGTGGTTGCCAAGCCTAGTCATGCGGGGCTTGGTGAGCATGCGCCGTTCCGCGCTCGTCGACCATTGAGTACGCGGAGCGCTGGCCTCTGAACACGGCGGCGGCTGTCCCTTGCGCGTAAGTAAGACATGTCTCCCCGCGAAGGCGGGGATCCAGACTGGGCTCCCGCCTTCGCGGGAGAACAAGGCGAGGGCGTGGTGCCGTACGACTGCGGACTTACACATGTTCGAAGGAATAAGTGCCGAACACGTCGGGGTTGCGAAATACGCCGGGCGGAGTTTGGTCGAGAACGGTCCTGGTTGTTCGAGCGCGGGCTTGGCGGCGATCGACTCGTTGATGGTGTCGAGAACTGGTTGTGACCAGCGGTTTCGTTTGCCGCCCTGGATCCTGACTTTCGTCAGGATGACGGGTCGTGCCAATTGACGTGGTCGACCGTCAGATGCCTGCATTTTGGCGACGATCAATCAGGCGAGCTTTGTCGCGAGGATCCACCAGTCTTTGGCTTGGGCGGCGGTGGCGGCGGTGTCTCTGGCTTCGGGGGTTTCGAACAGGGCGAAGCAGGTGGCGCCGGAGCCGGACATTCTCGACAGGAGGGTGCCTTGGGCTGCGTCGAGGAGCGTGCGGACTTCGGCGATCACGGGAGCGAGGGTCAGCGCGGGGGGTTCTAGGTCGTTGCGGCCGGCTTTTGCACGGTCGAGAAGATTGCCTTCGGGGATCGGGCCTCGGTCGTGGCCGTCCCAGGTCTTGAAGACGGCGGCGGTGGAGACCGCGACACCTGGGTTTACGAGCAGGAGGGGGGTGCCGGACAGGCCTTCGAGGGTGGTGAGGGTGTCGCCTTTGCCGGTGCCTAGCGTGGTGCGGTTGGCGAGGCAGGCGGGGACGTCTGCGCCGAGCTTTGCGGCGATTTCGTGGAGGCGGGGGTCGGTTCGGGCTATGCCGTGGAGGCGGGCCAGCGCGCGGAGCGTGGCGGCGGCGTCGGCTGAGCCTCCGCCTATGCCTGAGGCGATGGGGAGGTGCTTTTCAAGGGTTATGGCGTGGTGGGCGTTTGGGGCGAAGGCGGTGGTGAAGGCGTCCGCTGCGGCGGTTACGAGGTTGCCTTGCCAGGGGGCGGCGCCTGTAGTGGCGCTGGACGAGTGCGGTGCTTCGTCATTGTCCGACTCCAATTGGGCCCCGGCCTTCGCCGGGGTGGTGTTGGGGATCGGGGTGGTGTTTTGGGCGGGGAGGAGTGCTGCGGCGAAGGGGCCGGTTATGGTGAGGCTGTTGGTTTGGGCGGGTGCTACCGTGATCAGGTCGCCGTCGGTGGCGAAGGCGAAGAGCGTTTCGAGGTCGTGGTAGCCGTCGGGGCGGCGGCAGCGGACGTGGAGGGCCAGGTTGATCTTGGCGGGGGCGGGTTCGATGATGGCGGGCATTGGGGGTCTCGGGGTTTGGCGGCGAAGGGGTCTAGCGCAGCTTAGCGTAATACGCGTGATGTCTGCGGGTTTAAGCGCGTCATCCTGACGAAAGTCAGGATCCAGGGTAACGATTGGTGCCGTGCTTGGCTCTGGATCCTGACTTTCGTCAGGGTGACGGGAGGGGATGCCGCACACCTCGCTAGTTGCTGGCGTTGTCACGATCACTTCCGCGGGTGCTCGGAATTAGTGGTGATCTCGCGAAACGGCCCCTTCGGCGTAAGCTCACCTTGCCCTCACCCTTCCCACGCCTGCGAGGCCCTTCCCTCTCCCAGCGGGAGAGCGGTTCTAGCGGCGGGCTTTTGGCGGGAGGCCGTTGGCGATCTTGGCGGTTATGCGCGGCGTGTCTGCGGGTTCGGCAGTCAGCAAGGCGGCGCGCCAGGCGTAGCGCGCTTCGTAGTTTCGGCCGGTGCTCCAATAGGCGTCGCCAAGGTGGTCGGCGATTTCGGCGTTGGTGGGTTCGGCCTGCGCAGCGGTTTCGAGCAGCGGGAGAGCGCGCGTGGTGTTGCCGGAGAGGTGATAGGCCCAGCCCAGCGAGTCGGTGATCGAGGCGTTGGTCGGGTCGATCCGGCTGGCGCGTTCCAGCAGCTTGATCGAGGCGGGGATGTCGTCGCCGTGCTCGACTTGCGCGAAGCCTAGATAGTTGAGCGCGAGCGGTTGCGCGGGGCCGCGGGCGACGGCTTTTTCGAGCGCATCGCGCGCTTCGGGCCAGCGGCCGGCCTGGTCGAGCGCGCCGCCATATTGCAGCCAGTTGCCCCAGCTGCCACCCTTCGCTCCGTCGGTAGCGATGATGCGCTGGTACCAGGTCGCGGCTTCGGCGGGGTTGCCGGTGGTCAGCAACAGGTCGGCGTAGCGTTGCCAGTCGGCGGGCTCAGACCCCTTCTGGTCGACGCGGTTCTTGGCGGCGGCAAGCGCTTCGCCGTTGCGGTCGGCGGTGGCGAGGATGTCGATGCGTTCGGCGGCGGCGGCCGGGGAGGAAGGGCTCTTTGCATCGATGGCGTCGAGGACGACCAGCGCGCGGTCGACCAGCTTGTTGCGGGCGAGCGCATCGGCGAGGAGGACGCGCGCCGCGTCGTAACTCGGGTCGGCGCGGAGTGCTGCCTGGGTCAGTGCGATCGAGAGTGGCGAGGGTTCGCCTGCGCTGAGGTCGCTGGCGAGGCGGGCGAGCAGGCGCGAGACGCCGATCGACAGCGTTTGCCTGCGCGGTGCCGCGGCGATCAGCGCACGCGTTTCGGTGGCGAAGCGGTTGGCGACGGGGTCCTTCGCAGCGGTCGCTAGCGAGGGTTCGGGGTCGCGGCCCTCGGCATGTGCGACCCACGCATAGAGCGAGGGTGCCAGGACCACGAGGGGACCGCTCGACAACGTGGAGATCGCAGCGCTCGCGGCCTTCGCATCGCCCCGTCGTGCAGCGTCGGAGAGCGGGATCAGCGCGGCGTCGGCGGGGGCTACGCCGGCCTTGTTCAGCACCGCGACGGCGCGGGTCGCGAGCGGCACGTCGCCGGCCTCCAGCGCCTCGCGATAGGCGCGGATCGCGACGACGGGATCGTCGGGCGATGCCGCCAGCACCCTAGCGTAGCTGGCGGCGGCCAGGCCAGTCTCGCCGGCAGCATCGGCGGCGCGGGCCTTCAGATAGGCGGAAAGGTCGGCCGGCGCCGCCGTGGCGGGCGCCGCCGCGGCGAGACCGAGTGCGATAAACAGACGCTTACATGTTGGGATAATTGGGGCCTCCGCCGCCCTCGGGTACGACCCAGTTGATGTTCTGGGTGGGGTCTTTGATGTCGCAGGTCTTGCAGTGGACGCAGTTCTGCGCGTTGATGACGAACTTCGGATCGGCCGTGTCCTCGCCGACGACTTCGTAAACGCCGGCCGGGCAATAGCGTTGCGCGGGCTCGTCGTACATCGGCAGGTTGTATTCGATCGGCACGCTCGCGTCCTTGAGCGTCAGGTGGACCGGCTGGTCCTCCTCGTGGTTGGTGTTCGAGACGAACACCGACGAGAGGCGATCGAAGGTGAGGACGCCATCGGCCTTCGGATAGACGATCGGCTTGACCAGATCCTTGCGCCACAGGCTTTCGTTGTCGGGGTGGTGGTGCATCGTGAAGGGCATCTTGATCCCCAGATGCTCGGCCCACATCGTGATGCCGGCGAGCCCCGAACCGACCAGGTCGCCGAACTTCTTGACCAGCGGCGCGACGTTGCGGACGACCGACAGCTCCTTCTTGACCCACGACTTCTCGAACGCCTCGGGATAGGCGGCGAGCTCGTCATGGCCACGCTGCGAGACGATCGCCTCGACCGCGGCCTCGGCGGCCATCATGCCGGACTTCATCGCGGTATGCGTGCCCTTGATCCGCGGCACGTTGAGGAAGCCGGCGCTGTCGCCGATGAGCGCGGCGCCGGGCATCACGAGCTTGGGGATCGACTGGAGCCCGCCATCGCTGATCGCACGCGCGCCGTAGCTGACCCGCTTGGCGCCCTTCAGCAGCGCGGCGATCTCGGGATGCGTCTTCCAGCGCTGCATCTCGCTGAACGGCGAGAGATACGGGTTGGTATAGTTCAGCCACGTGACGAAGCCGATCGAGACCTGGCCGTTCGCCTGGTGATAGATCCAGCCGCCGCCGTTCGAGCCGTCGGTCTCGGACAGCGGCCAGCCCTGCGTATGGATGACGCGGCCGGGGACGTGGAGTTCGGGATCGATGTCCCACAGCTCCTTGATGCCGAGGCCGTAGACCTGCGGATCGCTGTCCTTGTCGAGCGCGAAATTGCGGATCAGTTCCTTGGTGAGGTGCCCGCGGCAGCCTTCCGAGAAGAAGGTGTATTTGGCGTGGAGTTCGAGGCCGGGCGTGTAGTCGCCCTTGTGCGTGCCATCGCGCGCGACGCCCATGTCGCCGGTCGCGACGCCCTTGACCGAGCCGTCGTCGTTGAACAGGATTTCCGCCGCGGCGAACCCCGGGAAGATCTCGACGCCTAGCTCCTCCGCCTTGCCCGCGAGCCAGCGGCAGAGGTTGCCGAGCGAGCCGGTATAGGTGCCCTTGTTGTGCATGAACGAGGGCGTGACGAAGTGCGGCATCTCGCTCTTCTTCGTCTTGGTCAGGATCCAGTGATGGTTCTCGGTCACCGGCACCTCGGCGAGCGGGCAGCCGTCCTCGCGCCAGTTCGGCAGCAGTTCGTCGAGAGACTTGGGATCGATGACCGCGCCCGACAGGATGTGCGCGCCTACTTCGGAGCCCTTTTCGAGCACGCAGACGCTGATCTCGGCGTCCTTCTCGGCCGCCAGCTGTTTCAGGCGGATCGCCGCCGAGAGACCGGCCGGGCCAGCGCCGACGATCACCACGTCGTACGGCATCGATTCACGTGTCGTCATCATCGTCTCCCGGGGGATGTCCCCTCTTGCCTCAGCATTGCGCCCCACCCTTCGTTCGGGCTCGGGCGGGCACCGTCTTGTCCATTATGGCGATTGCCTGAGTTGACCGCCACGTCAACCGTGCAGCATAGGTTACTCCGTGGGGGCGGACCAAACCATCGACTGGCGAAATACAGCGGCGAGCGCGCTCGACTGGTGGCACGAGGCTGGCGTCGACACGCTGGTCGACGACGTCCCGCGCGACTGGTTTGCGGCACCTGAGCCGCTTGTCGTACCGGCCGTTGCACCCGCTGCGCCGGTCGTGGCACCGTCCGCCATGCCGCTTTTGCTGGCCGATTTCCTGGCCTGGCGGAGCAGTGCGGAGGTTCCCGAGGCGGACTGGAGCGGGGTTTCGCTCGCTGCCGTAGGTCCGGCTGACGCTACGGTCATGGTGCTTGTCGATTGCCCCGACCGCGACGACGGCGATGCGGGCGCGTTGTTGAGTGGCGCATCGGGACGGCTGCTCGACAAGATGCTCGCGGCGATCGGACTGACGCGCGACGAAGTGCATCTCGCGGCGGTCTGCGCGAAGCGGCCGACGGCGGGGCGGATCCAGAGCGAGGTCGAGGCCCGGCTGTCGGAAATCGCCAAGCATCACATCGGGTTGGTTGCGTCCAAGCGGCTGCTGCTGCTCGGCAATGCGGCGAGCCGTGCGATCCTCGGGATGGAATTACAGGCCGCGCGTGGGCGTTTACACGGATTTAACCATAAGACCGGACAAACGGGGTCCGGTTCGGCGTCTGACGAAGCTTCCGACGAGACGGGCGTGGTCGCGAGCTTTCATCCGCGGTTTCTGATCGAGAAGCCCGCGGCCAAGGCCGAGGCCTGGAAGGATTTGCAGATGCTGATGCGCGGACTGACGTCGCAAGAGGGTGTGAGATGATTCGGACTCTGGCTATCATTCTGGGGCTGAGCGCCCTCCCCCTTCCGGCTCTGGCGGCAACCGTTGCCGATGAGCCGGGCGGTAATGCGCGGCTCGGCACGACGCAGTTGATCGGCGCACCGACGATCGAACAGATTCCCGACCAGCTCGATGCCAGCCAGCGCGAGGCCTACAAGACGGTGTTCGCGGCGATCCGCGACGGCAAGTGGACCGACGCGCAGATCGGGCTCGACACGATGAAGCCCGGCCCGCTGCACGCGATCGCGCGCGCAGAGATGTATACGGCGAAGGGCTCGCCGCGCGTCGAGATGGAGCCGCTGGTCGCGCTGCTTAACGAAGCGCCCGAACTGCCCGAAGCCGCGCAGATCTCGCGCCTCGCGACGACCCGCGGCGCGGTCGACCTCCCTCCCCTGCCCGCAGCTCAGCGGCTGATCTGGCAGGACGGCGCGCCGCGTCGCGTCCGCGCCAAGAGCCTGCAGGGCGACATGATCGCCGCCGATCTGGCGCTGAAGATGCAGCCCTACGTGAAGGCGGACATGGGCCGCGAGGCACAGTCGCTGCTCGAGAGTACGCCGGGGCTCACTCCCGAGGCGCTGACCGAGTGGCAGCAGAAGATCGCGTGGATCTATTTCCTCCAAGGCGACGACGTGAACGCGCGCGTGATGGCGGCGAAGGCACAGGACGGCGTCGGCGACTGGGCGGTGCAGGGTCGCTGGGTCGGCGCGCTGTCGGCGTGGCGGCAGAATGATTGCGCGAATGCCGAGACCGGGTTCGAGGGCGTCGCGGCACGCGCTGGCGACGTCGATCTGCGTGCGGCGGCACTGTACTGGGCGTCGCGCGCGGACATGGTCTGCTCGCGCCCCGACAAGATCGAGGGCCGGCTGAAGGCCGCGGCACAGTTCGGCGAGAGCTTCTACGGCCAGCTCGCGCGCCAGCAATTGGCGATGAAGGACAAGGGCACGTCGGTCGGCGGGCTCGTGGCCAGCGACTGGAAGGTCGTCGGCAAGCGTCCGAACGTCCGCGTCGCGGCGGCACTGGTCGAGGTTGGCGAGACCGACCTGGCCGATACCGTCATCCGCCAGCAGGCGAAGATCGGCGATCCGCGCGAGTTCGCCAACCTGGTCCGGGTGGCGGAAGCGCTGAGCCTGCCCGCGACGACCGTCTGGCTCGCGCACAACTGCCCGCAGGGGGTCACGTCGACCGCCGAGGCGCGATATCCGACGCCGAACTGGACGCCCGACAGCGGCTGGCACATCGACAAGGCGCTGGTCTACGCGCACACGCTCGAGGAATCGCGGTTCCGCAACACGATCAAGAGCCCGGCCGGCGCGTATGGCCTGATGCAGATCATGCCCGCCGCCGCGACCGACTTCGCGCGTGAGCGTGGCACCTCGATCGACGTGAAGGCGCTGACCAAGCCGAGCACCAACATGGATGTCGGTCAGCGCCATCTCGAGCGGCTGCGCGACATGGCGGGCGTCACCGGCGGGCTGCTGCCGAAGGTGATCGCAGCGTATAATGCAGGCCCGCGCCCGGTCGGCGACTGGAACGCGATCGTCCACGATAACGGCGATCCGCTGATGTATATCGAGAGCATTCCGTATTGGGAGACGCGCGGCTACGTCACCACCGTGCTGCGCAATTACTGGATGTACGAGGCGCAGGGCGGCAAGAAGGCGTCGACCAGCCGCAATGCACTGGCGCAAGGCATGTGGCCCCGCTTCCCCGGCCTGCCGGGTGCGACCGCGGTGCGGCTGGCGGCCAAGCCGTACACGCAATATCGTGCCAGCACGGCGCCCTTGAATGCCACCGTCGCGGTGAATGCCAGCGTCGGTCCGCAATCCACCACTGTCACGCGCGCGGACTGAGTTTCATGCCGATCGATGAAAGCCGGACGTTCCTGCCGGTCCGGATCGCCGTGCTGACCGTGTCGGACACGCGTGGCCTTGCCGAGGATCGCTCGGGCGATACGTTGGTCGCGCGTCTGACCGAAGCGGGCCACGTTCTCGCCGACCGCCGGATCGAGAAGGACGACGTCGAGACGATCGTGTCCCGCCTGCACGCGTGGATCGGCGATCCGGAGGTAGACTGCATCATCACCACCGGCGGCACCGGCGTGACCGGGCGCGACGTGACGCCCGAAGCTGTGGAGCAGGTCGCCGAGAAGATGATTCCGGGGTTCGGCGAGCTCTTCCGGATGCTCAGCTACCAGACGATTGGCACCTCGACCGTCCAGTCGCGCGCGTGCGCCTGCGTGTCGCACGGCACCTACATATTCGCGCTGCCCGGCTCGACCGGCGCGGTGAAGGACGGCTGGGACGGCATCCTGCGCGACCAGCTCGACAGCCGCCACCGCCCCTGCAACTTCGTCGAGCTAATGCCGCGGCTGCTGGAGCGCTGAGCCTCTTGCTCGAGGGGTGCTGGTAACTCCCCTGCCGTCCCGTCCCCGGCTAGCTGCTGCCCCCCTGCCTGGCGTGCGAAAGAGCGGCGGGCGCCGAATACCGCCCTTCCCAATTTGCTGCAATTTTTGCCAAGTTGTGGCGCATCCCACCAGTCAGAACGGACCGGAACTGCGTCAGGAACTGGCGAAAATATCTTGCTGACTGAACACCTTCACCGCTGTGTGCTGCTGTGTTACCTAACTGGCACGGTCGATGCAGTAGTCGAGATACCGCCCAGCCGGGCGCGTCTCAACTACTGAAGGACGCTACCATGACCTCGATGATCCTGAAGAGCCTGGCCCTCGCCACCGTACTCGTCGCCAGCGCGCCCGCCTTTGCAG
Organism: Sphingomonas sp. 320_CC; assembly: GCF_059691795.1. NCBI lineage: Bacteria > Pseudomonadati > Pseudomonadota > Alphaproteobacteria > Sphingomonadales > Sphingomonadaceae > Sphingomonas > Sphingomonas sp. 320_CC. The sequence continues at coordinate 461,946 of NZ_JCAWAE010000003.1, read as the reverse complement.
CACCTGCCCGCCCTCAGCAGACGGTCCTCAAATACGATGCGAAGACCCACCAATATTGCCTGACCGAACCCGCTGTGACCGGAAGCCTAATCGGACGAAAAACCTGCCAGACCGCCGCGCAATGGTCAGAAGCCGGATTGAACATGCCGAAGTCGATCGAGCTTGCACAGAAGTGACCGGCGCGACGCGGCTCGCCGGGTGGCGGGCCGCGTTGCGGCGTATGCACGACCAGACGGTCAGCCCTTGGCGGCGTGGATCAGGTCGACGAGCTGTTTGTTGATCGAAGCCCCGTGCAGATGGAGATGCACCGCGTCATACCCCTCGCGCCGCAACCGTTGGCGCAAGTCGTTGACCGAGTTGCACGCACCCGATCTTGCTAACTCGAAGGCGCGTTCCACCGTGGTGATCTGCTCCGTCATCTCTCTGCCCTAGGCGCTCTGCCGCACCTCTGCGAGCGATCTTTCGCACCGGTGCAAACAGATCGAAAACGAATGTTTCACTACCGAATTAACCGTCTGGAAGGCACGTCGAATCCATGAACCCGGCGTGGGATCGGCCAGGGGGCCGGTCCAAAGGGGACATCGTCGAATGTACAAGTTCATGCTTATCGCGGCACTCGCCGCAACGCCGGCGGCGCCTGCGTTCGCACAGTCCGACACCGGGCGGGATTTCGGTCGCGATGCCGGACCGGGCTACGGCGCAACCGACGGCGTCAGCGGCTTTCGTGCCGAGCCGCGCATCGGGTACGACCGCGTGATCACCGAATTGAACGTCGAGACCGCGGACGATTCGGCTAGCGTGCGCGAGGGGAAGAGCGGCGTCACCTATGGTGGCGAACTCGGCTACGACATGGTCGTGAACACCGACATGATGCTGGGCGTCTATGGCGGCATCGAGGGATCGAGCGTCGAGCAGTGCTTCCCCGGCAACGGGCCGGAAACGTGCCTTACCCCCGGCCGCAACCTGACGGCAGGCGTACGCGGCGGCTTCCTGCTGAACCCCAACACGGTGTTGTACATCAAGGGCGGCTATTCGAACGGCCAGATCCGCATCGGCTATTCGGACCGTGACTTTCCCCAGGACAATTTCCGCGTGTCGGACAATCTGAGCGGTTTCCATGCCGGCGCAGGCGTGCAGACCGCATTCGGGCGCAATTTCTACGGCAAGCTCGAATATGTCTACACCGACTATAACGGCTACGAGATCACCGACGGCACCGACAAGGCCAGCCTGGATTTCAGCCGGCATCAGGTAGTTGCGGGGCTCGGCGTTCGCTTCTGATTTCGTTCTTGCTATGTTCCCGGGCGGCGCTTAGTTTCAAGTCATGAAACAGGCCCGTCCGGTTCGTGGTGCGACGCTAAATAGCGAGAGCCGGCGGTTCAATCTGCCGCAGACCGAAGCAGATGGCGACTGGCTGGACATGCGCGAGGGAATCGACGGGATCGCGCCGAAACTTCGGACGACGGTGACAGTCGAGACCCCGCGCACGATCATAAGCCGCAACGCGTCGCCCGACGTGCCGTTCGACCGCTCGATCAATCCATATCGCGGATGCGAGCACGGCTGCATCTACTGCTTCGCGCGGCCGAGCCATGCGTTTCATGATTTGTCGCCGGGGCTCGATTTCGAGAGCAAGCTGTTTGCTAAATCGTCTGCGGCTGGCTTGCTGCGAGCCGAATTGTCGAAGCCCGGCTATGCCGTCGCACCGATGGCGTTGGGGACGAACACCGATCCGTACCAGCCGATCGAGACCGACTGGCGGATCACGCGCGGTATTATCGAGGTGCTCAGCGAGACGGATCATCCGTTGACGATCACCACCAAGTCGGACCGCGTGGTGCGCGATATCGACTTGCTCGCGCCGATGGCGGCGAAGGGGCTGGCGGCGGTGGCAATGTCGATCACGTCGCTCGATCCGAAGGTGGCGTTGACCGTCGAACCGCGTGCACCGCATCCGGAGCGGCGGCTGGCGGCAGTTCGCAAACTCGCCGATGCGGGGGTGCCGGTCTACGTTTCGATCGCGCCGGTCATCCCGGCAATCACCGATCACGAGATCGAGCATCTGATTGCACGGGCGGCCGAGGCTGGGGCGACGCGGGCGTTCTTCATTCCGGTGCGATTGCCGCATGAGGTGGCACCGCTGTTCCGGGCTTGGCTCGACGAGCATTTTCCGGATCGCGCGGGGAAGGTGATGGCGACGATCGCATCGCTGCGCGGCGGCAAGGATAACGATCCGAACTTCTTCACGCGAATGCAAGGGCAAGGGCCTTGGGCGGACTTGCTCGGGACACGGTTCCGGATTGCGTGCGCAAAGCACGGGTTGAACCGGGAGCGGGTAGCGTTGCGGAGTGATCTGTTCCGGGCGCCGAGGGGGCCGCAGGGGGAGTTGTTTTGAGCGAAGGCTTGGCGGATGCGCGGTAGATGGCTCGGCGGGCGATCCCCGCGCTATCCCCCACGCGGGTCAGACGTGCCGTTCTGCTCCCCTCCCCTGGAAGGGAGGGGTTGGGGGTGGGTCAGCTTCCGCGCGTCCGAACCGTCATGGCTCAATTGGGCCAACCCACCCCCGGCCCCTCCCTTTCAGGGAGGGGGGAAGTCTTGGCGCTCGCCCGGTCGAGTTCTAGTACGCCACGAACCCGGCAGCTCGTCAGACCAACTTAGCGCTTATCGTCCTCATGCAGCGCCCTCGGGTTGCCAGAGTTCGATCGGGTTGCCTTCCGGATCGTGGATGCGGGCGAAACGGCCGAAGCCGGGCATGTCCCACTCGGGATTGGCGATCACCGCAATCCCGGCCGCGCGGAGCGTTGCGATCAGGCCGTCGAGGTCGTTGACGCGAAGATTGAGCATCCACGGGCGATCCGCGGGGAAATAATCGGCGTCGACCGCGAACGGCGTGAAGACGCTGGGTCCGGCCTGCGTCTCCCACGATCCATAGGGCACTGAGCCGACACCGAGATGCTCGACATACCAGGCACGTATCGCCTCCGGGTCCTTTGCCCGGAAGAAGAAGCCGCCGATCCCGGTCACGCCCATAGCCGCCCCCTTAGTGTCGCCCCGCCAAAGCCAAGGCGATGATAGCAGACGGAGCATGGCGACACAGCCGACAGACCGGTCCGTTTCGGTTGCTCTATGGCATCGGGTGTCAAGGCTACTTCCGGCACAGCGCCGGTAAGCAGCCTTGGACGTGACGCCGGTCCCAGCTTGTCAGCGACTAGTAGGCGCGGCCGATCAGGATGCGTTCCACCGCGGGATCGCCAGTGAAGATGCAGGCGCCATCGTCGCACCCGGTTTGCCCCATCGGTGCGTTGCGGATCGTGAGCTTGAGCGCCTTGAGACGCTCGACGACCTTGTCGAGTGCCGCCCCCGTCGGCTTCGACCAGCGCACGTCGACCCAGCCGGGGTTCTTCACGCCGTCCGCAAAATGCGCCTCGACTGCGGCGAAGTCGTTGGCGGGGACGATATTGCCCTTCACGCGGTTCATCGACTCGACGTGGAGCGTCGCCTGCACTTCGGCCAGCATGCCCGAGACCTCGCCGACGAACGCGTCGCGCGGTGTGGCGACGCTGTCGAGCTTGCCGTCCTCACGGTAAAGCCGGTCGCGGCGGATCACGGTGACGTTGCCGCCCGCCATGTCGCGCCCGCCGACCTCGATCACGATCGGGGCGCCCTTCTTGACCCAGCCCCAGCGCTTGGTTGCGGCCTTGGCGGGCTTGAGGTCGAGCAACGCACGGACCGGCTCGCCGAGCGCGGACTGCTTGGCCAGTTCGGCCTGGAGCGACTTGCAATACTCGACGATCGCCGCGTCCTCGGGGACGTCGCGCATCATCGGGACGATCACGACCTGCCACGGCGCGATCATCGGCGGCACGCGCAGGCCGTCGTCGTCGCCGTGGACCATGATCACCGCGCCGATCATCCGCGTCGACACGCCCCAGCTGGTGGTGTTGCACAGCTCGAACTCGCCGCCCGCATTCTGGAAGCGGATGTTCTGCGCCGACGCGAAATTGGTGCCGAGGAAATGTGAGGTGCCGGCTTGCAGCGCCTTGCCGTCCTGCATCATCGCCTCGATCGAATAGGTCGCGACCGCGCCGGGGAAGCGCTCGTTCTCGGGCTTCTCGCCGGCGATGACGTGGACGCCGAGGCATTCCTCCGCGAAGTCGCGATAGACTTCGAGCATCTTGAGCGTCTCGTCACGCGCTTCGTCGGCGGTCGCGTGCGCGGTGTGGCCTTCCTGCCAGAGGAACTCGCTGGTGCGCAGGAACATGCGGGTGCGCATTTCCCAGCGGACGACGTTGGCCCATTGGTTGATCAGCACGGGCAGGTCGCGCCACGACTGGATCCAGCGCGCGAACGCGGCGCCGATGACCATTTCGGAGGTCGGGCGGACGACAAGCGGCTCCTCGAGCTTGGCGTCGGGATCGGGGATCAGGCGACCATAGCCATCGGCCTTGAGGCGGTGGTGCGTGACCACGGCCATTTCCTTGGCGAACCCGTCGACGTGCTCGGCCTCCTTCTCGAAGTAGGAGAGCGGGATGAAGAGCGGGAAATAGCAGTTCTCGTGACCGGTCGCCTTGATCCGGTCGTCGAGCAGGCGCTGGATGCGCTCCCAGATGCCATAGCCCCAGGGGCGGATGACCATGCAGCCGCGGACGCCGGATTCCTCGGCGAGATCGGCCTCGGAGATGACGGCCTGGTACCAGGCGGAAAAATCCGCCTCGCGGGTGACGGGGAGTGCGCGCTTTATCATGGGGTGCGGATAGCGGGTGTGGCTGTGTTCGTCACGTGTGAGTTGCGGGGGTGGCGACGCGGCGGTGGTTTGCGTAGGGGTCGCGCATGCCCACCGACCGCATCCTTCCCGCCATCGGCATGCGGTTGCTGTCGGTCGTGATCTTCGCGCTGATGAATACCGCGATCAAGCTGGCCGAGCGGCACGGCGCCAGTGTGTCGGAAATCCTGTTCTTCCGGCAGTTCGGCGCGTGTCTGCTGGTGTCGGCGGTGATCGTCGTGGGGCCGGGCCTGCCTTCGATCGCGACCAAGCGGATGCCGGCGCATGTCGTGCGGGCGATCGTCGGACTGTCGGCGATGGCATTTACCTTCAACGGGATCGTCGCGTTGCCGCTCGCGGAGGCGACGACGATCGGGTTCACGGTGCCGGTGTTCGCGACGATCCTGGGGGCGCTGGTGTTGCGCGAGCCGACCGGGTGGCATCGCTGGGCGGCAGTGGCCACTGGCTTTGCGGGGGTGTTGATCGTCGCGCAGCCGGGCGGGGATCACTTTCCGTTGTGGGGCGCCGGGTGTGCGCTGGCGGGGGCGTTCGGGACGGCGAGCGTGTCGATCCTGTTGCGGCAGATCGGCAAGACCGAGAGCGCGCTGACGACGGTGTTCTGGTTCTCGGCGCTTTCGTTGCTCCCGCTGTCGCTGTTCTACGGGCGAGCGGCGCAGTCGCATGATCTGGTCGCGTGGGTGTGTCTGGCGAGCGTCGGGACCTTCGGCGGGCTGGCGCAGATCGCGATGACGACGTCGTTGCGGCTCGGGCCGGTGTCGGTGGTGGTGCCGATGGATTATTCGAGTTTGCTCTGGGCGACGTTGCTGGGGTGGCTGGTGTTCGACACGCTGCCGGCGAAGGCGACCTGGGTCGGGGCGCCGGTCATCGTGGCGAGCGGGTTGTATATCGTGTGGCGGGAGCATGTGCGACGGCGGGAAGAGACGGAGCAGGCGGTTGCTTGATGGCGAACCCCTCGATCCTCCCCCGCCAGGGGGAGGTGTCGCCGAAGGTGACGGAGGGGGAGGATACGGAACCAACGTGGCTCCTTACCTCCCCCTCCGTCTGGCAAGAGCCAGCCACCTCCCCCTAGCGGGGGAGGATCAGCACGTAGCGCGCTATCTAACCCGCGCTGTCTCCAGCATCCGCTTCGCGCGCAGGTACATCTCGATGCGCTGCGTAGTGAACAGGCCGAGCGCCAGCGCGACCAGCATGTCGGTGATCGCGAAGGCATCTAGATGGAGCGCGTGGCCGTCGCCGATCACCGCGCGCGCGCCGGTTCGGACTGCGACGATCGCTACGATGAACAGCACCGCTGCCGGGGACGACGTCATGTTGAGCGCGTGGCTGTCGGGATCGATCGTGATCCGCATGAGCTTGCCGCGCTGCCAGCCGAGCACTGCGCCCATGACCAGGGCCAGCGCGCAGAACAGCCAGGCGAGGCCGTGCGGGGGGTACATCACGAACATGTAGAGCGCGACGGCGGCGTAGAGCGCGGGGAAAACCCAGAGGCGTTCGAGCCTGAGCGGCTTCACCACGCTCATGCGGCGCCAGCGAACCGCGAAGACGATGCCGATAATGACCGCGGTGATCGCGTAGCTGATCCAGCCTTGTGCTTCGGGCGCCTGCATTGCGTCCCCCACGCGATCACCTTCAGTTGGTGTAGCATGGCAGCAATACAGCCGAGGTAAAAGAGGCGGCATTTTTGAACTGCCACCCCGGCGGAGGCCGGGGCTCAATTGGATAGGTGGCAATAACGACACGCCGCCATCCCTTAGCAGCGTCTCCCAATTGGACCCCGGCCTTCGCCGGGGTGGTATTATTCTTCGGGTGGAAGCGTCACATCCCGAATATCACCTGCTTCCCTTACTCCGCCGCCTGCGCCAGCGGAGCCGGGTCCTTCCAGACCAGCACCGGCTTGCGTGCCGCGAGCGTCTCGTCGAGGCGGGCGCGGGGGGCGAAGTGGGGGGCGGTCTTTAGGCTGGGGTCGCCGGCTTTCGCGCGTTCGGCGACCGAGCGGAGTGCGGCGATGAACTGGTCGAGCGCCGCCTTCGATTCGGTCTCGGTCGGCTCGACCAGCATCGCGCCGTGGACGACGAGCGGGAAATACATCGTCATCGGGTGGAAACCCTCGTCGATCAGGCCCTTCGCGATGTCGATCGTCGAGAAGCCCGCGGCGAGGCCCGAGTCCGAGAACAGCGCCTCGTGCATGCACGGCCCCGACGGACCGAACGGTGCGTCGAGCGTGTCGTCGAGGCTGCGCAGGATGTAGTTCGCGTTGAGCACTGCATCCTCCGACACCTGGCGCAGGCCGTCCGCGCCGTGGCTGAGGATGTAGGTCAGCGCGCGCGTGAACATACCCATCTGGCCATGGAACGCGACCATGCGGCCGAAGCTACCGGCGTGATGTTCGCCTGCGGTTTCTTCCTCGACGAGGACGAACTGGCCGTCCTGATTCTCGACGAACGGGAGCGGTGCGTAGGGGGTCAAAGCTTCCGAGAACACGACCGGACCCGAGCCTGGGCCGCCGCCGCCGTGCGGGGTCGAGAAGGTCTTGTGCAGGTTGATGTGCATCGCGTCGATGCCGAGATCGCCTGGCCGGACGCGGCCGACGATCGCGTTGAAGTTCGCGCCGTCGCAATAGACGAAGCCGCCCGCCGCGTGCACCGCATCGGAGATCTCGCGCATGTCGCGCTCGAACAGGCCGCAGGTGTTGGGGTTGGTGATCATCACGCCGGCGACGTCGGGGCCGAGCCGGGCCTTTAGCGCGGCGGTGTCGACGCGGCCTTCGGCGGTGGCGGGGATGTCCTCGACGCTATAGCCGGCGAAGGCTGCGGTGGCGGGGTTGGTGCCGTGTGCGCTCTCGGGGACGAGGATGATCTTCCGCGCGCCTTCGCCCTTGGCTTCGAGTGCGGCGCGGATCGCGAGGATGCCGCAGAGCTCGCCGTGTGCGCCCGCCTTGGGGCTCATCGCGACCGAGGTCATGCCGGTGAGCGTGACGAGCCAGTGCGCGAGCTGGTGGATGACTTCGAGCGCGCCCTGCACGGTGTCGACCGGCTGGAGCGGGTGGACGTCGGAGAACCCGGGCAGCCGCGCCATCTTCTCGTTGAGGCGCGGATTGTGCTTCATGGTGCACGAGCCGAGCGGGAAGAAGCCGAGGTCGATGCCGTAGTTCTGGCGTGAGAGGCGCGTGTAGTGGCGAACGGTTTCCGGTTCGGAAAGACCGGGGAGGCCGATCGGTGCGGTGCGCGACAGGCCGGCCAAGCGGCTTAGCCCTCTCCCCTCCGGGGAGAGGGTTGGGTGAGGGGCTGTTCCGGGTGCAGCATTGCTTGGCTGCCCCTCACCCCGACCCTCTCCCCGGAGGGGAGAGGGAGCAGCGAAATCTACGCCGGTGGTGTGCGCGTCGCCGATCTCGAAGATCAGCGCTTCTTCCAGCATCAGGGCCTTGTTGCCGGTTACCGATGCGGGGACGTTACTCGTATTCTGCTCCGGCGAGGTCGGGCGCCAGCCGCTCTGGTTGATGCTCATGCCAGTATCTCCTGGAGTGCGGACGCAAGCGTTTCGACGTCCTCCGCGGTGGTCGTTTCCGTCACGGCGACGACGAGGCCGTTCGCAAGGGCGTCCTGCCCGGGGTAAAGACGGCCGAGCGACACGCCGGCGAGGATACCGCGATCGGCTAGCGTGCGGACCACGGGGCGGGCTTCGACGGGCAACTTCAGCGTGAACTCGTTGAAGAAGCTGTCGTTGACGAGTTCGACGCCGGGGATCTGCGACAGGCGCTCGGCGGCGGATACTGCGCCTGCGTGGTTCACTTCGGCCAATTGGCGCAGACCGGCTTCGCCGAGCAGCGTCATGTGGATCGAGAACGCCAGCGCGCAGAGGCCGGAGTTGGTGCAGATGTTCGACGTCGCCTTTTCGCGGCGGATGTGCTGCTCGCGGGTCGACAGCGTGAGGACGAAACCGCGGCGGCCGTCCGCGTCGACGGTCTCGCCGCAAAGGCGACCGGGCATCTGGCGGACGTATTTGTCCTTGCAACCAAACAGGCCGACGTAAGGCCCGCCGAACTGGAGGCCGACGCCAAGCGACTGGCCTTCGCCGACGACGATGTCCGCGTCCATCTCGCCAGGCGAAGTGATCGCGCCCAAGGCGACCGGCTCGGTGACGACCGCGATCAGCAGCGCCTTCTTCGCGTGGCACGCATCCGCGAGCGGGCGCAGGTCGGCGATGCGGCCGAGGATGTCGGGGTACTGGACGACGACGCACGACGTATCGTCGTCGATCTTCGCGATCAGCTGGTCGAGGTCCATGTCGGCGACCAATTCGGGCGCGGTCGTGTCGAGCACGTCGCCGGTGAACTTGGCCATCGTGTTCGCGACCGAGACGTAATGCGGGTGGAGACCCGACGACAGGATCGCCCTGCCCCGCTTGGTGATGCGCCTAGCCATCACGATCGCTTCCCAGCACGCGGTCGAGCCGTCGTACATCGAGGCGTTGGCGACGTCGGTGCCAAGCAGCCGCGCGACCTGAGTCTGGAACTCGAACAGCATCTGCAGCGTGCCCTGCGCGATTTCGGGCTGGTACGGCGTGTACGCGGTGAGGAACTCGCCGCGCTGGATCAGGTGGTCGACCGACGCCGGGACGTGGTGCTTGTAAGCGCCGCAGCCGAGGAAGAACGGCGCTTCGCCCGCGGTGAGGTTCTTTTTCGCGAGCGCCGACATGTGGCGTTCGACCGCCATTTCGGAGGCGTGCATCGGCAGGTCGCGGACCGGGCCGTCGAGGCGGGCGGCTTCGGGGACGTCGACGAAGAGGTCGTCGATGGTCGAGGCACCGATGACGGCGAGCATTTCCGCACGGTCGGGCTGGGTCAGGGGAAGGTAGCGCATTCTAGTCTCCTCCCCTCCCGTTCACGGGAGGGGTCGGGGGAGGGAATGAGACGGGGAACGACTGTAACAGCCCCTCCCCCGACCCCTCCCGCAAGCGGGAGGGGAGCAGTTAGATCAGAGCCCTTCGACGAAGGCTGCGTAAGCGGCTTCGTCCATCAGGCTGTCGAGCTCGCTCGGGTCGCTGAGCGTCAGCTTGAAGAACCAGCCTGCGGCTTCGGCGTCCGAGTTCACCAGGCTGGAATCGTCGGTAAGCGCCGCATTGCCTTCGGTGACGGTGCCCGAGACCGGGGAGTACACGTCGGACGCGGCCTTGACTGACTCGACGACCGCGGCTTCGTCGCCCTTGGTCAGCGTCTTGCCGGCTTCGGGGACGTCGACGAACACCACGTCGCCGAGCTGGCTCTGCGCGTATTCGGAAATACCGACGGTGCCGACGTCACCATCGACGTCGACCCATTCATGATCCTGCGTGAAGTAACGGCTCATATCACTTGGCTCCTGCGCGGACGTAGCGGTGGGGAATGAAGGGCATCGCGGTGACGGTGGCGGTGTGGACCTTGCCGCGTTGCGCGATCTCGATACGGGTGCCGGGCGTCGACAGCGCGAGCGGCACATAGGCCATCGCGATTGGCTTCCCGAGGGTGGGTGCGAAACCGCCGCTGGTGAGGCGGCCGATCGTCGCGCCGGTGTCGTCGATCACTTCGGCGCCCTCGCGCGCGGGCTGGCGGCCCTCGACGATCAGGCCGACGCGCTTGGTGGCGGGGCCATGCTCGCGCTGGGTAAGGATACGCTCGGCACCGGGGAAGTCGGCGGCTTCCCGGCGACGCTTCGAGAGCGCGAAACCGAGGTCGGCCATCACCGGCGTGATCTCGGGATCGAGGTCGTGACCGTAGAGCGGCAGGCCGGCTTCGAGACGCAACGAGTCGCGTGCACCGAGACCGATCGGCTTGATCTCGGGGAGCGCGAGCAGCGCGTCCGCGAACGCGACGGCATGTTCGGCGGGGAGCGAAATCTCGACGCCGTCCTCACCGGTATAGCCCGAGCGGCTGATCCAAAGCGGTACGTCGTTCCAATAGAACGCACCGGCGGTCATGAACACGAGGCCGTCGATACCGGGGACGATCCGCGCGACCGCCTCGACCGCTTTCGGACCCTGCACGGCGAGCAGCGCCTGGTCTTCGAGGATGTTGATGGTGACGTCGTCGGGCAGATACTCGATCAGATAGCTGATATCGTCATACTTGGTCGCGCCGTTGACGACGACGTAAAAGCTGCCGCTCGCGGTCGGCGACGGATGCAGTGGATCGTACGCTTCTGGCTCGACGTCCTGCGCGGAGAAGGGCGAAGGCTGATCGTCGGGCAGGCGCGTGGCCATCAAATCGTCGAGGATGCCGCCGTCCTGCGCGAGCAGCAGCGAATAGCGCATCTTGCCTTCGCCGAGCCCGGCGATGTCGCCCGGCAGGACGGTTTCGAGCGCGTGCGCGACGCCTTCGCCGGAGAAGACGAGCTGACCCATGTGGCTGACGTCGAACAGCCCGGCCGAGTCGCGCGTCCAGGCGTGCTCGGCCATGATGCCTTCATACTGGATCGGCATTTCGTAGCCGGCGAACTCGACCATCCGCGCGCCCTGCGCGCGGTGCCACGCGTCGAGCGGCAACGGCAGAATCTCGGGCTCGACGTAGTCGTCCGCCTGATCGATGATGCTGGCGTAATCGCTCATAAACGGTCTCCGTCGAAGGGGCGCGCGGCACCCTGTGGTGCAACGATCCAAACCCCCTCTGTCACGGGACCTGAGAGCTTTCGCGCGGGACTTGTCCAGCGCTTACCCCTTCGGTGGCCCTCGGCGCGAACGCCAGGACGCTTTCCAGAGTGTCGATCAGCCCCGCGCGGTCTCTGGTGCCTGAGAGATTCCGGGGTGGTTGCTCCTTCGGCGGTTCCATCAGCCCTGAAAGGACCGGAAACGCTCTCCCGCGCGGTGCCATGCCGGTTGCCCGACATCGACGCCGCGGGTTGTGACGCGACGCACAATCTTAGTCAATCTAGGGTTTGGCGCGGCGGCAAGAAATCGGTGGATACCCCGCCATTAGCACCACCCCGGCGAAGGCCGGGGCCCAGTTGGCAAGGTCGCCGTAACAGCGGACCATCCGTCGTTACTACCGTCCCCCAACTGGGCCCCGGCCTTCGCCGGGGTGGCGGACTTATCTCGAGGTGTACGACCCGACGGAAAGCTGACCGTTATTCGACCGTCACGCTCTTCGCCAGATTCCGCGGCTGGTCGACATCCGTGCCCTTGAGCACGGCCACATGATACGCCAGCAACTGCACCGGTACCGCGTACACCAAAGACGCGATCAGCGGGTGGACCTTGGGCATGGTGATCGTCGCCATGCAGCCTTCGCCGGCCGCCTGGATGCCGTCGTAATCCGAGATCAGCACGACCTTGCCGCCGCGCGCCATGACTTCTTGCATGTTGCTGACGGTCTTGTCGAACAGCGGACCCGACGGTGCGATGACGATGACGGGGACATGCTCGTCGATCAGTGCGATCGGGCCGTGCTTCATCTCGCCGGCGGCATAGCCCTCGGCATGGATGTAGCTGATTTCCTTCAGCTTCAGCGCGCCCTCGAGCGCCAGCGGATAATCCGTCCCGCGGCCCAGATACAGCACGTCGCGCGCGCCGGCGATGTTGTGCGCCATCGCCTCGATCGCCTCGTCATACGCGAGTGCACCGTTGAGCGCGGCGGGTGCCTCGGCGAGGTGGCGGACGATCTCGCGCTCCTGCTCCTTCGACAGCAAACCCTTCGCGCGCGCCAGGTTCGCGGCGAGTGCGGCGAGCACGGCGAGCTGGCAGGTGAACGCCTTGGTCGAGGCCACGCCGATCTCGGGGCCCGCGTGCGTCGGCAGCAACAGGTCCGCCTCGCGTGCCATCGAGCTGGTCGGCACGTTGACGACGACCGCGATCTTCTGGCCCTCGGCCTTTGCATGACGCAACGCCGCGAGCGTGTCGGCGGTCTCGCCCGACTGCGAGATGAACAGCGCGAGGCCACCGTCCTCCATCACCGGCGCGCGGTAGCGGAATTCGGAGGCGACATCGAGGTCGACCGGCACGCGCGCGAACTGTTCGAACCAGTATTTGGCGACCATGCCCGCGTAGAAGCTCGTGCCGCACGCGACGATCGTGACGCGCTTGATCGTGGACAGATCGAACTCGGGGATCGGCAGCGTGATCTCGCCTTCCATCCGCTTCAGATACGAGCGCAGCGTCTGAGCGACGACGATCGGCTGCTCGTAGATCTCCTTGAGCATATAATGCTTGTGGTTGCCCTTCGAGATCACGTCGCCGGTGATGCCCGAGATCGTGATCGCGCGTTCGACAGGCGTGTTGTCGCGGTCATAGACCTGCGCGCCATCGCGGGTCAGGACGACCCAATCGCCTTCGTCGAGGTACGCGATACGCTGCGTCAGCGGCGCAAGCGCCAGTGCGTCGGAGCCGAGATACATCTCGCCTTCGCCGTGGCCCACGACCAGCGGCGAACCGAGCCGCGCACCGATCAGTAGGTCAGGATGCTGGCGGAACAGGATCGCGAGCGCGAACGCACCGTGCAGGCGGGGCAGCACGTCGCGGACGGCGGCGATCGGGTCCATGCCCGCCTCGATCTTCTCGCTGACGAGATGCGCGACGACTTCGGTATCGGTCTCGCTGGTGAACGTCCGGCCGCGCGCGATCAGTTCGTCGCGCAGCGGCTTGAAGTTTTCGATAATGCCGTTGTGGACCACTGCGACCTCGCCGGTCGCGTGCGGGTGCGCGTTGTTGGTGGTCGGGCCGCCATGCGTCGCCCAACGCGTATGCGCAATACCGGTCTTGCCAGGCAGCGGATGCGCGGCGAGTTCGTTCGCCAGATTAACCAGCTTGCCCGACGCACGACGCCGCTCGATCGCGCCGTCATTGTCGGTCGCGATGCCAGCCGAATCATAGCCGCGATACTCGAGCCGCTTCAGCCCATCCAGGAGACGACCGGCAACATCCTCGCCGCTCAGGATTCCAACGATACCACACATTTACATCATACTCCGTGGAACGGGTCTTACTTGCCGCTTGCCTGCGCGGCCTTACGCGCGATCATGCCGTCGCGAAAGCGCTTGGCCCAGCCGGCCCTTGCGGTTTGCAGCGGGCGGACCAGCGCAAGGGCATCGGCCTCGACGTCCTCTGTCAGAACCGATCCCGCCGCGACGATCGCACCTGCACCGATCGTGACAGGTGCGACCAGTGCCGAGTTCGAGCCGATGAATGCGCCCGCGCCGATCACGGTGCGGTATTTGAAATAGCCGTCATAGTTGCAGGTGATCGTCCCCGCGCCGATGTTGGCGCCCGCGCCGATATCCGCGTCGCCGATATAGGTGAGGTGGCTGACCTTCGCGCCTTCGCCGATCACGGCCTTCTTTACCTCGACGAAGTTGCCGACCTTGGCATCCGCACGCAGGTCCGCGCCGGGGCGGAGGCGGGCGAACGGCCCTACGTTCGCGCCCTTGCCGACCGAGGCGCCCTCGATGTGGCTGAACGCGTGGATCGTCGCGCCGTCAGCGATGCACGCGCCGGGGCCGAATACGACGTTGGGTTCAATCACGACATCGCGGCCGAGCTGCGTGTCGTGCGAGAACCAGACGGTGTCGGGGGCGATCAATGTCGCGCCGTCCGCCATCGCCTGCGCGCGCCGCGTCGCCTGCCACGCGGCTTCGACACCCGCAAGTTCACCGCGGCTGTTGACGCCGGCTACCTCGTCCGCGCCGGTTTCGATGACGGCGGACGAGCGACCGGCGGCTGCGGCAAGCTCGACGATATCGGTGAGATAATATTCGCCTGCCGCGTTGTCGTTGCCGAGCCGGTCGAGCAGCGAGAACAGGTCGGTCGAGTGCACCGCCATCAGTCCGGAATTGCACAGCGTCACCGCGCGTTCCGCCTCCGACGCGTCCTTATACTCGACGATCCGATCCATCCTACCCGCGGCGTCGGCGATGACGCGACCATAGGCGCCTGGTTCCGCCGGGCGAAAGCCGAGCACGACGACGGCAGGCGTGTCGTCGCCGTGCAACCGGTCGACCATCCGCTCCATCGTGGCGGCGGTGACGAGCGGGACGTCGCCGTACAGGATCAGGACGTCGCCTTCGAACCCCGCCAGCGCGTCGCGAGCCTGCGCAACTGCGTGGCCGGTACCGAGTTGCTCTGCCTGGAGCGAAGTGGAAATACCGAGCGGCGCGACCGCTGCCTCGACCTGTTCACGCCCTGCCCCCGTCACGACGACGGTCTTCGCCGGCTGCAACGCCGCCGCGCTTGCGACGAGATGCAGTAGCATCGGCCGGCTGGCGATCGGGTGAAGCACCTTGTGAAGATCAGATTTCATCCGCGTACCCTTGCCGGCAGCGAGGATCACGACTGCGATGGGGTGGGCTGGAATCGGTTGGTCGATGGAATGCGTCGTCATGGAAGGATCGCTGCCACGAAAGCCTTGCCAATTCCATAGTCTCGCTGGCAGGCCCGCATCCAATGACGCATTTTTTATTCGATATCGTCGGGTTCGACCTGGACGGCACGTTGCTCGACACGAGCGGCGACCTAGCCGCCGCCGTCAACCACGCGCTCGCTACGGTCGGTCGCCCGCCCCTCACCGTCGAGGAGGTCAAGCCGATGATCGGCGGCGGCGCGCGGCATATGCTCAAGCAGGGCCTGACCGCGACCGGCGGGTATGACGAACCGATGCTCGATGCGCTGCACGCCGAACTGCTCGCCTATTACGAGGCGAATATCTGTGTGCTGACAAAGCCTTATCCGGGGGCGATCGATGCGCTGGACGCCTTGGCTGCGAAGGGCGTGACGCTGGGGATCGTCACCAACAAGGTCGAACGGTTCGCGCGGACCGTGCTGGGCGAACTTGGGCTGGCCGATCGATTTGCCTGCATCCTGGGCGGCGATACGATGGCGGAGTCGAAGCCCTCTCCGATGCCGATCCACGAGATGGTGAAGCTTTGTCGTGAAAGCGGGGGCGGCGGAGACCGCGCTGCGTTCGTCGGCGATTCGATCTTCGACATCCAGGCCGGGCAGGCGGCGGGCTTACCGACGATCGCGTGCAGCTTCGGTTTTCTGATGCAGCCCGTAGCAGAGCTTGGCGCCGACGCGGTGATCGACGGTTTCGACGAACTCGTCCCGACGCTCGAAAGGCTCGGCGCATGAACCGGACGACGCTCACGCGCGTCGCGCTGGTCGTCGCGGTGGTGTTCGCGGTGACGATGGCTTTGCTGCCGAAGCCGCCGCACATGCCGATCGACCAGTTCGGCGACAAGTTCGGGCATATGCTTGCATTTGCGACGATGGCGCTGCTGGCGGCGCTGTCGTTTCCGACCGCGCGGCTGTTCCGGATCGGCGAGAGGCTATCGTTTCTCGGCGCGATGATCGAGGTCCTGCAGGCCATCCCATCGCTGCACCGCGATTGCGACATCTACGACTGGATCGCCGATACGCTGGCGATCACGGTCGTGTTGCTGATCGTCTGGGCCGTCCGACGCAGGCGTGGCGCGCGTCTCAACTAAGCCTTGCGCCACTTCGTCCACAAATGGCGGGCAAGCATCGCTGGCGGCATGCGTAACCAATGCGAGCGGACGTAGAAGGCGAGCCGGGCGACCGGTCGGGTCGGCCTGCCCCAGCCGTCTCGCGCGGTGATGCGGCGAATGTAGAGACGATCGGCCCCGCGCGCGGTTCCTTTGGCGAAAAGCGCATCGACGAGGCGCAAGGACCGGGCCACTTCGCGGGATAGGCCGTGACGTTCTGCCTCCTCGTCGAGGCCGTCGGTGCCGAACTCCTCGATCAGACAGCGGATGTCCCACAGGTTGCGGAGACCACCGGCGAGGTCTCCATCGGCGAACAGATGCGCCGCCGCGTGTATAAGCATTCCGTTGGGGGAGAGGGTCCGCAGGCCGTTCTCCAGTGTGAAACACCCGGCGATTAACGCCGCCGCATCAGGCGTGATCCGCGCGGTCAGTGGCAGGATGGTGTGGTGGACATCGATCATCCGGTCGCGGTCGCGGTGGATCAGCGGCGGGAGCTCGTGCATCCAGCGGCGATAATAGACATCGTCATACGGGTCGGGCTTCACCCATTCCCAGCTAGCCGCGAGCAGCGCCGCCTCGACCGCATCGAGCGATGCACGCGGCACAAGAATGTCCAGATCGCCGATCGATCGCCCCTGCCCTGCCGATAAGCCTGCCGCGACGAATGCGGTGCCCTTTAGTAGGATGACAGGGCATTCGATCGCAGCCAGCGCTCGCCGTGCCATCTCGGCCTCCCATAGCGCGGCACGGCGGCCGTGTTCGGCGGCGGCGCGCGCGTCGGCCAGGATAAGCTTCACGCCATCCGGCATCGCCAAGCCGTCGAGACGCATCGCCAGCGTACCGATTAGCTGCTCCGCTCGCGCCATCGTCAGCAGTGCGGTCCAGCCGTCCGCATCGAGCCCGACGACGCTGCCCGGATCGGCGAGCGCGCGGGCTAGGATGCGGGCGTCGCTTACCGCGCGGACCATAGCGCCTCGACCTGCTCGATCGCGCTTGCCCCGTCCGGATAATCGATCGCGACCGAAGGGACGTCGGCGATCAGGCCCGTCAGCGCCCGAAAGCCGGCCTCGCCCAGCGCGACGTAATTGGTCGAGGCCTGCGTCATCCGCACGAACGCCTCGGCCGGCGGCACCGGTCGCGTCTCCGCCCCGAAACCATAGCGCGGAAACACCAGCAGCGCGGGGGTCGCAGGCACGTCCATCGCCGCGATCGCGCGCGTGTCGGGGACCATGTGGCGGATGTTGCCTTTCGGCGTCGCTGGCATCAGCGGCCCCATCCGCGCATCAGGCCACGCCGACTCGGCCGCAGCAATCGCTACGTTCTTGAGACTGATCAAGCGCGGGAACGCATGGATCAGCCCGGTCGCGGGATCGAGCAACGCGAACTCGTCCCCCATGAACCGCCAGCCCTTCGCCGCGAGCAAGGTTGCGAGCGTCGATTTCCCTGCGCCCGAGATGCCGGTCATCAACAGGGCACGACCATCGCGCTCGACTGCGGACGCGTGGAGCAGAAGATAACGACGGGCACCTAGGGCCATCTGGAGGTTCATCGCCATCTCGGCAGCCAGCAGTCCCTGGCGCAACGGCAGCGGTGCGGCTTCGGGAAGCATGTAATCGCCACCGATCTCGACAGATGGGCGTATGATCCTGCGCCACGGACGCCTCGCGAACAGGCGCACGGTGAAGTCCGGCACGCCGTCGTGCGGCTTAGGGTAATCGCGGTACAGGCTTTGGAGTTCGGTGATCGGCGCGCGCCAGTCGGAGCCGATGCGGAAACCGATCGGCCCGATGCGGACGAAAAAAACGTGCCTCATGCCCGCTCGATCAGTCCGGCTTCGACGAGTTCTTCGAGCCGTGCCGCCAAAGCCTCGCGCGTACCGTCATCGAGATCATAGTCTCGTCCAAGCCGCTCCAGGAGGACGTCCAGCGACGATGCTCCCTCACATAATACCGCCAGAATCTGCGGTGCGGGTTCGGTCAGCAGGTGCGTGATCCCCGACGCGCGATGATATACCGCGGTGAATTCATCGAGCGGCGCGATCAGCAGGCCTCCGTCGGGCGGTCCCCGAAAGATCGTCCCCGACACGGCTTCAGCCGCGCGGCATCTGCAACGATGCGAAGCAGGTGAAGCCGCCCTGGCCGCGCTGCAACCGACGGATATATTTGACGTACGCGCGGCTGCGGTCGGAGTCTGTGCCGGGCAGCGTGCTGCCGCTGGCCATCGCGCGCTTCACCTCTTCGCCCTTGAACGCGCGCGTCGAGGGTGGGAATGCGCCCTTGGTACGTGCCGGTACGACGCCGCCGTTCGCATCAATATAGCTGCCGGCGCGGCCCGGATCGGGCACCGGAATCTCGCAATTCAGCACCGAGCCCGCGGTCTGCGCGAGCGCCGGGCGAATCGACACTACCATGCCTGCGGTCACCGCTCCGAGCGCCAGCACGCGGCGACGCGTTGGAACGCCGGTGTCGGTCTCCGCGGTTGCGACCGGGTCTTGGTTGAGTTCGATGTCGTCCATGATGCCCCTGCTAGACCACAGCCCTTTCATAATCTTGAAGCGCTGACAACATCGCCGTATCGACGCTTGGGAGAGCGTGCCGGAGTAGGACGACTTCGCACGCCGTTCGATTCCGCGGTCGGCAAGTCGGCGGCGCCAACAGACGATACCGGTTTGCACCGTGCCGCTGTATGGCGCTGCGCATGGACGTCGATTCCGTCCCAGGAGACCGCAATGCTTTCCGGATTTGGCCTGCGTACGTTTTGGGCGATCGTCGTGGTCGTTATCGCTGCCGTGGCGGTGTTCGCGCTTACGCATGACGTGCAAAGCGCGATCGTCGCGCTTGTCGGGGGAATCGCAGCCGCGCTGGTGGCGGCCGGCACCGGGGACGAGACGCCTGCCATGGATGACGCGACGAGCGTGTCGCCGTCGGTGCTCGACGACGTTCTCGATGCGATCGTCGCGCCGGTGATGCTGGTCGAGGACGGCCGCGTAGTGGTCGCCAATCGTGCCGCGCGGACGTTGCTCGGCGCGCATATCCTTGGCGAGGACGCGCGCGTTGCGATCCGCCATCCTGCGGCGGCAGAGCGCCTCGGGACGCCGGGGCCGATCGACGGCGAGCGACCTATCGAGCTGGTCGGGCTCGGCACGCGGGATCAGCGCTGGGAAATGCTGCTCAGCGAGACGTCGGAAGGCCAGCGAATCGTCCACCTTGTCGACCAGACCGGCAACTATGCCGCCGAGCGGATGCGGATCGATTTCGTCGCCAATGCGAGTCATGAATTGCGCACGCCGTTGGCTTCGATTCTCGGGTTTATCGAGACCTTGCGCGACGAGGCGGGCGAGGATGCCGAGGTGCGCGCGCGGTTCCTGAAGGTGATGGACGACGAGGCGCGGCGGATGCAGCGGCTGGTCGAGGACCTGATCTCGTTGTCGCGCATCGAGGCGGAAAAGTTTCGCCTACCCGACCAGGCGGTCGATTTCGCGCAACTGGTCGAGGACACGCGCGAGGAACTCGCCGACGCCGCGGGTGATCGCGGGCATGATCTGGTCGCGACGATCGATCCGAACCTCTCCTCGGTGTCGGGGGATCGGGTGCAGCTGTCGCAGATGCTCCACAACCTAATAGGCAATGCGATGAAATACGGGCGTGCGGGGACGCCGGTGACGATCGAACTGAAGCGCGACGATGCCGGTATGATCCGCTTGTCGATCCGCGACGAGGGCGACGGGATCGCGGCGGTGCACATTCCGCGGCTGACCGAGCGCTTCTATCGCGCGGATGCGGGACGCAGCCGGTCGCTAGGCGGGACGGGTCTCGGGCTGGCGATCGTCAAGCATATCGTCGAGCGGCACCGCGGTCGGCTCGATATCGCGAGTCAGGTCGGCGTCGGTACGGTGGTTTCGGTCATCCTGCCCCCGAGCGGCGGCGCGACCAAAGGCGCTGTCATAAAAGGGTAACCCAACTGTCACACAGGATCGTCTTAAGTACCGCTAAGGCCGGTGCATGACGGGAATTCTGGTGCAGCGGTTCGTTCTTCTAGGGGTGGTTGGGGCTCTGGCCGCGTGCGTCGATCAGGCGAACGGCGGTGGTGCAGGGTCGCGCGACCAGATCACGGCGGTTGGGTCGTCGACGGTCTATCCGTTCACGACGATGATCGCCGAGCAGCTCGTCGCGAACGATCCCGATGCGAAGGCGCCGGTGATCGAATCGACCGGGACCGGCGCGGGGATGAAGCTGTTCTGCGCAGGCGTCGGTGCGGCGCATCCCGATATCGAGGATGCCTCGCGGCGGATGAAGGCGAGCGAGTACGCGACGTGCGCCAAGAACGGCGTGCGCGACGTGATCGAGATCCAGGTCGGGATCGACGGCATCGCCTTTGCCGAGGCGAAGAACGGCCCGAAGATGCAGCTTACGCCGACCGATCTCTACAAGGCGCTCGCCGCCAATCCGGGCGGCAAGGTGAATACCGCTCGAGTGTGGCGCGACGTGAATCCTGCGCTGCCCGCGGTGCCGATCCAGGTTTACGGGCCACCGGCGACGAGTGGCACGCGCGATGCGCTGGCCGAGCTGATCCTGACCAAGGGGTGCGAGGCGAGCGATCCTTCGGCCAAGGCGCTCGCGAAGTCGGATGCCGAAGCGCACAAGGCGCTGTGCACGCGGGTGCGCGAGGATGGGGTTTATGTCGATGCCGGTGAGAACGACAATCTGATCGTCCAGAAATTGCAGTCGAACCCGAATGCGATCGGCGTGTTCGGGTACAGCTATCTCGAAGAGAATAAGGACGACGTGAACGGGGTATCGATCTCGGGCGTGGCGCCGACCTATGCGACGATCGCGGACAATGCGTATCCGGGGTCTCGGCCGCTGTATATCTACGTGAAGAAGGCGCATCTGACCGCGATCCCGGGGTTGCGGAACTTGTTGAAGCTGTATGCGGCGAACTGGGGGGCTACGGGGCCGTTGGTGAAGCGGGGGTTGATTGCTTCGCCGGCGTCGATTCAGGCTCGGTCGGCGGCGATAATCGCGAATGAGACGGTGCTGGATCCGGCGGTGTTGTCGTGATGCCACTTCCGTTCAACTGCACGCCCTTGCTAGTTCCCCCGCGAACGCGGGGGCCCGTGAGCCGAGCGCACGATCGGAACTTAGCTGGGCCCCCGCGTCCGCGGGGGAACGGCGGCTTGGCGTCGGCAACATCACGTAACGGGGACACCACCCCGGCAGAGGCCGGGGCCCAGTTAAGCTGCGTTGCATTGGTGGGCGCTGCGCTCCGTTACCTCGACCTTTCCAACTGGGCCCCGGCCTTCGCCAGGGTGGTGGCTCGTGGGATAGCGCGTGCGCGCGCGACCAAACGCCACGGGCGAGAACTATAATGTCCCCCATCGCCCTCCTCTTCCTAGTCCTCGGCCTAGGCCTGATCGGCTGGCTCACCGCCCGAGTCCGCGCCACCCGGTTCCGCGCCGGCAGCACCGTGCGGTTCAGCTCGCTGCCGTCGCATCACGGCTGGTACGTCGCGCTATGGACCGCGATCCCGCCGCTCGTCTTCCTAGTGATCTGGTCGATGACCGCGCCCGCGCTCGTCACCGATGCTGTGCTCGCCACGCCCGCCGCGATCCAGCTCCCGCCCCCCGGCTTCGACCGCGCGTCGATCCTGTCCGAAGCGCGCAGCCTCGCGGACGGTCGCAGCTTCGGCGCGTTCCACGGGCTCGCCCGCACGCTCGCCCCGTCCTACGCCGCGGCGCAATCGCGCTACGACTGGATCGCCACCGCCGCCGCGTTGCTGCTCGCCTTTGCCGGCGGCGCGTTCGCCTTCACCCGCGTGAAGCCCGGGTTCGGCGCGCGGACTCAGGTGGAGCGGGTCGTGATGCTGATGCTGCTTGGCGCATCGCTGATCGCGATCCTGACCACGGTCGGCATCGTCGCCTCGCTGCTGTACGAGTCCGCGCGGTTCTTCTCGGTCGTGCCGATCACCGATTTCCTGTTCGGCACACACTGGAGCCCGCAGGTTATCGACGGCCGCGATCCGGGCGCGTCGCTCGGCGCGGTGCCGCTGTTCTGGGGGACGTTCTTCATCGGCGCGGTGATCGCGATGACCGTCGCCATTCCGTTTGGTTTGATGAGCGCGATCTACCTCACGCAATATGCAGCACCGAACACGCGCAAGTGGATGAAGCCGATCCTCGAGGTGCTCGCGGGCGTGCCGACCGTCGTCTACGGCTATTTCGCCGCGCTGACGGTCGCGCCTGCGGTGCGTGACCTCGCCGTGTCGGTCGGGATCAGCTGGGCGTCGTCGGAGAGCGCGCTCGCTGCGGGCCTCGTGATGGGCATCATGATCATCCCGTTCGTGTCGTCGATGGCGGACGACTCGATCGCGGCGGTTCCCTCTTCGATGCGCGACGGCAGCCTCGCGATGGGCGCGACCTCGTCCGAGACGATCCGCCGCGTGCTGCTTCCCGCCGCCCTCCCCGGCGTGGTCGGCGGCGTGCTGCTCGCGGTATCGCGCGCGATCGGCGAGACGATGATCGTCGTGATGGCCGCGAGCGGGGTCGCGACGCTGACGCTCAACCCGTTCGCCAGCACCACCACCGTCACCAAGCAGATCGTCGACCTGCTGACCGGCGAGGCCGAGTTCGACAGCCCCAAGACGCTCGCCGCGTTCGCGCTGGGCCTGACGCTGTTCGTGGTCACGCTCCTTCTCAACATCGTCGCGCTGCGCGTCGTCAAACGGTACCGCGAAGCCTATGAGTGACACGCTCGTGCCCCAAATTCCGGTGACCCCCTCCGTCATTGGCGCGGAGCCGGTGCGCCGCGTCCCGACCGACTGGACGACGCAGGCGATGCAGTCGCGCATCCGCCGACGCTATGCGTCCGAGCGCCGCTTCCGCTTCGCCGGGCTCGCCGCGGTGTGGTTGTCTGCCGCGTTCCTCGCCTATCTGCTGGTCACGATGGTGATGCAGGGCGCGAGCGGGTTCGTCGAGACGCGCGTGTCGCTCCCGGTCGATCTTGCTGCCGCCAAGCTGCCGATCGAGCCCGCCCGCCTCGTCGGTCGCGGCGCCGATCTCGCGCTTGCGGGTGCAGGGTTGGAAGGCACGGTCGACCTCGCCGCGACCAAGGCGTTCGGCAAGGACGGCACCGACCTTCTCTCCGACGGCGCCTGGGCGGTGGTCCGCGATGCGATCAAGGCCGACCCGTCGCTGCTTCAGCGCAAGACCGTGTTCGAGGTCCCCGTCTCCAGCCCGATCGACGTCGCCGCCAAAGGCAACGGCACGCGCGACGCCGAAGCGATCGTCGCGCGGCTGAAGGCGAGCGGGGCGTTGACCCGTGGCTTCAACGCGGGCTTCCTCACCTCGGCGGACTCGACCGATGCGACCCGAGTCGGGATTTGGGGGGCGTTCAAGGGGTCGCTGTTGACGATGATCGTCACGTTGCTGCTGGCGTTCCCGATCGGCGTGCTGTCGGCGCTGTACCTCGAGGAATATGCGCCGAAGAACCGCTGGACCGACCTGATCGAGGTCTCGATCAACAACCTCGCGGCGGTGCCGTCGATCATCTTTGGCCTGCTGGGGTTGGCCGTTTTCCTTGGCACGTTCGGGATGCCGCGTTCGGCGCCTATAGTGGGCGGCCTGACGCTCGCGCTGATGACGATGCCCGTGATCGTCATCGCCGGGCGCAACGCGATCAAGGCCGTGCCGCCGTCGATCCGCGACGCCGCGCTCGGCATCGGCGCATCGCCGGTCCAGGTCGTCTTCCACCACGTCCTGCCGCTCGCGTTGCCCGGTATCCTCACCGGCACGATCATCGGCATGGCGCGCGCGCTGGGCGAGACCGCGCCGGTGCTGATGATCGGCATGCGCGCGTTCATTGCCGCGCCTCCGTCCGGGCTAAGCGATCCCGCGACCGTGCTGCCCGTCCAGATCTTCCTGTGGTCCGATCAGGTCAGCCGCGGCTTCGTCGAGAAGACCTCCGCCGCGATCATCGTCCTGCTCGTGTTCCTGCTCGCGATGAACGGCGTCGCGATCTACCTCCGCAACCGATTCGAGACCCGCTGGTGATGCCAAAACATTCTAAGCCTCCGATCCTCAAGATGACGGCGCGCAACGTCTCCGTCGCCTATGGCAGCAAGCTGGCGATCAACGACGTCTCGATCGACGTCGACCAGGACGAGGTCGTCGCGTTCATCGGCCCGTCGGGCTGCGGCAAGTCGACCTTCCTGCGCACCCTCAACCGCATGAACGACACCGTCGCCAGCGCGCGCGTGACCGGCGAGATCAAGCTCGACGGCCAGGACATCTATTCGCCCGACATGGACGTGGTGCAGCTCCGCGCGCGCGTCGGCATGGTGTTCCAGAAACCCAACCCGTTCCCGAAATCGATCTACGAGAACGTCGCCTATGGCCCGCGCATCCACGGACTGGCCGGTGCGAAAGCGGACCTCGACCGGATCGTCGAGAAGTCGCTGCGGCGCGCCGGCCTGTGGGACGAGGTCAAGGATCGGCTGAGCGACAGCGGTACGGCGCTATCGGGCGGCCAGCAGCAGCGGCTGTGCATCGCGCGCGCGATCGCGGTCGATCCGGAGGTCATCCTGATGGACGAGCCGTGTTCGGCACTCGATCCGATCGCGACCGCCAAGATCGAGGAGCTGATCCACGAACTGCGCGGCCGCTACGCCATGGTGATCGTCACGCACAACATGCAGCAGGCGGCGCGCGTCAGCCAGAAGACCGCGTTCTTCCACCTCGGCACGCTGGTCGAATACGGCAACACCTCGGACATTTTCACCAATCCCCGCGAAGAGCGGACCAAGGATTACATCACCGGCCGTTACGGCTGAGTCGGGAAACGACCATGAACACGCATACGGTCAAGGCCTTCGACAACGACATCGGCGAGCTCCGCGGGTTGATCTCGCAGATGGGCGGGCTCGCCGAGGACGCGATCGACAAGGCGATGCAGGCGCTGCAACGCAACGACCTCGCGCTCGCGGAACAGGTGCGCGTCGCCGACAAGCAGATCGACGTCATCGAGGCGGAGGTCGAGCGGCTGGCGGTGCGGATCATCGCGCTGCGCGCACCGATGGCGGTCGATCTTCGCGAGGTGGTCGCCGCGCTGAAGATCGCCGGCGTCGTCGAACGGATCGGCGATTATGCCAAGAACATCGCCAAGCGCGTGCCGATGATCGAGAGCGAGCACCGGATCGAGCCGATCTCGATCCTGCCGGCGATGGGCCGAATGGCGAGCGAGATGGTCCACGACGTCCTCGACGCGTTTGCCGCACGCGACCCCGAGGAAGCCGTCCGCGTCGTCGAATGCGACAATGCGCTCGACGATTTCTACGACAGCATATTTCGCACGCTCGTCACCTACATGGTCGAGAACCCCCGGACGATCGGCCAGGTCGCGCATCTGCTGTTCGTCGCCAAGAACCTCGAGCGGATCGGCGACCACGCCACCAACGTCGCCGAGATGGTCTATTTCGCCGCGACCGGCACGCAGATGGTTGATCGCGAACGCGGCATAAAGAAGGAGCAGGCATAATGGCACGCGCAAAAATGCTGCTGGTCGAGGACGATGCTGCGCTGGCCGAATTGCTGGTCTGGCATTTCAAGCGCGAGGATTTCGAGATCGCGCATACCCCCGATGGCGAGGAAGCGCTGCTGCTCGCCAAGGAGAAGGTGCCCGACATCGTCCTGCTCGACTGGATGGTCGAGGGGCTGTCGGGAATCGAGGTGTGCCGCCGCCTGCGCCGCGCACCCGAGACGCAGAACGTGCCGATCATCATGCTCACCGCACGCGGTGAGGAAGAGGATCGCGTGCGGGGCCTCGAAACCGGCGCGGACGACTACGTGACCAAGCCATTCTCGCCGCGCGAACTCGTCGCGCGCGTGGGTGCCGTGCTGCGCCGGGTCCGCCCTGCCCTCGCCGGCGAAGCGCTCAGCTACGCCGACATCGAGATGGATACCGTCGGCCACAAGGTGCGTCGCTCGGGCGAAGTCGTGTCGCTCGGACCGACCGAGTTCCGGCTGCTCAAGCATTTCCTCGAGCATCCGGGCTGGGTGTTCTCGCGCGAGCGGCTGCTCGATGCGGTGTGGGGCCACGACTCGGATATCGAGAGCCGGACGGTCGACGTGCACATCCGGCGGCTGCGCAAGGCGATCAACGTCGGCGAGCGGCCGGACATTATCCGCACCGTCCGTTCGGCGGGTTATTCGCTCGATACGGGCGGATAACGACTCTGTCCCGCGATGGGGCGAATGGAATCGGATGCGAAACGAAGGACCCAAGCGCGACTTAGTGCGTTCAGACGTCGCGCTACCAAAATGGTGCACCCATTTAGGAGATTCACATGAAGTCCATCCTTCTCGCCGCTGCCGCTCTTCTCGCGTCGCCCGTGATCGCCCAGACGACGCCGCCGGCAGACCCCGCCGCGCAGACTGCGCCGGCCGATCCCGCGATGCAGACGGCACCGGCCGATCAGGCTGCCCCTGCCGACCCCGCAGCGCCTGCTGCACCGGCGGATCAGGCGATGGCCGCTCCTGCCGATCCGGCAGCGGCACCCGCCGCACCAATGGCAGGCGCACCGATGGCGCCTGGCGCGGGTCGCGTGACGTTCGGCCAGCCGACGGTAACGCCGCCGACGCCAGCACCGGCGACGTATCCGGTGTGCTCGAAGACGGTCAAGGACGGCTGCCGCAACCGCGGCGGCAAGTAACTGACGTCTGCGTAGGTGGCGGATCTATCCGCCGCTTGCACGGCTAGCTTTACGTTCTAGGAAAGGCGCTCCAACGATAAGAGAGGAGCGCCTTTTCCATGTCTATTCGCTTTGACGGCCGGGTTGCCATCGTGACCGGTGCGGGTGGCGGCTTGGGGCGCGAATATGCGCTCGAGCTCGCTCGCCGCGGCGCGAAAGTCGTCGTCAATGATCTCGGTGCGTCCCGCGACGGCACCGGACATTCCGACGCCGCGCTGAAGGTCGTCGAGGAAATCGAATCGGCCGGCGGCGAGGCGATGTCGAACGGCGGCAGCGTCATCGACTACGACCAGATGGTCGAAATGGTCGCCCGCGCCTCCGAGAAATGGGGCGGCGTCCACATCCTCATCAACAACGCCGGCGTGCTGCGCGACAAGAGCTTCGCCAAGATGGAGCCCGCCGACTTCAAGTTCGTCGTCGACGTCCACCTCAACGGCTCGGCCAACGCCACGAAGGCAGTGTGGGACACGATGCGTGCCCAGAATTACGGCCGCATCCTGATGACCGCGTCGTCGACCGGTCTCTTCGGCAATTTCGGCCAGGCGAACTACGGCGCCGCCAAGCTGGGTCTCGCCGGCTTGACCAAGACGCTCGCGATCGAGGGCGCCAAGAACAACATCAAGGTCAACACGATCGCGCCGACCGCGGGCACGCGGATGACGCAGGACATCTTCCCCGAGGAAGCGTTCAAGGCCTTCTCACCCGACAAGGTCGCGCCCGCCGCGGTGTTCCTCGTGTCGGAGGACGCGCCTACCAACATGATCGTCGGGGCCGGCGCCGGTGTTTTCCAGGCGGCGTACGTGACGCTGACGCAGGGTAAGTTGCTGACCGGCGACGACCTGTCGGTGGAGGGTGTCGCGGCACATTGGGACTCGATCATTGACCGGACTGGTGAGATCGTCCCGCAGTCGGGCTCGGAACAGTCGATGACCATCCTGAGCAAGCTGCAGGGGCGCTGACGGTCGCACTTAGTCCAGGTCGCAGAACGCCATCGTAAACGATCCTCCCCCGCCAGGTGGAGGTGGCAGGCGTCAGCCTGACGGAGGGGGCGGCATGAGATACGGTCCGTGCCGTGCCCTCCCCCTCCGTCACCTTCGGTGCCACCTCCCCCTAGCGGGGGAGGATCAGAGCATCGACCGTCACCCTTATCGTGGCTCGCGCATTTGCCAGACTACGCGGCCGATGACGGCGATCGCTCCGTCCGGCACAGCCGCCGCCGCCGGATTATCACTCGTCGCCACTAGCGCACCGCGTACCGAGGCCACGCGCTTCACCATCACCGCGTCGTCGATCCGGATGACATACACGCCGCCCTTCGCGCGCGGCGTACGGTCGGCGGTGTCGACCACGATGTGATCGCCATCGAACAATCCCGGCTCCATCGAATTGCCGCGCACGCGGATGATCGCCGCCCGCCCGTCCCTTAACCCGAGTTTCCGCGCGAGGCCGGGGTCCAGCGTGTCGGTGCCGAGCACGATCTCGCCATCGACCAGCGCGCCCGGCCCCGCCGACGCCGCGACGCCGAGCTTGCGGATGCGAAACCCTGCCGGCCCGTCGGCGGGTGCGCCCAGCGTTACCTTGCTCACCCCCAGATATTCCGACAGCAATCGACGGTCGCGTTCGCCGAGCACCCGCGGCGATCCACGCCGGACATATTGCTGAAGGTACGCCGCGTTGCGCCCCAGCATCGCCGACAGCGCCGCCAGACTGTCGCCACGCGCAGCGGCCAGCGTTGCCAGCGCGGTTCTTGGATCGGGATCGGACACGGTTCTAGCCACGCCCGAACCGTAGCGTAGGAATTTTCCTAGACAAGTAGGATTTGCCGGAACAGATCAAGAACGCAAACAAGGCTCGGCCAGGGACTCGGGGCCCAGAACAGGAAGGAACGACCATGTCCGTTCTCATCAAGATCGACCGATATCTGCGGCAGACCGGCATGCCGACATCGAAGTTCGGCCGGTTGGCGGTCGGCGATCCGCGGCTGGTCCACGATCTCCGACTCGGCCGCCAGCCGCGTGCGCCGATGGTGGCGCGGATCGAGACCTTCATAGAACGGCACGGATCGTGAGGATGGACGCGATCCGTGGCCCCGATGCGGGCACGCTGCTTATCCGTGCGCTTCGCGGCCATGCGGCGGCGACAGGCCTGACGATGCACGTCGAGTCGATCGCGTGCACGCCTTGGGCGAGCGCTACGTTCGTCGGCACGCTGCATCGGTTGACAGTCGCGGCGGTGCCCGTACCCGGTCTTCGAGACTGGATCGACGCGTTGTTCGAAGCGGAGTTCGCGATGCGCGGGCATATCGTCGCCGATCTGGTGGTCGACCGCATCGAGTCGATCGGCGACCGCGAGCATGTGACGATCACGGTGCTGACGCTGATCGACGCGTAAACGTCTCGACAGGGGTGGACTTTCGCTGGCCGAACCACGAAGTCGGCGGTCAACGAAGGAGATTCATATGGCCGGGATGGGCAAGTTCGACTGGGCGGATCCGTTCCTGCTCGACGATCAGCTGAGCGAGGACGAGCGAATGATCCGCGACAGCGCGAAGGCCTATGCCGACGACAAGCTCGCGCCGCGGATCATCGACGCGTTCCAGCACGAGCATACCGATCCCGCGATTTTCCGCGAAATGGGTGCGCTCGGGTTGCTGGGGCCGACCATCCCCGAGGAATATGGCGGCGTCGGCGCGTCCTATGTCGCGTACGGGCTGGTCGCGCGCGAGGTGGAGCGGATCGACTCGGGGTATCGCTCGATGATGTCGGTGCAGTCGAGCCTGGTTATGTACCCGATCAATGCGTTCGGGTCCGAAGAGCAGAAGCGCAAATACCTGCCCAAGCTCGCGACCGGCGAGTGGATCGGCTGCTTCGGGCTGACCGAGCCCGATGCGGGGTCGGATCCTGGCGGAATGACGACGCGCGCAAAGAAGACGGCCAACGGCTATGTGATCTCGGGTGCGAAGACGTGGATCTCGAATTCGCCGATCGCCGACGTGTTCGTGATCTGGGCGAAGTCCGACGAGCATGGCGGCGGCATCCGCGGCTTCATCCTGGAGCGCGGGATGAAGGGGCTGGAGACGCCCAAGATCGAGGGCAAGCTCTCGTTGCGCGCGTCGATCACGGGCATGGTGATGATGGACGAGGTCGAGGTCGGCGACGACGCGCTGCTGCCCGACGTGCAGGGGTTGAAGGGGCCGTTCGGCTGCCTCAACCGTGCGCGCTACGGGATTTCCTGGGGTGCACTGGGCGCGGCGGAGTTCTGTTTCCATGCGGCGCGGCAGTACGGGCTGGACCGAAACCAGTTCGGGACGCCGCTGGCGGGGCGTCAGCTTTTCCAGAAGAAGCTGGCGGACATGGAGACCGAGATCGCGCTCGGGTTGCAGGCGTCGTTGCGCGTCGGGCGGCTGATGGACGAGGGCCGGTTCGCGCCCGAGATGGTCTCGATCGTCAAGCGCAACAACGTCGGCAAGGCGCTCGATATTGCGCGGATGAGCCGGGACATGCATGGCGGGAACGGGATTTCGGGGGAGTATCAGGTGATGCGCCACCTGATGAACCTGGAAACGGTCAACACGTATGAGGGTGCGCATGATGTTCATGCTTTGATCTTGGGCCGGGCGATCACGGGTATTGCTGCGTTTTGAGTTCAACCCCTACGTCCTACCACCCCGGCGAAGGCCGGGGCCCAATTGGGGAACGCGCATTGGCTGATGCAGTGCGCTGTTACTTCGACCTTTCCAATTGGGCCCCGGCCTTCGTCGGGGTGGTGTTATGACGGAGGAACGCAAACCCTCCCCCCTTGCCGGTCTCAAGGTCGTCGAACTCGCGCGGATTCTCGCAGGCCCGTGGGCGGGGCAAGTCCTCGCCGATCTCGGGGCCGACGTCGTCAAGGTCGAGAGCCCGGCCGGCGACGACACGCGCACTTGGGGTCCGCCGTTTATCGACAACCCCGACGGCACGCGTGATGCCGCCTATTTCCACGCCGCCAATCGCGGCAAGCGATCGGTCGTGGCTGACTTTACCACGCCTGAAGGACAGGCTGTCGTGCGCGAGTTGATCGCCGATGCCGATGTCGTGATCGAGAATTTCAAGGTCGGCGGGCTTGCGAAATACGGGCTCGACTACGCCGCGCTCTCTGCGATCAACCCGCGCCTTGTCTATTGCTCAATCACCGGGTTCGGGCAGGACGGCCCCTACGCGCCGCGCGCGGGCTACGACTTCATCGTGCAGGGCATGAGCGGGATCATGGACCTGACCGGCGAGCCGGACAGCGCGCCGCAGAAGATCGGCGTCGCGTTCGCCGACATCATGACCGGGCTGTATTCCGTGATCGCGATCCAGGCGGCGCTGGCGATGCGCGAGCGGACCGGCCGGGGTCAGCAGATCGACATGGCGTTGCTCGATACGATGACCGGGGTGCTGGCGAACCAGGCGATGAACTGGTTTGCGAGCGGCGTGTCGCCGACGCGGGTCGGGAATGCGCATATGAATGTGTGTCCGTATGCGGTGTTTCCGTGCGCGGATGGGTGGTTCATCCTGGCGGTCGGGAATGACGGGCAGTTCCGGCGGTTCTGCGACGCGATGGGCTTGCCCGAGATGCGCGACGATCCGCGGTTCGCGACCAATGCCGGAAGGTTGGCGTTCAAGGACATCTTATTCGCTGGGATCGAGGCGGCGACGTCTCTGGTGCCTAAGCTCGAGTTGCTGGCGCGGTTGGAGGCGGTCGGGGTGCCGGCCGGGCCGATCAATACGGTGGCGCAGGCTTTCGACGATCCGCAGGTTGTCGCGCGGGGGATGGCGATCGACGTCGCGCGGCCGGATGGGTCGACGGTTCCCGGACTGCGTACGCCGATCCGGTTTTCGGATGCGGATCTGGCAACCGGACGGGCGGCGCCGATGCTTGGGTCTACCGACTAAGCATGTGTCCCCGCGAAGGCGGGGACCCAGTCTGGGCCCCCGCCTTCGCGGGGGAACACGCTTAGTAGGCCGCTTCGACCACCGGCTTCCGGGCATACAACCCGTACGCGAGGATCAGCGCGTAGCAGATCGCCGGGAGCAGCAACGCGAAGTGCAGGCTGCCCGACTTGTCCGCCAGCATGCCCGTCAGATACGGGACGATCGCGCCGCCGACGATCGCCGTAGCGATCACGCCCGAGCCTTCCGCCGCGCGCTTGCCGAGACCTTCGGAGGCCAGCGAGAAGATCGTCGGGAACATCACTGCGTTCATCAGGCCGATCGCCAGCAGCGCCCAGCCCGACACTGCACCCTCGGTGTTCGCCGAGATCAGGATCAGCGCCAGCGTGCCCGTCGCCACACCTGCCAGGACCTTGCCCGGCGACACCTTGTTCAGCACGTACGCACCGATGAACCGGCCGACCAGTGCGCCGCCCCAATAGAACGGCACGTGCTTGCCCGCCGCGACGTCGCTCAGGCTCATCACGCTCGGCTGCATCAGATAGTTGACGATCAGCGAGCCGATCGCGACTTCGGCGCCGACGTACAGGAAGATGCACGCCGTCCCCATCGCGAAGCGCGGGCGCTTGAGCAGCGTGAACGCGTGGAAGATGCTGCCGGTCTGGTCCTGCTCCTCGTTGAGCCGGTTGCGGCGGGTCCACACGACCGCGGCGACGATCAGCAGCGCGATCGCGAGGCCGATATAGGTGTGCACAACGGTCCGCGAAGACTCGGTCCGGTAGGCGTCGAGCGCGGCGCCGGTGAGCGTCGAGGAGTCGACCGTCGCCAGCCCGCCGAGGATCAGCGCGGAGCCGACATACGGGAAGATCGTGGTGCCGAGCGAGTTGAACGCCTGCGCGAAGGTCAGCCGGCTCGATGCGGATTTGGGATGGCCGAGCGCCGAGATCAGCGGGTTGGCGACGACCTGCACGACGGTGATCCCTGCGCCGAGCACGAACAGAGCGAACAGGAACATGCCGAAGCTCGCCTGCCCTGCGGCGGGGATGAACAACAGGCAACCCGCGGTCATCGTCACGAGGCCGATCGACGCGGTCCGCATATAGCCCGCTTTCCGCACGATCGCTGCGGCGGGGATCGAGAACAGTGCATAGGCGAGGAAGAACGCCGACTGGACCAGCATCGCGGTCGCATGGTCGAGCGTGAAGAGCTCCTTCATCTTGGGGATGATGATGTCGTTCAGCGAGGTGATGCCGCCGAAGATGAAGAACAGCGCGAACACGAACACGCGCAGGTCGGGCGCGTCGTAGCCGTGGCTGGCATCGCCTCCGGCTGCTGGTGTGGATTTGGTATCGACGTGCATCGTGGTGCGCCCCCTCGCGGTATTATCTGCGCGACATAAGCCGGGGCGACGGCGCGTGGCAATGCCGCGTGGTGCGATCCGTCCCGGCGAGCTAGGACGGCGGGCATGAGCCGCTTCACCGTCAACAACGAACCGATCGAATACAAGCTCGACAACGATACGCCGCTGTTGTGGGCGTTGCGCGATGCGTCGAACCTGACTGGGACCAAATATGGCTGCGGCACGGGGCAGTGCGGCGCGTGCACGGTCGATATCGATGGGCGCGCGGTGCGGAGCTGTCGGGTGCCGATCGGCTCGATCGAAGGCGCGTACGTCACGACGATCGAGGGGCTGTCGCGCGAGCGTAACCATCCGGTGCAGCTGGCGTTTATCGCGGAGTCGGTGCCGCAGTGCGGGTTCTGCATCCCGGGGATGATCATGGCCGCCGCGGCTTTGCTGAAGCGCAATGCCGACCCGAGCGAAG
Source organism: Sphingomonas sp. 320_CC (assembly GCF_059691795.1). NCBI lineage: Bacteria > Pseudomonadati > Pseudomonadota > Alphaproteobacteria > Sphingomonadales > Sphingomonadaceae > Sphingomonas > Sphingomonas sp. 320_CC. The sequence goes on along the minus strand of NZ_JCAWAE010000003.1, from coordinate 428,225 downwards.
CGCTGATCCGCGAGCAGATCACGAACCTGTGCCGATGCGGGGTGTATCCGCGGGTGGTCGAGGCGGTGCAGCGCGCGGGGCGGGCAATGCGCGGGGAAGAGGTTATTCCTGCGGGTCCGCGGCCGGGGATCGACCCGGCGGACTCCGCGCGGCTGGTGCCGGCGCTGGTGCCACCGCCGGCGCGGTAGGGTACGCTTCAGTCCCAGCCAAAGCTTGTTCTCCCGCGAAGGCGGGAGTCCAGTCTGGGCTCCCGCCTTCGCGGGAGAACAAGGTTCGCGATGAACACGTCGGCGGTTTCCACCACCCCGGCGAAGGCCGGGGCCCAATTGGAACGTCCAAGGTGATAGAGCGCGCGCTTCATTACCTACCTTCCCCACTTGGGGCCCGGCCTCCGCCGGGGTGGATACTTCCGGGTGAGTAACAACCGGCCCAACTAAACCTGTCTAATCGCTGACGAACCCATTCAGCCTCGCCACACACCGCAACGTCTAGACCCTACACATCATAGGAGCCGGCTCGTGCGCCGGCAGTCGAGGACGACGGCGATGACGGGCAAGTTTCTCAAACTCTTGATGGCGGCTTCCGCGTTGGTGCCGGCAACCATGATGGCATCGACCGCGACCGCGCAACAGGTCGATCAGGACCGCGGTGATCGTGGCCAGCGGCCAGACCGGGGCCAGCGTCAGGATCGTGGCGATCGGGGCCCACGTCCGGACGGACAACCCTTCCAGCAGCAGCGCCCCGACCGCCCCGCCGCGCCCGACCAAGGCCAGCGCCCGCAACGCGCCGATCTCGGCACGCAGCCGCAAGTCCGCGGCGACCGACCGGATGGTCAAGGCCGTCCCGATTGGAACGGGCAGCGCGGCGGACAGGGTGGAGACCGTCAGGCTTGGAACGGCCAGCGCGGCCCCGGCCAAGGCTGGAACGGCCAGAACCGTCCCGACCCGCAGGCCGGTCAGACCCGCCCCGACTGGAACCGCGACCAGGGACGCCCCGGTTTCGATCGCGGCAGCCAGCAAGCGGATCGCGGCCAGTTCGATCGCAATGGTGGACGCGGCGATTGGCGCAACGACGGGCGCAATGACAACCGGGGCGACAACCGCGGCGACTGGCGCAACGGCGGCCGCGATGGCTACCAGAACCGCCAGCCCAACCGCGCCTACGGCAACGTCCAGGGCTATGGTCGCGGCGGCTACAACCAGGGGCATTACAACCAAGGCGGCGCATGGAACCGTGGCTGGCGTAACGACAACCGCTATGCCTGGAGCAATTACCGCGCATCCAACCGCGGCGCGTACCGCCTCCCACGCTACTACGCGCCGAGCGGCTGGGGTTCGGGCTATCGTCGCTTCGGCGTCGGCTTCTCGCTGAACAGCATCCTCTACAACCAAAATTACTGGATCCAGGACCCGTACACCTACCGACTGCCCGAGGCGTACGGCCCGTATCGCTGGGTGCGCTATTACAACGACGCGTTGCTGGTCGACCTCGACAGCGGCCGCGTGGTCGACACGGTGTACGACATCTTCTGGTAAGCTCCAGCTTACCGTCACGCAGTAACAGGGGAGAGCCCCGCGGTGGTCCAGATCACCGCGGGGCTCTTGCGTTTTGAAAACGTTTCGCCAAATCCTGCGACGTGGGTATCTTTTCAAAAGCCAAGAAGGTCGATCCGGCCGCGGCAGTCCGCCAAGCCTTCGGATCGCAGGTCGCCGCGCGCCTCGACGCCAATCCCGCGGTGCAGCGCATCGCGATGGACACGGTGCAGTTCTATTATCAGGACAAGTTCCTCGATCCCGCGACCTGCAAGCGGCTGATCGCGGTGATCGATTCCAAGCGGCGGCCGTCGACCCTGCTGTCCGATCGCCCGAACAGCAATTTCCGGACCAGCGAGAGCTGCGACATGGATCGCTGGTCGCCTGAGGTGCAGCCGACCGACGAGGCGATCGCGACGTTGCTCGGGATCGACCTGCTCCACGGCGAGACGATGCAGGGCCAGCGCTACGCCCCCGGCCAGCAATTCCGCGCGCACCATGATTATTTCCACGAGTCCGAGAGCTATTGGGCGAAGATGCAGGAGCAGGGCGGCCAGCGCACCTGGACCGCGATGGTGTTCCTGAACGACGTCCCCGAGGGCGGCGCGACCTGGTTCCCGCAGGCCGGCGTGAAGATCGCGCCGAAGCGCGGCATGTTGCTTGCATGGAACAACATGAACCCGGATGGGACGCCGAACGGGCTGACTTTGCACGAGGGCATGCCGGTGGTGGAGGGCGTGAAGTATATCGTGACGAAGTGGTTTCGCGAGCGACCGTGGATGAAGTGAGGGTTGCGTAGACCGTTGCGTCTCGTGCGCGGTCGCGTCCCCCCTTCCGTTCGTCCTGAGTAGCCGTCGAGTAGCTGCCTCAGCAGCGTATCGAGACGGCGTATCGAAGGACAGGTTGCCGCGCGGAACCCATGCTTCGATACGCGCCCTCGATACGCTTCTACGAAGCTACTCGGTCGCTACTCAGCACAAACGGGGGTGTCGGGACTTCGCCATCGTTAAGCCTCCGCCCTACCAACGACACCCCCCCCTTCACTACGTCATCCTGACGAAAGTCAGGATCCAGAGCCATGAGCGCCCGCCTGCCGTAATTCTGGATCCTGACTTTCGTCAGGATGACGGTACGAGCAGCCACCCCCTGCAAGGTCCGCTCGACAATCCCCCCAGAGCCACTACGTCCTAGGCATGACAGTTCTCGGCGTAACCTCCTCGATCCTCGGTCAACCCTGGCGCTGGCGCGCGCTCGCCGCAGACGGCCGTGACGGTTTCGGGATCAACGGTTCGGGCGACGACCTCGTCACCCAACTCCTCCTCGCCCGAGGCTGCCCCCGCGACGCGCTCGACGCGCACCGCACGCCGTCGATCCGCGCGTTCATGCCCGACCCGTCGATCTTCCGCGACATGGACCGCGCCGCCGATCGCCTCGCCGACGCGGTGCAAGCCGGCGAACAGGTCGCGATCTTCGGCGATTACGACGTCGACGGCGCCACCTCCGCCGCGCTGATGGTGCTCGTGCTGCGCGATCTCGGCATCGAAGCCCGCCCGTACATCCCCGACCGCCTGCTGGAAGGCTATGGCCCGTCGGGCGAAGCGCTCGTCCGCCTCGCCGGCGAAGGCGCCACGCTGATCGTCACGGTAGACTGCGGCGCCCAAGCGTTCGACGCGCTCGACACCGCCCGCGACGCGAAGGTCGACGTGATTGTCATCGACCACCACAAATGCTCGACCGCGCTCCCGCACGCGCTCGCACTGGTAAACCCCAACCGCCTCGACGAGACTGAAGGCGCCGCGCATGGCCATCTAGCCGCGGTCGGCATGTGCTTCCTCGCCGCCGCCGCGCTTGTCCGCACGCTCCGCACGCGCGGCTTCTTCAAGGACCGCGCCGAGCCCAAGTTGATCGACCTGCTAGACATCGTCGCACTCGGCACCGTCGCCGACGTCGCCCAACTCCGCGGCCTCAACCGCGCGTTCGTGTCGCAAGGCCTCAAGGTCATGGGCGCGCGCAAGAACATCGGCGTCGCCGCGCTGATCGAAGCGTCGCGTCTGACTCGCAACCCGACCTGCACCGACCTCGGCTTCGCGCTGGGCCCGCGCATCAACGCCGGCGGCCGGGTCGGTCGCGCTGACCTCGGCGTCCGCCTGCTCACCACCCGAGACCCCGACGAAGCCCGCCAGATCGCCACCGAACTCGACCGCCTCAACGAAGAACGTCGCGCGATCGAAACCGCGGTGCAGGAGGCCGCCGACCTCCTGTCCAGCCGCGACCGTGCAGTCGCCGTGGTCGCTGGGCGCGGCTGGCACCCCGGCGTGATCGGCATCGTCGCCGGTCGCCTCAAGGAGAAGCTAGGCCGCCCCGCGATCGTCATCGCGATCGACGAGAACGGTATCGGCAAAGGCTCCGGCCGCTCAATTCCCGGCGTCGATCTCGGCGCAGCGGTGATGGCCGCCCGCGAACACGGCCTGCTCGTGGCGGGCGGAGGTCACGCAATGGCCGCCGGCCTGACGATCGCCGAAGCCGCAATCCCCGCCTTCACCGACTTCCTCGAAGACCGCCTCGCCGCCGCGGTAGAACGCTCCAACGACGACCGAGCCCTGCTGCTCGATGCCGTCCTCGCGGCAGGCGGCGTTAACCCCGGCCTCGTCGAATCGATGGAAGCCGGCGGCCCCTACGGCATGGGCTGGCCAGCCCCTCGCGTCGCGATGGGCCCGGTCCGCGTCATCAAGGCGGACGTAGTCGGCAACGGCCACGTCCGCACGATCGTCGCGGGCGACGATGGCCGCAGCATCAAGGCGATGGCCTTCCGCTCGGCCGAAAGCGCGCTGGGCCAAGCCCTGCTAGGTGCCGCCCCCCACCGCAAGCTCTGGCTGGCGGGGCGCGCGAAGATCGACGACTGGTCCTCGCGCCCGTCGGCCGAGCTTCATGTCGAGGACGCGGCATGGGCGGACTAAATTCTTGCACCGAAACGCTTGACGCCCCGCCCCCTTCCCCTTAGTCGGCCTCCACCACGCAGGCCCCTTCGTCTAGCGGTTAGGACGCGGCCCTTTCACGGCTGAAGCACGGGTTCGATTCCCGTAGGGGTCACCATTCGCCACATTCGTGGCTGAGACGTGCGGCTAAGCCATTCCTTGCCCTTCGCTGGTACAGCAACCTGGTACAGCGAGCACCCAAAAATGGCCCTCATGGCGACATCCTGGAAGCACCCGACTACCGATTTTTATTATTTGCGTTGGCAGATACCGGCAAAGATGCGCCCAGCCTTCGGCGGTAAGGCGCTATGAAAGGTTCCGCTCAACACGAAGTGGGCCGCCGCAGCCCATATTCTGTTCCCGCAAGCCAACGCGGCTTTGAAGCAGGAGTTCGAGGAGATCCGGGTTCGGATCAAGACAACTGGCGAACCGCTTCCTTCACAGCGTGATCGGGCCGGCGACATGATCGCTGTGTACTTTAGGCGCCCCAAGCGCGATGCAGATGGATTGGATGGCACGGAACGCCTTCTCCTGGCTCGCCTGGAGATCGACCGCGGACTTTGGAACATGACGCCCACCGGGTGCTCTCCGGTTGCGGCGTCGACGACGTTCTCTCGATCGGTGGTTTGCAGCGGGCCGGTGCGTGCGCAGGCGACAATCCTCACGATCCTTCGGTTTTCCGATTGGGTTGGGCTAGCGTAAGGGCATAGTCCCGAACGTCTGGCGGCCACGTTGCCATTCGGCCCGCAAACGCTTTATCCTCACCAGCAAACGAGGCACGGATTGCTTCCTTGTAGCCGGGAAAATCGCCGGCCAGCCCAGACAGGAAGAGATACGTGCGCTCATGTGCGGCTTTGCGATCGGCCTGGCCGTCATCTGCACGACGCGCTTCGTCAACAAGGCGGCGCAACGCCTGCGAGGCTCCCCCCCGGGCTGCGTTGCAAGTCATTCCCGATGACGCGGCAGCAGCGTCACTTCGCGCGCAACCAGGCCAAGTTTTGGTCGGCGTCTCGATCGGATCGAGCTACCTGCCAGTTCGCGCCTCGCTGTCGCCAGCGCCTCGAGTTCGCCATGGTCTGTAGATCGCGTAACGATCTCCGCCGTAGTGCCTCGAAGGTCGAGGTCAATCACCGCGCCTGACGTATCATTGAAGGTAACGACAGGGCTCTGCGTGTCGGCTTCCGTCGATTGCTCATTCCGGAAATCGTCTATTTTTGCCTGAGAAACGGGAAAGATCGCGCTCAATGAATGGCCGCTATCAGGCCCCGGATCGGCACTCTGGACGTCCGGGCGTTGGCGAAACTACCCGGCAATGCGGGGCTTCGTAAGGGATTTACGAGCAGGCATTTACGCCCCCCTCCCCGCTGCCCGACTTCAGCCATTCGATCAGATTGAGAGGTGTCGGTTTCGGCGCCAAGCCGGCCTACTTCCGGCGATCAGGATACCTCGTCGCTTGAACGCGAATTGCGTAGGTCGGCCTGACCGTTCATAGCCCTACGAGGATGGTATCGACGCTCTGGAGTTCTGATGTCTGATCGCCTGCCGGTCCTACTCCAATACATATTGCCCAAGCAGAGCCTCACCACGCTGGCAGGTCACATCGCCAGGGCGCATGGGGGTGCGATGACAACGCGGCTCATCCGCTGGTTCGTTGGCAAATATTCCGTCGATATGAATGAAGCCGCGGATGCGGACATTCGGAGCTACAAGAGCTTCAACGAATTCTTCACCCGTCCCCTCAAAGCGGGGTCACGCCCTATCGCGGCTGCCGACTTTGTCTGCCCAGTCGACGGCGCAATTAGCCAGTTCGGCTCAATTGATGACCATCACATGCTACAAGCAAAGGGGCATCGGTTCACCACGACGCAGCTTGTTGGCGGCGACGCCGCACTGGCCAGTCAGTTTCGTCACGGCAGCTTCGCAAACCTGTACCTGTCCCCCAAAGACTATCACCGCCTGCACATGCCTTGCGATGGCAAGCTCACGCGCATGATCTACGTGCCCGGTAAGCTTTTTTCAGTAAACCCTGTCACAGCACGCGGCGTGCCGAACCTGTTTGCGCGCAACGAGCGAGTAGTTTGCGTCTTTGAATCGGTAGAGCACGGCTTATTCGTCATGGTGCTGGTGGGAGCCACCATCGTTGGAAGCATGGCGACTGTGTGGCACGGCGTGGTCAATCCTACGCGCATCAACAGGACGTCGGAGTGGGCATATACCGACCAGGACATCGTGCTGAAAAAAGGCGAGGAAATGGGCCGCTTTCTCCTTGGTTCAACGATCGTGATGTTGTGGAAGCGGGGCGCCATTGCGTTCAACGAAGACTGGATGCCGGAACGGAAGGTGCGCTTGGGCGAACTGATGGGACAGCGCGCGACCTGAGCTTCCTGCGCCGTTGGCCGGGATGGAAAGGCCCATTTCCCGACACGCAGGCGCGCTCTCCTACTTCCCGGATTCGGACGCTCGTTCATCTTGGCGAATTTACCGCTCTGACGTTCGGCTACCGGCTTACGAACGCCGTCATTTGGAAGCAGCGTACGTTCTCCTTAAGCGACGCGGATCGAGAAGGTCAGCTTAGCTGCTCTTCCAGGCTGCGGGTACGCAGGGTCATCTCATCGCCGGTGTGCTTGGTTTCGGCCGGCTCGATCAATAAGACCCAACACTCATCCAGTGCCACGGGATTATGCCGAATGCGGCTCGGCACTGTCAAAAAATCCCCTTTCTCGAGCTCAACCGCACAGTCTTCGAACTCGATCCGCAGGGAGCCTTTGACAATATAGAACAGCTCGTCTTGCCCGTCATGGGCGTGCCAGACCAACTCGCCTTTCAGCTTTGCAGCCTTTAGCAACTGGTTGTTGACCCGGCCGATCACCTTCGGCGACCAATAGTCGGTTACTCTATCGAACGCGGCCGCGAGTGCTGTAGGGGACAACATACCTATCTCCAGGTGGATATCGGATTGGATGCAATATACTTGAAGCGATAGACATTGGCGATCGTGCCGTCGCTTTTGCTCGTCAGTTTGGTGAGCGAGGAGGAAAAAGAGTAGCCGATGGGGTGGACGCATGTGGGCTGCCTGATCCGCTCACGAATGTGACTGCCGATGGCGTAATCCATCGATGAGCAGGTTCAGGATGCGCCCGGCATGCGCAGAGCCATCCTCGCCTGTCGCCACTCCAAGATTCCCAATCGCTCGCAGCAAGTCGTAAGGCTCGACATCGTCCCGCACTTCCTTCGTCGCTGCTGCCGCATCGAGTAGGGAAGCAAGCGCAGGCTCGAAGTGCGCTCGAAAATAGGCTGGCAGCTCGTCGAACGCCGGGTCGCCAGAGTGGAGAGCTACTGCGAGGCCCTTCTTCGTGCCAAGGAATTGCGCGTACCGTTTCAGCCAACGCTCCAGTGCCTCTCCAGGCGTGTAGCGTGTCGCCAGTGTTGCCGCTTCCGCAGCGCAGGCATCGACTTCGCGCCGAAATACCGCAGCAATAAGGTCCGATCGCTTTGGAAAGCGACGGTAGAGCGTGCCCATACCGACACCGGCCCGATCTGCGATCTGCCTCACCGTCGCATCGACGCCCGCCTCAGCAAAAAGAGCTTTGGCCGCCTCCAGCACAGCGTCTTCACTGCGCTGTGCATCAGCGCGAACGCGCCGCTTTGGTGCTCCTTCCGCGCTAGTCGCGGCCTTCTCACGTTCCGTCAAAGTACCATCCATCATAAACGGCTTGTCATACGGAGCATTGCTCCGCATATGCATATACGGAGCAATGCTCCAGCTAGCGCGGAATAGCCAACCGGCGTTGGCTTGCAAACAGATGAAGCGAGATATGACGTGAACAATCTTATCGACAAAGCTCGGCGGCTTCCCGTGAATGCGGCAGTCACCACCATCTCGATCAGCCCGGTAACTCTGTCGATCCCGGATCACGAGAGAGAGCTCGAACTCCGTATTACCGCGCCGATGAGCGGTCGCGACCTCCCGATCATCCTGCTTTCGCACGGACACGGTCCCTCGCTCTACATATCGTCGAAGGACGGTTACGCACCGCTTGCGAACTTCCTGGCGGAGCACGGCTTCGTCGTCATCCAGCCCACGCACGCAAATTCGAGGGCGGGAGGCCTGGCACCTGACGCACCAGGCGGCCCCCTGTTCTGGCAGGAGCGCGTTCAGGAATTGACCTGCATCCTCGATCAGATGAAAACCATCGATGCATCGGTTCCAGCCCTTACCGGCCGAATTGATCACGATCGGATCGCGGCTGTCGGCCACTCACTTGGCAGCCACACCGTAAGCGTGCTGCTAGGTGCCCGCCTCAGCGACCAAAACGAGGCAGCTCGCGACGTCGACATGCGTGACCCACGAGTAAAGGTGGGCGTGTTGCTCGCTGGGCTAGGTCGCGGCGAAGACCTCGACGGACCGATGGGCTCGCGCTACCCCGCGCTCAGACTCGATTTTTCCACCCTCACCACCAAGACCCTGGTCGTATCAGGGGACGCCGATGTTAGTCCGCACCTGACGACCCGCGGTGCTGACTGGCATGCAGATGCCTTTTCCGATGCCCCGGGGGCCGACAGCTTGCTGACCTTGGCGGGAGCCAAGCATGGCCTTGGCGGCATCGCCGGCTACGACGCGAAGGAGACGGACGACGAAGATCCCGACCGCCTCGGCGTCTCGCAACGCATGGTTTGGGCATATCTGTGGTCGGCCCTAAACCCAGGCAATGCCACTTGGCAGGACGCAATTTCAGCTCTCGAGAACGAAGCGACGGAGTTCGGTAAAGTAGATAGCAAATGAGTTCTGCCCTGGCGTTTTTTGACAACGGGCGACGGGGCAAAATCTGAAAAGAACCTATCGAACTTGCCGAACAGTCGCGGCTGGTGGTCGAGAGGATCGCGGCGTAGCGTCTGGCCGGCGTCAGGCGTTCGCGACCGATCGCGCCATCCAACGCGGACGCGATGGATGCAACACCCGCGGCGGTTGATGATCGAGCCAAAGCGTCTGGCTCTCGAATATCGATTTCAGGCCGAATGCCGGCGCGCGGGCGCGGCGCGCGGGGGCGCTCCCGGCAACGCCGCGAATTCCAGCCGCACCTCGCGTTCCCTGGCCGCGGTGCCGGGATCGTCCGGAAGCGCGCCTTTCATGATCCCGAACGCATCCTTAAGCGTCCCGATCGCATCGTTGAACATTCCGAACGCCGCAGCGGTAACCGCCGATCCTTCGCCATCCACCGCGAAGGTCGCTGCCGCGGACCCGCCACCGGCCCCGTTGAAGATCGCGGGGTAGTTTATCGCGGCAAAACCTGCGTTGGTCGTTACCTCCGCCGCCTGTACTGCCATCTCGACAAGCCCGGCGCGGCCGTCACGTGCGCGCAGATCACGCAGCTTTGTCGCATACGTCTCGGCCGTCTTCGTGCGCTCCGCGCACATCGCGATGCCGACGGGGATCGTGTAACGCCCCCGAAAGCCGACAAGACGTCCGCGCGCCGTGCCGCGTCCCTCGAGTAGCGCCGCGATGCTTCGGGCCACGCGCTCGTTGTCCTGCACTTGCTGTTGATCGAGCAGTTCCACCAGCCGCATCGTCATCCGATCGAGGAACGCGTAAAGATGGGCGACCTTGCCGCGATACACGGCAATGTTGCCCTCGATCGATGCGATCGACGGCGTCAAATCGCGACCGCTGACGAGCGTCGCGGCCTTGCCCAAGCCACTGCTTCTAAGAACGCCGCCCCCGATCTGGGTGGCTCGCCCAGCGCCCATCCCCCGATCATAGGCCCGATCGAGCGACTTCACGTCGTTGTCGATGCGGACGCCCCATTCGTCGACGGTCTTCCAGCATTGTACGAGCTTTTCCATCCCGTCGATGATGCCGCGCACCAGCCCGATGATCGCCGCCGCGCCGCTCACCCCCATGGTAAAGCCGGAGAGGCCGAACGCCGCGGCGCTGAGTGAAAGGGTGACGGTGACGATGGCGCCGTCTATCGCGGTGTGCTTGCGGACGGCATGCCACTCGCCAAGAGTGCTGTAGTGCTGGGCGATCTGTGCTTCGATCGCTTTTCCGACACCCGGGCTGTTATCCGCCAAGATCTTGCTGACGCTTGCCCGCAGGATATCGTCCACAGGCCAGGACGAATTTATCTTCGGCGCGATCTTGTCTCGAATCATGGCCTGCATTGTCTTCGACACGTGGGCCACCACGTGCTGGTAGAGTTGCCCGTGCTTATTGAGGTCGGCGGCGACGCGGTTCGGCACCTCGGCGATGACAACCAGTGGGATTGCGTCGAAGCGATCGTCGAACTCGTGCTTACCCGCGCCACGCAGGGCGCCGCCGAGCGTGTGAGTGTACAATTTGATCTTCTCGCGCGGCGGGCCAGCTGGCACGATCCCATCTCCTCTCCTGGACGGTGGCGACGGGATCGTCGCGCCTGGGGTTACGAGGACGGCAATAGCTTTCGGTGCACTTCAGCCGGATTTCAGATGAGCCGCTCTACGCTACGAATGACATATTCGGCGGACGCGTCGGTCGGAGGCGGCGGGGGGCCGGGCACCGCAAGCAGCTCCTCGTCGCTCGACAGTCGCCGTATGTCGGTATTGACGATCAGCACCGTCTCGTTCTCGTCGCAACTCGCGCCGTCTGCGGGTACGGCGGCATGAGCGTCGATCGGTGCTGCCGACGTCGATCGCGCCATTATCACTTTCTAATCCTAGTGCTCCAATGACAACGCTACTAAATCGGGTCGAGGGCACTTATTTTTCATTTCCAAAGGATTATAGCTTTGCGCTGAGAGCGGGATAGTATTCCAATGAAACTCGTTATGCGATCTGTGGTACTAGCCTTTGGTTTGGCGGCAGGTTTCAACGCTGGCACCGCCAACGCCGAACATACATGGGGTCGCTACGTAAACGATCGGTATCGATTCCAAATCTGCTACCCGGCGGCGCTGAAGGCGCAGGCAGAAGCGCCAAACGGCGACGGCCGTGTATTTCGTGCCGCGGACGGTGGAACGCTCACCGTTTTCGGCCGCAACGACGTGCTGAACGCCGGGATCGACGCTACCGCAAAGGAGGTCGCAGCTGATCTTGCCGGTCGAGGAGGTCGAACGACCTATGCTGCGGGACGTGGCAATTGGCGCGTCGTGTCGGGTGCCGATAGAGCCGGAACGATATTCTACGGCAAGGTGCTGCAACGCGGCGACCAGTTGGCAATCTTCCAGTTGCGATACCCAAAGACGGCCAACCGGTATCAGTCGATCGCTGCCCGGATGGGCGCATGTTTTTCGATGCTGAAATAGGCTATCGCGAGACTGCTGCCGGCGCGTTGTAGCGGTACAAGTCCCGGCTGCGCATGATCGTCTTGAGCAATGTTCCGTAGTGGGTGTCAGTAGCGTAGCGCCCGGTCAGTGCGTCGGCATAGGCGTCGGGATCATCGCTATGGCGACGCGCTTCGCCATAGGCTCGGTGCGTGGCGAGCAGCCGGCCATGCGCTTCGAACGCCTCGGCCAGGGTTGCGAACCTTCGGAACGGTGCGCGGATGTGGAAGGATCGGCCGCTGCGAGTCTCTTCGCGCGTGCGCACCGTGACCGACGGCTGCCCCGCCGCCGCCTTGATCCCGAACGGGTTGTTCGACCCGGGCGGCATATGCCGGCCCTCGCCGCTTTCGAGTATCCACTGGGCAATGCTGATCGAGGCGGGAACGTGCCAGCGCTGTTCCGACTGCCGGGCCGCATCGATCACCTCGATGGGGGGCTCGCGGCCAGCACGCCGGGCCGGTACGGCGTGCGATACCGGTCGCGGCGTGGGTGGTAGGACAGCACGCGGTAATACCGGCGACGGCGTCGAGGTCGCGCGGGGTGCGGCGCGCGGCACGGAGCGCATGGCGTTGAGCAACCGCAAGGTGGGGCCATTCGGATCGATGCGTCCGTCGGAGCGCGGTCGACCGACGAGGCGGTACTGCGCCTCGGCGATCGCACGAAGCGTTTGGGTCCCGCACATCCCGTCCACGCGCAAAGGCCGCGACGACCAGGCGGATCGCCGAATGTTTAGCAATTGCTGGATCGCGCGCACATCCGTCGACCGATTGACGCCGCCCCGGCCGACCGCGCCGCCGATCGTGACATGAGGATAGCCCGCCATGTCCCGTCTACCGCGACGATGCCGCCGGGCGGCCGTCGGCCCGAGAGTCGAGACGCGCCCACTGCCCGTTTACCTTGGTTTCGACGTGACCGTCATACCGCCGCAGCAACGTAAAGCCGTATTGCGCATAGCCCGAGAACCCACGCTTGAGCGCGGCAGAAATGCAGGCGTCGCGGCTGCGTACCCCGACATCCTGCCAGCGCCCCTCTCTGTAGCGGCGACAAAACGCGGATGCCTTGGTCGGCGGGGAAACCGAAGATGTTTCCGTTCCGACGGAGGTCGCCCCCTGCACCGGGTAACCGTCGGCGATCGGCGTCGAGGACGTGCCGGGTAATCCCCGACCGATTCGTGTCTGGGCAGTCGCCGGAAGGACGATCCAGGACACGATCACGGGCCAGTTCTTCCGAACGGCAAGGCTGCGGTAGCGTTCGATGCTGGCTCCCGCCGACGCCGCCGGCAATACCGGCAACGAGGACGCGCCATCGAGAACCGCCAGGACCGCGTTCCCCGGTTCGTTCGCGCAAAGCCGTACGCGGTATCGTCCCGCACCATCCTGTAGAACCGTCCCACGCCGATCCGCGGATCGTGCCCATTGCTCCGCGCTGCCCGAAACGAGTGTCCGCGGCTTGCCCGACGGCGAGACAAACACCAGCGTTGCCGTACGCGTGTCGACCATGCCGTCGATCGTCGCGGTGATCGTCGTGCCGCCGTTCCTCCGGCACAGAGCGGTTCCCCGGCGCCGGTCGGCGCTGGTAGCCGCAACGATCGACAAGGGTGGAAGCGCACTGCCGATCGGCGGGGATTGCGCAGCCGGTGAGGAGGACTGCGGCGGCGTTGCAGAGGGCGTTGCGGGCGGCATCGATCGAACCGACGCAATTGCAGGCCGTGATGTGGGAATGGCAGGCGCCGGCTTGGGACGAGACGGCTGCGAGTCCGTGCCGGGCCACGCCAGCCATACCAGCACCGACGCGACGATGACCGTGACGAGCGCAACGACCAGTTTCTTGTCGACCGATCGAGCCGGCCTGGACTTAGGGCGGCCTGCGCGTTTCGGCGTGGCGGGCGGCGCGACCGTCGGGCCGGCTGACGGCTTGGCCGACGGCGCGGCCGGCCGGCCGGCAGGTGGAGCGGCGGGCGACGCGGCAGGCGTCGCGGCCCGGACGATCGGTGCGCTATCGAGCGCTCCGACTACCGCATCCATCGACGCGGGACGCTCGGCCGGGTCCGGCTGCAGCATGGCGCGGAACAGCGGATGCAGACTATCGGGCAGCGCGGACAGATCCGGCACGCTGGATCGGCGCTCCATCGCCTCGGACATGGTCCGTCCCATGTCGATCGGTTCGGACCGCGCGAAGGCGAGCAGGACGAGCGCGGTGCTGTAGATGTCCGTCCACGGGCCGATGCGGTTGCCGTACAGGCCGAACTGTTCGGGGGCGACATACCCAAGTTTGCCGGCGAACCCCTCGATCACGACCGTCCGATCATCGGGCTCGACATATTTCGCGATGCCGAAATCGATGATCTTGGCCTCGTCGATCCGCCCCCCGGGAAGCAGGATGTTGTCGGGCGACATGTCGCGGTGGACGGCGCCGAGCTCGTGCGTGACTCGCAGTCCGCCCGCCAACCGCCGGATCAATCGCGCGACTTCGTCAGGCCCAGGAACCTCGCCATGCAAGCGCGCGGACAATGCGTCGCCGTCGATGAAGTCGGTGACGAGATAATGCACGCCGAGCGTCGCATCGCGCGCGAACACACGGTATTGAGCGACTGCCGGGTGCGCGACGCGGATCAGCAGTCGCGCCTCGCTGCGGAACAGCGACAGGATCTTCGGGTCTTCGGAGAGCCGCGGCAACATGACCTTGATCGCCACCAGCTCCTCGGTCTCGACATTGCTGCCGAGATAGACGTCGCCCATGCCGCCACGCGTCAGGAACCGGTCGATCCGGTAGATGCCGTTCAGGATGGTGCCCGCGCTCAACCCGAACGCTGCCGCGATCGCCGGCGAACTCTCGTGCGGATCGCGAATGCCGGTGTCCATCTATTCGGCCGCTTCCGCTCGAACGATCTGCGGTCCGGTCATCTCGATTGCGCGGAAGGCGAGTTCGTCGTCGTCGACCCACAGCGCGATCTCGGCAGGAAGGTCGCCGAGCGCCTGCGCACGGAGCACCATCGTCGACAGTTCCGGCAAGACGTCACCGGTCAGGATCGCATCGATCATGCGCCCCCCCGATGCCGATTCGCGACAGCGCGACACGATCAGGTCGACGACCGCCTCGTCCCAGCGCAGCCGGATCACGTGATTGTCGGCCATCCGCCGGGCAATCCGCCCAAGCTGGAGGCGGACGATCGCGGTCAGCGTGGCAGCATCGAGCGGCCGATAGGCGAGCACCTTGAGCCGACCGAGCAGGGCTGGCGGAAAGGTCTGCAACAGGTCGTCGCGGATCGCGTCGGCCAGCCTCGGCCCGTCCGGCGCGGTGAGATCGTCCGCACACAACGCCGCGATCGTGTCGGTGCCGATGTTCGAGGTGAGGAGGATCAACGTGTTGCGGAAGTCGATGAACCGCCCTTCCGCATCCTCCATATAGCCCTTGTCGAACACCTGGAAGAACATCTCGTGGACGTCCGGGTGCGCCTTCTCGATCTCGTCGAGCAGGACGACCGCATAGGGCCGCCGCCGGACCGCCTCGGTCAGCACGCCGCCCTGGCCGAAGCCGACATAACCGGCCGGCGCGCCCTTCAAGGTCGAGACGGTATGTGCTTCCTGGAACTCGCTCATGTTGATCGCGATCAGGCTGTCGTCGCCGGAATAGAGAAGTTCGGCGAGCGCGTGAGCGGTCTCGGTCTTGCCGACGCCGGATGGTCCGCAGAGCAGGAACACACCGACCGGCTTGACCGGATCATCGAGCCGGGCGCGGCTGATCCGGATGCGGCGTGCGATCGCGTCGAGTGCCGCGTCTTGGCCGACGACGCGCTCCTTCAGGCGGTCCTCGATAACAAGGGCCGCGGCGATGTCGTCCTTGACCATGCGGCCGACGGGGACGCCGGTCCAGTCGGCGACGACCGCTGCGATGGTGTCGGCATCGACCTCACCGAAGACCATCGGCTGATCGCTGCGCAACCCGCGCGATGCGGCGATGGCGTGGTCCAGCGCTGTGCCGGTGGCTTCGTTGTCCCCGAGTGCGTCCCTCGCCGCGTGGATTGCCGCGACGGCATCGCGCTCGGCGCGCCATTGCGTCTCGGTCTCGACGAGCGTGGCGCGGGCGAGTTCGAGCGTCTCGGCGAGCGGTGCCGCCGCCGCGCCGTCGGCGTAGCGCTGGCGCTGTTCGCGTTCGGCCGCCTCCAGCGCCGCCTCGACACGGGCGATCCGGCTGCGGGCGTCCTCGACCCGCGCAGGCGTCGCGTGCTGCGACACGCCGACGCGTGCCGCGGCGGTGTCGAGCAGACTCACGGCCTTGTCGGGAAGCTGGCGCGCGGGGATGTAGCGCTGTGACAGCCGCACCGCCGCGTCCAGCGCCTCGTCGAGAATGGTCACGCCGTGATGCCGCTCCATCGGTTCGCGTACCGAGCGGAGCATCGCCACCGCCGTCTCGTCGTCAGGTTCGCCGACCGCGACCGGCTGGAACCGGCGGCTGAGCGCGGGGTCCTTCTCGACATATTGGCGGTATTCGGCCCAGGTCGTCGCCGCGATCGTCCGCAGGCGACCGCGGGCGAGCGCTGGCTTGAGCAGGTTCGCCGCGTCGCCGGTGCCTGCCTGCCCTCCAGCGCCGATCAGCGTATGCGCCTCATCGACGAACAGGATCACCGGCCTGGCGGCGGTCTCGACCTCGTCGATGACCTGCCGCAACCGCTTTTCGAACTCGCCCTTGACCCCCGCCCCCGCCTGCAGGAGCCCGAGGTCGAGCGCATGGAGCGACACGTCGGCGAGCGCGGGTGGCACGTCTCCATCGGCGATACGGCGCGCGAGACCCTCGACGATCGCAGTCTTGCCGACGCCCGCTTCGCCCGTGAGGATCGGGTTGTTCTGGCGACGACGCAGCAGGATGTCGATCATCTGCCGGATTTCCGGGTCGCGCCCGACGATCCGATCAATCTCGCCGGCGCGGGCGCGTGCGGTCAGATCGACCGCATAGCGCGCGAGTGCCTCGCCGCCCGCGGTCGGCGCCGCAGCGGTGCCGCCAGTCATCGGACTATCCGCAGCGGCTGCCGACATCGTCCGCTCCGTGCTTCCCTGGACCAGCGTCTCGAACCGGTCGACGACCGTATCGGCGGAGAGGCGCCGGAAGGTCTCCGAGATCGCGAACAGATGCTCGCGCAGCCGCGGGGTCTTCAGGATCGCGACGAGGAGATGCCCGGTACGCACCTCGCCCGCGCCGAACAGCAGCGACGCGTAGAGCCAGCCACGCTCGACCGTATCCTCGATCTGGGGTGCGAAATCGCTGACCGCCGTGGCACCTGACGGCAATCGATCGAGCGCCGTCACGATATCCGCGGACAGACGCGCCTCGTCGAGCCCGCATGTCTGCACCAGCGCCGCGACGTCGGTATCGCGATCCTTCACCAGCATATGCAGCCAATGGACGAGTTCGACGTACGGGTTGCCGCGCAGGCGACAGAACCCCGTTGCGCTCTCGATCGCACGGGTCGCGGCGGGGCCGAGCTTCCCGAACAGCACCTGCCGTCTGATATCCGTCATGCCGGTTCCTTCCGTTGGGATTGCGTCATCGTCCGCGCGCCGGCGCCGAGCCGGATATCGGCGCGCGAGCCGGTCTCCAATCGCGATCCGAGCCACCCGGTCCATCCGAGCCGGGAGCCGCTACCGAGCCGAGCGGGCCGCATCGCGGCAGGCAACGTCTCGATTTCCACATCCCAATCGAGATGCGTCGGCACGAAGGCCGCGATCGCCTCCTCCAGCAACCGGTGGCGACCGCCGCCCGGCAACAGCGCGATCACCTCGCGGTGACTCCCGGCGGTGACCGTCACGCGAAACGCGTCGGCGACCGTGCGGACACGTCCGCCTGCCAGCGCCTCGCGACCGAGCACCATCATGCTACCGCCAAGCGTGGAGCGATCCTCCGGCTCGAGGTCGCGCCAGCGCGGCATGAATTCGGTGAGACGAACCGGCATCCGCATCAGATCGGACAGTGCGTCTGCGATACCCGCCGGGCTGCGCGGCGTGATGAACACCGGTGCATATCGGAGCCGCGCGCGCGCCGGGAAGGCGGAATCGTCGGTTGCGCCGTCCTGCGCGCCCGACAGCGCCGCGATCCGGTCAGCGGCGTAATCGTCATCGGGGCGATCGCCGCTCGCGGTGGGCGACGTGCTCGCCCAGGCGCGATAGAACAGCTGGAGCATCCGTCCGGCGATGACGTCGAGAAAGCCGTTGAACGGGCGCTGCTTCGAGTAGCGCCGTTCATACGACGCGAACTCGCTGATGTGCAGCGGTAACGGCGCCATGGGCCCCGTCAGGCCAAGCCAGTGCCCCTCGACGCGCGCGCGCTCGTCGTCCACCGCGATGCCTTCGATGGTCGCGGCAGGAAAGGCCAGCGACGGCGTCTGGGCAATCTCGACGACGTCTTGCTGCGGCAGCCGCGCGGTACCGATCCGCGGCAGCGCGCGCGCCCGCGCCTCCGCACCGCGCAGCAGCTCGAACGGGGCGAGTGCCTGCACGCGCTGGGCGCCAAGACGCAGGTACGTCAGATGGTCGGTCGACGACCGAGCCTTGCTGGCCATTGCGTCACGCCCTCCCTTCCCGTGGTTTCGAGTGCGGTTTCGGTGAAGCTGTTGATCGAGGCGAACTCGGCAAGGAACCGATCGATCACCGCCGCGAACAGCACCATCCGGCCATTGTCGAACCCGGCCTCGTCGAGACCCAGATGCAGGCGCTGGCCTCGCACGAACGCGCTGGGTCCCGCACCCGGAGCGCGCCGCGATACCGGTTCGGCACGTACCGTTTTGACCGCCTCGACCTGGCGCCGGGCGACGGCATCCTCGGGCCGCGCATACAGCGCCAGATGATGGCGCAGTGCGCCCGCGTCGCATTCGTCCGTGCCGCGGCCGGCAAAGCCGAACTGGTTGGGTGTCAGATGCGCGATCACCCGCCACGCCCCGTCGTTCAGCCCGAGCGGCGCACGCGGCGGCGTCGGCGGCCGCAGCATGGTGATGCCGCTGACCGCCACGCCGTCGATCGAGAAGGCGGTGCCGCGACCGCGGCCCATCCGTTCGGGCAGATCGCGGTTGGTGACCAGTGCGCGGATCGACAGTTCGTGGATGTCCTCCGTCCTGCTCGCGCGGGCGGGTGCAGATACGCTGATCCACGTTTCCGTGCCGACGTAATCGGACCGTCCATTCGCCCGGCGCTCGCGTGCGGGGAGACGTCGCGGCGTCAGGCGCGTGGCGTAGAACAAGGCGTCGCTCCAATCGTACGACAACCCGGCAAAGTCGTGCATCGGCACCACCGGCAGAGTACCACCGTCACGTCGGTGCGCGCGGACGTCGAGCAACCGGTTGACCTCGAAATCGAGCGGGCGCGTGCGATCGGCGATCGTCAGCCGCTCATGATCGAATGCAGTGACCGCGACCCGGTCGAGCTGCTTCTCGAACAGGTTGACCGCTGGGGTCGCGTACAGCCGCAGGTTGGCAGCGGTCACCGATCCGACGAGCGCGGTGGCGCGGCGGCGGAACAGGATGACCACGTCGCATTCGGTCGCCTCGCCGCACGCGGCGAAGCGACGAGCCAGTCCGTCGAGCGCAATGAACAGGAACCGTTCGGGACAGGCGAAATATTCGGACAGGAGACGGTATCCGCGATGCGTCCGTCCGTCGCTGGGGATCAGCGCGCACTCTTCCTCGAAGCCATGGGCACGCGGCAATGGCAGATCCGCCGAAGGAGCCCCAACGCTGTCGGTAGGGCACAATACGACCGACACCGCATCCGCCACCAGTTGCCGGTACAGCTCGCCCGGGATCGCCTGTGACCCATCGAGGTAGAGCGGGAGCGGACCGGGCGCGAGCTCCGACAATTTCGCGCCGCCCGTCGCGGTCAGGCGGATCCGAAGCCCGGCCTCGGCACCCTCCACGGCGCCCCTGCCCCCTGCGTCCCTGCCCCCAGCGTCCTTGCCCCCAGCGTTTTTGCCGAGGAACGGTGCCAGCGATGCGCGCGACGGGAGATACTCCGCCTGGGTCAGTTGCAACGGCCAGAGCGTCACGTCGTGCCCGGTCCGGAACGTGACGGTCGCGCCGTCCCGTTCGCCAGCGAGCGCATTGAGGTGACTGAGCCGCGGGATGTCGATGCCATCGGCCAGCGCGCCGTCATTCTCGCGCGGTTCGAACGCCACCACGCACATCGACGGCGTCGGCGCGAGGTAATTGGGCTGGAGCGCATGCAGCAGATGTTGGGTGAAATCAGGAAACTGATCGCGCAGCTTGAGTTGCACGCGCGCACCGAGAAACGCGACGCCCTCCAGCAGCCGCTCGACATGGGGGTCGACTTCGGCGGGAGACTGCAGGCCCAGCCGGCCCGCGACCGTCTGATGCTCTTCTCCGAACTCGCGCGCGGCCTCGCGCAGGTAGACGAGTTCGTCGTTATAGGCCTGGAGAAGACGCGGATCCATCAGCCGACCCTCAACGATACGCTGCCGGTGTCGATCTCGACCTCGGTCCGCAGTTCGACCGGCACCATGTCCGCAAGGTCCCCGCGGATCACGAAGCCGACGCTGTTGGGACGATCCGGATCGACGTCGACCTCGACGTCCAGGCTGCCATAATCGATCCGCGGCTCGAACCGGCCGATCGCCTCGCGCATGTCGCGCGCGCGCTGCTGCAGTTCCTGGCGGTAGAGCATCTTGCCGGTCAGATCGCCGAGGCCGTAGTTGAGCGTCGACAGCGCGACTTCGGGATATGCGGAAAGGTCGGCGACGGCGGCCAGATTGGTGGTGTTCAGCAACCAGTTCAGCTCGCGCAGCAGTGTCGCCCGCAACGCCTTGTCACCGAACCGATCAAGCCGCGGCACGGCATAATGCCGGAGCGCGCGGTCGAGATTCTCGACGTCGGAATCGTCGCGTAGCCCGTCGAGCGCGAGATCGCCCACCAGCTTGTCGAACAGCGTCGGTTGCGGACCACTCATGCGGTGTTCTCGAAGCTAAGGTGGCGAAACTCGAGGATCGGCACGTCATGCCCGGTTGAGGTCGTCCAGATCCGCTGGCCGACCCCGTGGATGCCGCCGCCATGTTCGCGCCATTCGGTGCGTCGAGCCAGCCGCAGCATGGTATCCGCTTCGGCGGCGGTGCCGGGGTAGGTCACGGGCAGGAGCGCGGCGAGCCCGCTGCCGTCGCGCAACCGGATCTGCGCGGGCAACCAGACCAGGTCGCGCAGGTCGACGGGGCCCTCGGTGTCGATCGAGAGGATGGTCGCGAACGGGATCAGCCTCCTCGTACCACCGACGACCGCCTCGAGATTCGGGCCGAACCGCGTGTCGCCGTCGAACAGGAAATCGAACCGCTGGCCGTCAACCTCGCCCGGCGTATCCGGCGCGTCGGTGAAATCGGCTTCCGCGATCTCGCCGTCGCGCGCCTTCATCGCCTCGATCGCCTGCGCATAAGCGCGTGCGAGCACCTGTAGATCGGGAGATTGACCGCCCAGCACGCAGAGCTGCGCCTGTGCGCGGTCCCAGTCCGCGCCGACGCAGAGGACCTGGAACAGGACCATGCGGGTATCGCGATCGCCGGGTGCGGCGCGCAGACGCGACGCCAACGCGGCCACCGCGCCGGACAGGTCGCCGGCGCGGACAACAGCCTCGATCTCGGGGCCAGCCAGGGTCGAACGCGTCATGCGAGGCCTTTCAGCGGCGCGATCATGCCGCAACCGCACCCTTCACCGCGCTGTAGGCGTCCAGCGCGCCCAGGCCGAATTCCTTCGACGTCGCGAGATACTCGACCTTGCAATCCTCCGAGATCGAAGACTTCGCTTCCTCAGGATAGTTGTGCCGCAGCGCGTTGATCACACCGCCGGCCGAGGCGCGCCATTCGTTGAGGGTGGTGGCAACACCGATGATGCCCGTCACGTTCGGGACCTCGCTGTCCGTGACGATACCGACCTTGCTGGCGAACCCCATCAGCGATCCACTCGTCAATGCTTCGGTCTGGCCCGCGAACCACATGCCGACTCCGAAGACGAGTGCGCCGCCCTGCTCGGCCGCATCCAACCGGTTCATCGTGGTTTCGCGCTGAAACTGCTGGACCTGCGTCCGCATCTTCTGTGCGATCACGCGCCCGACATCGTAATAGGTCTTCAGCCAGAGGATCGACACCTGGCCGCGAAATCCGTCTCGCTTGCGCGAGACGCCGGCCGTACCGCGCTCGTCGCCGATGATCCGCACGGCGAGCGCCTCGTTGGTCGCAAGCTTTGCCCTGTCGTTGGGGTCGGTCGACATCGCGAGCTCCTCGTCGACGTCCAGAAGGTCCATGAGGATCGCGGTGAGTGCGTTCGCCTCCTTGACGAGGTGCGACAGTTTGACCTCATATTCGGCGATCGCACTCTGAAAGCCCGATACCGATGGCCCCAGCGATCGTCCGTTGGCGAAGGGAAGCTGGTTCAGCTTCAGGTTGGTGGCCATGATGTTTGCAACGGCCTTCCCGCCGAGCGCAGCTTTCTTCGCCACGCCGCGGTTCGACTGAGCGCCGTGCAACTGGCTGCCATACGCCTCGCCCATCTTGCGCACGTGGCGCATGACGTTCGCCTCGGACGTCTGGACGTCTCGCCACGCGCCGGCGAGCGCGCCGATCGTGGTCGCGACCGCCGACCATGCGCCGAATATGGCGGGAATGGACGTCACGCCGAACGATGCGGCGGCACTGGCCAGTCCCGCGCCGGACGATACCAGCCCCATCACGCACTTGGCGCAAGTGAGCGCGTTTTCGACCTTCGCCTTGCGCCAGCGTCGCAGGCCGGCCTTCTGGCCCTGTCCCGCCTGCTGTACCCACAACGGCACATCGCTGGCCGCCTTTTTGAGGATCGGGCTGTTGGCGCTCAGCGTACCGGTCCGCTTGAATTCGGCGGCGAATTCGGGCGCGATCCTGGTCGACATCTGACGCCCTACCGCGAGCAGGATTTCGGTGTGAAGAAGAGGCGACCGCACGACCAGCTTGTACGATGCACGGTCGAGCTCTGCCGTGTAGACGACATCCTCCGCCTGCAAGCCGGGCGGTGCCGTGCCGCCGCCGGCCCGGAGCAGCGTCGCCGTCGTGCCGCGAAACACGACCAGCGGATAGGTCGTATTCGATGAGAAGATCGACATTCCTCGGCTCCGCTGATCAAAACGTCGTGGTCGCCGCAGGGCCCAAGCCCCGGCGGCGAACGTATCCATGGCGGGGATCAGGCGGCCTGATTCTTGCGGATGTCCCATTTGAAGGGAATGTCACCAGCCGAACCGCCGGTGGCGGACTGCGGCTTGTACTTGACGTTCACCTTCTCGAAGTTGAGCGTGACCGTCTCGGTGGTCAGCTCGTCGCCGAGGCTGCCGCCATGCTGGACACCGGATACGAACACCTGGTCCATCTCGATCTCCAGATATTCAAGCGGCGCGTCGCCACCGACCTTGCGGCAGAACAGCGTCGCCTTGGTGAAATGCTTGCCCTTGGCGCAGTTCTCGAGGATCGTGCTGGTCGCCTTGTCGACGTATTTGGTGATCGTCAGATCGTGGAAGCTCGCCTTGCCGGTGCCGGAGCCGCCGCCCAGATGGCCGGAGCCCTGGTTGGCGACACCCCAGTTCCAGGCGAGGATGTCGACCTGGTTCTCGTGACCATTCGCAATCGATTCGCCTTTGCACGCATCGAGATCGAGGAACATTTCGACGGCCATGATGATCTCCTAGACAGTAAAAAACGGAAACAGGACGTTGTGGATCAGTTCGACTTGGGGAGGCGCGAGACCATGCTCAGCGTCACGTCCATGCCTTCCAGCTGGTAGTGCGGCACCATCTGGAAGATGCCGCGGTAATAGCCCGGGTTCTCCGGGTCCGGCAGCACCTGGACGTTAGCCTGCTTGAGCGGCTTCCTGGCCTTGGTGTTCTCGTTCGAATGCTCGGGCTGCAGATCGACATACTGCATGATCCAGCTCTGCAGGTCGCGTTCGAGCTGCGGTGCCTCGCGGGTGCCGCCAATCCAGTCGCGGACCATGCATTTCAGGTAATGGCCGAAGCGGCAGCTGGCGAAGATGTACGGAAGCCGCGCTGACAGGTTTGCATTGGCGGTGGCGTCCGGATCTTCGTAGGCCTTGGGCTCGTGCACCGTCTGCGCGCCGATGAAGGTCGCGTGGTCGGTGTTCTTGCGGTGGATCAGCGCCATCAGCCCCGCCTTGGACAGCTCGGCCTCACGACGGTCCGAGATCGCGATCTCGGTCGGGCATTTGACATCGACGCCGCCCTCGTCGGTCGGGAACAGCGATACCGGCAGATCCTCGACCGTGCCGCCGGATTCCACGCCGCGGATGCGGGTGCACCAGCCATAGGTCTTGAACGCCTCGGTGATCCTTACCCCCAACGCATAGGACGCGTTGAGCCAGAGGTAATTATCGTGGTTGCCATCGACCTCTTCCTCGAACGAGAAATCGGCGACCGGTTCGGTCAAGGCACCGTACAACGGGCGACCGAGGAACCGTGGCAGGGTCAGCGCGAGGTAGCGGCTGTCATGCGAGGCGCGGAACGATCGCCACGCCATGTAATCCGTCGCATCGAACTGCTTGGCGATGTCGCGTGGATTGGCGAGTTGTCGCCAGCTGTCCATGCCGATCAACTGCGGGGCCGCCGCGGCGATGAACGGGGCGTGCGCCGCGGCGCCGATCTTGCTCAGGCCCTTCATCACTTCCAGGTCCGGGCCGTAGTGATCGAACTGGTAGTCGCAGATCACCGCACCGTAGGGCTGGCCGCCAAGCTGTCCGAACTCCTGCTCGTACAGCTTCTTGAACAACGGGCTCTGATCCCAGGCAGCGTCGCGATATTGCCGCAACTGCCGCCGCGTCTCTTCCTTCGAGATGTTGAGCACGCGGATCTTGAGATCGCGCCCGGTCGACGTGTTCCCGACCAGATACCAGAGGCCGCGCCACGCCGATTCGAGCGCCTGAAAATCGGGATGGTGCAGGATCAGGTTGATCTGCGCGGTAAGTTTCCGATCGATTGCCGCCTTCAGCGCGTCGACCGTGAGGTAGACGTCCTCGCCGATCACCGCGGTATCCGCCAGCGCCTGTTGCGCCATCGTCTTGACCGCCTGCTCGATCCGCGCCTGCTTGGCGTCCGAGCCGGATTTGAATTCGCGTTGCAGCAACGCGGTAAAATCGTCGACCACGGCGTCATGCACGGTCGGCTGCAACGCGTGGTCCTGCACCATCTGTTCGGCCATCACCTGTCTCCAGTTTGCGAGTTCGCGGTCACTTCTCGGTGCCGTCGGGGTCGATGGCGGACACGGCGTCGGATGCTGCGGCCGCATCCTCTCGTGCACGCTCTTCAGCAAGCGCCTGCATCAGCGCAGGATCCTTCAGCACACGGTCGAGCAGGTCCTGCGCACCCGCCTTGCCGTCCATGTACAGCATGAGGTCGTTGAGTTGCTCGCGTGCTTCCAACAGCTTGGCGAGCGCTGGAACGGTGCGCGCGATCCTGCCGGGCGAAAAATCCTCGAGCGTCCTGAACGTGATGTCGACGCCAAGCCGGCCTTCACCGGTCAGGCTGTTCTCCACCGCAAACGCGGCACGGGGGGCGATCGAGTCCATCCGCTCCTCGAAATTGTCCATGTCGAACTCGAGGAAGTCGCGCTGTTCGAAGGGCTTCTTCTCAACGTCGCTCTTGCCCGACAGATCCGACATTACGCCCATCACGAAAGGCAGTTCGATCTTCTGTCGGGACCCGTAGGTCTCCACCTCATATTCGATGTGGACGCGTGGTTTCCGGTTTTCGCGGATGAAGCGCTGTCCGCTCTTGTCCATCAGCATGTTTGGCCTCGCCGGTTGCTGCGGGCACCATGCCGGTGCCGCCTGCGCAAGAGATGCGGCTGCCGGGCTTCACCCGGATTTCAGATCGGGCGTTCTATGCTACGATTGTCACATTCGACGACACCCGCGGGTGGGTCGAAGGACCTTCGGGGGTGTTTGGAACCAGGCTCAGGGCAAGCGCATGGGCAAGGTTGGCGGGCTGGAATGGGTAACGGACAACCGCTCCCCCCTGTACCACCTGCCCAAGAAACTCGGGTTGCGGCACCGCGACGAGCAAGGGTGCCGTAATGCCCGCGATCCGCAGACGCGCGGCAAGTTCATCCGCCAACCGCGGATCGAAGCTTGCTACGACCGCAACGTCGATGTCCCCCTCGATAGCGTCGAGCGTCTCGGGACTGGTGATGCCGATCGGCTCATAGCCCAGCGCGGCGAACAATTCCTCGTCGTTGGACAGCCGTTGCCCGTCTGTGTTCACGATCAGCACCGTTTCGCCCGTACCCCTGTTGACGTCGCCCGCCAGCGGAGCGTCGCCGTCCGCAGCCAGCGGGATCCAGACCGTGAAACGGCTGCCGACGCCGACGATACTGTCGATGTCGATCGCGCCGCCAGCTGCCTCGATGATCTCGCGGGCCGTCGACAGACCCAGGCCTGTTCCGCCCTGCCGCGTGGTATAGAAGGCATCGAAGATGTGCGGGATCGCTTGGGCCGGGATCCCGCGCCCTTCGTCGGACACCGCGATGGTCGCGTAGCGTCCTCGGCGCAGCACGTTGTGGCTCAACTTTATCGGATCGTCGAGCAAACGAAACGTCGACACACAGGCGATCGCGCCGCCGCCCGCCATGGCGTTGTCGGCGTTGCTGCACAGGTTGAGCAGTACCTGTTGCAACTGCCCGAAGTCGCCCTCGACGTGCATTGGCTCATCGGCAGTTTGCCAGTCCAGCGTCACGCCGCTCGGCAAAGCCGCCGTGACGAGTTTGTGCGTTTCGGCAAGCAGTGCGGCCAGTGAAACCGTCTCCGCCGGCCCTTCGACCCGGCGGCCGAAATGAAGCACGTCCGACACAAGGCCGCTCGCGCGTTTTACCGCCTGCCCGATCTCAACGAGGTTGGCGGATACCACGCCGTTCGCTGGCACGTGCAACGCGGCGGTCGCGCGAAACCCGTCGATCGCGGTCAGAATATTGTTGAGGTTATGCGAGAGCCCGCTGGCCAGTGCGCCGATCGCCTCCATTCGACGACCGAGCGCCATTTTCTGGTCGATGACCAGCCGTTCGGTCTCCAGCCGGTGACGCTGCTCGAGTTGCAACGCGGTCTGCAGCGCGGAGGCGAGCCCGTGGATCGTCTCGGGATAGACGACCCATCGATTGCGCGCGGTCAAGCACAGCAGCACAAGGTCCTGATGCTCTCGCGAGCGCATCATCAATGTCGTCGCCCAAGTGCCGCGCTGTCGGGTCATGACCTGGTTCCAGGAGGCTACCGACCGCGCGCCCGGTTCGACCAGGATCGTATTTTCGTCCCAAGGAAAGCGATCAACGATCCTGGCGGTTCGCGCCTCCGCGTCCTGCTGAGTGAGAGCCTGGTGAGACCCGTCTGCGGACCAGCCGTAGAATGCGTCGACATCGGCATCCCCACCGACCAGAAGCCATACCTGATCCACACCGATGATCGAGCCAAGGTCGGCAAGCGCATCCTCGATCCGCAGACCGAGCTCCGATGACGGCCCGTCCAGCAACAGCGTGAATACGGCCGAGTGCATCGCTTCCAGACGCAAACGACGGTCATGTGCCCGCCGGTGGAGGCACCAGACCACGGCCATCGCAACAGCCAAGCCCAGCAAGATGATTGCCGGACCTGCCTCGCTCGGCAAATGTGTTGCCATCAAGTCGGTCTACTTGGTTCTACCGGCGGCAATCGCGCCTGGACCCTATGTGACGCCATGGGCGGCGGCGGCGCAGCACATCGTGCCCGCTCGTCCACGTGTCGGCGTGCTCGAGCATGCACGGATTTCACGGCGCTCAGTGGATCGTTACATCGGCGTCGAGAAGATAGCCGAGGCCGCGCTCGGTCCTGATCAGTCTGGGCGAACGCGGATCGATCTCCAGCTTGCGACGCAGACGCAGAATCTGGACGTCGATGCTACGATCGAACACGTCCTCGTGCAGACGGGTCGCCTGCAACAAATGCTCGCGGCTGAGCGGCCGGCGAGGCGCAGTGACAAAAGCGCTGAGCAGCGCAAATTCATTCTTGGTAAGCGTGACCGTCTCGCCCGTCGGGCTGATCAGCCGCCGCGTCCGCTGTTCGAAACGCCAGCCTGCGAACGCGTAATCGAGCTCGGCATGCCGCGCAGGCGCACTGCGATCCATCGTTCGGCGGCGGAGGTTCGAACGAATCCGGGCAAGCAGCTCGCGCATGTCGAATGGCTTCAGCAGATAATCGTCGGCACCCAGCTCCAGGCCCACGACCCGGTCGATCTCATCGCGCAAATGCCCTGTCATCAGAATAACCGGCACGACACTCTTGCCGCGAATCTCACGCAGGAGATCCAGGCCATCCTCTTCGCCAAGATGAATATCCATGACGATCAGGTCGGGTTCGCGCACCGCGAGGGTATGGAACAGCCCCTGGCGACCGGGAACGGCAGACGCACGGAGGTTATGCTCGTTCAAATAATTGACCACTGAGCGTCGCATTGAATCTTCGTCATCGACGACCAAAACACGCGCGGAATGAAACGAATTATTCGTAGAAATCGCTTCGATAAACGACATGCGGTACCGCTCCGACAGCTCGACGCTCTTTTTAAGCGAGCGCCTTGTTATTACCGTAAGAAAAATGTCACAAACATCAGCATAGACTTGATACTGAATTGCTAAGCACATTCTTACAATACCTACGTAGTCGAACTTTAAACCTTACTGGCAGATGAACGTCCAGACGGGCGGGACGGCGTCATGTTTCAACCGTAACCCGCCGTGCAGTCCTCGACACGGCGTTGAAACCGGAACGCCGCAAGACGGTGGCCATGTCCATCGTTTCGCCCCTCGACGTTCCGCCCGACGACGCCCGCAGGTCGCAGTCATGGTAAGCCGCAGCCGGGTCGCATGGCGTGAGGGCCTGTTCCTGCGCCAGCAGCATTTTCAGCAGCAGGATCGGCATCTGGACGCGGCGATCGCCGCGCAGGGACGCAATGCCGGACCGTACCGCTGGGGCGTGACCGAGCTGGTGATCGACCGCGAGCTCGCCGGACTGGGCAAGTTCGCGATCGAACGTCTGCGCGGCGTGATGCCCGATGGAACGTATTTCGCGATTCCCGACGATCTGCCGCCGCCAGCCCCGATGGACATGCCGGCCGATGCGCGCGACGCGATCGTCTTCCTCACCTTGCCCGCGAACCAGCCCGGTGCGGTCGCGTTTCGCAACGACGCGCATCCCGCCGCGCACACGACTCGGTTCGTGGTGGTGGAGGACGAGGTGATCGACACGTTCTCCGAAGATCGCAGCGCCGAGGCGGTCGAACTCGCTCGACCCAACCTCAGCTTCGGCGTTAGCCGCGACCAGACCTATGGACGCGTGATCCTGGGGCTGGCGCGGGTACGCGAGATCGTCAACGGTGCGGTGCAGTTCGACGCGCGCTATGTCCCGCCGGTGCTCGACATACGCGCAAGCGACCGCGTGTCGGCGATGCTGCGCGATATTCTCGGCCGCGCCGCGCAACGTATCGACGAACTGGCACTGCGCGCGGTGGAGGCGACCGAGGGCGGAGCCGAGACCTTCGTCAACTTCCTCCTGCTGCAGACGCTCAACCGCTGGCACGCGCAACTGGCGCATCTTACCGCGCTGCCGATGGTGCACCCGGAACGGCTGTACGAAATGTTGCTGGGCATGGCGGGCGAGATCACCACGCTGACGCATGTCGACCGGCGTCCGCCAACGTTCCCGAGTTACGATCACGAGCGGCTCGCGGACAGTTTCGAGCCGGTGGTGGAGTCGATCCAGGCCGCCTTGTCCGCAATCTTCGACCGTGCCGCCTTCCAGCTGCCACTCGAACAGGCGGGCCCCGGTGCGTACACGTCGCGCATCACGGACCCCGCGCCCTACGTATCGGGCTTCCTCTACATCGCGGTGAGCGCACGGATGCCGCTGGAAGACGTTCGCACGCGTTTCCCTGCGACCGCCAAGATCGGTCCGGTCGGCAAGATGCAGCAGATCGTCGAGTCCGCGCTGGCCGGCGTCCCCCTGCGTCACGTGCCGACCGCGCCCCCGCAGATCCGCACGCTGCCGGGCTACGCCTATTTCGAGCTCGACCGACAATCGCCTGACTTCGCGGCGCTCGCGACCTCGCCCGCGCTCGGCCTGCATCTGTCGGGCGACTGGCCCGAGCTGCAGATCGAATTGTGGTGCGTCAAGCGGGGGCCGAGGCGGTGAGCCGGCGCGGCGACGAGAGCGAGCAGACGATCTTTCGGCCGAGCCCGCTGCAGGAGTTGCGCGCGCGGCAACAGGGCGCGACGCTGTTCGTCTCGTCGGATCGGAATGATGCGCCGCCGGGTGTTACGCACGACTCCCTGCCGCCCCTGCCCCCTTCGTCCCTGCCCCCGTCGATCGACGAGGACTTCCCCGATCCCGGGGTCGCGCGGACGGCGCGCAATCCGGTGCGCGAGGCGGCGACCCCGCTGCTCGCGCTGATCTCCGCCGTGCGGTCCGGGCGGATAGACCTGCCGCTGCCCGAGCTTCATCGCCGCGCCAGTGCCGCCGCCGCGCGGTTCGACCAGGCGTTGCTGCACATCGGCCTCGACGTCGAGGAACAGCGGCGCGCGCGTTATGCGGTCTATGCCACCGTCGACGATGTCGCGCAGACGCTGCCGGGGCGCGGCGCGGAAGGCGTCGAATGGGCGCGGCGCAGCATGGTGGTCCGCGGTTTCGGCGAGAATATCGGCGGCGACCGGTTCTGGATGCTGCTGGCGGACATGCTCGCGCATCCGGCTGGTCATGCCGACCTGATCGAGCTTTATCACGCCTGCCTAGCCGCGGGGTTCCACGGCCGCCACCGGGTCGGCAACACCGGCAGCGCCGACCTCAACCGGACGATGGCCGACGCCTATGCCGCTTTGCCGCATGTCCGCGCCGTGTCGGAGACCGAACTCGTGCCGGCGTGGCGCGGCCGCCCCACGCCGCGCCGTACCGCCGGGGCATGGGCGCCGCTGTTGCTGGCCGCCAGCGTACTTGCCGGGGGGCTGCTTGTGCTGCTGCTCGTGCTGCGGCTTATCCTGGGGCAGACCGGCCAGCCCGCGCTGGCGGCGATGGCGGCGATCAATCCCCAGACCCCGCTCCGCCTGTCGCGCCGCGCCGATGCCGCCGCCCAGCCGACGAGTGCCCAGCAATCGCGGATCGCGGGGCTGCTCGCACCGGAAATCGCCCAGCATCTCGTCACGCTCGACGAGGATGCGAACAGCGTCCGCGTACGAACCACGATCGGTCAGCTCTTCCGTTCGGGCTCCGACGTGCTCGAACCCGGGCGGCAGGCACTGTTCGAGCGGATCGCGCGCGCCGTCGCGCAGGAGCGTGGCGCGATCCGGATCGAGGGGCATGCCGACAGCGATCCGGTGACCAGCCTGGCCTTCCCGGACAATCAGGCGCTGTCGGACGCACGCGCACAGGCGGCTGCGACGGTGTTCCGCGGGTTGCTCCCGGATCCTAAGCGGGTGTCATCGCAAGGCTTCGGGGCGACCCGCCCCATCGCCACCAACGCCACCGCAGCGGGGAAAGCACTCAACCGCCGCGTCGAAATCGTCGTGCCGCGCACGGAGTAGACGATGAGCGGAATCGAAAAACTGCAGCGCAACTGGTACGTGATGATCGTGCCCGCGGGCGTCATCATCGCACTGCTGGGCTCGGTCGGCCTGCCGATGCTGTTTCCCGCACTCAACAGCTCGCGCTTCCGGTTCGGGCTGATCATCGCGGTGGTCGTCGTGTTCGGCGCGGTCGCGGGATGGCGCGCATGGCGGGGACGCCGCAACGCCGGCGCGATCGCCGAGGGCATCGCCACACCCGACCGGGGCGAGGCAGACGCGGCGGCGGTTTCAACGCGGCTGCGCGAGGCCTTGGCCGAGTTGCGCAAGGCGTCCGGGCGCCGCAAGAACTATCTCTACGCCAAGCCGTGGTACGTCATCATCGGCCCGCCCGGCGCCGGCAAGACCAGCGCCTTCCTCAATTCCGGGCTGCGCTTTCCGTACGCCGACGGTGCGCTGAAGGGGGAAGGCGGCACCCGCAATCTCGATTTCTGGTTCACCGACGATGCCGTGCTGGTCGATACCGCCGGCCGCTACACGACGCAGGACTCCGACCCGCGCGGCGATGCCAAGGGGTGGGAGCGATTCTTGACGCTGCTGCGCCGGACACGCCCGCTCGAACCCGTCAACGGCATCATCGTCACGATCGGTGTCGACATGCTGGTATCGGAGGATCGCGAGCGGATCGACGCGCACGCCGCGGCGATCCGCCGTCGCCTCCAGGAACTTCGGTCCACGCTCCGGATCGCCGCACCGGTCTATCTTTTGCTGACAAAGACCGACCTGCTCGAAGGCTTTGGAGACTTTTTCGCCGATCTCGCCGCCGATGGCCGTCGCGCGGTGCTGGGTGGCACGCTGGCGATCGACGAGCCCGTCACCGCCGCGACCATGACCGCGGCGTTCGATCGGATGGTCGAGGCGATCGACGCACGAACCGCCAAGCGCCTGCAGGATGAGCCCGATCGCCAGCGCCGTAGCCGGATCATCGGTTTTTCCGCGCAATTGCTGTCGCTGCGCGAACGGTTTGCCCGGCTGGTGGGCGGCATGCTGCCCGAGGACGACGCGCCGGGCCATCGCCTCCGCGGCTTTTATTTCGCCAGCAGCAAGCAGGAGGGATCGCCGATCGACCGGCTGCTGGCATCGCTCGCCACCTCGTATGATGGCATTGCCAGTCCGGCGGCCACCACGCGAACGCGAGCGTTCTTCCTGAACCGCCTGTTCGCCGAGGTCATGTTTCCGGAGGCGGGGCTGGTCGAAGCGGAGCCCGTCGTGCAGCGACGCCGGCACCTCGCCAATATCGGCGGTATCGCCGCGTTCGCCGCGGTTGCGATCGTCATGCTGTTCCTGTGGGATGGCTCGTTCCAGGCCAACAAGGGCTTGCAGGCGGCCGACCTGTCGGGCGCGCGAGCGGCAGCGGCGGCAATCACTGCCAGCGGCGCCGACCTGGCGGAGGTGCGTGCCGACGATCCCGACCTGGAACAGATGCTGCCCGTGCTCGATCGGCTGCGGGCACTACCGGGCGGCTATGCCGCGCAACTGTCGGGACGGCCGTCGTGGCGAATGCGGCTCGGCCTCTACCAGTCCGGCCATGCGCAGGCGGCACGCGCGACGTATCTGGAGGCGCTGCAACGGATCATGCTGCCCCGCCTGTTGCTCGAACTCGAACAGGCGCTTCGGACCGACGCGCAGACGCCCATCCGACTGTACGATCCGCTCAAGACCTATCTGATGCTGGGCGGCTACGGCCCGCTCGACGCGCGTGCCGTGGGCGCCTGGGTCCGGAACGACTGGGCGACGACCGCCTTGCCGGGCGCGGACCGGGAGGATGTCCGACGCCGCCTGGCGGAACATCTCGATGCGCTGCTTGCCGACGACGATCTAGGGCGGGTGTGGGCAAACCGTCGGGCACCGCTCGATGGCCGGTTGCTCGCCCAGTCGAGAGCGGCGGTGATCGGGCTGCCGCTCGCCGACCGCGCTTATGCGATGTTGCGCCAGCGTGCCGCCGCCTCCGGGCATTCCGACTGGCTGGCAAGCGCGGTGATGGCCGAAAGCGATGGCCGCGCATTCCGCAACGGCGACACGGTCATGGCGCTGTCGGTCCCGTGGTTCTTCACCCGTGACGGCTATAAGCGGGCGTTCGGTCCGGGACTCGCGGACATCGGCGCGGAACTCGACCGCGACCTGTGGGTATTGGGGTCCGACGGGGCCAAGGTGTCGGTTCGCGATCAGTTGACCGCGATCAACGATACCGTCGCGCGCAGTTACGCACAGGACAATATCGCCGCGTGGGATCACGTGCTGGCAACGCCACAGCCGGCCAATTATTTTGGCGATCGCCAGGCGCTCGGCAGCTTCACGCGGACGCCATCGCCGCTGCGGACGCTGTTGGATCAGACCGTTAAGAACACCACGCTCGGGACGTCGCAAGCATCGAGTGCGCGGTTCGATGCGGGAACCGCGATCCAGGCACATTTCCGGCCAGCAGCGGCCTTCACGCGCGGCGAGGCCGGAGCACCGCCGCCGGTCGACGCGCTCGTCCAGGCGGTCCGGCAGGCTGCGTCAGCCGCGTCGGCAGGCGCCATGCCAGGCGCGAACGTCGGCGGTGATGCGCTGCGTGGCCAGTTCGCCTCGGCGCTGGGCGATCTCTCCACCGCCGGCGTGTCCGCCCCACCACAATTGCAATCCTTCGTCGGTGGTATCGGCCGCAACGGTCGCGGTGCCGCCGCCAGGACAACGGAGACCATGCTGAACGACCAGTACAGCGCGACGATCCTCGCCAGTTGTCGCACGACCACGAATCGCCGCTTCCCGTTCGACGCCGCCGCCACTACCGAGGTGTCGCCGGCCGAACTGCAACGCGTCTACGGCAACAACGGCGAAATCGACGGGTTCGTCCGCGGCAACCTCCAGCCGCTGCTCGTACAGGCACCGGAGCGGTGGCGCTGGCGGACGAACGACACGGTCGCCAGCCGGTTCTCGCCGTCGAGTGCCGACTCGTTCCGCAAGGCCGCGGCGATCCGCGACCTTACGGCCGGCGGGCTGGTCCTGCAGGTCTCGCTCCAGACCGCGGGCGCCGATGTCACGACCGTCGACCTCGCGGTCGGCAACACCCGTTATGCGCTGGCGGCGCGCGATCCGGCCTCGTACCCGATCGTCTGGACCCCGACGACACTGCCGCAGGCGTCGCTCGCGCTGATGAACGGCACACAGACGCTGTCGCGGATCGACCGGCAGGGCAGCTTCGCGCTGTTCCGGTTGATCGCCGCCGCCGAACGCATGCAGAATGCCGGCGCGCAGGCGATCGTCGTCTGGTTCGGCGACGCACCCCACCGCACCGCTTTGCGCGTGACCTACGCATCGGCCGCCAACCCGTTCGCGCGCAACGGCCCCTTCTCCTTCCGCTGCCCGGAGCGGTTATGAGCGAAACCCGCCCCTTCCTGTTCGGCAAACTGCCCGCGTTCGGCGATTTCCTGTGCCGTGGCCTGACCCTGGAAGCGCAGCGTATCTGGGACCGGCGCTGCATCGACACGCTAGCCACAACACGCGCGCGCGGCGGCGAGGCGTTCGACCGCATCCTCGAGACGACGCCGCCCCGTGGCTTCGTCCTGGAGCCGGGACGCGGCGAAGCCTATTGGCAAGTGGGGTGCGCGGCCTTTTCGTGCGACCGGGTCGGCCGGCCGTTCCTGTTCGTACTGGGCGTGGTCGGCGGTCGCGGACTGCGCGACGACGGCGAATGGATGGCGCCGAGCCTCGAACGCTGCCTGTACGACGCGTTCCTCCAGCAGCGTGATGCTGCCGCGATCCTCGACGACGCCGTCAACGCGCTGGCCAATATCCCTCCCAAGGCCGAGATCGCCTCCCCGCCGATGCGGGAATGGCAGGCGGACTGGACATTATGACGATGCGATCGCCGGCGGCCCTCCGTCTCGAGCAGGCATATCGGACTCATCCGGGCACGGTGCGTGCGGTCAACGAGGATGCAGGGGTGGTCCGTCTGCAAGCCGGGCTATGGGCCATCGCCGACGGGATGGGAGGGCATGAGCGCGGCCAATGGGCCTCGCGCACGATCGCCGACGCCCTGGAGCACATTGCGCTTCCGCTCGCCATAGAGGGCGCGGCCGATGCCGTGACGGAGGCCCTGAACGCTGCCAACGCCACGATCTGGGCCGCGACCCGCAAGAGCGGCGCACCGATCGGATCGACCGTGGCGGTATTGCTGATCCGCGACGACCGCTATGTAGTGTTGTGGGCCGGCGACAGTCGCGTCTATCGCCACCGGGCGGGTACGCTGACCCAGCTCACCACCGATCACACCGAGGTCGAACGAATGATCGCGCGGGGGCTGCTCGATCGGCGGGATGCTGCGGACCATCCCTTTCGCAACGTGCTCGCGCGGTCGGTCGGCACGTTCGAGGCCCTGCTGCTCGACCGGATCGAGGGATCGCTCGCGGGGGGCGACGTGTTCCTGCTATGCAGCGACGGGTTGAGCGGGATGGTCGATGATCGTGAAATTCGCCGTGCGCTCGTATCGGCATCTCCCGACCGGGTCGCGCAACTGCTGCTCGATCGCGCCCTCGAACGTGGCGCGCAGGACAATGTGACGGTGACGATCATCGGCTGCGAACAGGCGACCCAGATCGGCGCGCTGCTGCTCGAAATCTGATGGCGTGGGAACGGCGCTGTGACGATCGTTCCCCCTTTTGCGTTGGCGACCTGCGCCGATCTGCTGCCTATCGACGTGGGCGAGCAGCCGCCGCGGCATCCAGGCAGCGCGCGTATTCGGTGCGGAAGGCCCTGCTGAACAGGTCCATGAACGCTTCGTCGGCATCGCGCACCACGCCCTCGAATTCGTCTTCATAGGCATGCCACAACGCCGCGGCGCGCGCTTGCGGCAGCAGCTTCGCCAACCAGCCGCCACCCCGCCGCCGCGCGCGGATCGCGGCGGGCGAGAACCGCTTGATCGTCTGCTCGATCGCCGCACGCATCGCCGCCGCCGTCGCCATCTCGTGCAGCTGGATATCGCGGAACGCATCGTCGATCGCCAGCTCCGCCGGCATGAAACCCGGCTGCGGCGGCTGCAACAGCGTGTCCAGCATCCGCTCGGGCGACCGAATGAACTTGATCGGATTGTTGCCGTCGAGCTCGATCGTCGTCGACACGACGCCGAGATCCGCCTTGGCTCGCGCCCGTGCCTCGACCAGCGCGGCCAGGCCACCCAGCATCCGCAGCATCAGATCGGTGCGGGGCGGAACAGTGACGTCCGGCTCGGGATCGCGCGGTTCCGTGCTGTCGTTTCGCGGTTCGGTGCCGCGTGTCGGGACATCCTCCAACGCGCCCCAGCCACGCGCGACCTCGGGCGGCGGCGGAAGGACCGCATCGACCGGTTTCGTGCCGCGCTCCGCCAATTCTCCCCAGAGCTGCGCGGCGGACGGCGACAACTGTTCCGACGGTTCGCTCGCCCAGGCCGAGACCGAGAGCGGCGCCGGCGTGTCCCATCCACCCCCGTCGAACGGCAGCGGTACCGCCTCCTCGTTCGTGTTGGCGGTCGGTGAAGCCGACCGGGATGACGGTGCCGGCGCGACCTCGTTCCATTCGCTCCATCCTGGGCCGACGACCGCGGCGGGTGGCGATGCCGCGCCGGCACATTCCGCCAGCACCTCGTAAGCGCCGATCACGATCCGGTCGCCGTTCGCAATCCGGTGCGGCGCCGACAGCCGCTCGGTCGCACCGTTGACGAACGTCCCGTTGGTGCTGCGGTCGGTCAGTACATAGGTCCCGTCGCGGTAGCTGATCTCGCAGTGGCGCGACGACAGATGGTTCTTGCGGTCCGGCAAACTCCAGTCGGCATGGACCGACCGCCCGACGATGGCGCCGTGCCGTACCAGCCTCAGCATCGTCGGCGCACCATTCTCGAGCGTGTCCATGCCCTGTATCGACAAAACCAGCGTCATGCTGCGCACTCCATCGTTTCTGCCATCCGCGCACCGGCGTCGAGGACCGCGTCCAGCCCGGCATCGCCGTGCGGTGCCGCCGCCAGGATCACCGCCGCCGCGGCAAAGCGACCGGTCGCATCGCGCGGCGCGAGGAACGGCGCGGAACCCTCGGGGGCGACGGATCCGCCCGCCATGAACGCCGCCCAGGCGCATAGTCGCTCGGGTGTCGGCGTGCGCATGGTCCGCGCGATCGCTTCGGCGTCGCGACGGCGCACTTCCGACGGGTCGCGCAACCAGGCCGTGACGGTCGCCATCGCATCCGCGTCGGGCTGGCGCACGAGATCGTACACGCCCCGTGCCGCCCACAGCACCGCCTCGTAGCGCGGCATCGCCACCGCGAGGAAAGAGGCCGCGTCCGCCCCCCTGCGTCGTGCCCGCAGTCGCGCGAAGCAGTCATCGGGCGCCAGCCGGTCGTCGGCACCCGCCGGCCACTCCAGCAGCGATCGCACCTGCCCCGCCTCGGTCCATACCGATCCATGCCAGGGCTCATTCATGCGATGACCACCGCGCCGCCGAGCACGTTCACAGCCGCCTTGCCGTGGATCGTGCTGACGGTGCCTTCCCAGGTGAGCGCGGACAGGGCGTTGCCGGTGATGGTCGTGCCGTTCAACGTGATCCCGGCGGGCGTCAGGCTGATCATATTGGGGCCAACCGCGAGCGTGATGCTGGTCGAGGTCATCGTGATCCGCGACGTCCCCTGTGCAACGGTTATGGTCGCGGGGGTCATCAACACGCGGCTCGTGCCGACGCGCAGCATGATGCGCTGGCGTGCCTGCACGGTCGACGCGCCGCGGGTGATCGTCAGGCTGTGGTTGCCGGTCTCGACCGTCGTGCTGTCGTTGCGCCGGACGGCGGTCTCGCGGTCGCGGCCGACCCGGTTCGCCTGGTCGCGGTTCACGGTTTCCGCGTCGTCGTACAGCACGTCGGTGCGGCGATTGCGCTGCGCACGCAGATAGACTTCCTCGGCCCCGCCCTTGTCGTCGAAGCTGAGTTCGTTGAACGCCGGCGCGCGCGGCCTGGTCTCGGCCCCCCCATAGCTGCCCATCTTGCCGATCGTATTCGACCGGTACAGCGACCGCGTCCGATTGGCGGGCAGCGCGTAAGCATGTTGGTGACGTGAATTATAGACGCGGCCGGTCACGATCGGGCGATCGGGGTTGCCGTTGAGGAAATCGACGATCACCTCCTCGTCAAGCCGCGGCAGCGTCACGTGGCCAAAGCTCGCGCCCGCCGACGGATGCGAAACGCGCAGCCAGCATGACCGCGCCTTGATGTCGGCCTCGTCGGATTTCTTCCAGAGGAAGCGGACCCTTACCCGGCCCATGCGGTCGACGCGGCTGTCGTCGGCGCCGCCCTCGATGACGATCGCGGTCTCCGGCCCCGCGAACGGCGCCGGCGTCACGATCGGTGCGCGCCACTTCGTCTGGCTGGTGATCGCCTCGATCGAGACCTCGCGCCGTGCCATGTCGCCGTCGCTGCGCCACGGTTCCGCGTCCATGGCATAGTCTAGCGTGGTGACGATGAACTCGCGGCCACGATCAAAGGCGTCGGTGGAGTCAAGCTTGAACAGCCCCCCGCAGGCGATGCCGATCGTGTCGCCCGATCCCGTATAGACCCGTTGGTCGGCGCGCGCCGCCTCCAGCCGCACCTGCGCCCAATGCTTGGCCAGCGTCGGATCGACGAAGTCCCCAGTATAGTCGTGAATTTCCTGCGTATCGGCCGGGCCGCGCGTACCGCCGTCCGCGCGTCCATCGCGGACCAGGGTCTTCTCATAGTCGAAGCTCTGGATCAGCACGCGCCGTTCGCCGCCGCTCCGTACATGCTCGTGCCACTCCCACAGCGAGTCCTCGGTACCATGACCGCCGACGAGGTCGGGACGAAGCTTCACGGTCGCGGCGCGGGGCGAGGGCTTGTGAGCGGCCCGACTGTCGCACAGCACCATCGTGTGCTCGCCCTTCTCGTGGCGAAAGTAGAAATAGATCCCCTCTCGCTCCATCAGGCGCATGACGAACGACAGGTCGCTCTCGCGGTACTGCGCGCAGTAAGGCCAGGGCCGATAGGTCTCGGTCAGCCCGCCATAGTCGATATGTCGACTATGGGGCGCGAGCACATCGCGCAGCATCTGCACTACGGTCTTCTGCTCGAAGATCCGATACGCACGATTGCTGTCGAGCAGGTGCAGCCAAGGCCGCAGCACCAATGCGTAATGATGCCCCTCGTCGGTCTGTCGCAGGTGATGCGCCTCGATCACCAATCCATGGAAATACCGGACCGGCGCGTCCACCTCGTAAACCGTGATGCAGGCGGGCTTGCCCAGCGCAGGCAGGATGTCGACCCGGTCCTCCAGCACGACTTCCGCTTCGATCTGGAAAGGCTGGCTTAGCCGCTCGGCCGAATGGAAGCCAATCAACCGGGCCCTGGATCCCAGTGCCACATCGATCTCTGCCTGCCGCTTCATGCGACCGCTCTTGCGTTACGTTCGACATCATTGCGGCGATTGCTGCACGCCGATTGACGGGTTAGCCCGCATCGCCGCCATCGTGGCGTCACGACCGACACGGAGCGGCCTGCATGACGATCGATCTCGAACGCTTCCTCGCCCCGATATCCGGCGACGATCCCGCCGGACCGGACCTCGCCTACGACCCCGACCGTTTCCGCATCGAACAGGCGTTCGACACGACGTCCGGAGGCGATGGATCGACGGATGCTCCGGCTATTTCGGTCGACTGGCGCGAGATTGTCGCGCTGATCGTCGATCAGGCGGATCGCACCAAGGATATCTGGCTTGCCATCTATCTCGCCCGCGCCGGCGCGAGGTCGGGACGCCTGGACGTGACCGTTGCTGGCGTACAGGCGCTCGCCGGGCTTACCGACCGCTTCTGGGATACGGTCCACCCCCGGCTCGAGGATTACGGCTTTCCCGGCCGCCGCGGTGCCTGCGACACGCTCGCCAACTTCACGGCGTTCGTCAGTCCGCTCCAAGGTATCGCGCTGATCGAGCATGAACGTTTCGGACGCTTCGACGGCGCTGATCTGATCCGTTTTGCGCGTGGCGGTGCCAACGAGGACGGTTATGGTGCGTTTCGTGCCGCGCTCGACGATCCGGCGATCGGCCCGGAGAACTTGGTTGCAGCCATAGCGCATCTCGACGTGCTCACCGAGGCGCTCAGGGAGGTGGACGCAACGCTGGTTGCCTTCGCCGAGGGCGATACCGGCAGCAATTTCGCGCCTGTCTACGTTGCGATCCGCGCGATCCGGGCTGCGGCGAACGCGCTGCTGCCGGCGGAACTGCGCGACCATGCCGACACGGAAACGATTGTCGCGGTACCCGGCGGCAGCGCCCTCCCCGATGTCCTGAACGGTCGTGCCGACGTCGCCAAGGCGCTCGACCTGGTGATCGATTTCTATCGCCGGCAGGAACCCTCGAGCCCCATTCCTCTCCTGCTGGAACGCGCGAAGACGTGGATCCCGCTCGATTTCATCGAGATACTCGACGATATCGCCCCCCGTTCGATCGACGAGGTCAAGAACATCCTGTCCGCGCGTGCGCAACGTTGAAGGGCCAGGATCGCGCATGTTCGCCATCGTACTTTCCCGCGTTACCTTGACCTGCCAGACTGCTTAGGTCCGCGGGTTTGGCGGAGAAACATCATTTGAGTTTCAGACGAAACATCGGCCGCGCAGTTGCGAGTATGGGATCGACGTAGAAGGTATCGACACGAAGCCGCGCAGAGGCGAAACCCGTTTACCCGAACGAGGCGTCCATTAGCCAACTGCGGTGCGAACCAATTCACTGACAGGGCCAGCTTCAGCCCCAGCGCAAGCCCCAGCAACCGCGTGACGCGGGCATCGATCGGCTCGACCAACCCGCTCCGTGCCCGGACCGGCAGCCCATCTCCGTCGGTGCGATCGACGACAATCTCGCTCACCCGGGCCCTGCCCACTGGTCCGTTATCGAGCGCTACCGGCGAAGTGGCAGCCGCATCCTATGTTCGCGATCGTGATTGACACCGATGTGCTGGGCTCGTCCTGGCGATCGCTGACGACCTGGCGGCGTGCAAGATCGGGACGAGGTGTTCTCGATGGTGCGCGTCCAGAAAGACCTGATGAAAGGCAGCGTGGCACATCCTCAGTATATCAGGCCGTGGGCTACAGCGCTGACCCACAAGCTTGTGGGTATCGATCACGTCGACGCCGCGGCCACACCTGTATCGCTGCTGATCGCTTGGAAGTCCTGATCGAGGCAGGACACGACGCACCCGATCTATTCCAGGCGTTTCACCAGGAGCCGTGCCGCTCGAAGGCAAGACGGGGGTAGTGACGGCACCTGCGATAGGGTCGGCGACCGCCTCGTCCAGCTTGTCAGATGGCAGGGGACGCAGGTGGTCGCCGTCGCATCGACCAAGGACGGGGAGCTGATGCACCAGCTGCTACCGCTTCGTCGACTCTACCAAGGATGCGGCCAAGGATGCTATCGACGATGCGGAGCTTGTCGTTGACGCGGTCGGTGCCGCGAACATGGAGCGTTTGTCGCCTACCTTGAAACCGGGCGGTGGCCTTTTCATGGTCCAACCGCGCAACGGTCACAGTGCGTTTGCACAAAAAGGCGCATCGCCAGGTTCGAGGCATGCACTCGCTGCTAGCCAGCGGCGAGTGCCTCGGCAGTCTCGCGATAGGTGTGCAGTGGACGGCCCAGCAGTGTCGTGAGACGCTCGACGTCGTCTTCCTTCGGGATCATGCCGTCGCTGACGTAGCGCTCGGCCATCAGGCGCATTTCGTAGGCGCTCCACTTGGGCATGAAGGTCGCCATGTTGGACTCGAACCCGCTCGGATCGTCACCGCCGTACACCACGTGCCGGCCAAGCACGTCGGACCAGATCGCGGCGATCTGGTCGCCGGTGAGCGTCTCCGGGCCGACGACGTTGATCGTTGTCATCGGCAGTTTGCCCGGTGCCTCATCCCGACGGATCAGCTCTAGTGCGGCGAGCTCGGCTATGTCGCGCGCGTCGACCATGGCGACGCCCTTGCCGCCGATCGGTATTGGATAGACGCCGTGCTGCAAGATCACGTCCTTCACCATCACCTCGTTGTCGATGAAATAGGTTGGGCGCAAAATGGTCGCGCTGAAGTCCATTGCTTCGAGCATCCGCTCGGCACCGTATTTGACTGCGAAGTGCGGTACGTTGACCGCCCGGTCAGCGTCGAAGACCGACAGGTACACGATCCGCTCGACACCCGCCTCATGCGCAACGTTGAGGGTTACCAACGCCTGGGTAAACTCGTCGCCGGTCACGGCATTGAGCAGGAACAGCGTGCGGACGCCGACGAAAGCGGCACGCAGCCCATCGATGTCGAGCAGGTCTCCCTGGACGACCTCGACGTCGGCCGGGAAATCCGCCTTCGCAGTATCGCGCGTCAGGACACGAACACGGGCGTCGCGGTTCACGAGCTGGTCGACGACATGGCGGCCGACACGGCCGGTTGCACCAATCACGAGAATGGTCATTGGGTTACTCCTTCGATTTGTCTTGCTGACGAACCGAAGATGCGTGATCCATCCGCAAACGAATAGACGTGCAATCTGGACGCGCCGTCTCACCAGTGGAACGCTTATGGATCTGCTTGCGCTAGCCGACTTTACTCTTGTCGCCCGCCATGAGGGGTTCGGAAAAGCGGCGCGTGCGAGCCACCGCCCCAAGGCGACGTTGTCGCGACGCGTTTCCGAACTTGAAGCCGCGCTCGACGTGCGCCTGTTCGAGCGTGGTGCACGAACATTGAAGCTGACCGAAGAAGGCCGGGCGCTGTTCGCCCGTACTGGCCCATTGCTCGCCGAGTTGGAGGAGCCCGCCGTCGCGATCGGTTCGGGTGGCGAGACGCCGCGCGGGCGGCTGCGGATCAGCGCGCCGCTATTGTTCTCGCAGACGGCCATGGGTCGGCTGGCCGCGGAATTCATCCGCCGTTACCCGGATGTTCGCCTGGAAGTGACCACGGACGACCGAATGGTGGACATGATCGAAGAGGGCTACGATCTCGTCATTCGGGTCAATCCCGCGCCAGACGATACGCTGGTCGGTCGTCCTTTCCTGCATGACCGACTGGTGGTGGTGGCTGGTCCCGGCATGGTGCGGTTGGCAGCGGGGATCATGCCCGCCGTGGTGCGCGGCAACGACCCTGAGCGAAGCTGGACCGTCGACACGACGGGCGGCCCTATCGAGATCGCGGTCAACCCTGTGCTGCGCCTGTCAT
Organism: Sphingomonas sp. 320_CC; assembly: GCF_059691795.1. Taxonomy (NCBI): domain Bacteria; kingdom Pseudomonadati; phylum Pseudomonadota; class Alphaproteobacteria; order Sphingomonadales; family Sphingomonadaceae; genus Sphingomonas; species Sphingomonas sp. 320_CC. The sequence goes on along the minus strand of NZ_JCAWAE010000003.1, from coordinate 384,600 downwards.
CGCTGATCATGATCCGCGATGCAGTGCGTACCGGGGTCGGCGTGACCAAGCTGCCATTATCGCTCGTCAGCGAGGATATTGACTGCGGGCGGCTGGTGCCTTGGGGCAACGTTGCGAAATCTGAGATTGCGTTATGGGCGCTCTACCCAACGCGTCGGCTGCTTAACGCTCGCGTATCCGCCTTCCTGGATTTTCTGAGAAACTCCTTCCCGCGGGCCGCACCAGAAGAACTCGCTGCCTATCTAAAGAGGTAAGGCCGGCATCGACATGCTCCCAATTCGATCCCAATCAGAGATGCGTTACGCTGTTGCATGAGGCAGGACGTAGACGTCCGGATACCTTAGCAGTCGCTTTCCTACTTTATCGCTATGGCGGTGGGGACGCTAGAAAACGCGCAAGGCCTGATAGACCTGATCATGCCCCCTGTTCGAGCTTGTCTACGGGAGCAAGGCGCGCGCGCCTGTTGCACTTCGCCCGCTCAACTACGCTGATGACGAAGAACTCCCGATCATCTCCGCAACCTTGGCTGCCAGCCCTTGCATCGTGAAAGGCTTGGTGAGCAACGCCATCCCGGGTTCGAGATGCCCGTTACCGACCGCCGCATTCTCCGCATAGCCGGTAATGAAGAGCACCTTCAGGTCAGGGCGGAGAGAACGCGCCGCGTCAGCGACCTGCCGCCCGTTCATGCCGTTGGGTAAGCCGACGTCGGTGATCAGCAGCTCGATCTTGGCACCCGATTGCAACACCTTGATGCCTGCTGCGCCATCCGCTGCGCCAATCACGGTATATCCCTGCTCGTCGAGCACCTCGTCGATGAGATGTCGGATCGTCGATTCGTCATCGACCACCAGGATCGTCTCGCCGCTAGCCAAGGCAGCGGATGCGATCGCCTCTTCCTGATCACTCGGCAAGGCATCGCCCGCATAGCGAGGAAGATAGATGCAGATCGTGGTTCCCTGCCCCAGCTCGGAGGAGATCCTCACCTGTCCACCCGACTGGCGAGCGAAACCGTAAATCATCGAAAGACCGAGCCCGGTGCCCTGACCAATCGGCTTGGTCGTATAGAAGGGTTCGAAGGCGCGCTCGATCGTTGCCGGCGACATGCCCGTGCCGGTGTCGGTGACGCAGACCGACAGATATTGGCCGGGCGGCAGGTCGCGCTCCAGAGCCGCGCGATCGTCCAGCGATGTCTTCGCCGTATCGATCGTGATCCGCCCGCCTTCGGGCATGGCGTCCCGTGCGTTTATGCAGAGATTGAGAATCGCGCTTTCGAGTTGCGTCGCGTCGATCATCGCGGGCCACAGCCCGGCCGCGCCCACCACCTCGATATTGGCGGTCGACCCGACCGTCCGGCGCAGCAGATCCTCCATTCCCGCGATCAGGCGATTGACGTCGGTTGGCTTGGGATCGAGCGTCTGCCGACGCGAAAACGCGAGCAGCCGCTGCGTCAGGGAAGCGGCCCGCCGTCCGGCACCTTGGGCAGCGTTGATGAAGCGCTCGGCGTCGTCGAGCTTGCCACGTTCCAGGCGCAACTGGAGCAACTCCAGGTTGCCCATCATGCCGGTAAGGAGGTTGTTGAAGTCATGCGCCAGACCACCGGTAAGCTGGCCGACCGCTTCCATCTTCTGTGCTTGGCGTAGCTGATCTTCGATTTGCCGCTGCCCGGTCATATCGACGCCGGTTCGCCGGACAGGTTTGCCGTTCTCGTCGAAATAGGTGTGTCCACGGGACAGCACCCATCGGACCGATCCGTCCGGATGAACCAATCGATATTCTAGCTCCAGATCTCCCGAGCGTTGCAGACCGCCAGACATTGTCTTCTGCAGCGAAATACGGTCCTGCGGATGAACGTTGGCGAGGAACTCCTCGCGAGGCAGGCCGGCGGCACCGCGCTCGGGGTCGAGTGCGTACAACGCCGAGACCGCCGCGTCGCAAAAGAAGAGGTCGGTGGCGACGTCGTAGGTCCACACGCCGACGCCCCCCACGGCCGACAGGGCGAGGCGCGCGAAATCCTGCTCGTCGTGCAGCCTCGCCTCCATCTCGCGCTCGGCCGTGACGTCGCGGCCGGTAGCGTAGGTGATGTCACCAGCCGGTGCGGCGACCCATGAGATCGTGCGGTTCGAGCCATCCTTGTGCCTATACCGGTTTTCGATTCTCAGCTGGTTCCCCGCCGCGGCCGTCTCATAGGCGTCGACCGTCTTGTCATGATCGTTCGGGACGACGAACTCGTTGACATGGTGTCCAATCAGCTCGTCGGGCTCATAGCCAAGAACCGTGGTCCAGGCCGGATTGACCCGGCGGAACATACCGTCGAAGTCGACCGCCACGAGAAGATCGGGCGAGGTGTCCCACATGCGGTCGCGCTCGGCCGTACGCTCATTGACCTGCCGCTCGAGCGTCGCGTTCAGCTTACGCAACTTCGCCTCGCTCGCTTGAAGAGCGGCCTCTGCATCGCGCCGGGCACTGATGTCGCTTGCCGCTCCGAACCATTCGATGATCTCGCCTGCCGCGCCCAGCAGCGGAACGGCGCGCGACTGCGTCCAGCCGACAGTGCCGTCCGAACGGACGACGCGATGTTCGAGATCGAACGTCGTCTTGAGCCGGATCGCGTCATCGATGGCTGCGGTCACCGCGGCGTGATCGGTCTCGGGAATATAGGACAGCAACCACGAACGATTCGGCTTCGACGAAGACGTGCTCGGCAGGAAGCCGCCGCCGTCGAGCTCCTTCATCTCTCCCCAGTCCGGACTCATTCGGTAGAGGACGTCCGAACTCGCTTCGGTCAGGAGGCGGAGGCGGGCTTCGCTCTCGCGCAAGCGCTGTTCGACGCTAACCGCATTCTCGGTCCGATCTGTCATAACGTCCTTAGCGCGCCGATCTATTCCAGCCATTTACCAACTGCCGAACACAGTGCAAATCGCACCTGATTACCTACGCAATTGAGGTGCTCCGATCGTTCCATAACGCGCCCGACCTCGGGCGGGTTCGAGCTGCGGCTTTGCGACTTTGCCGCGTATGCCGCTATTCGGATACGCGGTGTTTCAGCATGCTGGCTTTGTACAGAAGGCGTTCCATTTTTCCTATCGCGGCGCCCGACAACGTCAGGGGATCGTCGAGATCACCGGTGCCATCGCCGACGATCAGGCCCTCGGCGGTCAAATGCAGGAGCCAACGGGATGCTACTGCGGCTGGAATGCGGTGCAACTCGCTGATGTCTCGCCCGGTCATGCGGACACTGCGCGCGTCGGCAATGAACAGTTCGAGAAGAAAGTCCCAGCTGGGTTCGCCGAACAGCGATGCGGGAAGTTCCTCGGTACGGCTGCGCCGGAAGGCCAGCATGAACGCCGCCAGATCGGCAGCTTCGTCATGATCGATCACCCCACGGCACTCCGATCTTCGCGTCTCTTCACAAACAACACCTACACGACGTGGTGGTTGCGACGGTTCAAGACGAAGGAGGAGTGGGCGCGTCCGCGACCGGTTCAAGGTGGTCACGCGCCCTACACATTTGGCAGCCATCACGGTCAAGTGTTCTCATCCCCTCGACCGACAGGCTGATATATCAACAGCCCGACCAGATCGTCCGCACCTGTCCGCCCCTGCCCCGCGCTTTCGTCCAGGTCGGACGCCAAACCCTCTGAAGACAGCCCCCTGAAAAGGCTCAGGGCTGCTCCCCGACCGGTGCGACATACTCGCCCATGTCGGGAGCCTCATCCTGCAACTCGCCGCGCTGCAGGTTCGAGTGGCGGATGCCATAGGCGAAATACAGCACCACCCCGCCCGCCAGGTACCAGAGGAAGAACATCAGGACCTTCATCGGCACCGTCGTGATCAGGTAGACGCACGACGCGATGCCCAGCAGGGGCACAACCGGATACAGCGGTACGGTGAAGCCACGCGGCAAGTCTGGCGCGGCGCGGCGCAGATAGATGACCGACAGGCAGACGATCGAGAACGCCGACAGCGTCCCGACCGAAGTCATGTCACCGAGCACGTTGATGTCGAAGAACCCCGCCGCCACCGCGGTGATGACGCCGACCAGGACCGTGTTGACATAGGGCGTCTTGAACGTCGGATGCACGGTCGCGAACACCCGCGGCAACAGGCCGTCGCGCGCCATCGTGTAGAAGATCCGAGTCTGGCCGTACATCAGCACCAGCACCACCGACGTCAGGCCGATGATCGCGCCGATCTTGATGAGCTTGGCGAGCCAGCTCCAGGTCGGGCCGAAACTGTCGACTACCACAGCGACCGGATCGGGCACGTTGAGCGCGGTATAGGGCACCAGCAGGGTCATGATCGCTGCCACGAGCATGTAGATCAGCGTGCAGACGACCAGCGCCCCGATGATCCCGAACGGCATGTCCTTCTTGGGATCCTTCGCTTCCTGCCCCGCCGTCGAGATCGCCTCGAAACCGACATAGGCGAAGAACACGATCGAGGCGGCGCGCATCACGCCGTCGACGCCGAACTTGCCGTCGCCCTGGCTGGCGGGGATGAACGGCGTCCAGTTGCGCGCGACCAGTTCGTTGAAGTGCGACAGCACGATCGCGCCGCCGACCGCGATGAAGGCGACCAGCACGCCGACCTTGATCGCTACGATGATCGTGTTGACCTTGGCCGATTCCGCTACGCCCCGCACCAGCAGCGCGGCAAGTGCGAGGCAGATCAGGAACGCCGGCAGGTTGAAGATCGTCGTCACAGGGTGTCCGTCGACCAGCACCGGCACGCCGCCCCGCATAAGCGGGTAACCGGCCGGCCCGGTGAACTGCGGCGGAATGTGCACGCCAAAATCGCCCAGCAGGCTGACGACATAGCCCGACCACCCGACCGCCACCACCGACGCCGCCAGCCCGTATTCGAGCATCAGCAGCGCACCCATCATCCAAGCGACGAACTCGCCGAGCGTCGTGTAGCCATAGGTGTAGGCCGACCCCGACACCGGCAACGTCGACGACAGCTCGGCATAGCACAGCCCGGCGAACGCGCAGACGATACCCGCCACGACGAACGACAGCAGCACCGCCGGTCCGGCATGCAGCGCGGCCGCCGAGCCGGTGCGCACGAAGATGCCCGCGCCGATAATGCAGCCGATGCCCAGCATCAGCAGGTTCCATTTGCCCAGCGTTCGCTTCAGCTCGCTCGCCGCGGTTTCGCGTTGCACCTGCGCAATGGATTTGCGCGCGAACATGCGCTCGACGATGCCCCTCGCGGCCTTGGTTGCCATATTTCCCCCGGGGTCAGATAAGCCAGCCAACGCGTCTAAGCGCAGCGACCAACCGGGACAACGCAATCTTCCTACTTTCTAGGGGGTTAGCGTTTCGAAGCCCGTGCCATTCACACAGCTGCCCTACGCTCCGTTACGCGACACAAGGCCAGTGTTGGTGATCGACTGCTGTCATCAATCGTATCCGAATAATCGATTGGACAAATGTCGGTCATTTCCTGCATCTTCCGATCACGCAGGTAACACTGATTGAGAGAGGACGCCGACATGGCCGATTACGAACAGCCCAAGAGCAGCGGTTGCCCGATGGGCCCCAATGGCGGCGGCGAGGTCAAGGCCCGCTCGCTGCTGGGTCGCACGAACAAGGATTGGTGGCCGGATGCGCTGCCGATCGACATGCTGCATCAGCATGGCGTCTCCCCCGACCCGATGGGCGAAGAGTTCGATTATGCCGAGTCGTTCCAGCAGCTCGACTATGGCGCGCTGAAGGCGGACCTGACCGCACTGATGACCGACAGCAAGTCCTGGTGGCCTGCCGATTACGGTCACTACGGCCCGTTCATGATCCGCATGGCGTGGCACGCCGCCGGCACCTACCGCGTGACCGATGGTCGCGGCGGGTCGTCGTCGGGCCAGCAGCGCTTCGAGCCGCTCAACTCGTGGCCGGACAACGGCAACCTCGACAAGGCACGTCGCCTGTTGTGGCCGCTGAAGCAGAAGTACGGCAAGAACATCAGCTGGGCCGATCTGTTCATCCTCGCCGGCAACGTCGCGATCGAGAGCATGGGCGGACCGGTCTTCGGTTTCGCCGGCGGCCGCAAGGACGTCTTCGCCTCCGAGGGCGACACGTTCTGGGGCGCTGAGGAGCTCTGGGTCAACGAGGGTGCGCAGACGCGCATCAGCGAGGATATGCCCGAGCTCGAAGGCCCGCTTGCTGCGATCCAGATGGGTCTCATCTACGTCAATCCGGAAGGCCCGGGCGGTGATCCGAACCCGCTCCTGTCGGCACGCGACATGAAGGCGACGTTCCTGCGGATGGCGATGAACTCCGAGGAAACCGTCGCGCTGACCGCCGGCGGCCACGCGTTCGGCAAGTCGCATGGCGCCAAGCCTGCCCCGCATTTCAAGGCTCCGTCTTCGGAATCCGTGCACATGCAGGGTCTCGGCTGGCTGACCGACAGCGAGGAGATCGGCCAGGGCCACATCACGACCTCGGGCATCGAGGGCGCATGGTCGAACAACCCGACCAAGTGGACCGGCGATTACCTGCGCCTGCTGTTCAAGTACGACTATGAACTGACCGAGAGCCCGGCCGGCGCAAAGCAGTGGCAGCCGGTCAACCCGGCACCGGAGGACATGGCACCCGACGCACGCGATCCCAACAAGCGCGTGCCGACGATGATGACCACCGCCGACATGGCACTGAAGACGGACCCCGAGTTCCGCGAGATCGCGCTGCGTTTCCGCGACGATCAGTCGGCGCTCGACGACGCGTTCGCACGCGCCTGGTTCAAGCTGACGCACCGCGACATGGGTCCGCGGGTTCGCTACCTCGGGCCTGAGGTTCCGGAAGAGACGCTGATCTGGCAGGATCCGGTTCCCGAGGGCACCGCGCCGTCGGACGCCGACGCCGCTGCGTTCAAGGACGCCGTGCTGTCGAGCGGGCTGACGATCGGCGAGCTGGTCAAGACCGCCTGGGCGTCGGCATCGAGCTATCGCCGGTCGGACCACCGCGGTGGTGCGAACGGTGCGCGCATCGCGCTCGCCCCGCAGAAGGACTGGCCGGTCAACGAGCCAGAGCAGCTGAGCAAGGTCTTGGCCAAGCTCAACGAACTGCGCGGCGATATGTCGCTCGCCGATGCGATCGTGCTTGCCGGTTCGGCAGCGGTCGAGAAGGCGGCGCGCGATGCCGGTCACGACGTTTCGGTGCCGTTCCTCGGTGGACGCGGCGATGCCACGCAGGAGTGGACGGATGTCGAGAGCTTCGTGTGGATGGAGCCGCAGGCTGATGGCTTCCGTAACTACCTGAAGACGCGTCACCCGGTGAAGACTGAGGAGCTGTTGCTCGACAAGGCGTCGCTGCTCGGCCTGTCCGCGCCGGAGATGACCGTGCTGGTCGGTGGCTTGCGCGTACTGGGTGCGAACTTCGGCGACGCGCCCGAGGGCATCCTCACCGAGCGTAAGGGCCAGCTGACCAACGACTTCTTCGTCAACCTGCTCGACAACGACACCTTCTGGGATCTGGTCGACACGTCGAGCGACGAGAAGTTCATCGGCTATGATCGTGGTGGTCGCGAGAAGAAGTGGCAGGCGACCCGTACCGACCTGATCTTCGGCTCGAACTCGCAGCTGCGCGCGACGGCCGAAGTCTATGCCGAGAACGGCCACGAGCAGAAGTTCGTTCGCGACTTCGTCAAGGCGTGGGTCAAGGTCATGAACGCCGATCGTTTCGACGTCACGGCCAAGCCTGTTTCGTCAAACCAGGCGACCTGAACTTCGGTGACATGAATATAAGCCGTGGTGGGTCGGACAATGTTCCGGAACACCACGGCTTAGCTATGACTGGCCTATGTAGTTCATAGGCAATTACACGGTACCCGCCCTCGCTCGTCGTCTGGGGCCATTGCGCTACACACGTATGCGAGGCGGTCTGCGAAAGCGCCGGTTATCAGATCTTCGCGAAGATGATCGCATTCGTCACGCCACTTCAGGAACGCCCAAAGTCACCCGTTTCGGCGGTAGACAGACGGATCGCGTGATCGTGACAGCGCCAGCCAGAGAAGCCGATTTTGACAGGTTCCTGGTAAAGCTCATCGACCCAACCAAAGTTACGCGGATGCCTTAGCTCACGGCGCAGTCCGTATGAGCATTTCGCGCTAAATCTTATAACTCTCGGCAAAGGCTCGGGAGGAGACGGAACCCTAACGTCTCGCAATTCTCGACGATGAGTTGAAGATCACCGTGCGAGCCAGCCGCCATCGACGGCAAGGATGTGGCCTTGCACGTAGTTGGCTGCCGCCGACGACAGGAACACCGCCGCACCGCCGAGATCGCTCGCGTCACCCCATTTGCCTGCCGGTATGCGGTCGAGGATCGAACGGTTGCGGGTCTCGTCCGCCTGGAGTGCAGCGGTGTTGTTCGTCGCGATGTATCCCGGTGCGATCGCGTTGACGTTGATGCCCTTGGCCGTCCATTCGTTCGCGAGGAGCTTGGTGAGGCCGCCGATCCCCGACTTCGATGCAGTATAGCTCGGCACGCGAATGCCGCCTTGAAACGTCAGCATCGAGGCGATGTTGACGATCTTGCCGCCACCGTTCGCGATCATGTGGCGACCGGCCGCCTGGCACAGGAAGAACACCGACTTGAGGTTGGTGTCGATCACCGCGTCCCAGTCGGCTTCGGTGAAGTTGACCGCGTCGGCGCGGCGGATGATGCCGGCGTTGTTGATCAGGATGTCGAGACCGCCGAGCTTGGCCACCGTCTCGTCGACGACGCGCTGGACCGGTTCGATCGTCGACAGGTCGGCCGACACGATCTCCGCTTTCCGTCCGAGCGCGCGAATCTGCGCGAGGGTATCTTCGGCAGGCGTACGACCGACGCAGGCGACGTCCGCGCCGGCGGTCGCGAGCGCGAGGGCGATCGCCTGGCCGATGCCAGTGTTCGCGCCGGTGACGATGGCGACCTTGCCGGTGAGATCGAAGGGGTTTGTCATGCTTTCTCTCTCATTCCCCTCCCGCCTGCGGGAGGGGCTAGGGGAGGGGAAATGCGGACCAACGCTCGTGGACACGCCCTCCCCCGACCCCTCCCGTTAACGGGAGGGGAGCAGAAGTTACGCCAGCTGGCAGATATCCAGGACGTTCATGTCGGTATAATCCTGGTTCTCGCCCGCCATCGCCCAGATGAACGCGTACGCCTTCGTCCCCGAACCCATGTGGATCGACCAGGGCGGGCTGATCACCGCTTCCTCGTTCGCCATCACAATGTGGCGGGTCGCTTCGCCCTCGCCCATGTAGTGGAACACGCGATCCGTCTCGAGATCGTCGAGCTCGAAGTAGAAATAGATCTCGCTGCGACGTTCGTGGATATGCGGCGGCATCGTGTTCCAGACGCTGCCCGGCTTCAACACCGTGAGGCCCATCACCAGCTGTGCGCTGTCGCAGATCCCGGGAATGACCATTTGGTAGATCGTCCGCTCGTTCGAGTCCTCGAGGCTGCCGCGCTCCAGTGTCGTCGCATCACCGACCGAGATCACGCGGGTCGTGAACGCCTTGTGCGCCGGGCACGACGCCAGATAGAAGCGCGCGCCGTCGCCGGAAAACTGCACGTCCTTGGCGCCCATCGTCACGTACAGGCAATCCTTGTTGCCGAGCATGAACGTCTCGCCGTCGACCGTGACGGTGCCCGTGACCTTGCCGACGTTGACGACCGCGAGTTCGCGACGCTCGAGGAACGGGTGCCCTGCAGCCGATGCCGGCTCGGCCTGGTCGGGCAGCTTCACCGAGCCGCTTGCGACGGCGACGCCGCCGATAACGAAACGCTCGGCATGGGTGTAGTTGAGCACGCACTCACCGTCGCGGAACAGGTCCTGGATCAGGTATCGGTCGCGCAGTTCGTCGTTAGAGACGCACTCCATCATGTCGGGGTGCGTGGCGTAATAAGTGCGGTCGTACATGCGGGACTCCGATGGCCGAGAGATGGATGCCGGAAGCGACACCTCAGTTAATAGAACCGATACCGCTCCGCATATTTTGGCGCAAGTGACCACAATACGGGATTTTCAAATCAATCGCGTCCGGCGTCGCCAAGACGGCGTTTGCCCAATGTCTCCGGCGATTGGATGGTCGCGCGGTCGAGCGCCTCGGGGATCAGCGCCATGCACTGGATCGCGGCGAGACCCCATTGCGCGGACGCGTTGGTCGAAACGCCGGGCCATTCGGTGACGTGCCCCTCGGTATGCCGCGGATCGGTCGGCCATGTACCAAGCCCCGCATCAACAGACAGGAATTCGCCCGCCGCTCGGGCAGCGAGTGTCGCATCCTGCGTTTCGTGCGCGACGTACGCGGTGAGCCGCGAATGCGCCTCGCGGAGGTTGCGTGGGCCGAACGGTGCGCCGAACTTCGCCAGATATTCGGCCTGGGGCGCGTTGTACCAGCGACAATAGTCGAGCCAGGCTGTCCGATAGCGCGGCACATCGAGCAGGCGGATCAGTTCGGAACTCACCTCGACAGCGCCGAATACCGCGTTCAGATGCGAGAGCCGGATACCGCGGTTCTGGTCGACGAACCGTCCCGAGGCGAGATCGAACGGCGCGCTGCCGGTCATCCAGCCGTGCGGCAGCCGCCCTATGCTATCGAGCCCGGCGACGATCCGGTCGCGCCAGCGGGAGTCGCCGGTCCGCTCCCATTCGGTCAGCCACGCCGCAGCGAGCGGGCACCAGGTCGTGCCGAAGGTCATCTCGATCGTTCCCGTCGGCAATACCGGCTTCTTCGCCCCCGGTACCTTCCGCCCGATCTCGACCTGCTGGAGCGTCTGGTCGGAGGTGAGCAGGTCGCGCATCAGGTCGCCGACGCGCTCGTCCGCGGTCAGGTAATAGAAGATGCGGCGATAGCTGGCGTTGCTGACGCGTGGCTGTTTCGAGCTGTCGCTCCAGTGCTGGACGCCGTGGCGCGTGCCCATGCCGGCGAAGCGACCGCCGTGATACACGTCGACCTCGCCGGTGTGGCGAGTCATCGCCTCGGCAAAGCGGAACGCCTGCGCGTTGCCGGTGCGCAGGACCGAATACCAGAGCCAGAGGTCGGGCGAGAGTTCGCTGTTATCCCACGCGAACCCGCCGATGTCGTACCGCCAGCGATGCCGGTCGCTGTCATAGGTATGCATGATGTCGCCGTGGTTCCAGAATCCGTACCAGGACCGGCGGTCCACTTCACCAGCGTAGAAATCGATCAAATTGTCGAGCTGGTTCTCGATCGCGGTGCGGTTCGGCGTCGAGCGATCGGGCAGGCCCCAATCGCCGAACACGTGCGCGGCGTGGAGGTGTTCGGGGCTCGCCATCAATTGCGGCGGTGTCGCTTGAGCCTTCGCCATCTGCGCGAGCGTCGCGGTGTCGGGCGTCGCAGGCAGCGCCCAGAGCGTCAGTTCACTGGTGCGGGCGATGCCGGATGCGTCGTCCCAGCCGGGCTCGTAATCCTCATAGGTGACGGACAGCCCCTCGTTTTGCGCGGCAAATCCCTCCATCCCCATTGTGCCGTGATACGGACGCAGGTCCATCGCTGGCGCCTCGGGCGACCATAGCCAGACGGTCAACTGCGCGGTGTCGTGGTCTGCGCCATCGATGTGAAGCGCGGTCGGATGACGCTGCCAGAAATAGCGCTGGCCGAGCGCGACGCCGCCGTCGGGACCGCCGACATACGCAAGACCCGGCGCCCGCGCGCCCTCGTCGGCGTCGATCCAGCCCTGGCCGGGCGCGGTTCGCTTGGTCAGTTGCCAGCCATTGGCGTTGGGCTGTTCGAGGCGGAAGTCGCCCCAGGCCGGAATCCGTTCGAGCGTATCGCGCACTGCGCGCGCCATGCCCGCAAGCGGCGGGGTGGCGTGACCGGCGATCTGCGCCTCGCGGAAGGTACGACCGGGATCACGGCGCAGGCCGGTCAGCGGTCGCACGCCCTCGGCGAACATCTGGCCGTCGGTGGCGATGCGGACATGGCGATCGTGGAGCGCGCCACGCATCGGCACGGACGCCTGCACGCCCAAGCTCGCAAGAAAGTCATGGCCCGCATTGCCGTCGAACACGAAGCTGTGGACGATCCGCAACGCCGCCGATCCGGCATAGGCATAGAGCCGCACCGTAAAGGGGAGCCAGCGACGATCGGCCATCGCGTGCCGTCCCTCGATCTTGACGACCGCGCGGACGGGTCCGCGTTGCTCGATGGTGACCTTTTCGATCTCGCCGGCGAACGACACGGGTTCGCCGTGGAGCGGGTCGGGCTTGACCGAACCGACCAGAGAAACGGCGCCGAGCACGGGCTTCCCGGACTGGCTGGCCGAGCGGACCAATGCGGGGCCGGTGCGACCGATCTCCCAGCGCAAGTCACCGACGTCGATGACCACTGCATCGGTCGACTCGGTGACCTTCACCGCGCGCGTTGGTGCCGTCGCCCGACCGCGCGTGACGATCAGGCCAGCGGGCGCGACATCGGCGGGTATCGCATGGGCGGTCCATTTGATCGAACCGTCGGGCCAGGTCGCGGTGGTCCAGGTCTGCGCGGGTATGTCGGCACCATCGGCGGTGCGAACCGCCAGCGCGGTGTTGCGCTTCAGAACGCCGCGCGGCCACGCGACGCCAAACGTCTGCCCCAAGTGCATCGTCGGCGCGGCCCCGTCGATCCAGCGGATCGGGGCGGGCTGGAACGCAGGCGCAGGCGCGGCATCGAGCCGGACCGGCAACAAAGCGGTCGCACCGCCGAGCAGTGCGACCTTCAGCGTATCGCGCCGCGTAGGGTTCATTGGGGTCATGATCGTCTCCATCAGCGGCGCGTGATCGACAGGTGGCGGATGCGCAGGTGGCTCCACGTGGTCCGCAGCCCGAACTGTCCGGACGCATAGGGTGCGGGATCGTCGAGCGTGAACACCCGCCGCCCGTCGCGCTCGACCGCCACCGTCCACCCGTCCGCGATCAGCCGGATCGTCGTCCAGCGATTGGGCTGAAGCATGTCGGCGATGTCGCGCCTGTCGTGCTGGGGCAGCAGCGGCCGGTCGCCGACGCGGCCGACATAGCGGCGGAAGCGGGCCGTCGTGTTCCGGTTGCCGCCGATACCGACATAATAGGTGCGCAGGCTGTCATAGTCTGCGAACGCACCACTGCGACGGTGCGTGAACACCGATCCGCCGTCGTCTTCGTGCGCCATCCAGAACGCGTTGAGGTCGCTGGTTTTGTCGTTCGCGCCACCTTCGGACACCGCCATCGCCTCGAACCGAATGACGACCGGCGCCGCGACGGGTTTGCGCCACCAGAGCGTCAGGCCCTTCGCGGTATCGATATCGATGATCCCGCCGCGTTCGGTGACTCGCGCCGCGGGATCCTCGGCTTCGACGACCCAATCGGCGAGCGGCTGGCGGGCGATCGACATCGACGGCACGCTGGCGAGGATACCCGCCGCGATGTGAAGCCGTGCATTCAAGCGCATGCTGCCCTCCCCGTGCGCTGTCATCGCGCTCCGCCATTGCATAGGCCGCGAAATCGCCGCCGCCAAGTTCGTGCCGAATATTAGTTATGCATTCCACATGATGGTTATTTCATCGAGATGCCGGTTGCTCTTTCCGGAACCTCGTCGCATCATGCGGGAAAGAAGACGCGGGAGAGTGTGGGTGAAGAACGGCCTGTTAATAGCCATCGCTCTGGGTGCGCCTTCATTGGGTGGTGCCTCCCCTGCCCCGATGCGGATCTTCATCGCCAGCGACTCGACCGCGCAGGATTACAAGGCTGACCGGTATCCGCAGTCGGGTTGGGGAACGATGCTGCGTTGTGCGGTGGCGCCAAACGTCAGCGTCGAGAACCGCGCGATCGGCGGGCGCAGCACCAACAGCTTCATCCGCGAGGGCCGGCTCGACAAGATCGCCGCGGACCTGCGGAAAGGCGACACGCTGCTGATCCAGTTCGGTCACAACGATGCGGGTGTCGACAAGCCTGAACGCTTCACGACTATCGAGCAGTATCGCGCGAACCTTCGCCGCTTTCTCGACGTCGCCAGCCATGCGGGTGCGAAGGCAGTGATCCTGACCCCGGTCGCGCGACGCGATTTCAAGGACGGAGTCGAGCAACCGAGCTTTCCGACCTATGCCGACGCGGCGCGACAGGTTGCACGCGAGACGCGGACGCCGCTGATCGATCTCGGCAAGACGTCACAGGCCTGGGTGCAGGCGGCCGGGGCCGACGCGGCGAAGGGCTATTATTTGCATTACACCGGGGCGGCAGGAGCGCCCGGCTATCCTACCGGCGTGGCCGACGACACGCATTTCAGCGAAATCGGCGCGCGGCGGGTTGCCGATCTCGTGGCAACCGGGCTCCACCGTCTGAAGCTGCCGATCGCGCGCTACGTGACGCCCGGGACTCCCGCCCTGACACGCGCGACGCCGGCGGGTGGCCCGTCGTGCAGCTGATCGGCGCGCTGGCTCTGGGATTTGCTTTGATGAGTACGGCGGCCGAAGCGCAGGTGCGACGGTTCGTGTTCGGTGGTGGCGCGGCCCCAAAGGACACCGTCTCGGTGGCGGCCGGGCGCGCTTATGCGGACGGCTTCGGTTTCGAGGGCGGTAACCCCGCGCTGTTCTCGGTTGGGGTCCCGCCGGGCAATTACCGGGTCACGGTGACTCTCGGCCTGCCCAAGATTCGTACCGACACCAGTATCAAGGCGGAGTCGCGACGGTTGATGCTCGATGCGGTCGTCGTGCCGGCAGGGCGATCAATCACGCAGAACTTCGTCGTCAACGTCCGTAACGCCGCACTCACCCCGCCGCCGCTGAATGCGCCGGGTGGGACCGGGGTGCTGCTCAAGCCACGCGAGCGCGGTTCGTTCAGTTGGGACGACCGGTTGACGCTGGAGATGCTCGGAACGCACACCGGGGTGACCGCGATCGCGATCGAGCCGGTGACGGTGCCGACGATATTCCTGCTCGGCGACTCCACCGTCACCGACCAGCCCGCCGAACCTGCTGCGAGTTGGGGGCAGATGCTCCCCACGTTCTTCCGTCCGGACATCGCCGTCGCCAATCACGCGGAATCGGGCGAGACGATGAAGTCGTTCATGACCGAATTGCGCTTCGCCAAGGTGCTGGAGTCGGCGAAGCCGGGCGATTGGGCGCTGATCCAGTTCGGGCATAACGACCAGAAGGCGCAGTGGCCGCAGACCTACGCCGCAGCCGAGACGACCTATCGAGATTACCTTCGCGCGTGGATCGCGGAGTTTCGTCGACGGGGCGTCGAGCCTGTGCTCGTGACCTCGCCAGAGCGGCGGATGTGGACCGGCGACAAGATCCGCCCAACGCTCACGGACTATGCCGCGGCGGTAAAGGCGGTCGGCGCGCAATTGCGCGTGCCGGTGATCGACCTGAATGCCGCGAGCATCCGCTTCTACGAAGCGCTCGGATCGACGCGCGCACCGCTCGCGTTCAACGATGGCGGCAAGGACGCGACACACCACGACAATTACGGCGCGTGGGTGCTCGCGCGGGCGGTCGCGGCGGGCATTGCTACCGCGAAACTGCCGCTCGCCGAGCATCTGAAGCCGGACCTGACAGCATTCGACGCGGGCCATCCGCCCGACCCTGCCACGTTCCGGCTTGCGCCGAGCGTGGCGCATGATTCCACCCGACCGGACGGAAACTGAGATGACCACGCGACGTGCGATCCTGGCCGGTGGTCTCGCGAGTGGGCTCACCAGCCTGTTGCCCCTCCGCGCGTTCGCACAGGATACGACGCTGGCGGTGGAGCAGTTCGCGCTCTGGCCAGGTGCCGCACCCGGCGGCCCGACACCGGCGATTATCGACCAGTGGGTCAAGCGATCGCCGACCGGCGCGGCGGACGACATCGCCTGGCCGCATGTCGCGACGCCGATGCTGACGGTAGTGCGGCCGGCCAAGCCCAACGGCGCGGCGGTGCTGATCTGTCCCGGCGGCGGTTACGCACGCGTAGCGGTCGGCCGGACCGGCGGCGGCATTGCACGCGATTTCGCGGCGCGCGGCATCACCGCGTTCGAGCTGCTCTATCGCCTGCCGCACGATGGCTGGGCGGCGGGACCAGATGCGCCATTGCAGGATGCACAGCGGGCAATGCGCGTGATCCGCGCGGGTGCGGGGACGCGCTGGACAGTCGACCCGGCGCGCGTTGCCGTCACCGGCTTTTCCGCCGGTGGGCATCTCGCGGCACGGCTGGCATCCCGGTCGAGTACGCCGACCTACACGCCGATCGACGCGGCCGATCGCCTGTCCGCAAAGCCCGTGATCGCCGGGCTCTTCTTTCCCGTCGTGACGATGCTCGACGACGGGGTGCACGCGCAGTCGCGTCGCGAATTGCTGGGTCCGCACGCCGCCGATCCAGCCTGGCAGCGGCGCTATTCGACGCAGATCGACCTTCCGGCCGACATGCCGCCGAGCTTCGTGATGGCGAACGCCGATGATCCAGCAGTGCCGGCGCGCAACAGCATCCTGCTGTACGAAGCGCTGCACGCCGCCAAGATCCCCACCGAACTGATGATATTCGAAAAGGGCGGCCACGGCCCCCCTGCCCCACACCGCGACGGGACGGCGATACCGTGGATGGACCTGTTCCTGGCCTGGTCGCGCGACCATGGCTGGCCTGCCTAACGAAGGATCTGACGATGCGAAACAGTGTATTCGGGCTGAGCATCGCGCTCGCCATCGCCGCACCCTCGATCGCGGCGAAACCAGTCTCGTGGGTCGATGCGAAGACTGGTCACCGGATCCTGCGACTGTCCGACGCGCCCGGCAATTACGCGCTCTATTTCAACTACAACGCCTACACGCCGCAGGGCGACCTGATGATATTCCAGACTGCCGACGGTATCTCGGTGGCGGATACGAAGACGTGGGCGGTCAGATCCTTGCTGCACCGGCCGGGCGCTCACCTGCTGTTCGCCGGTCACAAGACACGCACCGCGTATTTCTCCGAACAGGCCAAGGGTGGCGACGACGCGCTGATCACGATCTTTGCCGCCGACATCGATACGGCCAAGGTCCGCAGGATCGCGGTGGTGCCGAAGGGTAGCCGCATCGATACGCTCAACGCCGACGAGACATTGCTTGCCGGGCAGGTCGCCTCGCGCGACATGCCGCTCCAGCCCAACGCGGCGGGGGTCGATATCAAGACCGGACAGACGGCGTACGCGGCGAACTGGCCCGACGGCCGGCCGATGGTCTATGCCGATGCCAAGGAATTCCGGCTGAACCAGCGGCTCGACGCCAAGATCCCGATGGAGATCTTCACCATCGACGTGACGACCGGGCAGCGGCGCAGCGTGGTGAAGGCGACCGACTGGCTCAACCACCTGCAATTCTCGCCGACCGACCCGACGCTACTGATGTATTGCCATGAGGGACCGTGGCACCGCGTCGATCGGATCTGGACCATTCGCACCGATGGCAGCCAGATGACCAAGGTTCACACTCGGACGATGAACATGGAGATCGCCGGCCACGAATTCTGGTCGCCCGACGGCAAGACGATCTGGTACGATCTGCAGACGCCGCGCGGCGAGGATTTCTGGCTGGCCGGCTATGACGTCGCTACCGCCAAGCGCCGTTGGTATCATCTCGAGCGCAACGAATGGTCGGTCCACTATAACGTCTCGGCGGATCAGACACTGTTCTCGGGCGACGGCGGCGACAGCGAGATGGTCGCGCACGCCCCCGACGGGAAGTGGATGTACCTCTTCCGTCCTAAGCCCGTGCCCGATGTCGCCGGGATCCGCGCCGACAATGCCGACAGCCTCATCGAAGCGGGAACCTTCGCCGCGGAGAAACTCGTCGACATGGGCAAGCAAGATTACAAACTCGAGCCCAACGCGCGCTTCTCGCCGGACGGAAAATGGCTGATCTTCCGTGCGAACATCGAGGGCAAGGCGGCGATCTACGCGGTGGAGATCGCCAAGGCTCGGCTCTGAGCGTCGGGCGCCTCAGTCGCCCTCGTCCGACGGCGTGAGGCTGCCCGGAAAATAGCCGAGATGCGGCGGCTGGTCATAGGCGGTGTTCTGCCACGCGACGCCCGCGCGGTAGACCGGGTCCTGCATCAGCGTGACGAGGCGGTGCCTGGCCGAGTACGGTGTCACGTAGATGCGCAGTTCGCGGTTGTCGGCCGAGCGCCAAACGACCTCCTCGCGCCAGTCGCCGAGAATGTCCGCCTGTAGCGCAGGGTTGGATTTGGTGCCGTTGTTCGAGGCGACGCCCTCCGGATGCAGCAATGGCGAGGCGGTGCCCGTCTTCCAGTTCCATTTGCTGATCGTCGTGCCGTCGAGCAGTTCCTGGAGCAGGTCGCCGTCCCAATAGAGCGCGAAGTTGGTCTGGCGCGGCGCCGGTCCGATCGCATTGCCCTTCACGTCGAACAGGTCGCGGCTGTTCGAGCCCCATAGCTCGGCCCCGACATGACGTGGGTCGATATCCGCGGCGAGCCCGCGGCCCGTGTCGGTATCGGCAGGCTTGGTCCACAGGACCGCGCCGGTGCGCGCGTCGAGCAGTGCCGAGCCGATCCCGCCATTGGTCTTTACCTGCTCATGCACACCCCATTTCTCGAGACCCGGACGCAACGGGTCGAGATCGGCGACATGCATCGCATCGCCGTGGAACAGCGGCACGGTCCACAATCCCTTGCCGTCGTCGTCGACCGCCATCGAGCCATAGATTACCTCGTCGCGGCCATCGCCGTCGACATCGGCGATGCTCAGCTGGTGGTTGCCGCGGTCGGCATAGTCGGCGTTACCCGGCGCCGCGCTGTCGAACAGCCAGCGCTTGGTCAGCTTGCCGCCGCGATAATCCCAGGCGGCGATCGCGGTGCGCGCATAATAGCCGCGGCCGAAGATCATGCTGGGGTGCTGCCCGTCCAGATACGCTGTCCCGGCCAGGAACCGGTCGGAGCGGTTGGCATAGCCATCGCCCCAAGTCTCGCGCATCTGGTCGAAGCTTGGATTACCGCCGGGATAGCGAGGTGGATCATAGGCCGCGGTAGCGAGCGCCTTGCCGGAGCGGCCATCGAACACCGTCAGATATTCCGGGCCCTTCAGGATGCGGCCGACAAGCGGCGCAACCTTGGTGCCATCCGCGAGCACCTTCGCGCCGGTCTTATCTGGTTGCGGAACTTCGCCGTCGCGACTGCGCCAGTCCGCCTTGGTGTCGCCGATCGTGACTCCGGTGCCATCGACGGTACCGTCCGCAGTCTTCATCGCGATTTCGGCGCGGCCATCGCCATCGTAGTCGGCAACCTGGAACTGCGTGTAATGCGCACCCGCGCGGATGTTGCGGCCGAGGTCGATCCGCCAGAGCCGCTTGCCGTCGAGCGTATAGGCGTCGACAAAGACGTTGCCGGTGTAGCCCGCCTGGCTGTTGTCGTGGCTGTTGGTCGGATCCCATTTCAGGATCAGTTCGTAACGCCCGTCGCCATCGAGATCGCCGACGCTGGCATCGTTGGCGATATAAGTGAACGCGTCGCCATCGGGCGTCGTCCCGCCGGGCGGGGGCACGAGCGGGATCGAGAGATATCCGTTCGGTGCCATCAGCGCGCGGGCACTCGGCGCCCCCGCCTTGCTGCCGACGAGGGCACGAATGGTATAGCGGGCGCGATCATTGCCCTGGCGATCAACGAACGACGTCGCGTCGGTGACCGGCTGCGGCGTGATCTTGCGGCCGTCGCGATAGACGTCGAAGCGGGTCGCGGACGGATCGTCCCGCAACAGCCGCCAGCTGACGAGCCAGCCGCCGTCCTTCGCGGGCGTCGCGACGACGCCGCGATCCAGCCGCTCTACCGCGCGGGACGGCGATGCCGCCAGCGCGGGCATCGCAACGCCGACCATGAGCGCCAGAAACGCGCGGCTGCCTATAGTCATCATCATCTCCATCGCGGCGTGCCAATTATCGCACTTATCCCAATTATTATGATTGCCCTTCAGGAAATGGCAAACTAATAAACGGGACAGAGCTTCACAATATGGTTTTTCGTCGGTCATGGTACCGGCGTTGGCGACGGTAACGACCGCGCCGAGACGAGGGGATGATGATGACTGGACCCAGCACAGAAATCGATCGCGCAACATGCCGCAAGGCCTGTCGCGTCCGTGCCTTGTCGACGCGCCCAGCTGGCTAGCCCAGCCACCTAGCACGGTGACTTCACGATGGGCCGGCTACCGCATGCGTTGCCGCCCGGAACGTCTTTCGGGGGAAATATGATGACACTTCACACTTGTTCGGTGCGCAATCTGGCGATCACGACATCTGCAATGGCGCTGATGCTGGGCTCGGCGACCGCCGCTACCGCCCAGACTACCGCACCCACGACGCCCGCCACAGACGTTGCGCAACCCGCACAGAAGCCCGCGCCCGACGCGACCCTGCCGGACGGCGCAACCTCTGAAGACATCCTCGTCGTCGGCACGCGCGCGTCGCTGCAATCGGCGATCGCCCGCAAGCGCAAGGCCGGCACCGTGGTCGACTCGATCGTCGCCGACGACATCGCAAGCTTTCCCGACAAGAACCTCGGTGACTCGCTGGCCCGCGTCACCGGCGTGCAGCTCGACCGCGACTTCGGCGAAGGCACCAAGGTGTCGATCCGCGGCGTCGAACCCGATCTCAACCGCATCGAGATCAACGGCGTCACCCAGGCCAGCGCCGATGGCAGCCGCTCGGGCGATCTGCGCGATCTCGCGACCGAACTCGTCAAGTCGATCGACGTCTACAAGGGCTATAGTGCCGACCTGACCGAAGGCGGTCTCGGCGGCACGGTCAGCGTCGAGACGCGCCGCCCACTCGAACTGGCAAAGCCACTTCTCAGCGCAGTGGCCTCCGCCCAGCATCTCGACACCGCACAGAAATGGCGTCCCCGCCTCACCGGCATCTTCGGGACACCCCATTTCCTGCTCGATGGCCTCGGCATTCTGGGCACCGTCAACTACGAGAAGAAACAGCTTCGCCAGGACTATATCAGCAACACCAACTGGAAGCGGATCGCGGATTTCGATCGCTCGGACGAGAAGACCGTCGCCAACCCCGCTTATGCCAATTTCAACACCTATGGCAGTTGCGCAGGCGTCGGCGGAGCGAATGCGGCAGCGGCGACGACGCGCCGGCTGGCTTGCGAGACGCAGTTCTTCGACTGGGTCCCGACCGTGCCGCGCCTGCGCCAGCGCCGGATCGACGACCAGCGCCTGTCCGCCGATCTCCAGGTCCAGTATGAATTCGCGCCGAACTTCCGCGCATTTGCCGAAGCGATCATCACCAACCGCAAGCAGCAGTTCAACGACGTCAACTACTCGCTCGATCTCGGCCGTTTCGAGCGCTTCAACTACGACGCTGCGCTGCCGGTCGGCCTGAACGGCGCCACGTCGCGTCCGCAGATCACCGCGGGCACGTCGACCAGCGAGAACCACGTCGTCACCAGCGCGCTGACCGCGCTCAATTCGGTCAACGTCGGCACCGCCGCTGCACCGGTCTGGAACGGCGCCAGCAACATTCTGGGCGTCCAGCGTCGCGATTTCACCTATGACCAGCGCACCCGGTATTACCTGACCGGGTTCGATTGGACGTTCGACGATCTCAAGATCAAGGCACTCGCGTCGCATTCGACGGGCCGAACCGTCAACAATACCAACCTACTCGCCTATTCGACCGGCATCGGCGGGATCACCGTCGACCGCCGCAACGACCTCGGCATTCCGGTGTTCGTGTTCCCCGAGAACTTCGACCCGAATTCGACCGGGGCCTATGTCCGCCCCGGCACGATCAACGCGCCCGGACGGCAGGCTGGACCGACCGTCCAGTACCGCCCGGAGGACAAGAACAACAAGGAAGACCAGCTCAAGCTCGATGCGGACTGGAACACCAACCTGCCGTTCCTCACGAGCATCGAATATGGCGGGCAGTTCCGCTGGCAGGAGTATGAGAACTACAACGGCGGCGGCTCGCGCCTGCTGACGCCAGCGGTTTCGGCGAATCCGTCAACCGGCGCCGCGGCCGTCCCTGCCGTGTATCAAACGAGCGCCAACGTTTCGTACACCACCGTCGTCACCGATACGCCGCCGGCCGTGCGCGCCGCGAACACATATTACATGACGCAGGCCCAGTACGCACAGTTCATCGCGGCCAATACCGGTGGCTTGCCGGGCGCGGGCCTGTTCACCGGGCTCAAGGGTGCGCCGGCCGGCCTGCCGTCGCAACTGTCGGTACCGACGATCAATTTCGACCGA
Organism: Sphingomonas sp. 320_CC; assembly: GCF_059691795.1. Classification (NCBI taxonomy): domain Bacteria; kingdom Pseudomonadati; phylum Pseudomonadota; class Alphaproteobacteria; order Sphingomonadales; family Sphingomonadaceae; genus Sphingomonas; species Sphingomonas sp. 320_CC. Next base: position 362,421 of record NZ_JCAWAE010000003.1, on the reverse strand, counting down.
CTGGGCCAGATCTACGACCTGTCGGGCTTCGATCAGGATCTGGTCCGCAACGCCGATGGCCAGTCGCAGATCCCGACCGTTTTCATCAAGGAAACCGTCGCCGCAGCATATCTGAAGGGTAATTTCGAACAGGACGTCCTCGGCATGCGGTTCAGCGGCAATGCCGGCGTTCGCTATATCAAGACGACCGACAAGGGCACCGGCACCAACATCAGCCGCCAGACGCGGATCCGTCCCGGCACGGGCGTGCCCGGTATTCCCGCAGTGATCGAAACGGTCACGCTTGCGGCAAACTCGCTGTCGTTGAAGAACAGCTACACCGACTGGCTTCCCGCGTTCAACGGCGCGCTGGAAATCACGCCGAACCTGACCTTCCGCGCCAACTGGGCTCGCAATCTCGCCCGTCCCAAGCCGACCGATCTGGTCCCCAACGTCAATTGTCTCGATGACTCGACCGACATCACCGGGCTGCAGGACGCCTGCACCGCGGGCAATCCCGATCTCGTGCCGTATCGCGCCGATCAATGGGAAGTGAACCTCGGCTGGTTCCCGAACAAGGACACCGCGGTCAGCATTGGCTATTTCAAGAAATACGAGAAGAGCTTCGTCATCTCGAACGTGACGCGCGGCGATGTCGATCTCTTCCAGGACGGCTCGCTGTTCACGGTCCGCCAGCCGGTCAACGGCTTCGGCGCGTTGCTGGACGGGATCGAAGGGAGCGTACAAACCGCCTTCACGTTCCTCCCCGCACCGTTCGATGGTCTCGGGGCCAGCGGCAACTTCACCTATGCGCGCGCCATCCGGACCAACCTGACCAACGTCGCCACCGGTCAACCGCTCAACGACTATCCCGGCCTATCGAAATGGACCGCGAATGCGAGCATCTTCTACGACAAGGATTGGCTCAACATCCGCGTCAACTACAATTACCGGTCGAACTGGCTGGCGGTCGTGTCCGACGTCAACTTCGACAACAGCCCGATCTATCGTCGCGGCGAAGGCTATTTCGATGCGAAGGTGACGTTCCGGTTCCCCGAGCAGCACACCCAGTTGTTCATGGAGATCCAGAACATCAACAAGGAGTCGTCGGCGAGCTACATCGACAAGGCGCGGCCGGTGGAATATTATTACGCGGGCCAGCGGTTCTTCGCCGGTCTTCAGCTGAAATTCTAGAGCGCTCCCTCCTCGGCCGACCGGCACAAGACGGTCGGCCATTTTTTCTCGGTTTTCCAATCGTGTAGCGCGGCCGGAATCGACTCAAGATTCGCCGATTGCCAGCATGTAGGAGGCCGTCTTATGGAGTGGGCATGAACACTTCCACGACGAACATCGACAAGTCGGAGTCGGCCGGAAACGGCGTCGGTGCCGGCAGCCAGACCCTCATGCGCGGGCTCGACCTGATCGAGGCGGTCAGCCACGAGGTACTGACGCTGAGCGAACTCGCGGTGAAGCTCGACCTGACCAAGAGCACGACACACCGGTTGCTGAGCGCGCTGGTCGATCGCGGGTATCTCGCGTTCACGCCGCGCTCCGGATACCGGCTCGGACCCAAGCTGTTGCTGCTCGGCACGCTTGCGCAGGCGCAGGCCGATCTGGTGCAGGTCGCCCGGCCCTATCTGGAAGAGCTTGCCGCGTCGACCGAGGACACCGTGCATCTTGGCGTGTTCGACGGTGATTTCGCGCTGTATCTCGACAAGGTGCCGGGGCGGCGGCGGATCACGATTTCGAGCCGGGTGGGCGATCGCCAGCCGCTCAGTTCGACCGGGCTTGGCAAGGCGCTGATGATCGATTCCCCCCCCAAATATTGGCAGGAGCGCTTCGACGCGGACCAGGCGGCGGGTGCGCCCAGGGCCGATGCGAAAGTGTGGCGCGAGCGGATGCAAGGCTATGCGACCTGCGGGCGCGCGTTCGATCTGGAGGAGAACGAGGATCAGATCCGCTGCGTTGCCGCGCCGATCCGCGATGCCGCGGGCAAGATCGTCGGCGCGATCAGCGTGTCGAGCGCTGCACAGTATATGAGCGACGACCGCATGACGACGCTGACCGACGAGGTTCGCGGCACCGCGGGCGCGATCAGCCGCGAACTCGGCTTCGAGCCGCCAACCGACTAACTGGGAGAAAATAATGTTGCTCGAAGGCAAGACCGTGCTGGTGACCGGCGCATCGGCAGGAATCGGCCGCGCGGTGGCTATCGGTTGTGCGCGACACGGCGCCGACGTCGCGCTGAATTTCGCGCGTGACGTGGCGGGTGCCGAGAGCGCCGTGGCCGAGATCGAGGCGCTCGGGCGGAAAGCCCTCGCGATCCAGGGCGACGTCGCCGATCCGGATACCGCGCGCGACTTCATCGACAAGGCCGTAGCGGCGCTCGGGCGAGTCGACGTGTTCGTCAACAACGCCGGGATCTGCCCGTTCCACGCGTTCCTCGACATGCCGGTCGAGACGTTCGAGCGGACCATGCGCGTCAACCTGCATGGCGCGTATTACATGGTCCAGGCCGCGGCCAACCAGATGGTCGAGCAGGGCGACGGCGGGTCGATCATCGCGATGTCGTCGATCTCGGCGCTGGTCGGCGGCGAGTATCAGACGCACTACACGCCGACCAAGGCTGGCCTGCATTCGCTGATGCAGTCGGTCGCGATCGCGCTCGGCAAGCACGGCATCCGCTGCAACTCGCTGTTCCCGGGGACGATCCTGACGGACATCAACAAGGACGATCTCGCCGACGAGGGCAAGCGGTCGTACATGGAAAAGCGCATTCCGCTTGGGCGGTTGGGCAAGCCGGACGATCTGGTCGGACCGACCGTGTTCCTCGCGTCCGATCTCGCGCAATACGTCACCGGAGCCTCGCTGCTGGTCGACGGCGGCATGTACGTGAACCTGCAATAAGCGGCTCTGGGGCCTTGTCCCTGACGCGCCGCGACGTCGGGTTGGGGATCGGCGCGGCGCTGCTTCCCTTCCCTGCGCATGCCGCGATGGTGAACGACGTGCGCAAACTCGGCGCGCGCGGCGATGGGAGCGCGATCGATAGCGCCGCGATCAATGCGGCGATCGTTGCCGCCGCGCGGCAAGGCGGCGGGACGGTGCTGATCCCCGCGGGACGGTACCTGTGTTTCTCGATCCGGCTGCTGAGCCATGTGACGATCCAGCTTGCCAGGGGCGCGGTAATCGAGGCGGCCGATCCGGCGCGCTATGCCGGGCACTACGACCTGCCCGAAGACCGCGGCGAGCAACTGTACCAGGACTTCGGCCACAGCCATTGGCGCAACAGCCTGTTCTGGGGCGAGGATGTCGAGAACGTCGCGATTGTCGGCCCCGGCCTGATCCACGGGATCGGGCTGACACGCGACGGTCCCGGTGCGCGGTGGAAGGCACAGACGGGCGAGCGGCCGCTGTCGATGCGCCAAATGACCGCGGCTGAGATCGCCCGGCTCGAACCCGATGCGCAACGCATGAACGGTCTCGGCAACAAGGCGATCGCGTTCCGGAACGGGCGCAATATCCGCCTGTCCGGTTTCTCGATGCTCAAATGCGGGCATTTCGCGATCCTCGCGACGGGCACGCGCGACCTGCAGATCCACGACCTGACGATCGATACCGACCGCGACGGAATCGACCTCGATTGCGTCCAGCGTACGATCGTCGAGCGGTGCCGCGTCAACACGCCCAACGACGACGCGATCGTCATCAAGAGCAGTTTCGCGCTCGGCCGCGCGATCGCTTCGGAGGACGTGACCGTTCGGCATTGCGCGGTTTCGGGTTACGACCTCGGGACCATGCTCGATGGCACGCGGCGGACGACGCAACTGCTCGCGCCCGACCGCGACCGCGTGACGGGGCGGATCAAGCTTGGGACCGAGAGCAACGGCGGATACCGGCGCATCCTGATCGAGAATTGCAGCTTTACGCATTGCCGGGGGCTCGCACTTGAGACCGTCGATGGCGGCGTCATGGAGGACGTCGTCGCGCGCCGCATCACGATGCGCGACGTGACGACCGCGCCGCTGTTCCTGCGGATCGGTGACCGACGCCGCGGTCCAGCCGGAACGCAGGTAGGCGCGATCCGGCGGGTGACGTTAAGCGACATCGACGCGACGGGGATCGATGACCGCTTCGCCGCGGCGATCGCCGGGCTCCCCGGCCATCCGGTCGAGGACATCTCGCTATCCCGCCTCCATCTGTCCTATCGCGGCGGCGGCACGCCCGAAGATGCCGCACGCAGGCCTGAAGACCTCGCGGGTGCCTATCCGGAGCCGAGCATGTTCGGCATACTGCCCGCCTGGGGCTTGTGGGTCCGGCATGCGAAGGGCCTTGTAATCGACCGCCTCGACCTCGCGACGACCACGCCCGACGCCCGCCCTCCCTTCGTTGTCGAGGACGCGACCGGACTTTCGGTGACACGGACCCAACTCTGGCGCGGTTAGCGTTTGACCTGAGCCCGGAACGCCTTTACCAAATCGTACATAGCAATACCACATAGTGGATTGGGAGGGTGCGATGTCGATCCATGCGTTCAGGATGCAGCTGAAGCCTTGCGTGGTCGACGAATACCGCAAGCGCCACGACGAAATCTGGCCCGAACTGTCCGCCTTGCTGACCGAAAGCGGCATCCATGATTATTCGATCTTCCTCGACGAGACGACGCTGGCGCTGTTCGCCGTTCTGCATCTCGCCGAACCGAACACCCGCGATGCCCTCCCCGATCACCCGGTGATGAAACGCTGGTGGGATCACATGGCGCCGCTGATGGAGGTTGAGGATAACAACCGCCCGAAGGAATGGTCGCTCCCGCTGATCTTCCATCATGATTGATCGCACGCGCCTGATCGCGCTGGCGCTCGCCACCGCGCTGACGCCGGTCGTCGCGACGGCGCAGGTCGCACGCCCGACGCAGAACCTCGCCGCGCCGGTCAAGACATTCGGCCGCGTGTCGTACGATGCACGGTCGCTGATGATCGATGGCAAGCGTCAGGTGATCTGGTCGAGCGAATTTCACCCGTTTCGCCTGCCCAGCCCCGATCTGTGGCGCGACATCCTGCAGAAGATGAAGGCGAGCGGCTTCAACACCGTCGCGCTGTATTTCGACTGGGGCTATCACAGCCCCAAACAGGGCGTGTACGACTTCACCGGCATCCGCGACGTCGAGCGCGTGCTGGCGATGGCGCAGGAGGAGGGGCTCTACGTCATCACCCGCGCCGGGCCGTACGTGAATGCCGAGCTGTCGCGCGGTGGGTTTCCGGGCTGGCTGGTCAACCAGAAGGCCCGCGCGAGGACCGACGATCCGGCGTATCTCGCCGCGGTCGACGAGTGGCTCACCCACGTCAACGCAATCATCGCGCGGCACCAGATCAACGGCGACGGCAAGGGCCATAGCGGCAGCGTCATCTTCCACCAGATCGAGAACGAACTGGCGCTGACCACGCCTGCACAACGCCGCTACATGGACCATCTCTATGCCAAGGCCCGCGCCGACGGCATCACCGTGCCGCTGTTCCACAACGATCAGGGCCGCAACGGATACTGGGTACCCGAGACCTCGACCGTCGCGAACGTCGTCAAGGGACCGGGCAATCTCTACGCGTTCGACGGTTATCCGGGTGGCACCTGCACCGTCGCGGGCAAGCCGACGCGCGGCGTGGCGGCACCCGACTGGGGGTTCTACGGTCCCGGTGGCGCGAAGGGCGGCGCGTCCGCTTCGCCCGACACGCCGGCTTTCCTCGCCGAGTTCGGTGGCGGCTGGTTCGATTACTGGGGCTCGAACGGCGGCTACGAATGCAACGCGGTGCAGCGCGGCAAGCGGTTCCAGCGCGTGTTCTACGGCACAAATCTCGCCAACGGGATCGACATCCAGAGCTTCTACATGGGCTATGGTGGGACGAGCTGGGGCTGGCTCCCTGCCCCCGTCGTGTTCACGAGCTACGATTACGGCGCGGCGATCTCCGAAGCGCGCGAGGTGCGGAGCAAGGCCGAGGAGATGAAACAGCTCGGCGGGCTGATCGCCGCGGTGCCTGACCTGGCGGGCATGGTCCCCGCCGCGCCGGTACAGGTGTCGTCGCCGAACGTGCAGGCGTATCACAACCGCAGTCCGGAAAGCGATGCGCGCTTCCTGATGGTGACCCACAAGCCGTCCAACGGCCAGACCGACGACCGCTTCACGATCACCGCAGACCTGCCCGACGGGCGCTACACCTTCCCGCAGGCCGAACCCATGCGGCTGAACGGGTTCGACGCGAAATGGCTGGTCGCGAGCGTGAATGTCGGCGGGCAGCGGCTGGTCTATTCGACGTCCGAACTGCAGACCGCGCTGACGATCGATCGCGGCGACATGATGCTGCTGTACGGTCGCGCGGGTGAGACCGGCGAGACGGTGCTGCGCTATGCGTCCGCGCCGACCGTGACACTGCTCGAAGGCACCGCCACCACCGCGTTCGACGCAGCGAAGGGCGATCTCCGGCTCGATTATACGCATGCCGGGCGCGCGGTAGTGCGAATTACCGGCGGCGGGCGCCCTGCCCTCACGCTGATCCTGGCCGACGAGGCCGAGGCGGTACGCTATTGGCGGGGCAGCGACGCGGTGCTCGTGCGTGGGCCCGCGTTGCTGCGCTCGACCAAGGCGACCGGCGGCACGCTGGCGCTGACCGGCGATACTGCCGACACGACTCCGCTCGAAATCTGGGCTCCTGCCGCGCTACGGTTGGTGCGGTGGAACGGGACGGCGGTTGCGACGAAGACGACCGCGATCGGTAGCCGAAACGCGACGACGGCATTGCCCGGTGCAGCGCCCGTCGTGCTCCCAGCATTGACCGGATGGCGGGTGGCCCAGGGTTCGCCCGAAGTCACGAGCGGCTTCGACGACAGCAGCTGGCAGGCAATCGACGGACGCGGCAGCGCGACGACGACCGCCAAACCCGACGGCCAACCGAACCTGACGATGGACTCCTACGGTTTCCACGACGGCGACGTCTGGTATCGCGGCCGCTTCACCGGCACGCCCGATGCGAAGCAGATCGCGCTGTTTTACGGCGCGGGCGGCTCCGGCATGGTGCAGGTCTGGGTCGATGGTCAGTTCCTCGGCCAGAATGAGCTGCCGAGCGGACTGCCGCGGCCGATCACGACCGGGCTCGCACGGTTCGACCTGCCCGCCTCCGCACAGTCGGGCGGCGAGCACGTCGTCAGCGTGATGGTGCGCAACAACGGGCATAACTGGGACCTTGATTCCGACGATTATCACAAGGAAGCGCGCGGGCTGATTTCCGCATCGATCGAAGCGCCGGGCGGACGCAGCTTCGGCGTACCGATCGCGTGGAAGATCCAGGGCAAGCTCGGCGGCGAGGACCTCCCCGATCCGGCGCGCGGCCCCGCCAACAACGGCGGCCAATATGGCGAACGGGTCGGCTGGCACCTGCCCGGCTTCGACGACAAGGCCTGGGCCGCAGCGACGATCCCCGCCACCACGGCGACGCCCGGCACGACCTGGTATCGTACGCACTTCGATCTCGCCGTGCCGAAGGGCCAGGACACGACGATCGCCCTCGCATTCGGCGACACGACGACGCCGCGCTCGGTCGCCCGCTACCGTGCGCTGCTGTTCGTCAACGGCTGGAACATGGGCCAATTTATCGCGCATGTCGGACCGCAGCGCGTGTTCCCGATTCCCGAGGGCATCCTCAACCACCACGGGGCGAACACCGTCGCGCTCGCAGTCACGTCCGACGGCGCGCCCGGCGATGCGATCGAGCAGGTCCGCGTGGTGACGATGCGCAACGTCAAGGGCGGCGTGCCGGTGCGGATGGTCGCGGCACCCGACCGGCTGGGCGCCGCCAAATGATCACGCGCAGAACATTTGGCGCGGGCGCTGGGGCGGCCTGTCTCGCCGGCATCGCACCAGCCGCAAAGGTCGCGAACGTTGCGAGGCCGTGGCCGTATCTGATCGGCGCGGACGTCTCGTGGATCCCGGAGGACGAGTTCGCCGGGGCAACGTATTTTGAGAACGGCGTCGCCAAGGACCCGCTCGCAATCCTGCGCGATGCGGGATTCAACGCGATCAAGCTGCGGCTTTTCGTCGATCCTGCGAAGGGGTATTCGAGTGGCAAGCCGGGCGGGCCGTGGTGCGACCTGCCGCGCACGATCGCGTTCGCCAAGCGGATCAAGGCCGCCGGTTTCCACCTGTCGCTGACGCTGCATTATTCGGACACCTGGGCCGATCCGCAGCATCAGGACAAGCCCGCCGCCTGGGCTGCGCTCACGTTCCCCCAACTGGTCGAGGCGGTCCACCGCCATACCGTCGACGCGCTGTCGGCAATGAAGCGGGCGGGCGCCGCCCCCGACCTCGTCGTGATCGGCAACGAGACGACCTTCGGCATGCTCTGGCCCGACGGACGCGTGCCGCTGACGATTCCGACCGGCAATCCGCAGACCGATGCGGTGCACATGAACGTGCCCGGCGCCGGCGGGTACGACCGGTTTGCGCTGCTGTTGAAGGCCGGGATTGCCGGCGCGCGCGAAGCGACGCCCGAGGCACGGGTGGCGGTGCACAATCATCTCGGGCGGCATTGGCCGATCGTCCGCTACTGGATGGACAATCTGCTCCAGCGCGGCGTCAAATTCGATGCCACCGGCTTCTCCTGCTACCAGCAACAGGCGCAGGGCGACTGGGCGCGAACCTTTACCGAGTTCGCCCAGGCCTATCCCGATCACGGCTTTCTCGCGCTCGAATATTCGTCGCGCAAACGGTACGTGAACGACCTCGTCCACGCGCAGCCGCACGGCTGGGGCAGCTTCATCTGGGAGCCGACGCGGCACCAGGAAGCGATCTTCACGCATGAAGGCACGCCCGCCGGCGAAGGGCCAAAGCCCGACCTCCTCTCGCAGGGGATCAACGCCGCCGAAGCACCCGGCGCCGTGACGACACCAACCGCACCGACGCCACCGAACGGCACGACGCCATCGACCGGTCATGGCGGCCGCTACGACGCGGACCCCGAATTTCTCACCCTCTATCGGACGATGGCGCGCGACTATGGGCTCGGCCCTGCGCGTCCCAACAGGAGACTATAAGTGGCTGCCCTCACCCATAATGTGCCGCGCGCGGACGTGACCGCTGCGATCGCCAAGCTGATGGACAACCTCGTCAACATCAAAGACGAGACCGGCGAGTTCCTGCTGCGCCTCGAAGACGGCCGGATCATCGACACCAAGGGCTGGGCCGGCTGGGAATGGACGCACGGCGTCGGCCTGTTCGGGATGTGGCGCTATTACGAGCAGACCGGCGACGCGGGCGCGCTGGCGATCATCAAGCAGTGGTTCGAGGATCGTTTCGCCGAGGGCACGCCGACCAAGAACATCAACACCGTCGCGCCGTTCATCACGCTCGCCTATCTCTACGAGCGCGAACCCGACCCGCGCTACATCCCCTATCTCGACACCTGGGCCGAGTGGCTGATGGCGCCGGACGGGCTGCCCAAGACCGAGGAGGGCGGGTTCCAGCACATCGTCTACAATGACGAGAACCCGGGCGAGATGTGGGACGACACGCTGATGATGTCGGTGTTGCCGCTTGCCAAGATCGGCCTGCTGCTGAACCGCCCGCACTATGTCGAGGAGGCGAAGCGGCAGTTCCTCGTCCATATCAAATACCTGTTCGACAAGAAGACCGGGCTCTGGTTCCACGGCTGGGACTTTAACGGACGGCATAACTTTGCGGAGGCGCTTTGGGCCCGCGGCAATTGCTGGGTGACGATCGCGATCCCGGAGATCATCGAGATCCTCGACCTGCCGGTGGGCGACGCGTTCCGCACCTTCCTGATCGATACGCTCGCAGCGCAGGTGAAGACGCTCGCCGAGACGCAGGACGAGAGCGGCCTATGGCACACGCTGGTGATGGACCCGACCAGCTATCTCGAGGCGTCGGCGACCGCGGGCTTCGCCTACGGCATCCTGAAGGGCGTCCGGAAGGGCTATCTGCCGCGCCATTACGAGGTGGTCGGGATCAAGGCCGTGCAGGGCGTGCTCGCCAATATCGACGAGGCCGGTGAACTGAAGCAGGTCAGCTTCGGCACAGCGATGGGCGACACGCAGCAATTCTACAAGGACATCGCGCTCACCTCGATGCCTTACGGCCAGAGCCTCGCGATGGTCGCGCTCGCCGAGTTCCTGCGGACCTATATCTGACCTTGCGGCGTGCCTTGCTTGCGGCCGCGCTATGGCTCGGGGCGCCAGCCTCAGCCGAGCCGGTCGCACGTCTCGTGTCGTTCGAGCCCGGGGCGGGTCTCGCACTGGCGGACGCGCAAGGCACGGCGCGCGTGGTGACGGCGCCGGGTGACCACGAGGTCGTCCGGATCGCCGCCGCCGACCTGACTAGCGACCTCCGGCGCGTGACCGGTGCGACAACCGCCAACGGCACGCAGATCTGGCTCGGCACGCTCGGTCGCAACCCCGCGATCGACCGGTTGGTCCGGCGTGGCATACTCGACGTCTCGAAACTGCGAGACGCATGGGAGAGCTTCGTGATCGCCACCGTCGCCAACCCCGCACCCGGTATCCCGGCAGCGCTGGTGATCGTCGGCAGCGATCGTCGCGGGACCGCGTTCGGCGCGTACGAGCTGTCGCGCGCGATCGGCGTGTCGCCGTGGCATTGGTGGGCCGACGCGACGCCCGAGCATCACGCCGCGATTTTTGCGGCGACCGGTCTCCACCGCTTCGGGCCGCCATCGGTCCGGTATCGCGGGATTTTCCTCAACGACGAGGACTGGGGGCTGCAACCCTGGGCTGCCGGCACGTTCGAGCCAGAGGCCGGCACGATCGGGCCGAAGACCTATGCCAAACTGTTCGAGCTCATGCTGCGGCTGAAGGCGAACATGGTCTGGCCGGCGATGCACAAGGTCACCGCGCCGTTCAACGCGAACCCCGAGAATGCGCGCCTTGCCGACCGCTATGCGATCGTCATGGGATCGAGCCATGCCGAGCCGATGCTGCGCAACAATGTCGGCGAATGGACGGCGCCGGCGACAGAGTTCAACTATCTGACCAACCCCGCCCGCGTCGCGGACTATTGGCGCACACGCGTCAGGGCGAACGGCCAGTACGAGAGCGTCTGGACGCTCGGGATGCGCGGCATCCACGACAGCGGAATCGTCGGCCCGACCACCGACGATGCGCGCCGATCATTGCTCGAACGCATATTCACCGACCAGCGCGCGATGCTGGCGCGCGGCGTGAACCGGGATCCGACGCGCGTCCCGCAGGTCTTCACGCCGTACAAGGAAGTCCTCGACGTGTACCGCGGCGGGCTGAAAATACCCGACGACGTCACGCTGATGTGGCCCGACGATAATTTCGGGTATATCCGTCACGTCCCCGACGCCGCCGAGCGCGCGCGAACGGGCGGATCGGGCATCTATTATCATTTGTCCTATCTCGGGGCGCCGCTGTCGTATCTCTGGCTGTCGACCACACCGCCCGCGCTGATCCGGGAGGAACTGGGACGTGCCTGGGATGCGGGTGCACGGCGGATGTGGGTCGCCAATGTCGGCGACCTCAAGCCCGCGGAACTCGCGACCGATTATTTCCTGCAGCTTGCGTGGGACGTACCGGGCACGCGCGGCAAACCGATCGATACGGTCGTCGCGAACTGGGCGGCGGATACTGTCGGCGCGGATGTCGCGCCGGAGATCGCCGCGATCATGGCCGAGCATCACCGGCTGAACTTCCAGCGCCGGCCTGAGCATCTGCAATGGTGGCTGCCCGGCGAACTGTCGAAGCCGAGCCCGCTTGCCCCTGCCGACATCCCGACCCGCCTCGCCGCCTTCGATACGTTGCGCGCGCGCGTCCGCTCGATCGCGCCGCGCATTGCGCCCGACCGACGCGACGCGTTTTTCGAACTGGTCGACTATCCGGTGACCGCGGCGGCGCTCGCCAATACGCGCATGTTCGATGCCGAGGCGCATGCTCGCCTGCGCGATACCGATCCGGTTGGTGCGGCAGTCGCAGGCGAGCGTTCGCGCGCAGCGGATACGGAAATCACCGCGCTGACGTACCGCTACAATAATGAGATCGCGGGCGGAAAGTGGCGAAGAATGATGGCGGTCGAACCCGCCGACGGGCAGTGGCGTCGCTATCGCTTGTCGCCACCGATCCTGCCCGCCCCAGCTATAACTCCGCGGCGAAGGACGGGGCCCAATTGGAATGCTCCTGGTGAAATCGTGCCGTCCTCCGTTACCTCACTCACTCCAACTGGGCCCCGGCCTTCGCCGGGGAACCGGGCAGTTTTGCAGGCTTCGACGATCGTGGTTGAGGCGGAGACTTCGGATAGCCCGCGCAACGGCTGGCGCGTGGTCGACGGCCTCGGCCGCAACGGTGCTGCGGTAGCCGCGGCGGCGCTGGCAACGCTGTCGTACACCGTCACGCTCCCGCCTGGTCGCTGGCAACTCGCAGCGGAAATCTTGCCGACCTATCCTACGACCGAAGGCGCCGACCTCGCGGTAACGATCGCGATCGACGGCGGGGCGCCCGTTCGTGTCGGTGTTCCACGCAAGACCGGCGACCGGGCATGGGCGCTCGCGGTGCTCGACAACCGTCTCGACCTTGCGCTGCCGACACCGCTCGCGGCCGGACGGCACAGTGTGACGATCGGGATCGACGACCCCGCGATCGTGTTCGACGCGCTGCGCTTCGATCCGCTTCCCGCCTCATCTCCAGCCGCCTCATCTTCAGCCAACGCCGGTACCCAAGGACTTTCGCATGGCCACTGATCCGATCGCCGCCTGTCCGGCCCTGCCGCTCGCGCCTGCCCGTCCGGTACGCTGGTATAATCTGCTCGCCTACGGATCGAACGACGTGCTCGGCGCGGGGTCGATGGCGGTCATCAGCACGTGGATCCTGATCTTCTACACCAGCTTTTGCGGACTGTCCGCGGCGCAGGCGACGATCATCTTCGGCGTCGCGCGCGTGCTCGATGCGTTTACCAGCCCGACGATCGGCCACCTGTCGGACAATCTCGGGCGAAGCTGGCTAGGGCGCAAGTTCGGACGGCGGCGGTTCTTCATCCTCGCCGCGATCCCGCTGCTGCCGTCGTTCGCGATCATGTGGGTCGCGGGGCAAGGCTTCTGGTATTACCTCGTGACGTACGTGCTGTTCGAGATGGTCTACGCGATGGAGATCATCCCGTACGAGACGCTCGCGTCGGAGATGGCGACCGACTACCGCACCAAGGCGAAGTTCGCCGGTGCGCGTATCCTGTGCGGCCAGTGCTCGGCGATCGCGGCGGCGTTCCTGCCGGGCTGGCTGATCGCGTATCTCGGGCCGGATTCGCCCGACACGTATCTGTATATGGGCATGATCTTCTCAGGTTTGTTCATGGGCGCCGCGGGTCTGCTGTACGCGTTCAGCTGGGAGCGGCAGCGGCCGGAGGGGCTCGACGAGGTCCAGGCCGTCGAGAAAGCGTCGCTCGGCGCGGGGTTCAAGGCGCTGTACCGCAACCTGTTCTCGACGCTGCGGATCCGCGCGTTCCGTCTGCATCTCGGCATGTATCTGGGCGGCTATATCAGCCAGGACATCTACAACGCGGCCTTCACCTATTTCGTGATCTTCGCGCTCGCCGGATCGACCGCGATCGTCGCGAACCTGGTCGGCGTGACGTACATCGTCCAGCTGGTCGCGGTCGTGCTGGCGATCAACTTCGCGCTGCGGCTGTCTCCGGCGGCCGCCTACCGGTTCGCGGCGTTGAGCTTCGCGATCGGCGTGGTGATCTTCCTCGCGATGTACGCGGCGGGCTATACCGCCACGTCGGCGCTATTCTGGCTGCCGGTGGTGTTCGCCGGGTTGGGGCGCGGCGCGCTGAACTACATCCCTTGGGCGACCTACAACTACATGGCCGACGTCGACGAGATCGTCACCGGGCGCCGTCGCGAGGGCGCGTTCGCCGGCGTGATGACGTTCGTGCGAAAGATGAGCCAGGCGCTGGCGGTGATCTTGGTCGGGCAGGTCATGCAGGCATCGGGCTTCGTCTCGAAGGCGACCGCACAGAGCCCCCAGGCGATCTATGCGATCGTCGCGGTGCTGGGCGCGGGGACGATCGCGATGCTGGTGTTCGGCGTGCTCGTGTCGACGCGGTTCCGGCTGACGCCCGCCACGCATGCCATCCTGCTGGAGGAGATCGAGCATCTGCGGCGTGGCGAGCGGACGCCATCGACGCCGGACAACGCGCGCGTGGTCGAGGACCTGTCGGGCTGGTCCTATGACAAGCTCTGGGGCAACAACCCCGTCGCGGCGGCGGGCACGCGGTGATCCTGCTCGCCGCTGCGTTGCTCGCAGGCGCAGGCTCGCCAGTCGCGCCGAAGCCGCTATTTCGCGATCCGGTGCACGACGGCGCCGCCGATCCCTCGACCGTCTACGATCCCGCCCGCCGCGAATGGGTGATGTTCTACACCAATCGCCGCGCCGACCTGCCGATGGCAGACGCGAAGGACGTGCGCTGGGTGCACGGTACCGCGATCGGCACCGCCCGCTCGTGGGATGGCGTGCACTGGCGTTACGGCGGCACCGCGGCGATCCCCGCATCCTGCACCGGCGCGACCTTGTGGGCGCCCGAGGTTCAGTACCTCGCGGGCCGGTGGCACATGTGGCTGACCGTCGTGCCGGGCGTCTTCCGCGACTGGAACGCCCCGCGGTTCATCGTTCACCTGACCTCTCGCGACCTGAAGCGCTGGACGTGTGGCGAGCGGCTGTCGCTCGGCTCCGACCGGGTGATCGATGCGAGCGTCGCGGCACTCCCCGGTGGCGGTTATCGGCTGTGGTACAATGACGAGCGGCTGAACAAAGCGATCCGCTACGCCGACAGCGACGATCTGGTCCACTGGCGCGTGAAGGGCACGATCGTCGACACGCCCGGCGAGGGACCGAAGGCGTTCCGCTGGAAGGGCCGCTGGTGGCTGATCTCCGACGCGTGGAAGGGATTGCTGGCGATGCGCTCGACGGATGGCGAGCACTGGACGCGACAACCGGACTATCTGCTCGCGACGCCCGGCCGCGCCGAGACCGATCGCGCCAAGGGGCAGCATCCCGACGTCATCGTCGCCGGCGATCGCGCCTACATCGTCTATTTCGTCCAGCAGTCCGGCGAACCACAGTCCACGCGCGATCCCGAATGGCACCGCCGCAGCGTGCTTCAGATTGCCGAACTGAAGGAAGCCGAAGGTATCCTCACCGTGGACCGCGACGCGCCGACCGAGATCCGGCTCGCGCGCCGCTAGTCGAGAAAACCGACCTGCCGCAGCCACGCCTCGCACAGCGTCGGCCAGATCGAGACGGGCAGCCCCTGCGTATCCAGCGCGAAACCATGCGGCGCGTCGGCGAAGACGTGGAGTTCCGCCGCACCGCCTGAGGCCTGCCACGCCGTGTGGAGCCGGCGGACATTCTCGACCGGGACGACGGGATCGTTGCCGGCATAGACGATGAACGCAGGCGGCGGCGACGGCAGAAGTTGCGCATCGGGTTGCAGCCGATCGTACATCGCCTGCTTCTCGACCGGCGGCAGCGGCGGCTTGTCGGCGATGATCGTCCGCCCCGCCGCGTTGGTGGAGATCGGGGCATAGCCAATAACCATCACGTCGGGCCGCGTCGGCTCGTTGGGATGGCGCGACGCTGGCGGCGTCCACTCGTCCGGATACGCCGCGGCGAGGCATGCAGCGAGGTGACCGCCAGACGACAGTCCGACCACGCCGAGCCCTGCCGCCGCCAGACCGCTCGCGCGGATGCGACGCATCGCTTCCCGCGCGTCGTCGAGTGGTGCGGCAATACCGTTCGCAGCGTTGGGGAAGCGGTGGATCAGGACGAACGCATGATAGCCGAGCCCCGTCAGCCAGGCCGCGACCTGCACCCCTTCCCTGCCCGCCATCAACTGCGTGTAGCCACCGCCGCCAAGCACGAGCATCACCCGGCCGTTGGGCTTGGCGGCACGAAACCCGAGCAGCACCGGCTGGTCGACCGCCGTCACGACCGCAACCTCGGCCGCGCCCGACGAATCTTCGAACGTCACCGCGGGTTCGTCCCCCCACAGCGGCCACACATCATCTGCACCCAGCATCACGAACACCCCGGTTTAGCATTGTCGAACGACGAGTGCCCCGGCGTGCAGGGATGCGTCGGATACGCCTCGCCGTCGAGTTCGGTCGCCTCGCGTACCACCGCCAGCCGATCGCCCTCGTCGCGCATCTCGTAGAGCTTACCGAGCGCGAAGTTGAACGGGCGGTGGAGGATCATCATCAGCCTGCCGTCGAACGCACGGAACAGCATGCCGTGGCCGCTGTCGCGTTCGACGAGCGGGCCGAGTTGCTCCCACGGACCTTCGATGCTGCCCGATCGCGACCGCGCCTGCCCCTCGACATAGCCCTTCTTGCCATAGCTCGACCATAGCATCAGCAGCGCACCAGTTTTGCTGCGATACAGTTCCGGGCCGTCGGTGACATAGACCGTGTCGCCATCGGGTTGTTTCTGGCCGACCACCCAGGCGGCGTCGTTCGCTCTGAACAGGCGCTTCGCCGAGCCCGCCGCGGACAGGTCGTCGTTCAGCGGCACGGCTTCCATCGTGCCGATCGTCGTCTGCCACCATTCATGCGCGTAGACGAGCCACGGCTTGCCCTTCGGGTCGACGTACAGCGTGCCGTCGAGCGACATCTGGTCCTTCGACACGATCGGCTCGCCGCCTCGGACCAATGCATAGGGCCCGTCGATCTTGTCCGCGACCGCGAGGACGGTCCCGCGGCGATAGGTCGCGCGCTTGCCGTTGGGCGTCAGCGGCGAGGCCGGATCGTGGAACGTCGCGAAAAGATACCAGCGGTTCTTCCAGCGGTGTACTTCCGGCGCCCAGCTTCCCGCCTTGGCCCAGACGTCGCCGGGCAGCACGAACACCGGCTTGGGCCTGGTCCAGTGCTTCAGGTCGCGGCTCGCATACATCATCGTGCCCAGCCGTGAGTCGCCGGTCATCGCGACCTCGTTGCGGGTGAAGAGGTAGTAGGTGCGACTGGCCTTGTCGGCGACGATCCACGGATCGTGGAGGTGCATCGCGGTCATCACCAGCGGGGCGTCGGGCTCGCGCGGCGGGGTTGCGGGTGCGGCCCCCGCGAGTGCAAACAGGCTGGCGGCGATCAGGTGCGCGATCCGGGTCATGCGACGGTCTCCACCGCTATGCTGTTGCCATAGCCGATCACCACGGTCGCGATCAGCAGCAGTGCCACGCCCGCCCAGACCACAGCCTTGATCCGCGCGCCGGCGTCCTTCCACTCGCGGAATGCAAAGCCCCACAGCGTGCCGAAAATGATGATGCTCGCCATGTGCAGCGTCCAGCTCGAGAAGCCGAGGCGGCCCATCTGGCTCTCCCCCATCGTGTAGAAGAAGAACTGGAAATACCAGGTGACGCCAGCGAGTGCGCTGAGCGCGTAGTTGCACAGGAGTGGCGGGCGGGCGCCTTCGGCGGTGCGGCCGAGCCATTGCTTGGCGCTGCGGTTCTTCACGATCAGCCAAGCGCACCAGGCGCCGTTGGTGACGAGGCCGCCCGCCATGATCAGGCATAAAACGGGGAGCCCGGTCCAGAGCGACCCGGTCCCGGCGGTCGCCGACAGCGCCTTGATCGGCTCGCCCGCAGCCAGCCCGAACGCGAAGCACGCGGACATGATCCCGGCGCCGATCGCAACGACGATGCCCTTGCGGAAGTCGAACTCGGCGACGACCGCCAGCTTTTGCTCCGGCGTCAGCAGCGCATCCTTCATCGCGCCCGCGATCGCGACGACGACGATGCCGGCCAGCGTCAGGCCGATGCCGGCGAGGACGATATTGCCGGATGTGGTCGCGATCAGCTTTTCGTGGAACTCGCCCGTGAACGCCGGCGGGATCAGCGTGCCGAACACGGTGCAAAGGCCAAGCACCACCGCCATACCGAGCGACAGCCCGAGATACCGCATGACGAGCCCGTAGCCGAGTCCGCCGAACCCCCACAACACGCCGAACACCATCGGCCACCAGAACGCGGTCGACGGCGCGCGCCCGAACACGCCGAGCAGGTCGTGCGTCTGGAGGCTGGCGAAGAACCACGGCGCGACCAGCCACGATACGACGCCGCCCGTCAGCCAGTAGATCTCCCACGACCAGCGCTTCACGCCGCGATAGGGCACGTAGAAGCTGGCCGACGCGAGCCCGCCGAGCCAGTGATACAGTACCCCGAGCAGCGGGTTCACAGGTCGAGACCCAGCCGGTAGATCCGGTTCGCATTGCCGCCGAACAGCGCGCTGCGTTCGTCTTCTGCGAAGTCCGCGACCAGCGAGTGATAGGTTTCGAGGTAGCGATCGATCGGCGCGAACAGCGTGTCGGTCGGCGCGTCGCTGGCGAACAGGCAGCGATCGGTGCCGAACAGGTCGATCGCTTCGAGCAGGAAGGGCCGCACGCTTTCCGGCGTCCAGGCGCGCGCGATGAAGCCGAGCCCCGACAGCTTGATCGCGACATGCGGCAGCGCCGCGAGCGCGCGCAGGCCGTCGCGCCATTCCGCGATGCCATCGGGATCGGCGAGCACGGGCATGCCGAGATGGTTGATGATCACCGGGATATCTGAATGACGCGCGATCAGCGGCGCGAGGCCCGGCATTTGCGCGGGGTAGCATTGCAGGTCGAACGAGAGCGCGTGCGTACACAGCAGCGCATAGCCCGCCTGCCACTGGGCATTCTGCGTCAGGTCGCGCGCTGTATAGGTGCGGGCCGGATCGGCGTGCCAGTTGACGATCTGGCGAATGCCCCGAACATGGGGGAACGCCGCCTGCGCGGCGAGGTGCATATCGACGTCGGCATCGTCCAGCGGTGCGTAGGCGACGATCGCGTTGGGCAAGCCGTGCTCGGCGGCGATTCCCTCCAGCCAGCGCGTCTCGTCGAGCGCTTGCACCGGATCCGCACCCGCATCGACATGCACCGCGCCGACGACATTCCACCGCGCGAGCGCCGCGCGGTACTCGGCGATTCCGAAGTCGCGCGCAATTGGCTCTACGCTACCGTTGGGGCCATCATCGGCGAACGGCGGCGACAGCCACGGATAGCGGATGTGGCTCAGGTCCCACAGGTGGATATGCGCGTCGACGAACGGGATCATCGCCTTCTCTCCTGGGTTTGTTGAACCGTACCGCCTCGTGCCGGGCAGCGTTGGCTGAGCGATTTGGGATGACAGTCGGAACGATCCTCCCCCGCCAGGGGGAGGTGGCGCCAAAGGCGACGGAGGGGGAGGATACGGAACAGCGGTTCCCCCTTTCCTCCCCCTCCGTCTGGCAAGTGCCAGCCCCCCCCCCCCTGGCGGGGGAGGATACGAAAGTCCTCCTAGAACGTCGTCCGTCCCCCCGACGTGTCGAAGGTCGACGCCGTCGTGAAGCTGCATTCCTCGGACGCCATGAAGCAGACCATCGCGGTCGATTCCGGGATCTCGCCCAGTCGCCCCATCGGGATCTTCGAGCGCATATACTCGACCTGGCTCGCGGGCAGCTGCTCGAGGATCGGGCTCTCGAACGTCGCCGGGGTCAGCGCGTTGGCGATGATGCCCTTGCCCGCGAGTTCCTTGCCGAGACTCTTGGTCAGGCCGATCACCGCCGCCTTGGTCGCCGAATAGGCGGACGCGTTGGGATTGCCCTCCTTGCCCGCCACCGACGACACGTTGACGATGCGGCCATAACCGTTCGCCAACATCAGCGGCACAACCGTCCGGCAGCAATAGAACAGCCCGTTCAGGTTGATGTCGACGACACGCTTCCAGCTGTCGAGCGGGTATTCGTGGACCGGCGCGGTCGCCCCGGTGATCCCCGCCGAGCAGATCAGGATGTCGACCTTGCCGAGCACGGCCGCGCTCTCGGCCGCCGCCGCGACGACCGCGTCGACGTCGGACACGTCGAGCGCGACGACATGCGCCGCGCCGACCTCGTCCTTCGCGACTGCGAGCTTTGCGGCGTCGAGATCCCACAGCGCGACGCTGCCGCCCTCCGCGACGATCCGCTTGGCGACATCCTTGCCGAGCCCCGACGCGCCGCCGGTGACGATCGCGCAGCGACCGGCAAACCGCCCCCCATAGATCGTCATGCGATCGAACCTTCACCCAGATGGCGCCATTCGACGACCGACTGACGCTGCGTGCCGAGCCCGGCAATGCCGAGTTCCATCACGTCGCCGGCCTTCAGGAAGATCGATTCGGGCTTCTTGCCCTCGCCGACGCCCGGCGGCGTGCCGGTGATCAACAGGTCGCCGGGGTACAGCGTGATATATTCGCTGACGTAGGAAATGAGCTGCTTCAGGTCGAAGATCATCGTCTTCGTGTTGCCGGTCTGCATCCGCGCGCCGTTGACGTCGAGGTGCATGTCGAGGTCCTGCGCGTCGCCGATCTCGTCGGGCGTCACCAGCCACGGGCCGACCGGGCAGAAGGTGTCGTGGCCCTTGCCCTTGCTCCACTGCGACCCGCGCTGCTTCTGGTTGAAGCGCTCCGACACGTCGTTGGCGAGGACATAGCCCGCGACCTTGTCGAGCGCCTCGTCCTCCGAGACGTAGCGGCAGGTCTTGCCGATGATCACGCCCAGCTCGACCTCCCAGTCGCCATGCGTCGAACCGCGCGGCAGGACGACGTCGTCGTTCGCACCACTGAGGCTGGACAGCGGCTTCATAAACATCATCGGTTCGGTGGGGATCGGCAGGCCGGATTCGATCGCGTGATCGCGGTAGTTGAGGCCGATCGCGACGATCTTGCCAATGCCCTTGATCGGAACGCCGTAGCGCGGCGTACCGTCGACGACCGGCAGCGACGCGGGATCGGCCGCGAGCGCCTGCGCCAGCGTTGCGACGTTGAGGTCGTCGATCACGCCCGACAGGTCGCGGATCGCGCCGTCGGCATCGACGATGCCGGGCTTTTCCTGGCCGGGTTGGCCGTAGCGGCAGAGTTTCATGAGGGGACTTTCGGAAAAGAGAATGGCGAAAAGAGAGACTGGATCAATGCATGTAGGGGCGGTGCATCGCGATCTCGGGGTTGAGCGTGACGCCGAACCCCGGCGCATCGAGCGCGCTCGCCTTCATCCGGCCGTTCTGCGGCACGGGCTCGCCGAGCAGCTGCGGATGGAACATCGGCACCACCTCGGTCGGTCCCGGATGCATCATCAGGAACTCGGCGAACGGCGAATTGTGGCGCGTGATGACGAAATGGTAGCTGTAGACCGACGATCCGTGCGGCACGACCATCTTGCCGTGCGCATCGGCCAGCGCGCTGATCTTGAGCAGTTCGGTGACGCCACCGCACCAGCCGACATCGGGCTGGATGATGTCGCAACAGTCCATCTCGAGCAGCATCCGGAAGCCCCAGCGCGTCGCCTCGTGCTCGCCGGTGGTGACCAGCATGCCCTTGGGCACGTTGCGCTTCAGCTCGGCATAGCCCCAGTAATCGTCGGGGCTGATCGCCTCCTCGATCCATTTCAGACCATGTTCGTGCGCGGCGATCGCGAGCCGCGTGGCGTAATCGACGTCGAGCGCCATCCAGCAATCGAGCATCAGCCAGAAATCGGGACCGCATTTCTCGCGCATGTCGGCGATCATGGCGATGTTCTTCTTCATGCCCTCGGCGCCCTCGGCGGGGCCGTGGTGGAGCGGCATCTTGCCACCGATGAAGCCGAGCTCCTTGGCGACGTCGGGCCGCGCGCCGGTCGCGTAGAATTGCAGTTCGTCGCGTACCGCACCGCCGAGCAGGTGATAGACCGGCTCTTGGCGCAGCTTGCCCAGGAGATCCCACAGCGCGAGATCGACCCCAGAGATCGCGTTCACGACCAGCCCCTTGCGGCCGTAATATTGCGTCGAGAAGTACATCTGATCCCAGATCTTCTCGTACTCGGTCGGCGAGCGTCCTTCGAGGAAGCGCGCGAGGTGCTTCTCGACGATGAACGCCGCGGGCTCGCCACCGGTGGTGACCGCGAAGCCGACCGTGCCGTCCTCCGCCTCGATCTCGACGACCAGCGTGCCGAGCACGTTGATGCCGAAGCTCTGGCGCGACTCGCGGTATTCGGGATAGCGGCTCATCGGCGTCGCGATGTGGTCATCGATCCAGTGCCCCGCGCCCTGGTCGTGATAATCGGCACCACCACCACGGACGACGAACGCCCGGACGTGCTTGATCTTCGGCAAAGTCACAATCGCCACGCTCAACGCTCCTCATCCCCCGCGCCCCACCGAAGGCGCGTCGCACACACCATCGAACGATGTCCGCGTCCTGCCCGCCCGGTCTGCTCCGACCCGGCAACGCAGCACATTTACGTCTCACTCAATGATTTGCATCATCTCATTTTGTGAGACGAATGGTTACTTGATGAGAATGTCCGCGTCAAACGTAGACTTGAGCTGGTACCGGAAATCCCTCCTGCATGCCTGCGGACTGGCTCGCATCCGACCCCACGCGGAAAAGGCCTGACACGGCCGTAAATTGATGATATATGATCAGCCATCTTACAATGTGGTAAATCACCGAAGAGTGGTTCTGCGCAAAGGGGGGATACCAATGAACGGTTTACGTCTCACGGCCTGCATTCGTAGCGGCACATCGATGCTCGCGCTCCTCTCTGCCGGGGTTGCGACCACCGCCACGGCTCAGCAGGCATCCCCGCCGACGACGACAACTGCGGAGACGCCCCCCGAACCCGCCACGCCAGCCGACGCAATCCAGACCGACGACATCATCGTCACGGGTTTCCGCGCGTCGCTCACCACCGCGATCAACCAGAAGCGCAACGAGACCGCGGCAATCGACAGCATCGTCGCGGAGGACATCGGCAAGTTCCCGGACTCGAACCTGGCCGAATCGATGCAGCGCATTCCCGGCGTCGCGCTTGCCCGCGGCGACGGTGGCGAGGGCCGCAACATTTCGGTCCGCGGGCTGGGCGCGGCGTTCACCCGCGTCCGCATCAACGGCATGGAAGGCACGTCGCAGACCGGATCGTCCGACATCTATGGCGGCGGCAACAATGGCCGCAGTTTCGATTTCAACGTTTTCCCAACCGAGATCTTCTCGTCGCTCGCGGTGCGCAAGACGCCGTCCGCCGATGTCGAGGAAGGCTCGCTCGGCGCGACCGTCGACCTGTCCGCACCGAAGCCACTGGCCGGCAAGCAGGACTTCACGCTCAGCGCCACCGTACGCGGCGTCTACAGCGAGCTAGCAAAGAAGGTGAACCCGCGCGCCTCGCTGCTGATCGCGAAAAAATTCGACGACGGAAGGTTCGGCGTCCTCGGCTCGGTCGCCTATCAGGAGCGCGACATCCGCGAAGTCGGCTATTCCGCGGTCGACATCCTGTCCGCCAATACCAACGGGCTGTTCTGTTCGCCGGTCGGCTTCGCGCCCGCCACGCCGGCGATCGGCAGCAAGGGGGCCGATGCCGCGAACTGCTATCCCGGCACGCCGCGTACCAGCACCGCGGCGGCGTTCAACACGGTGCTCGCCGCGCGCCGCCCCGACCTGCCCAACACCGCCGGCAGCGGCGCGTTCTTCCCGCGCATCCCGCGCTATCTGAATTCGGAGCAGAAGCAGAAACGGCTCGGCGGGACGCTCAGCTTCCAATTCCAGCCCGACGCGGCGACCGATATTTCGCTCGACCTGCTCTATTCGCGCTTCCACGTCGTGCGCCGGGACAATTACATCGAGGCGATTTCGTTCGCGCGCTCGGCCGCGAACAACGGCCAGCCGGTGATGTCGATCAAGGACGTCCAGCTGACACCGCAAGGCGGCCTGATCTACGGCCTGTTCGACGGCGTCGACGTTCGCTCCGAAGGGCTGGTCGACGATTTCACGTCGACGTTCAAGCAGGCTAATCTCAACATCAAGCACGACTTCACCGACAGCTTCGGGATCACCGCGCTGTTCGGGCTCAACCAGGCCAAGGCGTTCGGCAAGCGGCGTTTCCAGTATTTCATGGACGCCATCGACACGCCCAATTTCTCGATCGACTACCGCGACGGCAAGGATACGCCGAAGCTCGGCTTCGGTTTCGACGTGTCCGATCCGACCCGCTTCAACTACGGACCTGCGCTTGCCGATGGCACCGTGCGCGGCGGCTACAGCTTCCAGGCGCGTCCCTCGACCAACACCAACAACGGACTGACCGCGGAAACGAACCTGCACTGGAAGGTCGCCGACGTGCTGACGCTGAAGGCGGGCGGCCAATATCGCCGCAGCGATTTCACACTGCGCAACGTCATTCCGTACACCGCCGACACGCTCACTAGGGCGCTGCCCGCCGGTACCACGCTCGCCGACATCACGCACCAGATCAGCGGCGTCGGCAATCTCTGGGGCAACGGCGCGCCGTCGAGCTGGGTTTCGCTCGATCCCGACAAGTTGATCAGCACGTTCAACCTGGATGCGGTGCGCTATTGCGGCACCGAATGCGGCGCGCAGTCCAGCCGGGTGCTCGAGGAAGTCTCGTCGGCTTATGCGATGGCGGCGTTCGATCTCGGCGACCGGCTCGGCGGCATCGGTGTCCGCGGCGATGCGGGCGTCCGCTTCGTCCACACCGACCAGCTGTCGTCGGGCTTCATCTCGGTCGCGCTCGCAGGCTCGCCAACCGGCGTGACCGGGCGGTTCGCCACCGCCAACAAGCGCTACAGCGACTGGCTGCCCTCCGGTAACCTCGTCATTGAGCCGATCGAAGACCTGTTGTTCCGCTTCTCGGGCGCGAAAGTGCTCGCCCGACCGGAACTCGGCGTGCTGACCCCCACCAGCGGCGTCAACGCGATCACGCGCAACGGCAGCGTACAGAACCCACAGCTCGATCCGATCCGCGCCAACACCTTCGATGCCGCGATCGAATGGTATTTCCGCCCGGGCGCACTGCTGTCCGCCGCGTTTTTCTACAAGGATCTGAAATCCTACGTGCAAAGCGTCAACACGCTCATCCCTTTCAGCGATCTCGGCCTACCGAACGAACTCCTTGCGGGCAGCAACACGTTGCCGAGCGAACAGTTCACGATCGCGCAGCCGCTCAACACGCCAGGTGGCCCGTTGAAGGGCGTCGAGGTCAACGCGCAGGTGCCGTTCACCTTCCTGCCAGGGTTCCTAAGGAACTTCGGCGCGCTGGCGAACTATACGCACGTCACCTCGCGGATCGACTATATCCTCGCCAGCGTGAACGGCGTGCCGACCGTCACGACCACCGCGAACCTGATCGGCCTGTCGAAGAACACCGCGTCCGGCACGCTCTATTACGAGGACAGTAAGTTCAGCATCCGCGGCACCGCCAATTACCGCGACGGCTTCATCCGCGGCATCCCCGCTTCCCCCGGCAGCGATCTCCAGGGCAATGACAGTACGCTGTTCGTCGATGCGTCCGCGTCGTTTGCGGTGACGGACACCGTGAAGCTCATCCTCGAGGGGACCAACCTGACCGACGAGCAGAACCGGCTTTATACCGACAGCGTCCGTCAGGACACGCTGTTCCAGACCCGGATCGGTCGCACGGTGACGTTCGGCGTCAACTTCAAGCTGTGACGATCGACCCAAACGGGTGAAAAATCCCCTTCAACGACGGCCGCGTGGTCGGCCAAGCCGATAGGGACTTGGCTTCCTGTCGCGGCGCTCATAAAGCGGGCGTTGATTCGAAAGACCGTCACGATAGCCGAGAGCCCTAGATAGCATGCAAATAATCGTTCGCGACAATAACGTCGACCAGGCCCTCCGCGCCTTGAAGAAGAAGCTGCAGCGCGAAGGCGTGTACCGCGAGATGAAGCTTCGTCGTCATTACGAGAAGCCGTCGGAGAAGCGTGCCCGCGAGCATGCTGCAGCTGTCAGCCGTGCACGCAAGGCCGATCGCAAGCGCGCCGAGCGCGATAACTGATCGTTCCCGGACCGGGCCTTGCACGAGAATGGTCGTGCAATGTCCGGTCCGACATAATGCGCCGTTCCGGAATGGCGCCTGCGGCACTGGCCGATTGATTCGCGACATCGCGTATCCACTCGATCCCGACATCCTGCCGACGTAACCGTGAGTTCACAGCAGCAGCATCGCTGCTGACGATCACGGCTGCCTGACGACTTTGACATTAGAGACCGTCCCAGCTCCGCCCTAGGCCTCACGCCGCCATCCATACCTTGACGCGTCTATTCCGGGGCGACACCGTCCGCGTTGACCAGGTCGGCGCCGACGAGAGTACCACGCACGCGCACCCGCTTCTCGACCAGATCGACCGGTACGCGGTGCAGCTCGAGCTGATAGCGACCGCCGATGTCCCGACGCAGATAGAATGCACCGCCATCGCGAAGCAGCATCCCGGTCTCGTCGATTACTGTCCCGATTGTCGTCATGCGCGTGCCATTCCCGTTGATCGAGATAGCGCGTATCCCAAGAAGCGAGGCGTTTCCATGCAGTTACGCCGCATATTATTTCTCCGCCCCAACGACTAGGTCGATCACTGCATAGAACGATAGTCTCCGCATCGATGCCAGCCGCACGCTAATGGCCGCCCTCGACCCACGGGACGCCCGCCTCTCGAAACGCATCGGCGAGCGCGGCTTCGAGTTCGAGCGACTCCCATTGCTGCATAGGGTTCAGATGCTCGACGAGCCCGGGCAGCAGATGCGCCCCGAACCTCCTGACCGCACCGCTCGCCTTGTACCCCAGCTTGTGCTGATCGAACCGCCAGTCCGGATCGCGCGACGTCTGCCCGACATATAGTCCCCAGCGCTCCGGGGACCGCGAGTCATGCAGCAACACGATATAGACGGAGTGCTTGGCGTTGCGCGAACCGGCGGTCGCGGCGCGAAAATTCTCACAGGCTCGCCGAGCCGCCGGCATCCAGCCGATCGATGTCATCCTCGTCGATTCGCCGACAGGTCGATACGGTCCGAAACCTCTAGACGTCTTTCCCAGTCTTGGTCTTGCCCGAGCGCGCCGGCAGGCGGTTCTCTTTCGCCAGTTCGGAGAGATGCTCCGCCGCCCGGATGTGCATGGCGCGGATCTCTGTAATCGGCGAGGCGACCGCCGCAGCGATATGCCTGGCCAGTTGTTCCCGCGGATCGTTCAGGAACGGTGATTGCGCCACGCTCTACTCCCCTACTACGCCGCGCACGTCGCGCGTGTCGGCTGCCGTTCAAACGCTGCGGGCCCTCGTTCGGTTCACCCCGCTACGCAGTCGCCTGCCCTCACCCCATCATCCGCCCACGAAGGTTGAACAGGATCACCAACGTACCCGACACCATCAGCGCGATGATGAGCGTGGAGAAGAGGATCAGTTGCAGGTCGTGCCGCGACGAGCGCTTCAGGCTGATGTGGAGGAAACAGCGGAACTGCACCGCCATCTGCACGAGGCCCAGCGCCAGCACGCCGCCGAAGATCGCACGCGCACCGAACGACGGCCAGCGGACCATCGCGAAGGCCGCCACGGTCAGCGCGAGCGACAAGGCATAGCCGACCGCATAGGTGCGCAGCTCGCGGGTCCGGTCGCTCATCCGATGTTCCCTTGCAGATAGACGACCGAGAAGATCGCGATCCAGACGATATCGAGCAGGTGCCAGAACAGCCCCAGCCGCAACAGGTTGATCCGCACTCGCGCATCGAGGCCGTACGCGCAGACCTGCCCGACCATCACGACCAGCCAGAAGCACGCGACCGCGACGTGGAGTCCGTGCAGCCCGACCAGCGCAAAGAACGACGACAGGAAACCGCTGCGCATCGGATAAGCACCGTGCGCGAACATCGTCGCGAAGTCGTTCGCCTCGAGCGCGAGGAAGACGAGGCCGAGGCCCAGCGTCGCGCCGAGCCACCCGAACAGCACGCGGCGCGGTTCGTCGTACTTCATGGCGATCGTCGCGCGGCCGAACGTCGCGCTGCTCGTCAGCAACAGCAGCGTCTCGACGAACGCGGGCAGCAGCTTGAACTCGGAGGCGGGCGTCGGGCCGCCGACGGTGCTGGCGATCATCGTGCCATAGGTCGCGAACAGCAGCGCGAAGATCACCGCGTCGCTCATCAGGAATATCCAGAAGCCGAAGATCGCGTTCTCCGCCTGGTCCTGCGTCAGCGCGCCGGTGTCGCCGAGGTTGAGGCCGGCATGCGACAGTTCGGGTTCGCTCACGCCACGATCTCCGCAAGGCCACGATTGACCGCGGCGGTCTCCAGTTGCCGCGGAATCGCGGGCGTCGCCCGGACGCGCGTCAGCCAGGCCTCATGCTCGCGCGCGACCTCCGCAGCGGGAATGGTCCGATGCTGGTCGCGACCGAAGCTGCGTAGCACGACCGCCGCGACGATCACCTGAAACGCGACGATCGTCAGCCCCCAGATCTCCCAGATCAGGCCGAACGCGGCGACTGCGGCTGTGAGCCCGATCACGACGCTGGTCGCGCTGCCCTTCGGCACGACGATGTCCTCGTAGGCTAGTGGCGAGGCGTAAGGATCAGGCTGGCCCTCGTCATGCTTGTGATCGTAGAACGGGTTGCGTCCGTCGATGAGCGGCAGCACCGCGAAGTTGTATTCGGGCGGCGGTGCGCTGACCGACCATTCGAGCCCGCGGCCATCCCACGGGTCGCCCGCTTCCACGCGTGTCTTGGCACGATCGCGGATGCTCACCCACAACTGGATGCCGAGCGACGTCAGTGCCGCCAGCAGGACGAACGCGCCGACGCCGGCGACGTACAGCCACGGCCAAAACGACGGTTCGAAGATCGCCTGCGTCCGCCGCGCCATCCCGCTCGCGCCGAGCACGTACAGCGGGAAGAAGGCGAGGTAGAACCCGACCACCCAGCAGGAGAACGCGATCCGCCCCCAGCGCTCGTCGAGGCGGAACCCGAACGCCTTGGGAAACCAGTAATGATAGCCCGCCAGCATCCCGTACAGCAGCCCCGGGATCAGCATGTTGTGGAAATGCGCGACCAGGAACAGCGTGTTGTGGACGAGGTAGTCGAGCGGCGGCATCGCCAGGATAATGCCGGTGAAGCCGCCCAGCACGAACGTCATCATGAACGCGAGCGCGTACAGCATCGGCACAGTGAAGCGCACCTCGCCGCGAAACATCGTCCAGATCCAGTCGTAGATCTTGACGCCGGTCGGCACGCCGATCGTCATCGTCGCGATCCCGAACGCCGCGTTGACGTTAGCCGACTGCCCCATCGTGAAGAAATGATGGACCCACACGGTGAAGCTTAGCACCGCGATCGCCATCGTCGCGATCACCAGCGAGGTGTAGCCGTACAGGTCCTTGGTGGAGAAGGTCGACACGACCTCCGAATACACGCCGAACGCGGGCAGGATCAGGATGTAGACCTCGGGATGACCGAACAGCCAGAACATGTTGGCATAGTTCATCATGTTGCCGCCGAGGTCGTTGGTGAAGAAATGGAACCCCAGGTAGCGGTCTAGCGCGAGCAGCAGCGTGGCGACGGTCAGCGGCGGCATCGCGAAGATCATCAGGATCGACGTGCACAGGCTGGTCCATGCGAACATCTGCATCCGCATGAACCGCATCCCCGGCGCACGCAGCTTGTAGACGGTGCAGGCGATGTTGATCCCCGCCATCGTCGAGCCGATCGACCCCAACGTCACCGCCCAGATCCAGTAGTCGACACCGACGCCGGGGCTGAACGCGCGCTCGGTATAGGGCGGGTAGCCGCTCCATCCGCCGGTCGAGAATTCGCCGACGACGAGGCTGGCCATCATCAGCCCCGCGGCGCCGATGGTGAGCCACAACGCGATCGAATTGGCCCAGGGAAATGCCATGTCGCGCGCGCCGATCTGGAGCGGCAGGACATAGTTGATCATCCCCGTCAGGAACGGCATCGCCATGAAGAAGATCATGATCGAGCCGTGCGTCGAGAACAGCTGGCCGAAATGGTCGGGCGTCAGGAAGCCGGGGTTCTCGATCGCCACCGCCTGCTGCATCCGCATCAGCACCGCCTCGACCAGCGCGCGCGACAGCATCACGAACGCGACGACGATATACATGATGCCGATCTTCTTGTGGTCGAGGCTGGTGAGCCACTCGGTCCACAGATACCGCCACTTGCCATAACGCGTCAGCAGCGCCGCGACGACGACCGCGCCGACCACCACCAGCGCGCCTGCGAACGCGCCGATGATCTCGCTGATCGTCGGGTTCTCCCATGCGCGCACGAACGGCAGGTCCTGCCAGCCGAACCGGCCGAGCACGGCGGGCCAGAGGGGAACGGAAACGGTCATCGAACGGCTTTCGGAGAAGAATGGGTCATGCCGCCAGTCGCGGCGACGACGTGCTCGAAAAGGTGTGGCGTGACATGCGCGAACTCGACGGGCCGGGTGATGATCGACCGCGCGGACAGCCGTCGCCAGGTTTGTGCGTCGAGCGTGCGCTTGCCGCTTCGTGTAGCAGCCGCCCAGCGGTCATAGTCGGCTGGCGACACTGCAACGACATCGAACTTCTGCTGCTGGAAGCCGGCGCCGTTATACTGCGTGTTCTCGCCGCGGAACCGTCCCGGCCGGTGCGCCTGGATATTCAACTCGGTGGTCATGCCGCCCATCGCGTAGATCTGCCCGGCGAGTTGCGGGATCAGCATCGACTGCATTACCGTGCCGCTGGTCAGCTTGATATGTACCGGCCGTCCAGCGTGAATGGTCAGTCGATCGACCGACGCGACGCCGAGGTCGGGATAGACGAACACCCATTTCCAATCGAGCGCGATCGCCTGAACCTCGACCGGCGCCGCGCCCGGCAACCGCCGATACGGATCGTCGATCTGTGTCCAGTGCCACAGCAGCACGGCGAGCCCGATGACAATGCCGGCGGGCGGGATCCAGATCAGGCCTTCCACCCACCAGGAGAAATTCCACTTCGGCCGGTACGCGTCGCCGCGGTTGGACAGCCTGTAATGCCACGCGAACAGCGGCGTCAGCAGCAGCACCGGTCCGGCGACGAACAGCAGCACGATCGATACGGTGACGAACAGGTCGCGCTCATGCCCCGCGACCGGCCCCTGCGGGTTGAAGAACCCGTGCGACAGCGCCGTGCAGCCCCCTAGCCCCATCAGGATCGAGAGCGGCGCCAACCGCGATAGACTCCACTTCAATCGAACGAACACCTGGCCCCCTTGTCGCACCGCCCGCGCCCAGGAACGGTTTCGCGCCGGCTCCGTAAAGAAGCCATCCCACAGCGTGATGCTCCAGGGTCCCCTTCGCCGCAACGCACGACTACCAGTACGGCTGCTCTTTAACAAAAACTTCATACCGATATCCGGTTTCCGTTCGATCGTCCAAATGCTCCGCGTGACACCGTCGTCACTTGCTCGTGACCGTCGCTTCGATAGTCTTCCGCCGGGGATCAAGGGTCGGGATCGGGAGACGGGCATGCGCGGACGGGTTCGGTTGGGTGTGCTCGCGCTGTTGAGCCTGACGGCGGCTGGGCCGGCGGTGGCTGCGTGCAAGGTCAGCAAGATCGCCGAACTGCCCGTGACCCTCACCGGTCGCCGCGCGATGGTCGATGCGAAGTTCGGCACGCACGACACGCGATTCATCGTCGATAGCGGCGCCTTCTACAGTACGGTGTCGCGCGCGTCGGCTGCGGAGTTCGGGCTGTCGAGCGAGCCGGCTCCCCCCTGGTTCCGGCTGCGCGGGGTCAACGGCGACACGTCCGCAGCGATCGCCAGCGCAAAGGACTTCTCGCTCGCCGGCCTGCCGATCCCGCGGGTGAGCTTCATCGTCGGCGGCACCGACACGGGGACGGCCGGTCTGCTCGGCCAGAACATCCTCGGTCTCGCCGATGTCGAATACGATTTGCCGCACAGCGCGGTGCGGCTGATGCGGGTCGATGGCTGCGGCAATGTCGGGCTGGCCTATTGGGCCGCGGGAAAACCGTTTTCGACGATCCCGCTCGAACGCGGCGGCACCGGACCGTGGAAGCCGCACACGATCGGCACCGTCCTGGTCAACGGCGTCAAGATGCGCGCGGTGTTCGATTCAGGCGCGCAAACCACCGTCATGACGCTCGCCGCGGCCAAGCGGGCAGGCATCACACCGACCAGTCCCGGCGTGACCGCGGTCGGATTGAACTCGGGCATCGGTTCGAAGCAGCTCGCGACCTGGCGCGCTCCATTCGATACGATCGACCTCGGCGGCGAGACCGTGCCGCACCCGAAATTCCAGATCGCCGACATCCGGATCGACGGCGACATGCTGATCGGGTTCGATTTCTTCCTGACGCACCGCATCTTCGTGTCGAACGCGAACCACCTGCTCTACATGACCTATGAAGGCGGCCCGGTCTTCGGGCTGACGCCGAGCGGCGCGCGTACCACCGCGGGCGAAAAGCTCGACCTGACCGACACCGCCGCCGTGCCGACCGATGCCGAGGGGTTCAGCCGACGCGCCGCGGTGTTCCTGTCGAAGCGCCGGATCGAGGAGGGGCTCGCCGATCTCGACAAGGCGGTGGCGATGGCGCCGACCGAAGGACGCTACGTGTATCAGCGCGCACAAGCCCGGCTCGCGCACGGCCAGCTCCTGCTCGCCGCGGCCGATCTCGACAAGGCCGTGACGCTCATGCCCGACAACACCGATGTCCGCCTGTTGCGCGCACGCCTCCGCTTGATGAGCCGCGATCCAGATGGCGCGGGCGAAGATGCCAAGGTCGCCGGTCGCGCGCTGCCGGCCGGGTCGGATCGCCGGCTCCAGCTTGCCGGCCTGTACGAAAATCTCGACCAGCCCGAGCTCGCGATCGTCAATTACGATGCCTGGCTGAAGATGCATCCCGAGGACGCCGCCCGCTCCACCGCGTTTAACGGCCGATGCTGGGCGCGCGCGCTGCTGAACCGCGAACTCGATCGTGCGATGTCCGACTGCAACACTGCCCTGAAGCTCCGTCCCGGCTATGCCGCGTATCTGGACAGCCGCGCGCTGGTGAACCTGCGTCTCGGCAAGCTCGACGCCGCGCTCGTCGACTATGACGCCGCGGTCAAAGCCAACCCGCGCAACGCCTGGTCGCTCTACACCCGCGCGATCGCGGAACGACGCGCGGGCAAGATTGAAGCGGCGGACGCGGACCGCAAGGCCGCGCTCGCGATCAACCCAAACGTCGCCAAACGCGCGGCGCGGTACGGGCTCGACGGCTGACCGGACGCCGACGTCTACCTGCTGGCGCCCGGCGCAGCACCCTTATCGCGGCTGAGACCCGAACGACGGCGGACGGTCCGCCTTGGCAGTGCCGAACGACGACGGCTTCGGTCCCATCGTGAATTCGAGTTCGCCACCCTGCGCGATGTCGGCGTGTGCGATCCAGTTCCGTGTCCAGGGCTTGCCGTTCCAGCGGACCGACTGGACATAGGGGCTGGCCGGCGCATTGCCCTTGGCGACGACGCGCAACGTGCGTCCCTGGCCGAGATCGACCTGCGCCGCGTCGAACAGCGGCGAACCGAAGACATAGACGCCACTGACCGGGTCGACCGGGTAGAAGCCGAGCGCGGAGAGGATGAACCACGCGCTCATCTGGCCGCAATCGTCGTTGCCGATGACGCCGTCGGGCTCGGCCTTGTACATCTCGGTCAGCAGGCGACGGACCATAGCCTGCGTCTTCCACGGCGCGCCCGCATAGGCGTAGAGATAGGCGGCGTGCTGGTCCGGCTCGTTACCGTGCGCGTACTGGCCGACCAGCCCGGTGATGTCGGGCGGCGCGTTCTTGGGCAGCGTCGACGGCGCGGTGAACAGCGCATCGAGCTTTGTCACGAACCCCGCATCCCCGCCGAACAGCGCAATCAGGCCATAGACGTCGTGCTGGTTGAGGAACGTCACCTGCCACCCGTTCGCCTCGGTATAGTCGCGCTGTTTCTCAGGGTTGTGGCCGAGCTGGATCGGGTCGTAATCGGCCCACCAGCTGCCATCGGCAAAGCGCGGCCGGGCGAAACCGATCCTGGGATCGATGACGTTGCGGTAGTTGAGGCTGCGCTTACGCAGCGCGGCGGCGTCGGCCTTGGCGCCTGCCGCATCGGCGAGCACCGCCATCGCCCAGTCGTCATAGGCATATTCCTGCGTGCGGCTGACCGACTCCCAGGTCTTGTCCGCGGGCACGAAACCGAGGTCGTAATAGAAGTCGCGACCGAGCGTGCTGTCGACGTCGGGAAAGCTGCGATCGAACGCACGGCTGCGGATCTGCGGCCACGCCGCAGCGTAATCCGCCTTGATCCCCTTGGCACAGGCTTCGGCGAGCACCGACACCGAATGCCAGCCGATCATGCACGCGGTCTCGACGCCCTGCAGCGGCCAGACCGGCGATCCGGTCGGGCTCTGCACCGTCTGGCGGACGAGATCGCGCGTAAATTGCGCCGCCTTGTCGGGCTGGACGAGCGTCAGCAGCGGATGCAGCGCGCGGTAGGTGTCCCACATCGAATAGGTGCTGAACGCGGGTTCGGCGGCGGTCGTCTGATGCACCTTGCGGTCGAGCCCGACATAGCGGCCGTCGCGGTCGGTGAAGAGCGTCGGCGACAGGAACGCGTGATACAGCGCGCTCGCCATGATCGTGCGCTGTTCGGGCGTGCCGCCATCGACGCGGACGCGGTCGAGTTCGGCCTGCCACGTGCGCGCCGCCGAGCGCCGCACCGCGTCGAACTGCCAGCCTGTGGCTTCACCCTGGAGCGCGGCCTTGGCACCCGCGACGTCGACCGCGGAGATGCCGGTTTTGATCAGGATTGGCGCGCCGCCCGCCTGGTCGAAGAACAACGCGACCTTCAGGCGGTTGCCGGTGACGCCCTTCGCGCCCGCCGGTGCAGGCGCGTCGTCGTCGCCGAAGAACTGGACGCGGTCGGGTTTGCGCGACAGCAGCATCGCGAAATGGATGCGCCGGCCCTTCGCCCAGCGGTGGACGCGGCGGCTGCCCGTCAGCATCCCGTCGGCGGAGATCGCCAGCGAGGCCTCGTCGATCAATGTCCCCTTGTCCCAGACGTCGAGGATCATGTGCGCGAAGTCGACGAGTATGTGCCCCGGCCCCTGCGGGAAGCTGTAGCGGTGGTGGCCGGTACGCTCCGTCACGGTGAGTTCCGCGAGCACGCCCGATTCGAGCTTCACGCGGTAATAGCCGGGTTCTGCTAGCTCGTCGGTGAAACGCTGGCGATACCCCTGTTCGGGTTTGCCGAGCGCACCGGGCTTCAGTTGCAACGGCCCGCGCGTCGGCACGACCAGCACGTCGAGCATGTCGCCAATCCCGGTGCCCGACAGATGCGTGTGACTGAAGCCCATGATTGAGCCATCGTCCTGGTGATAGCCCGAGCACGCATCCCAGCGGCTGTTGTCGGTGTCGGGGCCGAGCTGCACCATCCCGAACGGCAGCGATGGGCCGGGATAGGTATGACCGTGCCCGCCGGTACCGACGAACAGATCGGGTTTGCCCGCGACGGGCGCCTGCGCGGCCGCGGCGTTGGTGACGGGCAACGCAGCGGCGAGGCCAGCAAGCCCTGTGCCGGCGAGCACCTGGCGGCGGTTGGCGGTGGTCATGTGTATCTCCCGGAATTCATATCAGTAGCGGGCGGCCAGCAAGGCAGGCTTGCGGCGCTCGAGGTCGAGGATCAGCTCGCCGAACAATCCATTGGCCCAGGCGAACCAGCTGCGCGTGAACTTGGCCGGATCGTCCTTGTGGAAGGATTCGTGCATGAACCCGGTGCCGCCGTGCGTGGTCTTCAGCCACGCAAGGCACTGGCGGATCACGGCATCGTCATCGCTGTTCATCGCATGTGTGATGATCGACATCGGCCAGATCATGTCGAGCCCGATATGCGGCCCGCCGATCCCGCGCGCGGCGGTACCGGTGAAGAAATACGGGTTGCGATCGCTCCACGCGAGCGCGGCGGTGCGGCGGAACAGCGGGTCGCTGCGATCCGCCGCGCCGAGCAGCGGCAGGCCCGACAGGCTCGGCACGTTGGCGTCGTCCATGAAGATCGCGTTGCCGAAGCCATCGACCTCATACGCCCAGACCGCGCCGCCCTGCCCGTCCGGCATCCGGCCATGCGCGCGGAGCGCCGCCTCGACCTCGGTCGCCAGCGCCTCGCTGTCGGTCGCGCCCGCCATATCGCCGCGCGCCTCGCGCTGGACCGTCGCCAGCATGCGCAACGCCGACACCGCGAACAGGTTCGACGGGATCAGGAACGGATAGAGGCACGCATCGTCCGACGGGCGGAACATCGAATGGATCAGGCCGACCTTCCGCGTCGGGGCGCCATAGCCCTCGAACATCAGCGTCTCGGTCGGCGAGACGTTCAAGCGCTGGAAATGATACGGGCCCTTGCCATCCTTGCGCTGCTGTTCGCGGAAGGTCGCGATCGCGCGGCGCATCGCCTTCGCCCACAGATCGTCGAACGGCGTCTTGTCGCGGGTCGCGGTCCAATAGCCGTGCGCGAGCCGCATCGGGTAGCATAGCGAGTCTATCTCCCACTTCCGCTCGGCGACGCCCGGCTTCATGTCGGTCTGGTCGGTCCGCGCGCCGAGGTTCGACTTGGCGGTCGGATCCTCCATGAACGCGTTGGCATAAGGATCGATCAGGATGCAGCGTGCCTGCCGCGCGATCAGCCCGGTGAAGACGCGGCGCAAGCCGGCATCCTTCGGCGCGAGGTGCACATAGGCCTGCATCTGCGCCGAACTGTCGCGCAGCCACAGCGCCTCGATATCGCCGGTGATGACGAACGCATCGGGCTTGCCGTCGACCGTGCCGACCTTGACCGTGGTGTCGAGCGTGTTGGGATAGCAATTCTCGAACAGCCAGGCGAGTTCGGGATCGGCGATCTTCGCCTTCACGCGCGCGATCTCGGCCTCGACCGCGGGACTGACGAAGCGGCGCTGGCCGCGCGGCGGTCGCTTGCTTACGAGTAGCGCGGCGGCAGCGGCGGACGCGGCGCGCGGGAGGCTGGCGGTGACGGCCAGCGCGGCGGCGCCCGTCATCACGTCGCGTCGACGAAGGCGCATTCCGGTTTCCATGGTCAACGTCCCGCCACCGGTGCGCTCATCGAGAACGGCGCGTCGGCCTTTGCCGCACCCCAGGCGGTGTTCGGCGTCGGCCCCATCACGAACCGCAGCGTGCCGCCCTGCTGCAACGCCGCGCGCGTCAGCCAGGGCTTGTCGTGCGGAGTGCCGTTGAAGCTCGCCGACTGGATGTAGACATTGCCGGGGCCATTGTTCGCCGCCTCGATCGTCAGCGTCTTACCGCCCGGCATCGTCAGCTTCACGGTCTGGAACAGCGGGCTGCCGATCGCATATTGCCCGACCGCAGGCGTGACCGGGTAGAAGCCGAGCGCGGAGAACACGTACCACGCCGAGGTCTGGCCGTTGTCCTCGTCACCCGGATAGCCGTCCGGCGCGGGCGAGTAGAGCTTCTTCATCACGTCGCGGACGTGATATTGCGTCTTCCACGGTGCGCCGGCCCAGTCGTAGAGATAGGTCATGTGCTGGATCGGCTGGTTGCCGTGCGCATATTGCCCCATGTCGACGATCTGCATCTCGCGGATCTCGTGAATGGTCTGCCCGTAATAGCTGTCGTCGAAGATCGGGGGCGTGGTGAAGATCGAATCGAGCCGCTTCACGAACGCCTCGCGCCCGCCCATCAGGTCGGCCAGCCCCTGCACGTCCTGCATCACCGACCAGCTGTAATGCAGCGCATTCCCCTCGGTGAACGCGTCGCCCCATTTGTACGGGCTGAACGGCGTCGACCAGCTGCCGTCCTTTTTGCGGCCCCGCATCCAGCCGCTCTGCGTGTCGTAGAGCTTGCGGTAATTCTGCGCGCGCGCGGCGTAGAGCTTCGCATCTTCGGTCTTGCCCAGTGCCGTCGCGAGCCGCGAGATCGAGAAGTCCGCAGTGGCGTATTCGAGCGTGCGCGCGGCATTCTCGTTGATGCCGACGTCATACGGCACATAGCCGAGCCGGTTATAATATTCGACGCCCTCGCGCCCGACCGCGCCGACGACCTTGCCCTTCTTGTCGACCGGGCGGCCCTGCGACGTCGTCGCGTTCTTGACCATCGCCTGGTACAGCGTCTCGACGTCGAACCCGCGCACGCCGTTCAGATACGCGTCGGCGATCAGGTTCGCCGAGTTCGATCCGATCATCACGTCGCGGTGGCCGGGACTGGCCCATTCGGGCAGCCAGCCGGACTCCTTGTAGGTGTTGACCAGCCCCTGCATGATCTCGCTGTCGCGCTCGGGATACATCAGCGCGAAGAACGGGAAGACCGCGCGCCACGTGTCCCAGAAACCGTTGTCGGTGTAGAGGAAGCCCGGGTGCACCTTGCCGTCATACGGGCTGTAGTGGACCGTCTGGCCCTTGGCATCGACCTCGTGGAACATCCGCGGGAACTGCAGCATGCGGTACAGCGCGGAATAGAAGATCCGGCGGTTGTCGAGATTGGGATCGGTGACCTGGACGCGGTCGAACTCGCGCTGCCAGATCGCCTTCGCCTTGGTCTTGGTCTGCTCGAACCCGTCGCCGCCGATCTCGCCGCGCAGGTTTCGCTCGGCCTGTTCGAGACTGATGAACGACGACGCGACCTTGACGCCGACCTGCTCGCCCTTGCGTGTCTTGAAGCTGACGACCGCGCCGACATGATCGCCCTCGCGCGTCGGCGTCGCGGTGACCTGGCCCTTGCCGTCCCAGGTCTGGCTGACGGTGAAGTCATGGTCGAATTCGGCGACGAAGTAATTGTGGAAATTGTCGGGCACGCCGCCGTGGTTGTTGCGGACATAGCCGGTGATGCGGCGCTTGGCCTTGTCGATCGAGACCATCGAGCCGCCGGCATAGCCGTCGAGGATGATGTGCGCGTCGTTGCTCTGCGGGAAGGTGAAGCGGAACTGTGCGGCGCGGTTGGTCGGCGCGACCTCCGCGGTCACGTCGTAATCGGCGAGATAGACCTTGTAGCTGTACGGCCGGCTGTCCTCCGCCTTGTGGCTGTACCAGGACGCGCGTTCGTCCTCCTTCACCTTCAGCGCACCGGTCGTCGCCATCAGCGAGAACGCGGCGTAGTCGTTCATCCACGGACTGGGCTGGTGCGTCTGCTTGATGCCGTTGATCTTGTTCGCGTCGTAGGTGTAGCCCCAGCCGCTGTTCGTCTTGCCGGTGACCGGCGTCCAGAAGTTCATCCCCCACGGCACCGCCACCGCGGGATAGGTATTGCCGTAGGACAAGGTGTAGTCGGAATCGGTCCCCATCAGCGGGTTGACCAGATCGACCGAAGGCTGGTCCTGCGGCTGCATCGCGCCGTTGGCCGACGCGGCGGCCGTCGCCTTGGTCTGGGCCAGAATCGGCGCGGGCGCGACGAGAGCGAGCGACGCGACCGCCGCTACCGTGCCGCGCAAATTGGCGATCGCCCTGTTTCTCACATCGCTCTCCCTGAATTTCGTGTCGGCTTCTGCACGCCGATCGGTCGCGGCTTCACGCCCGTATTGGTCATCACCACCGGCTCGATCCGACCATCGGTGGCAAAGACCATCCTGTCGATCGCGATCTGGCGGTGTTCGCCGCGATCGGTCTCGAGCGGGCGGCGGTGATACGCGATGTACCAGTCGTCGGTACCCGGCACGTTGACCACCGAGTGATGCCCCGCGCCGCGCGCGATGCGCAGGTCCTGCGACAGGATCTTGCCGCGCGGCGTGAACGGACCGGTCGGTCCCGGCCCGGTCGCATAGGCGACGCTATAGTCCGGGCCGGTCCAGCCGCCCTCCGACCACATCAGGTAATAGACGCCCTTGCGCTCGATCATGAACGAGCCCTCGACATAGCCGGGTGGCGTCACTTCCTTGTAGGTCGAGCCATCGGCGAACGGCAGGATGCGCGTCAGGTCGGAGCTGAGCCGGACGACGTTGCAATGCTTCCAGCCGCCGTAGAACAGATAGACCTGGCCATCGTGATCGCGAAACGCGAACGGGTCGATCGGTTGCGCGCCGTTGTGGAACGCGCCGACCAGCGGCTTGCCGATCGCGTCCTTGAACGGACCACCGGGCCGGTCGCTGACCGCGAGGCCGATCCCGCCAAGCTCCGCATCGCTCTGGATGTCGTTCGCGCTGAAGAACATGTAATAGCGACCGTTCGCCTGGATCACCGATGGCGCCCAGATCGCATAGGCCGCCCACGCTGCGTTCCGCACGTCAAACACGTGGTCGTGCTTGGTCCAGTGCACCAGGTCGGGTGACGAGAACGCATTGAAGAAGGTCTGCATCCCGTAGGACTGACGCACCGTCTTGCGTTGCCGCGCGAGCGTCTGCGCGGCCGAGAAGCGGCTGGTGACGTCGGGCTTGCCGTAATGATCCGAATAGGTCGGATAGATCCAGTAGCGCCCGCCGAACACGCGGATCTCGGGGTCGGCATACCAGCCGGGAACGATCGGGTTCGACGCACTCGCCAGCCCGCACATCATCAGCGCGGACGCGGTCAGCGCGATCCGAACCCCGCGCCGACCGCGCGTTTCGCCAACATGCGGTGACCCGACGCCGCGAGAAAAGGGAGGGTAGCGCCGCGAAGGCGCCACCCGAGAGACAAGCCGATCAAACCAGGTCATCAGAAGTTGAACGAAACGCCCACATAGGCCCGCCGCCCGAAGTAATTCCGATAGGTGAAGCGGTCCTTCGTATCGTTGCCGAGATGGCGGCTTTCCTCCGCCTTGGTGAGGTTGATCACCGAGGCGGTGAGGTTGAGCCGGTCGGTCAGCGCATAGGCCGCGTTGAGATCGACCTGCGCATACGGATCGGTGTATTCGTTCAGGCCCGACTGCAACCCGCCGACGACTTCGCCGCGCCGGTT
Source organism: Sphingomonas sp. 320_CC (assembly GCF_059691795.1). NCBI lineage: Bacteria > Pseudomonadati > Pseudomonadota > Alphaproteobacteria > Sphingomonadales > Sphingomonadaceae > Sphingomonas > Sphingomonas sp. 320_CC. The sequence goes on along the minus strand of NZ_JCAWAE010000003.1, from coordinate 321,679 downwards.
GTACGAGGCGCGCATCAGCACCTTGCCGTGCTCATAGAAAACCGAGGCGTTGACCTGCGTCTTGGCGCTGCCGACGAGCGCGGACGAACCGATCTTCTGCCCGTCGAGCGTCACGTCCGCCACCGACGTGTCGTTATAGGTGAAGTTGACCTGCGCGCCGAGACCGAACGACAGCGTGTGCTGCGCGTACAACTCGACACCCTGCGACCGCGCATTCGATCCGTTCGCGACCGTCGAGTAAGGCTGGATCAACTGCTGCGTTCCGTTGACGTCGCGCGTGACGTTGAGCACCAACGGCACCACGAAGTCCGACACATCCTTGCGGAAGAAGGTCGCGCCGAGCACCGAACCGCGGTGGAAATACCATTCGATGCCAAGGTCGTATTGCCACGCCGAGAATGGATTCAGGTCAGAGTTTCCGCCGCTGCCCGACCAGCCGGCGAACTCGCCGAACTGGCCACGATCGAACGCATACGCATCCGAGCGGAACGTGAGCGACCGCTGCGACCCCAGATTCTCGAACGATGGCCGCGCGATCACCTTCGCGACGGCGCCGCGAACGAGGAGATCAGGCGTGACTTCGTACGACACGTTGAAGCTCGGCAGCCAGTCCGTGTACGTCTTCGACTGGTCGGCACGCGTGTTGACGATCGTCTCGCGCACGCTGAGTGGCAGCACCTGGCAATTGCCATCGGGGCCGAGCGGACGGTTGGGATCGGCCGCCCCGCCGGGGCCGTTGACGCAATAGTCGTTGAGATATTGCAGGCGGTCGGACGTGTTGCCCGACTGTTTCGTATTGGCCATGCGGAGGCCGACGTTACCGCGAAGGCCACCGGTCCCGAAGTTTACCTGCGCATAGCCGGCGAAGACCCGCTCCCCCAGCGCATAGACAAAGTCGGGTTCGTACACCCGCACCGCCTGGCCGTAGGTCGAATTCAGATACTTCAGATATTCGTCAAAATTGATGCCCGGCACGACGTTCGCGTTGAAGCCGCCGTTAATGTTGCCAATCTGGTTCGCGTAAAAGAATTCAGGCCGCGCGACGGCACCGGCGGCGGTATCCTGGTAGCGAAGCAACGTCGCCGGATCGGCATACCAGTCGTTGCGGCCGGTCTCGCGGCCGATCTTGAGGTCGCGCCATTTGCCGCCGATCTGCACGGACTTCAGGAAGCCGTCGAACCGCCTTGTCAAGTCGAGCTGCGCATAACGCTGGCCGAGATCGCTGTTGACGAAGCTCGAGTTGGTCGAGCCCACGTCGATTTGTGCGATCCCGTTGCGGAGGTTGTTCTGCAGCTCGGGTGAGAACTCGAAATTGGCGATGCCGTCCGAGATATCCCAGTTGCTCACCAGATTGCCGTTCTGCTCCCGGCCCGGCGTCGTCAGGCGGGGCTTGGCGGCGACGCTGAAGCGCACCGACGGGCCACCGCTCGACTTGGTCTTGCCCAGTTTCAGGACGGCGTCGAAGCGATCCTGGCTATATTTGACCTCGGTCTCGAACGTGTTCGAAACCTGTTTCTCGCGACTGTACGTGCCGGCGATCTGCGGCGTCTCCATCGTGCACGGGGTCGGGCGCGCGAGACAGCCCGTTCCCGCCGCCGGCACCGCGAAATTGGCCGACTGGAAGATCGTCCCGCTCTTGTCGAACGTCGCGCCGGTAAAGAAATTGTCGTAGCCCCATTCGGGGATCTTCAACACGTTGGATGTATAGTTGCTGCTATAGCCGAACCGGAAATAGTTCGCGGTGACCGTGACCGCCTCGAACGGCTTGAACTGCGCGGTCGCCTGGATCCCGTAACGCTCGCGTTCCTGGTCGAAGACTTCGGCGTTGACCGACTGCGGCGCCCAATAGCCCGAATAATGCGTGCCATCGCGCGCGGTCGTGCCCTGGCCGGGCCAATAGGAGATCGCATCGTTGTTCGCGAAGGTCTTGCCCTCGACGTCGGTCGCGGGCTTCAGGACGTTGCCCTGCGCGTCGCGATCACTCCACCACAGCCAGCTCTCGGACGAGCTGCGCAACTCGCGGTTGGTGCGCTTCTGCCAGACGCCGCCGACCAGCAGGCCGAACGTCTCCTCCTTGTTCTTCCACGACACCTGCCCGCCAAGCTGCGGTTCGTACTTCTCGGTCGTGTCCGAATACGTCCCTTCGGCGGAGACGAAACCCGACCACGCCGGCACGTCGAACGGCCGCCGCGTGTTGAGGATGATCGTGCCACCGACGCCACCTTCCTCAAGCCGCGCTTCGGGCGACTTGTACACCTCGGTGCTGGCGATGAACGTGGACGGCAACAGCACGTAGTTGAACGACCGCTGCGGCTCGCCACTATCGGCGCCGGCGAGGAAATTGCCGTTGAGCAGGGTGAGCGTCAGGCCGGACTGGAGGCCGCGGATGCTGACCCGGCTGCCCTCGCCGCCGTCGCGGGTGATGACCACGCCCGGCACGCGCTGCAACGCATCGGCGACGTTCTTGTCGGGGAACTTGCCGACGTCTTCGGCGGTGATGACGTCGACGAACGCGTTCGCCTCGCGCTTCCGAGCGAGGCTCTTCTCGATCGAGCGCCGATACCCGGTAACGACGATGTCGCCAGTGTCCTGCGCCGACCCATCCGGCTGTGTCGTGCCGGCGGCTTGCCCGGACTCCGCCGTAGCAGTCGAGGCGGGCTGCGCCTGGTCGGACGGCGTCGCGCTCTGGGGAGGCATAGCGGAGGGCGCGGCCTGTTGAGCCTGCGCGGCACCGGCCAACGCAGCAGTAAGACTGACCGTGGCCAACATGAACGACAACGGACGATGGCGACGCGCCACGATCGAGCACGATTCTATGCTTGCGGTCATCAGACTTTCCTCTTCCTCGTGAGGATGCCTGCGCCCCCTCACTTACCCCTGCGAATAGCGCGCCTGCCCACCGTTTTCGGTTGGGCTGTCCGGTTGAATCGGATCCTGTCGGCGTGCAGTCTCGACCCGTCTATTTGCCAATTGTAAAAGCAAATTGTCAAATAGATTGTTGTGTTAGTTTTGGACCGTTGCGGACGCAACTCGGTGAATACCCTTCGATACGCCGATAGTCTGGGGGAAGACACCGCGAGGATTCACGCCTGCCGTCGCGTATTCGTACGCAAACGAAGACCAACAGCCCGCACTCGGCAACGCCAAGCGCACGGAGGCCTCACATGCCAAGATAGCGGTACTGAAACCGATTACCGGTGTCAGTCGGCTGCCACGCCAGAATCCTTCCAAAGCGCTGCGGCCTTGGGCAGCAGGAAATGACTGAACGGTAGGATCGCCGCACCAACGGCAGGCGCATCCTCCGACAGCGCGGCACGGCGGACCGGCGCGATCGCAGGCGCATCGGTCGCGTCCCGGATCAATGCGTTGACGCGCTCCGCCACCCGTTCCACCACCCGGCTCGGCAGGCGCCCGCCGATCAGGATTACCGCCGGATCGATCAGGCAGTTGATCGCATCGAGGGGCGTGCAGAGCGTATGCGCTGCCCGCTCGACCCATTCCTCCAGGCAAAGCTCGACGTCCGGCGCCCAATCGGCCTGATGCAGCACCTGCCCGATCTCGAACCCCGAATTCGCCAGATGCTCGGCGAGCCCGGATAGCGATACCAGTTTCTGCACGGTCTCGCGTCCCCGCTTGCCGCCGCCGGCCGCCATGAACCCCAGCTCGCCGCTGCGTCCATGCGTGCCGCGAACATACGCGCCATCCGCAACGAAGCCGCCGCCCAGCCCCGACGACACGAGGATGTAGAAGAAACTGCTGTAATTCTGTCCGAAGCCCAGCTGCATCTCGCCCATCGCGGCGGCGGCGGCATCGTTCTCGACGAACACCGGCAGCGACAGCGGCTTGTCGAACAGCGTCGCCATGTCGATTCCGTCCCACGCCGCATAGGCGGCCGGACGGCCCGGCATCGCGACCAGCGCGAGGTCATCGGGTCGCGCCACGCCGATGCCGACCAGCTTGGCGGGATCGACCTTCGCGCTTTTCAGCATCTGGCGTACCGAGCGCCGGAACAGATCGCGGACGTCGTCGGGCAGCGCGAAGCTGATCTCGATCGACTTGCGCGCGAGGATCTGCGCGAGAAAATCGACCAGCACGATCGTGATATGGTCGCGGTCGATATTGACGCCGATCGAGTAACACGCGTCGGCCCGGACGACGAGTTTGGTCGGCGGTTGACCACGTCCACCGCGGCGCTGCCCCGCCTCCTCGATCATGCCTTCCTGCAACAGCCGCCGCGTGATGTTGGCGATCGCCGGCCCGGTCAGCCCGGTGATCCGCGCAAGGTCGATTCGCGTCAGCGATCCGCCGAGGCGAATAGCATGCAATGTCACGCGCTGGTTGTGATCGGCGGCCCGCTCGAGGTTGGTTCCCGACAGACGCGGCGGCGTTTGAAGAGTCATGCGGACCGATAATCCAGGCTCGAGAACAGAAGACGAAGCCGCACTGCGCTGCAACATAGCGACTTCAGCGTCGGCGACGAAGTGATCCCGCGATTGCGAAGGCTTGGCAAGCGCACACTATTGGCGTTCAGTGAACGCGCGGCATATCGGCCCGGTCTGAAGACCATCTTCTGCATCCCCCTCGCTTCCAAACTGTTCGTTTGAATTATCCAATTTGATGTTCTAATCCACTTCTGCGGTTGCGCAAGAGCTGGCGATGAAGCCAGTCTGGCGACCGAACGAATAGAGGGGATGTGCGCGACATGGTTCACCTGGCACCCGGCAAGCTCCCCCGCCTATTTCCCTCCGAACGGGTGACCTCGATGTCCATCTTCACGCGATCGTGCCTCGTGGGTGCGCTGTTCACCACGATCCTCGCCGGCCCCGCCTTCGCGCAGGATGCTGCCAAACCGAGCGATGCGGTGGATCCGTTCATCGGCACCGGCGGCGAAGGCCACACCTTCCCCGGCGCGGTCGCCCCCTTCGGCATGGTCCAGTTGTCGCCGGACACCGATACCTCCTGCGTGATCCGCACCTGCTACGGCCACGCCGCCGGCTATCGCTACGACGACCCGACGATCGAGGGGTTCAGCCACACGCATTTCTCGGGCGCGGGACATTCCGATCTCGGCGACATTCTCGTCATGCCGGTATCGGGCGAGACCGTGCCGATGGACCCCGGCACGCCCGCCGCGCCCGGCTATCGCTCGCGCTTTTCGCATGCCAGCGAGGTCGCTAAGCCTGGCTATTATGCCGTTACGCTCGACGGGCCCGGCGTACGCGCGGAAATGACTGCGGGCACTCGGATCGGCGTGCATCGCTACAGCTTCCCCAAGGGTAAGGCCGCGCACCTCGTCGTCGATCTCCGGTCTTCGCTCTATAATTACCCCGGCAAGATCCTGTGGTCGGGGCTGCACCTGCGCGACGACGGCGTGCTCACCGGCTTTCGCGAGACGCGCGGCTGGGCACCAGGCCGCAAGCTCTACTTCGCGATGCGGTTCTCGGCGCCGCTGGTCGGCCACGCGCTGGTCAACCGCGAGAAGGACATCCCGTACAAAGGGTTCCAGGGCCCAGGCCGCGGCAGCGATGCGCTCGCGGAGAAACTCGGCCAGGCACTGGAAGCGCGGCTGGATTTCGGCCCGCTCGATGCACCGCTCGAAGTAAAGGTCGGGATCTCCGGCGTCGACGAAGCCGGGGCGCTCGCCAACATCGACAGCGAACCCGGCGGCTTCGACGCCGTCCGCGCCAAGACCGGAAACGACTGGGATACCGCACTCGGCGCGGTCAAGTTTGAGGCGCCCGCACCGATGCGCCGCATCTTCGCGACCGCGCTATATCACAGCCTGCTCGCCCCCAGCGTGTGGAGCGATAGCGACGGACGCTACCGCGGCCCTGACGACCAAGTGCGTCAGGCGTCCGGCTTCACCGTCCGCTCGACCTTCTCGCTATGGGACACGTTCCGCGCCGAACATCCGCTGCTGACGCTGATCCAGCCGGAGAAGACCAATAGCGACATCGTGCGCTCGCTGATCGCCAGCCAACAGCACAGCCCCGACGGCATCCTTCCGGTCTGGCAATTCGCCGGACGCGAGACGTGGACGATGATCGGCTATCACGCCGTCCCCGTCATCGCCGACGCGTATATGAAGGGCATTGGTGGCTTCGACGCGGACGCGGCGTTGCAGGCGATGGTCGCGAGCGCCGACCACGCCTCCTATGGCGGGCTCAGCGAGTATATCCAGCGCGGCTACGTCCCGATCGACAAGGAGCCGGAGGCCGCGTCGAAGACCGTCGAATACGCCTATGACGACTGGACGATCGCGCGGATGGCGCGGCGGATGGGCAAGACCGCCATCGCCGAGCGGTTCGAGACGCGCGCGGGCAACTGGCGCAACAGCTTCGACGCGAAGTCCGGCTGGCTGCGCGCAAGGCTCGCGAACGGAACGTTCCGCACGCCGTTCGATCCGACCGCGATCAATTACGGCTCCGATTATACGGAGGGCAATGCGTGGCAATATAGCTGGTTCGTGCCGCAGGATCAGGCGGGACTGTTCCGGCTGCTCGGCGGCGATGCGAAGACCGTCAGGAAGCTCGACGCGATGTTCGACTTCGACAATTCGAAGGTCGATTACAGCCATGCGGAGGATATCGCCGGGCTGATCGGCCAGTATATCCACGGCAACGAACCGAGCCACCACGTCGCCTATCTCTACAGTTACGCCGGCGCACCGTGGCGGACGCAGGAGCGGCTCGGCCAGATCGTGCGGAGCCAGTACGGCGCCAAGCCGGAAGGGCTGAGCGGCAACGACGATCTCGGCCAGATGTCCGCATGGCTCGTCTTCACCGCGCTCGGCTTCTACCCGGTCGCACCCGGATCGAACGAATATGTCATCGGCCGCCCGTTCCTGTCGCAGGCGACGCTAGCGCTGCCCGGCGGCAAGCAGTTCGCGATCCGGACCGACAATCTGTCGGACGCCAACCCGTACATCCAATCGGTCACGCTCAACGGCAAACCCCTCGCCCGCAGCTATCTGCGCGACGACGAGATTCGCCAGGGTGGCGAACTCCGCTTCGTGATGGCCGCGAAACCCAACAAGCTCTGGGGCAAGGGCGCGAAGGCCCGCCCGTTCTCGTCCTCGACCGCGCCATCGACCATGCCGCGCCACTAAAGACTGTCAGACCGATTGCCCCCGCGCCCCGGTTGCGCCTAGCTTCGCCCCAACGCTTCCGGAGTCCGTCGCCATGTCCGTCAAATTCGTCCTGTTCGCCTCGATCGCCCTCGCCACCACTGCAATCGCGCAGGACAAGACCGCACCCGTCGGCGGCGACATCCCCGCCAAGTTCGTGCCGCCGACCGCCGCGCAGGATTACGTGAAGCGCGAGGTGATGATCCCGATGCGCGACGGGACCAAGCTCTACACCGTCATCGTCTATCCCAAGGGCGTCGCGAACGCGCCGATCGTCCTCACCCGCACGCCCTACAACGCGAAGGGTCGCGCGAACCGCTCCGACAGTTCGAGCATCCTCGCCACGCTGCCGCTCGCCGACGAGATGTTCGTCAAGGCGGGCTATATCCGCGTCTACCAGGACATCCGCGGCAAATACGGCTCGGAGGGCGAGTATGTCGTGACGCGCCCCGTGATCGGCCCGCTCAACCCGACCAAGGTCGACCACGTCACCGACGCGTACGACACCATCGACTGGCTTGTGAACAGGGCGAACCTGCCGGAGTCTAACGGCCGCGTCGGCATGATCGGCTCGTCCTACGAGGGCTTCACGGTCGCGATGGCGCTGCTGAACCCGCACCCCGCGCTGAAGGTCGCCGCGCCCGAGAGCCCGATGATCGACGGCTGGATGGGCGACGACTGGTTCCACTACGGCGCGTTCCGCCTCGCCAACATCGCATGGCTCGGCAGCCAGACCGGCTACAAGGGTGCGGGCAAGGCACCGCCGACCGGGGGCTATGACGATTACGACAATTTCCGCGAGGTCGGCTCGGCCGGCGACTGGGCGAAGAAGTCCGGCTACGATCAACTACCCTATTGGCAGCGGATGGTGTCGCACCCCGCCTATGACGGCTTCTGGCAGGGTCAGGCGCTCGACAAGCTGCTCGCCGCCAACCCGTCGAACGTGCCGACGATCTGGGAACAGGGCCTGTGGGACCAGGAGGACATGTACGGCGCGATCACCGCTTGGGAAGCGCTGAAAGCCAAGGGCAAGCTCGGCAACAACCACCTCGTGATGGGTCCGTGGCGCCACAGCCAGATCAACCGCGAAGGCCGCAGCCTTGGGCCGTTCCAGTGGAATGGCGACACCGCGCAGCAATTCCGCGAGGACATGCTGCTCCCCTATTTCAACCAGTATCTGAAGGACGGCCCGGCCGTCACGCTGCCCGCCGCCGCGATCTACAACACCGGCGAGAATCACTGGGACAAGTTCGCGACATGGCCACTCGCCTGCGAGACGGGCTGCACCGCGCCGCTCAAGCCGATCTACCTGCAGGAGGGCGGCGCGCTCGGCTTCGGCAAGGCGGCGGCCGGTGGTGACAGCTACGTCTCCGACCCGTCGAAGCCCGTGCCGCATTTGCCACGCCCGGTGAACTTCGGCGACGGCCGCTGGGGCGACTGGCTCGTCAGCGACCAGCGCGGCGTCGATGGCCGTCCCGACGTGATGACCTACACCACCGAGGCGCTGACCGCGCCGGTGCGCGTGTCGGGCGCACCGATCGCCGACATCTTCGCCAAGACGACCGGCACCGATGGCGATTTCGTCGTCAAGGTGATCGACGTCTACCCGGCCGAGAACGCGACCGATCCCAAGATGGGCGGTTACGAACTGCCGATCAGCCTCGACATCTTCCGCGGCCGCTATCGCCAGAGCTTCGCCAAGCCGACCGCGATCCCAGCGGGCAAGGTGCAGGAATACAAGTTCCGCCTGCCGACCGTGAACCACGTGTTCCAGCCGGGCCACAAGATCATGATCCAGGTCCAGTCGAGCCTGTTCCCGCTTTACGATCGCAACCCGCAGACCTTCGTCCCCAACATCTTCCTCGCGAAGAAAACGGACTATAAGCCGGCAACGGTCACCATCGTCCGGGGCGGCGCATCGGCTAGCGCGGTCTGGTTGCCGGTCGTCCCGCTCGACCAGTCCGCGGCGCTGGCCAAGTAATCGATCGAACCAAGCCGACATAAGGATGGCATCGTCGCCCGGCCAACTCGGCCGCGGCGGCGTCCCCGCAGCGTCATTACCCCCTGACGCCAGACTGATCATACTACCGCATCGCCTAGTCGTTTCCGATCACGCGCGGCCGCCTGCAATTTCGTACTGAAGGCGCAGGTTACCAAGGGCAATGCGATGACGAAGGTTCAAGACGACAGCCACTTCCCCGCCGACGACAACGACGATTCGAGCTATTTTCAGCGTCGAGCCGAGTGGCATGAGGGCCGCGCCGAGGTCGCCGAGGATTCGAGCACGCGGTCGCTACATCTGCGGTTCGCGCGGCTCTATGCGGCGCGCACGACGTCCTGATATGGTACATTACAGCTAGTATTCTTACACAAAACTACCAGGAACCAAGAGGTTACCGGTAGGTTTATGCGTCCAGTCCCGTCGCGATACCCCGCGTGCGGCAAGATACTGGAGCTGCTCACATGAAGCGCATGACGTCCGCCACCGGGGCCCTGGCCCTGCTGGCGTCCATTGCCGGTTGCGCCGCGCCCGCGACGCGCATCTCGACCGGGCTCCAGCGCTACGGGCTCGATCAATCGCGCTCCGATTGCGTCGGCGGTCGGCTTCAGGCGAACCTCTCGCTCGGCCAGTTGCAGCGTCTGGGCAAGGCCGCCGCGGCGTACCGCCAGGGCGACACCACGCCCGGCGTGCTCACCCCGTCCGATCTCATCCGCGTCGCCTCCGAGCTTCGCGATCCGAAGATCGCGCTCGAAGTCGGCAAGGCCGCCGCGGGCTGCGGCGTGCTGCCGTAACCCGCGCCCTCTCCACCGAATTTCAAACGTAAGGATCTGACATGAACAAGGACGAATTCCAGGGCGGCGCCCGCTATGTCGGCGGCAAGGTCGAGAAGGCTGTTGGCGACACCGTGAACAGCCGCGACTGGCAGGTCGACGGCGTCGTCGACCAGGTCGCCGGCGGCGCACAGAACCTGTACGGCCGCGCCAAGTCGGCGATCGAGGATGCCGTCGACGGTGCCCCCGAACTCGCCGACAAGATCGGCAGCGAGGCGCGCGAAGCCGGCGATCGTGCCGCCGACGCCGCTCGTCGTGCGGCCTCGACTGCGCAGGCATCGGCCAAGGACGCGCCCGTCCTCTGGGCGCTCGGCGCCGCCGCAATCGGCTACGGCCTCGCCTGGCTCGTCCACGGCCAGCGCGACTGATCGCATGACCGTGGCGCCGCCTCTCAAGTCGCTTCGTGACTCCGCCGATCTGCGCCATCTGCGCCAGATCATCGCGGGGCTGGACGAAGGCGTCATCCTCGTCGATCCCGACCAGGACATCCTGTGGGCCAACACGGCCGCACTCGGGATGCACGGGGTCGATTCGGTCGAGGATCTCGGTGCCACGGTCGACGATTACCGCCAGCGTTTCCAGCTGCGCTACCGCAACAACCACAAGCTCAACGACGCCGACTACCCGATCGAACGCGTCGTGTCGGGCGAGGCCTTCTCGGAGGTCGTGGTCGAGGTCGCGGTCGCCGGTGAGGACGAGCCCCGCTGGGTGCATCAGGTGCGCAGCCTCGTCCTGACCAACGACGACGACGAGCCCGAATGCCTCGTCATGATCATCCAGGACGTGTCCGCGCGGTTTGAGGCCGAGGATCGCTTCGAACAATCGTTCAACGCGAACCCCGCGCCTGCGGTCATCTGTCGCCTGTGCGATCTTCGCTTCGTGAAGGTCAACCAGGGCTTCATCGACATGACTGGGCACGACCGCGATGCCGTCCTGTCGCGCACGGTCTATGATATCGACGTCCTCGAACGCGGCGAAAAGCGCGATCTCGGCAAGGAGCGCCTCGCCGAGGGCCGCACCATCCCGCAGATGGAGGCGGAGCTCAGCCTTCCCGACGGCGAGACCAAGCTCGTGATCGTCGCCGGCCAGCCGATCGACATGGGCGATCAGCCCTGCATGCTGTTCACCTTCGCCGACCTCGAACCGCGCCGGAAAGCCGAAACGCAGCTGCGTCATAGCGAGGAGCGCTTCATGCGGACCTTCTCGCTCGCACCCGTCGCGCTCGCGATCGGCGCGCGCGACGGTCACCGGCTGTGCGACGTCAACGAAGCCTTCACCAGCCTCACCGGCTATTCCTCGGCGGAGATCATCGGTCGCCCGCTCGGCGACGTCGACCTGTGGGAAACGCCCGCACTGCGCCATGCGATCGAGGCCGATATCGACGCCGGCCTCCCGATCCGCGACCGCGAAGTCCGTATCCGCGGCAAGGACGGCGACATCATCGACTGCATCGTCTCGACCGAGCCGATCCAGCTCGACGACGAAGCCTGCGTGCTGTGGGCGATGCGCGACATCAGCACCCGCAAAGCGTCCGAGCGCGAACTCGTCAACGCGATCGAGGCGGTGATGAAGGACACGAGCTGGCTCAGCCGGTCGATCATGGAAAAGCTTGCGCGGATCCGCACGCCGAACGCCGAGCCGGTCGGCGTCGGGCTCGACGAACTGACGCAGCGCGAGCGCGAGGTGTTGGCGCTGATCTGTCGCGGGCTCGACGACAAGTCGATCGCGCGCACGCTCGACGTTTCCAGCAACACCGTGCGCAACCATGTCGCGCGGATCTATTCGAAGATCGGCGTCAATCGTCGCAACGCCGCCGCCGCCTGGGCGCGCGCGCGGGGGTTCGATGGCGATTCCATCCCGCACGCGCTCCACCTCAAGGCGCCCTCGAAGGAGATCGCCGCATGACGCGCGACACGGACAAGCCGGACCAGGACGACGCCCGCACCCGCCAGGCGAAGGGCTCTATCCAGGAGGCGATCGGCAAGATCATCGGCAACGCCGCGATCGAACAGCGCGGCTCGCAGGAAAGCGAAGCCGGCGCGCGCCAAGCCAAGGCCGACGAAGCCTCGAAGGCCGGAACCGCGAAGACCGACAAACAGATCGACACACCCATCGATAGGCACGGCAAAGACTGACGCCGTTCCTCGAATATCGTGAATAACAGGAGTGAATTATGGCTAACCATGTAAATCCCGGCGTCCTGCCGACGGACGACTTCCGTCGCGTGAAGACCCCGACCCGCATCTCGTGGGGCGCAATCTTCGCCGGCGTCGTGATCGCGATCGCGATCCAGCTGGTGCTCGGCATCCTCGGCACCGGCATCGGCCTCAGCCTGGTCGATCCGGTCGAGGGCACGACCCCCGGCGCGACCGGCTTCGGCATCGGCGCAGGGATCTACTGGATCATCACGACGATCATCGCTCTCGGCGCGGGCGGTTATGCCGCAGCACGCGGCGCTGGCGTACATGATCGGTTCGACGGCCTGATCCATGGCCTCGTCGTCTGGGGCGTCACCCTGATCCTCACCATGTACCTGCTCACCTCGGCCGTCGGCGGCATCATCGGCGGCGCATTCCGCACCGTCGGTTCAGTCGCATCGGCAGCCGGCACCGGCATCGGCGCAGCAGCCCCGAAGGTTGCCGACGTCGCCAATGTCGACGTCACCGACGTTCGCGCCGAAGCTGCTCAGTATCTGTCGGACGCACCGTCGGATCCCGCGCAGATGACGCCGGAGCAGGCGCAGAAGGAAATCGCCAAGGAGCTGCCCGCACTCGCAAAGGGTGGCCAGGACGGCGCACAGGCTGAAAGCCGTATCGTCGACATCGTCGCGGCTCAGCGCAAGATCAGCCGTCCGGAGGCTCAGGCCCAGGTGACGCGCGCCAAGGCACAGTTCGTCCAGACCAAGAACAAGACGATCGAGACCGCCAAGTCGGCGACCGACACCGCCGCTGGCGCAGCCGCAGGTACGTCGTTCATGATCGTGATCGCGCTGCTCATCGGCGCTGCCGCAGCAGGCTTCGGTGCCACCACCGCCGCCCGCCGCCGCATCTACACCGACGCCGTCTGATACGGCCGATCGGTTCGTGTAACGGGCGCCGTCCGCGTAACGGGACGGCATCCCATTCGGCGAACGGCCGCGCAATCGCGCGGCCGTTCGTTCGTCAAACAGGTTACATCGTCGCTGCCGACCGAGTAAGGACCCGCGGCGAGGACCTGATAGAAATCCAAGGGTACCGAGATGACCACGTCGCAACAGGATCGCCGTTCGCTTCGCATTGCCATCGTCCGCGCGTTGCAACTTGCCGACGCCCAGGACGACCATCTCGTGGCGGCCTTGCTGGCGCAGGCGCTCGACGCAGCCGAAAACGAGCTGTCCGAATAAGATACCGATGATGCGTGCGCGCCACGAACATTTTATAATGAATGCTGCCCGCAGTTCGTCCATCGAGGGGCAAAACGCGCCTCCGTGGGTTGGCTGATCGCGCCAAGCCTGCGATGGCAGCACCATGAATTCTCACGGAACACTGCTCGAGCCCGGTCGCAACTGCTGGCGGATCGAACCCGCCAAGCAGGCCACCGTCATCGTCGACGCCGACGATTATTTCAAAGCCGCCCGCGCGGTGATGATGAAGGCCAGGAAGCAGATCCTGCTCGTCGGCTGGGATTTCGACGCGCGCATCCGCTTCGGTGGCGGTGACAGCGGCGGCGACGACGACGATGGCGGCCCCGAGCGCGTCGGCGAATTCGTCACCTGGCTCGCGCGCCGCACGCCGGGGCTCAACATCCACATCCTCCGCTGGGATACCGGGGCGATCAAGACGCTGTTCCACGGCCAGACGCTGTTGCGCATCGCCAAGTGGATCCGCGACCCACAGGTCCACCTGCGGCTCGACGGCCATCATCCCCCCGCCGGCTCGCATCACCAGAAAGTGGTCGTGATCGACGACGACGTCGCGTTCTGCGGCGGGATCGACATGACCGTCGACCGCTGGGACACGCGCGCGCACGCCGACGACGAACCGCGCCGGATCGAGCCCGACGGCTCGCCTTATGGTCCGTGGCACGACGCTACCACGATCCTGCAGGGCCCGGTCGCGCGCGCGCTCGGCGACATGTGCCGTGGCCGCTGGGAAGTGTCCGGCGGCGGCGCGCTGGAGCCGGTGACCGATGGCGCCGACTGCTGGCCCGGTCATGTGAAGGCCGACTTCACCGACGTCGAAGTCGGCATCGCGCTCACGATTCCAGAAATGGCCGAGCAGGAGCCCCGCCACGACATCGAGGCGCTGTACGTCGACCTGATCGCGCGGACGAAGCGCTTCTTCTACGCCGAGAGCCAGTATTTCGCGTCGCGCAAAGTGGCCGAGGCGATCGGCAAGCGGTTACGCGAACCCGACGGTCCCGAATTCGTCATCGTCCACCCGACCACGGCGGAGGGCTGGCTCGAACCGATCGCGATGGACTCCGCACGGGCGCGGCTGGTCGAGGCGCTGCACGAACAGGATCCGCACAATCGGCTGCGGCTCTACCACCCCTTCACCGCGGGTGGGCAGCCGATCTACGTCCACGCCAAGGTGACGGTGGTCGACGACGAAGTGCTCCGCGTCGGCTCGTCCAACTTCAACAACCGTTCGCTGCGGCTCGACAGCGAATGCGACGTCGTCATTGACGCCGCGCGCGATCGCAACGCCGGTGAGCGCGACACGATCGCCAGCATCCGCAACGGCCTGCTCGCCGAACATCTCGACACCGACGTCGCGACGATCAAGACGTCGATCGCCGAAACCGGCTCGCTGATCGAGACGATCGAACGGCTGCGCGGCGACGGCCGCTCGCTCCGCCCCTACGAGGTCCCCGAACTCGACTCCGTGCGCGAGTGGCTGGCCGACAACAAGATCCTCGATCCCGAGAGTCCCGGCGAAATGTTCGAGGGGCTGTCGGGCCGCAAGCCGCTGCTCAAGAACCTGCGTCCGCACCTCCACCGCGCCGACGGCAGCATCTCGCCGATCATGGCCGCGGTCGCGGTCGGCGGCACCGCGGCCGGCATTGCGCTGGTCGGCACGATGCTGTGGGGACTCCGCACCAAGAAATGACGCGCAAATCCTCCCCCCTCGAGGGAGGAGGACTCAGCCTCGAAGCTCATCCCCAAACGCGCGCACGATCCGGCGGTCGGGGATCAGCCACAGCGCAACCACCGCCACGTACAACGCGATCGCGAACCAGCGGCTGACGAACGCGAGCGGCACGCCGGTGAAATACAGCGCGATGCTGCCCCACCCCTTCCAGTCCGAACCGATCGCGCGCGCGACTGCGGACTCCTTGCCGTTGCAGGCGATGATCGCGCGTTCGGTCAGCGAATAGCCGATCGCCGCCAGCCCCAAGACGATGCCATAAGCTGCCGTCGCCCCCGCCGCGAACGTACTCTCGTCGAGCCAGCGGATCACGAACGGCACCAGGCTCAGCCAGAACAGCAGGAACAGGTTCGCCCACATCACGCGCCCGTCGACGCGCTCGACCGCGGAAAACATGTGGTGGTGATTGTTCCAGAACAGCCCGACGTTCACGAAGCTCAACACATACGCCAGCAGCACCGGCGCACTCCCGATCAACGCGTGCAGGTCGCCCGTTTCCGGCACCTTCAACTCAAGCACCATAATCGTGATGATGATCGCGACCACGCCGTCGGTGAAGGCCTCGACTCTCCCCGGCCCCAGTCGTCGTCCGCTCATAGTCGCCCCCCGCCAGCTCTCACCGTGAGCTTGGCCACAATAAGAAATGTGAATTCAGTATCTTGCAAGAAACCGGCCCGGTTTCCGCCGTGCCGATGCTTTTCCTATATCCGATCGACCGATCTATCCCAGTCCGATCCAGGCTTTTACATCACACGACGGCATGGCAGTCATGCGCGAACGCGGTTTCTGTTTGCCATTCTCCAGACGCGATCGACGCGCGGCAGATCAGGAAAACCTGTGTTCGGAGAGGCTTGACCCTGGATCGCACGCTTCCTTGCACTTCCATGACAAGACGGAGATACCGAAATGAGCAGCGGCTTCATCAAGACCGAAGACGGCGTCGACATCTTCTACAAGGATTGGGGACCGAAGGACGCGCAGCCGATCGTGTTCCACCACGGCTGGCCCTTGTCGTCGGACGACTGGGACACGCAGATGCTGTTCTTCCTCGCCGAGGGCTACCGCGTCGTCGCGCATGATCGCCGCGGGCATGGCCGCTCGTCACAGGCCGAAACCGGCAACGACATGGACCATTATGCCGCCGACGCCTCCGCCGTCGCCGAGCATCTCGACCTGACCAACGCAGTGCATATCGGCCACTCGACTGGCGGCGGCGAAGTCGCGCGCTATGTCGCGCAGTTCGGCCAGCCGCAGGGCCGCGTCGCCAAGGCCGTCCTCGTCAGCGCGGTCCCGCCGCTGATGCTCAAGACCGACGCCAATCCCGGCGGCACGCCGATCGCGGTGTTCGACGGGTTCCGCAAGGCCCTCGCCGAGAACCGCGCGCAGTTCTTCCTCGATGTCGCATCGGGGCCGTTCTACGGCTTCAACCGTCCGAACGCCGTCGTCTCGGACGGCGTCATCCGGAATTGGTGGCGCCAGGGCATGATGGGCAGCGCGCTCGCACATTACGACGGCATCAAGGCGTTTTCGGAGACCGACCAGACCGCGGATCTGGAGGCGATCACCGTGCCGATGCTGGTGCTGCAAGGCGATGACGACCAGATCGTCCCCTATGAAGACGCCTCGCTCGTGCAGGCGAAACTGCTCAAGAACGCCACGCTGAAGATCTACAAGGGCTTTCCGCACGGCATGCTGACGACGCACGCCGAGGTTCTCAACCCCGATCTGCTGGCGTTCGTGAAAAGCTGAACACCCGCCACGATCGGCCCGCAGCATAATCTGAATCCCGCTGCGGGCCGATACCTTGGACCCTGACCGTCAGCTCGGATCGCGCGGCGCTTGCGTCGCCTGTTGCCGCCACAGCATCCACGCCACCCCGGCCAGCACTGCCGTCGCCGCAAGCAGAACCGCCCACAGCACGATATTCCGCGTCGGCGCCCCCGCATCGCCGAGCGCCGACAGTGTCACCGTCGCGGCCGGCACCGACACCAGCCGCGCTTCGCCCGGCCTGCCCTGCCCATCGGCAAGATCGGCGGGCGACAGGAACACGTCCTTCGCCGCAGCGCGCCCGGCCGCCAGCGTGAACGGCGCGGTGCCGCTGGCGAGGAAGATCACGCCACGGTCCGCAAAACCGATCCGCAAGCGCGGCGCGACGGTGAACCCCGCGCTGCGAGCATCGGCCTCGATCCGGATCGCACGCGGTGCGTCGCCGGACAGCGCGATGTCGCGCCCGCCATCGCTGCGCGCGACGCCTTGCCCCAGCAGAGCCCAGGGCTGCTCGCGGTCGTCCCGCCCCAATATCCGAACCGGTACGACGCCATCGCCTTCGACCGGTATCACCCGCAAGCTCGCCATCGGTGTCGCGAACGGCACCGCGAAATCGACGATGCGCGCAAGCCCGGACGTCGGCGCGGGCGCCTGAGCCTCGACCGTTTCCGACGCCGCCGCACCGTCCGGCCGCACATCGAGCACGGCGCCACGGATCGCGACCGGCGCCAGCAACCGCGACCCCGCGCTCCACGTGATCCGCAGATACTCCCGCGCCACGGTGGCACCGTCCAACGCGACGATCGACGACCGCACCGCCTCGCCCGCGCGCCGATAGACCGTCGCCTTGCCCAACCGCCGCCACTCGCGCAGGTCGCCACTGGCCTCGACCGTCAACGTCACCGGCTGGCCCACCGGCAAGTCCGCGGCAACCGCAACCCGCTCGACCGCGCCCGACACCCGCCGCGCATCGAGCAGCACGCCGAGCAGCACGGGCGCGCCGCCAGCCGCAACCGGCTCGCCGCGCACTTCGGCGACCTGCGCCGCACCGCGCCCATCGAGCCTCAACGACACGCCCGACACCTTCAGCGCATCGGGCGCCCCCAGGATGGGCATCGGATCGAGCGACACATGGCCGACCACCGCGGACGCGCCTGCACGGGCGATCGGCATCGCCCGCCCCTTCGCATCGAACACGCGCAAATCATGCCCGTCGCGGGTCTGCAATCCTGCCAGCACCGCGGCCGGCAACGCTAGTCGCTGGACTTTCGCACCTGCCTCCACCGACAGCGGCAAGCGAAGCGCATAGCCGTCCGGCTCGCCATCCGATCCCGCCGGCGCCGCAGCGATCAACAGTACCGCGCCGACCAGTGCGCCCAACCGCCACCGAACCCCGCTCATGCCACCGCCCCGCGCTTCGTATCATCCGACGCGACCTTGGGTGGCAGCGGCGCCAGATACCCGACCAGCAGCATCAGCATCCCGACCGCGATGAAGGCGATGATCCGCGCGCCGCCGCCGGTCGCGTACAGGTCGACGACCAGCAGCTTGACGACGGTCGCCCCCAACAGGCTCGCCCCGGCCAGCCAAAGGCTGCGCGTTGCACGCCGATGCGCGACGACCATCAGCGTCAGCGCGATCACCGTCCACAGGATCGCGATCCCGGTCTCGACCAGTGCATTGCCGAGCAGCGTATCCGCCTCCCATTCCACGCCCGCCAGATGATGCGCCGTCCGCAACCACGCACCGTTCGCCGCGGCGAAACCAAGCGCGGCGATTGGCAGCCAGATGCGCTTGCTCGCCAACAGCGCCGCGCCCGCCGGCACCGCATCTGCAGCCAGCACTGCCCGCCGCCACTGCAACAGCACGCCCGCCGCCAGCGCGACCATCACGTCGACCGGATTGAGCAGCGGCACGAACGGCAACGGCGCGGTATCGCCCGACGAAAACAGCGCGATTGCCGCGGCGCCACTGAAGATACCCAGCGCGATCGGCACCGCCGCCGTCCAGGCATAGTCCACCGCATGGCGATCGAGCGGCCACCGCGTCGCGGCCCGGACGCCGCGCAACGCCGGTCCCGCCCACAGCGTCAGGCCCGCAAGCACCACCACCCCGCCCGCCAGGAACGTCACTTCGTTCCACGCCGTCGACCACAGTGCCGCGCGATCGATCCCGTACCACAGCATGTCGGCGATCAGGACCACCGCCAGCCAGACGCCCGCGACATGGCTTGCCGACGCCACCGCCCGCGTACCCGGTGTCGCGACGTCGTCACGGTCGCTGCGGAACAGCATCCAGCCATGCACCGCGAGCGCGACGATCCACAGGAAACAGCCGGGCGACGACAGCACGGTCCCGCCCCGATCGGCCTGCGCGACGAAGCCGATCCACAATGCGCCCACACTCACGCGCGCCGGCCACGCCGCGACCGGCCAGTCGCGACGCCGAGCGATCGTCTGGAACGCCGCTGCGCTGACCAGATACGCCAGCATCGCCAACAGGATCTGCACGTTCGTGGAGAACACCGACACCGGCGACAGCGATCGCTCGACCGCCGGATAAAGCCGCGTCGCCTCCATCAGCCAGCCGATCCACCACGCCGCAAACCCGGTGAGGAACGCAGGCGTCGCGATCACCGCCTCGCCCCGTGCATAGGCCCGCGCAAGTCGCGTCTCGCCGGGCACGATCGTCTCCTTCGCGAACCATGCCGTCGCTAACCAGCCGAGTGCCACCAGGATCGCACCGACGAACGCCGGATTGGCGAACGGCAGCGCCGCAACGTTGTCGTCGAGCGTGCCGAGATACAGCAAGGTCGCGACGACCTGCAGCGCCAGCCCGAACAGCCGCGGCATCCAGCGTGCCTGCCGCATCCCGACCCAGAACGCGCCCGCGCCTTCCAGCGCCCACGCCGCCGAGGTCCAGCGCGCGCCCAGCGCAAGCGGGATCGCCATCGTGACGAAGCCGATGCCGATCGCCAGCATCGCCTCGTTCATCACGCGCAGCCCCTGATCTTGCCGGCGCCGCGCCACCAGCGAGACACCCAGATACAGCGCCGCAAAGCCCAATGCCGCAAACGCGCTGCCGAACGGCCGGTCGCCGATCAGCGCGACCTCTAGCCCGAACCCGGCCAGCGCCGGCCCGAACAACAGCGTCGTATCGACCGCGTTGCCGAACTTGCCGGGCGTCGCCCGCGTATAAAGCACGGCGGTCACCACGTAGATCAGCACCGAGACGATGAGGAATATCTGTGCGATCAGGAAATGTTCGGGCCGATACGCGGTCGCGCCCCACAGGCTCGCAATCCCGAACGTCGCGAAGAACCCGACCAGGTTCAGCACGCGCCATGTCCGCGCCCGCGCGATGAACAGGATCGCGAGGTTCAGGATCGTCCCGTACCCGAACAGGCCGAGCGCATTGCCGCCCTCCCCGCCCAGCAGCAACGGCACCGCGAACCCGCCTGCGAACGCCGTCACCGCCAGCGCCTGCGAACGCTGCAACAGCGCCAGCGCACAGCCGAGCGCGCAGACTGCGATCATCAGCACGAACGCCGCCGACAGCGGTACGAGATCGTAGAAGCGCGCCGCCCCGAACAACGTCAGATAGATGATCGCGACGCCGCCGCCTTGCAACGCCAGCGCGAAATCCGGACGCTTGGTTCGCGTCCGGAAGCCGATGCCGAGCAACGCGATGCCGAACAGGCCGACCACCGCGAGACGGAACTCGATCGGAAACAGCCCCGCCGCCGCCGCATAGCTGGCAAGGAACGACAGTCCAACGAACAGGATGACGAGACCGAGCCGGACGATAGTGTTGCCGCCGAACAGCCAGCCGCGCGCGGCCGCAACGCCGCTCGCCAACCAGCCCGGCTCGCGTGGTTCGGCGGGCGCAGGTACAGACGCAACGCGGTCGCCCGAAGGCGGCGAACCCCACCGGCTTCCCGCCGCGGTATCGAAGTCGGTTAGTGCTTCACGTTGCGATACGACCTCCGGCGCGACCGTCGCGGTCGACGGCTCGGCGACCAACGGCTCGATCGATCGCGGCGTAGTGCGGACCTCGGGCACATCGGCGACACCGTCCGTGCGATAGCGCGGCGCGTCCATCAGTTCGTTGACGTGGGCCCGCAACAAGGCGACCTCGGCGCTCAGTACCGCCGTCTCGCGCACGATCTCGATCCGCATCGCCCGCCGCAACGCCCAGCCGATGCACAAGCCAACCGCCCCGCCCAAGAATAAAGCGGTTTCTGAAAAGCTTCCGAGCACCCAGCCGAGCAAAGCACCGACTATCGCCATCCAGATTAGCATCGTCCGCGCTGCCCTCGCCTAGTCATCGCCCCACCTACTCATGGACGTCTTTGCACTAACATGGCGCAAGCCCCCCCGCCGGTCGAGCGTGATTGCGAATACGCGCGCCGACTAAAT
Source organism: Sphingomonas sp. 320_CC (assembly GCF_059691795.1). Classification (NCBI taxonomy): domain Bacteria; kingdom Pseudomonadati; phylum Pseudomonadota; class Alphaproteobacteria; order Sphingomonadales; family Sphingomonadaceae; genus Sphingomonas; species Sphingomonas sp. 320_CC. The sequence continues at coordinate 300,407 of NZ_JCAWAE010000003.1, read as the reverse complement.
TTAAGCTGCATGATCCCGTTTCTCGATTTCGCCCGTTAAGTGCCTGCCCTGCAACGAAAGGGTGCAAGACCAGGGGAGATACCGATGCAGGGAATGCGTGCATGGTGGCGTTGAGCGAACGACGATCGGTCGTCGTCATCAGCGACTGGGTCGACGGCTGGCCTCCCGCGGATCCCTCCGCCGCAACGCCTCCTCGCGACGGATCGGCATGGCGCGCGCTCGATCCCGCGAGCCAACCCTGGACGGGTGCCGCCGACCACCGCGAGCCCGTCGCCGGCGGGTATCTCGAACGCCTTCCCCTCGCGCTCGCCGCGGCCGGCATCGTCGAGCAGGCCGAGATCTGGCATCACTGGCGCGGCGACGGGGACCCGCCATTCCACCGCGATAGCCCGGTGCTCGCGCGCCGCGCCTTCCGCCTCGACCACGACCACGCACCGTTCGCCTCCACCGAGATGATCGATTTCGTGCGGACCTTCGGCGCACCGCACATCCTCGTCGTGCTGGGTCTCGGCGTCGCGCCCGAACTCCTCGCGCTCTGTGCGAACAGCATCATCCTCTACAATTCGATCGACGCGCCCTCGTTGCGCGTGCCGCCCGAAGTCAGCGAACATTTCGATCTCGTCATCACCGGCGCGCAGTGGCAGTCGGACGAAGTCGAGGCCCGCCACCCCGGCATGCGCACTGCGATCCTGCCGGTCGGTCCCGAATTCGCCGCGATCGACCAGTTCCGTCCACTCGGCAAACCCAAGGACGTCGACCTGATCTACGTCGCCGCCGCGCAACCGTATAAGCGCCACGACATCCTGTTCAACGCACTCGCACAACTGCCGCGCGACGTGCGTGCACTTTGCGTCTTCGGCTATGGCGAGGATGCCGACGCACTCCGCCAACGCGCACGCGACCAGAACCTCTCGATCGAATTCGTCGGACCGCCGGGCGTGCCTATCGACGAGGTCAACCGCCTGATGAACCGCGCCAGGTTCGGCGTCGTCTGCGGCATCGACGACGGCGCGCCGGCGATCCTCACCGAATACATGCTCGCCGGCCTGCCCGTACTCGCCAACGCCGAATTACGCTGCGGATTGCAGTTCATTCGGCCCGACACCGGCATGACGGCTTCGACGAACGGGTTTGCCGATGCAATTCTTACAATGCGCGAAACCTACGAAGAATATCGGCCCCGCCAGGCCGTGTTGGAACGTTGGACGTGGCAGCATAGCATCGTGCGTTTGAGGGCAATTATCCAGCAAATACATGATGCAAAGCAATGACATTTACATAGTCAGGTTTGAGGTGTGGGCTTAGGTTCTATCGACAACGCGGATAACCGCGGATTTGCGGATTGGAAGAGCGTGCACGGTATCGGACCTATTCTCACGCCCTCGAAGTCCGACGATGCCGCCCCGCCGCCGCTGATCTGCTTCTCGCATCTCCGCTGGGATTTCGTCACGCAGCGCCCGCAGCATCTGATGAAGCGGTTCGCGCAAACCCAGAGCGTGTTCGTCTGGGAAGAACACATCCCCTGCGACCATCCGCTGCCGTTCCTCGAACATCACCCGTTTCCCGCCGACAACGTGATCGCACTGCGCCCGCGGCTGCCGCATTGGTGGAATGCCGAGCAGGTCGAGGCGGGCTTGCGGCAACTGCTCGATATGCTTGTCGCGACGAGCATTCGGGCCAAGCCTTTGCTATGGTTCTACACGCCGATGATGCTCCCGTTCGCCGAGCATCTCGACGCCGCCGCGGTCGTCTACGATTGCATGGACGAACTGTCTGCGTTCCGCTTCGCCGACCCCGCGTTGCTCGACCGCGAAGGGAGGCTGCTCGCGCGCGCCGACCTCGTCTTTACCGGCGGCTACAGCCTCTACGAAGCCAAGCGCGGCCGTCACTGCGACGTCCACGCCTTCCCCTCGGCGGTCGACGTGGCGCATTTTGCACAAGCGCTGACCGGCAACAGCGAACCCGAAGACCAGAGCCACATCCCCGGTCCGAAGCTCGGTTTCTTCGGCGTCATCGACGAACGCATCGACCTTGCATTGCTCGACGCGGTCGCCGCGCAGCGCCCCGACTGGTCGTTCGTGATGATCGGCCCGGTCGTGAAGATCGACCCCGCGCACCTGCCACGCCGCGCCAATATCCACTGGCTCGGCGGACGTGGCTACAACGAACTCCCCGCCTATCTCTCCGGCTGGGACGTCGCGCTCATGCCGTTCGCGATCAACGCCGCGACGCGCTTCATCAGCCCGACCAAGACCCCCGAATATCTCGCCGGCGGCCTGCCCGTCGTCTCGACGCCGATCGTCGACGTGATCCGCCACTACGGCGACGCAGCGGCCGTCTCGATCGCCGCCGACGCGCCCGCGTTCGTCTCAGCGTGCAAGGCCGCGCTCGCCCTCCCCCGCGAAGGCGCATGGCGTGACGAAGCCGACCGCCTGCTCGCCACGCAATCCTGGGACCGCACGCAAACCGCCATGGCCACCGAGATCGACCGCATCTTAAACGGTAAAAAATACACTCCCGCCCCGAAGCTTGAACGCTACGACACGCTGATCGTCGGCGCAGGGTTCGCCGGCGCGGTCCTCGCCGAACGCCTGGCCAGCGACAGCGGCCAGCGCGTCCTCGTCGTCGACCGCCGCCCGCACATCGGCGGAAACGCGTATGACGAACACGACGCGGCGGGCGTGCTGATCCACCGCTACGGCCCGCACATCTTCCACACCAATTCCAACGACGTGTTCGACTATCTCTCGCGCTTCACCGACTGGCGACCGTACGAACATCGCGTCCTCGCCAGCGTCGACGACAAGCTCGTGCCGATGCCGATCAACCGCACGACGCTCAACGCACTCTACGGCCTGTCGCTCAAGGACGACGCAGAAGCCGCCGCCTTCCTCGCCAGCCGCGCGGAATCGGTCGAGGACATCCGCACCTCCGAAGACGTCGTCGTCGCCGCAGTCGGTCGCGATCTCTACGAGACGTTCTTCCGCGGCTACACGCGGAAGCAATGGGGCCTCGACCCGTCCGAACTCGATCGCGCCGTCACCGCGCGCGTGCCGACCCGCACCTCGACCGACGACCGCTATTTCACCGATAAATTCCAGGCGATGCCCGCCAACGGTTATACCCGGATGTTCGAGGCGATGCTCGATCACCCCGGCATCACGCTCGATCTTGGCGTCGAATATCGCGACGTGATCGACCGCATCGACGTCGACCACATCGTCTTCACCGGCCCGATCGACGAATATTTCGACTTCCGCTTCGGCAAGCTCCCCTATCGCAGCCTCCAGTTCCGCCACGAGACGCACGACGTCGCGCAGTTCCAGCCGGTCGCGGTCGTCAACTATCCCGACGAAGCCGTGCTCCAGACGCGCATCACCGAGTACAAGCACCTGACCGGCCAACTGCACGCGAAAACCAGCATCAGCTACGAATTCCCCAGCGCGGAGGGCGACCCGTATTACCCGATCCCGCGCCCCGAAAATCACGCGCTGTTCAAACGCTACGAGGCACTCGCCGACGCGGAGGAAGGCGTGACCTTCGTCGGTCGGCTCGCGACGTATCGCTACTACAATATGGACCAAGTCGTCGGGCAGGCGCTCGCGACGTATCGCCGCATGGTCGCAAAGTCGGCCGTTCTCGAGACCCCCGTTATGGCCGCCGAATGACCCGCATCTGCCTGTTGACCGACAGCCTCGCCCCGTCCGGCGTCGGCGCACACATGATGACGCTCGCCGAAGGACTGGGCGGAGACGAGATCGTCGTCGCCGCGCGCCCCGGCACCGGCCTGCTCGAACACGCAGCCGCCAGGGGTTATGCGGTGAAAGCGCTCGACGACGATGCAAACCTCGCGCGCTGGCTCGACCGCGCCGCGCCCGACATCGTCCACGTCCACGCCGGCATAGGATGGGAAGGCCACCCCGCAGTCCGCGCCGCGCACGCTGCCGGCGTCCCCGTGATCCGCACGGAACACCTCCCCTACCTCCTGACCGACTTCGCGCAGCGCGACGAGCACCGCGAAACCTCGGCCGCACTCGCGCGCCTGATCTGCGTCTCGGACGCAGTCGGCGACAGCCACCGCGCAGCCGGCGTCGATCCGGCACTGGTCGCGACGATCCACAACGGCGTCGGCGCGCACAAACCCTCGCGCTCTCGCGAAGCCCTCCGCAGCGAATGGGGCGTCGGCAATGCCCCCGTCCTCCTGATGGTCGCACGCTTCGCCAAGCAAAAAGGCCACGCTCTCTTGCTCGACGCGCTGCCCGCGATCCGCGCCGCGCACCCGGACGTGATCGTGCTGCTAGCAGGCGAAGGTCCCCTCCTCACCCAGACCGCACGCGCCATCGCCGCGAAGGGCTTGGCCGGCACCGTCCGCATGCTCGGCGCCCGCAGCGACGTCGCCGACCTCATGACGCTCGCCGACCTGCTCGTCCTCCCCTCCGCGTTCGAAGGCCTGCCGCTGGTCGCGCTCGAAGCGATGGCCGCCGGCCTCCCCGTCGTTGCCACCGTCGCACCCGGCAATGCCGAAGCGATCGAGGACGGCGTCACCGGTCGCCTCACCGCCGCAGACCCGGCCAGTTTCGCCGATGCCGTCGTCACGCTGCTCGCTGACCGCGACAGCCTGAAAACGATGGCCAGCGCCGCGATCGAACGCCAGCAGGACCTATTCTCGGCCGATCGCATGATCGCCGACACGCGCGCGGTCTACGCCGCCGTGCAAGACCAGACAGATAGACAACCAAAGGGAGACGGCGTGGAGCGGACACGGATCGGGTTCATCGGCGCAGGCGGGATCGCCAATCGCCATTTCGGCGTGCTGGAGCAGTTCGACGACGTCGCGATCGTCGCGGTCGCCGACGTCGACATGGCGCGCGCGACCGACGCCGCCGCCCGCTTCGGCGCGCGGGCGTTCAACGATGCCGCCGCGATGCTGGCCGCGGTCGAACTCGACGCGCTCTACATCTGCGTGCCCCCGTTCGCGCACGGCGAACCCGAGCGCCTCGCGATCGAGCACACGCTGCCGTTCTTCGTCGAGAAGCCCGTCGCGCTCGATCTCGGCACCGCGGAGGATGTCGCAGCGGCAGTCGACCGGCTCGGCCTCGTCACAGCGGTCGGCTACCACTGGCGCTATCTCGACACCGTGGACGAGGTGAAGGCGCTGCTCTCAGCGACCCCCGCACGCCTGCTATCCGGCTATTGGCTCGACTCCACGCCGCCCCCGCGCTGGTGGTGGAAGAAGGACGCATCGGGCGGCCAGATGCTCGAACAGACGACGCATCTCGTCGATCTCGCGCGCTATCTCGTCGGCGACGTCGTCCGCGTCTACGGCCAGTCGGGCCACATCGACCGCGCCGCCTTCCCCGGCCTCGACGTCGCGACCACCAGCACCGCGATGCTCACCTTCGCCAGCGGCGCGATCGCCAATTTCGCCTCGACCTGCCTGCTCAACTGGAACCACCGCGTCGGCCTGCATCTGTTCGGCGAAGGCCTCGCGATCGAACTCACCGACCGCGACGTGATGATCGACATCGGCCGCGGCCGCCCGGTCCGCGGCACCGGCAGCGATCCGGTCGTGCTCGAGGATCGCGACTTCATCGACGCGGTCCGCGGGGGCGAAAACCGCATCCGCTGCCCCTACCCCGCCGCGCTCGAAACGCTCCGCCTGGCGCTGGCGATCGAACGCTCCGCCGTCGAAGGCCGCGCGATCGACGTCCGCGAACGGGAGGTCGCGCATGTCTGAGTGGCGCCACGTCCGTTCGCTCGGCGTCGAACGTCCCGGCCAGGCCTATTTCTTCGGCTATGACGAAGCACCCCCAGGCGACGGCCAAGTCCGCCTCGACCTGCTCTACACCGGGTTCTCCGCCGGCACCGAACTCACCTTCGTCAAGAACAGCAATCCGTATCTCCACTCCCGCTGGGATGCTGGCCGCGGCGTGTTCGTCCCCGGCGAACCGAGCGCGCACTATCCGGTGCCGTTCCTCGGCTACATGGAATGCGCGCGCGTCAGCGACAGCCGGGTCGGCGATTTCGCCAACGGCGACGTCGTCGGCACCGTTTTCGGCCACAAGACCGGCCACACCGCGGACCCGTTCAACGACCTGCTGACCAAGCTCCCACCCGAGCTCGATCCGATCCTCGGCATTTATATCGGGCAGATGGGTCCGATCGCCGCCAACGGCATTCTTCACGCAGACGTCGAACTGCTCGGCCCCAACGTCGTCAACCTCGGCGACGGCATCCGCGGCCGTCCCGCTTTGGTGATCGGCGCAGGCATAGTCGGCATGCTGACCGCCCTGTTCGCACAAGCTGCCGGGGCAAGCGAAGTCGTGATCGCAGACCCCTCCCCCTTCCGCCGCCTGCGCGCCGAATGCCTCGGTATCACCGCGATGACCGAGGACCAGGCCTGGGCGTACGCCAAGGCACGCTGGCTCCACGGCGGCGACGATCGCGGCGCGGACGTCGTGTTCCAGACCCGCGCCGACGCCGCCAGCCTGCACGCCGCGATGCGCGCGCTGAGACCACAAGGCACGGTAATCGATCTCGCCTTCTACCAGGGCGGCGCCGACCGGCTCCGGCTCGGCGAGGAATTCCACCACAACGGCCTCAACCTCCGCTGCGCCCAGATCAACCGCGTCCCCCGCGGGCTAGGCTTCCAATGGGACCGTCGCCGCCTCGCGAATGAGACGGTGAAGCTCCTTCTCGCCCGCGGCCCCGAGATCCGCGCGCAACTCATCACGCACGTCGTGCCCTATGACGAAGCCCCCAAGTTCATCGCAAAGCTGGTCGGCGAGCGACCCGAATTCCTCCAGATCGTCTTCAAGGTCGGCGATTGAGCACCGCACTCACTGCCGACGCCCGCCCGATCCGCATCCTGTTCGTCTTCGCCTGGCTCGTCGTCGGCGGCGAGGAGACGGAAGTGCGTCTGCTCGCCCAGGCGCTCGACCCGACCCGCTACCGGATCGAGGTCGTCGCCTGCTTCCGAAAAGACGGCATGCCCGAGCAGACTCACGCGCAACTGGAAGCGATCGGCGTCCCCGTCGACCGCACCCCTTATGCGCTAGGTTTCGACGAGACCGTCGCCTACCTCGCCAGCAAGCTGCCTGCTTACGACGTCGTCGTCTCATGCCAGAACGTCGCGGACATCTATCCCGCGCTCGAACGCATGCACCTCCGCCCGCCATTGATCGAGCATGGCGGCCTCGTCTCCGAAGCGCTCGCCGGCCCCAAGCATTTCACCGCACGCTATGTCGGCGTCTGCGCCTCGATCCGCGACGCCGCCGCCAGCCGCATGCCCGGCCGCGAACACCACGCGATCGAGATCCCGTCGATGGTCGACACGCGCGCCTTCGATCCCACCCGGCGAGTCCCCGTCCGCGCGGCACTCGGCATCGCCGACGACATACCGCTGATCGGCTGGCTAGGCCGGCTCGACCCGAAGAAGCGCGTCGAAGACTTCATCGAAGCCGCCGCGCTCATCCACGCCCGCCACCCCCGCGCGCGTTTCGTCGTGATCGGCGGACCGGACGCCTTCATTCCCGAATACGCCGTCGCCCTCCGCAACCGCGCGCACGTCCTCGGCCTCGACACCGCCCTGACCTTCCTCGGCGACCGCGACGACGTGCCCGACCTGCTCGCCGCGCTCGACATCTTCGTCTGGCTCTCCCGCGGTGAAGGCATGCCGCACGTCATCGCCGAAGCCGGCGCCGCACGCCTCCCCGTCATAGCGACCCGAGACAACGGCTCCGAACAACAGATCGTCGACGGGATCAGCGGCCTGTTCGTGCCCCACGAAGACCCGTCCGCGGTCGCTACCGCCATCACGAAACTCATCGAAGACCCGGCACTCCGAACCCGCCTCGGCATCGCCCTCCGCGCTAAGGTCGACAGCGAGTACGTTGTCGCCGCGGTCGTCCCCCGCTGGGAATCCCTATTCGCCGAAGTCCTGTCCGACCGGTCACCTTTACCTCGTCCGACCGGACTTTTCCGCAGCTTCCTGCAAGGCGGCTTCGAATCCTCCACGCACCGCCGCGCGCATGACCGCAAGCGCGTCGACGTCATCGCCGCCAGCCATCACGACACCCTTGCCGCGCATGATTACAGCGAACTCGCCAAGCTCGGCATCCTGACGGTCCGCGACGGCCTGCGCTGGCATCTGATCGAACGCGAACCCGGCCGCTACGACTGGTCCAGTCTCGACCGCCAGCTGGAAGCTGCCAAAGCGATCGGCACCGAAGTCATCTGGGACCTGCTCCATTACGGCTGGCCCGACGACATCGACATCTGGACGCCCGCCTTCGTCACACGGTTCGCGGCCTTCGCCGCCGCCGCCGCGCGCCATATCGGCCCGGCCGCACCCGGCGAAACCCGTTTCTACGCCCCCGTCAACGAGATCTCGTTCTTCGCCTGGGGCGGCGGCGACGCAGCCTATCTCAACCCGTTCGCCCGAGGCCGCGGCTACGAACTCAAGGTCCAACTCGCCCGCGCGTCGATTGCGGCGATGGAGGCGATCCTTGCGGTCGACCCCGCCGCAAGGTTCGTCCACGCCGACCCGGTCATCAACGTCATCACCGACCCCGCCCGCCCGCACGACGCCCCCGCCGCCGAAGGCCACCGCCTCGCGCAATACCAGGCCTGGGACATGATCGTGGGCAAAGCCTGGCCGCAGATCGGCGGCCGACCGGCGTTGCTCGATATCGTCGGCGTCAATTTCTACCACAACAACCAGTGGATCCACGGCGGCCCCCCGCTAGCCTACGACCACCCCCTCAGCCGCCCGCTCCACACGATCCTCGCCGACGCCTACGCCCGCTATGGCCGCCCGATCTTCATCGCCGAAACCGGCATCGAAGGCAGCGCCCGTCCCGCCTGGATCCGCATGATCCTGCGCGAGGTGAAGATCGCCCAGTCGCTCGGCGTGCCGGTCGAGGGCGTGTGCCTCTACCCGATCCTGGACCACCCCGGCTGGGACGACGATCGCTACTGCCCCAACGGTTTGCTCGCTTGCTCGCCGGACCTCGCCGACCGCGTACCGAACGCCGCGCTGGCCGACGTGATCCGGCAGGCGCAGGGGCGCGATATCCTGCGTTAACTTGGGCCCGGATACTGATCGAAGTCGATACGATCGAGGGGACATTTCCGCCGCCACGTCGCGTTGACGGTCGCCACAAAGGCATGCGGAGAGAGATCACATGGCCATTAAATTTGCAGGAACGATGAACGCGATCAATCGCGGGCTCGACGCGACCAAGCCCACCAAGGGTGCCGACATGGTCGAGGATTGGGAAGCCGCGCTGGCCGATACCGACGTCTCCGGCGCCAAGGGCATCCTTCGCGATCTCGGCTCGCTGCGCAAGCAGTTGGAGAAGGACACGCCCGACGCGGACCGCGTCCACGCGCTGCTTCACCGCCTCGGTACCGCGACGACCAAGATCGCCGACAAGGCCGACAAGTCGCAGGACAAGCTGAAGGCACTCGGCGAAGCACTGACCGAAGCCGGTGAGGACGCGCCGGACGAGGAAGAGGACGTCGCAGCCGCCGCCGCACCAAAGCGCGCGCGCAAGAAGGCCTGAACGAAAAACGGGCCGGCGATCGTCAGATCGCCGGCCCGTTTCCTTAGTTACGTCGCGAAAACCTCAGGCGGTCACCGCCTCGGCTTTCGGATTGACCTTCGACGTCGCCATCGCGGTCAGCTTGTCGTCGGTCGCATATTCCTCGTCGAGCGTTTCCTTCAAGATCGCCGCGATCTCGCTGCGACCAAGCTGGTTCGCCCACGCGATCAGCGTGCCGTAGCGCGTGATCTCGTAATGCTCGACCGCCTGCGCCGACGCGATCAGCGCCGCATCGAGCACCGCCTTGTCGGCGATCTCGCCCGCGACTTCGTTGGCTTCCTTGATGATCCCGTCGATCGCCGGGCAGGTCACGGCCTTGGCCTTCTCGCCGAGCAGCTCGAAGATCCGCTCGAGCCGAACGATCTGTCCCTCGGTCTCGCGCAGGTGCGTTTCGAACCCGGCCTTCAGACCCGGCGCGGTCGCCTTGTCGGTCATCTTCGGCAGTGCCTTGGTGATCTGGTGCTCGGCATAATACACGTCCTGCAACTGGTGCAGGAACAGGTCTTCGAACGTCGCGATGTCCTTGGAAAACAAGCCCATGATCATATCCTCGCATAGCTGGTGCACGCGAAGCGAAATGCTCCGGTGGTGGGGAAACGCCCTTACCGCGGGGTAAGTTTCGTCTCCCCCAACCACCGGAGCGTCGGGGGATCAGCCCTTCAGCTTGGCCGCCGTCTCGGCGATCCGCTTGCCCTGGTAGCGCGCGCCATCAAGCTCGTCCTTGCTCGGCATGCGGCTGCCGTCGCCATCCGAGATCGTCGTCGCGCCGTAGGGCGAGCCGCCCTTGACCGCGTCGACACCCATCTGCGCCTGGAAGCCATAGTCGAGCCCGACGATCGTCATGCCGTGATGGATCAGGTTGGTGATGATCGAGAACAACGTCGTTTCCTGACCGCCATGCTGGCTGGCCGTCGAGGTGAACGCACCGCCGACCTTGCCGATCAGCGCGCCCGAGAACCACTGGCCGCCGGTCGTGTCCCAGAACTGCGCCATCTGCGCGGGCATCCGGCCGAACCGGGTCGGCGCACCGACGATGATCGCATCATACCGCTCGAGCGCGGCGGGGCCTTCGATCTCGGCGTGCGCGGTGTCGGTCTTGAAGTGCGCGGCCTCGATCACCGCCTGCGGTGCGGTTTCGGCGACGCGGCGGATGTCCACCTCGGCCCCACCGGCGCGCGCGCCCTCGGCGACGGCATCCGCCATCTGCTCGATATGGCCGTAGGACGAGTAATAGAGCACGAGAACTTTGGTCATGGTAATTTCCTTCTTAGGCTCCCCCTCCCGCAAGCGGGAGGGGGCTGGGGGGTGGGCACCCGGTTTCATCAAACGAGCCGGATCGAAGTGCGTATCTTCAATAACGATCACGGCGGAGGTGAGCGCGACCCCACCCCCTGCCCCCTCCCGCTTGCGGGAGAGGAAAGAAGCTTACTCCGAGTCTACCAGAACGATCTCGGCGTCCTCTTGAGCCGTGATCGTCACCGTCTGGCCGCCCAGCAACGCCGCTCCGTCGCGCGCTCCAAAGGCTTCGTCGCCGATCGTGATCGCACCAGTCGCTGGCACCAGATACACATGGCGCCCCTCGCCGACCGCATAATCGACGCTATCGCCAGCCTTCAAAGTCGCCGCCAGCACGCGGGCATTCGCACGGATCGGCAGCGCATCGCCGTCACCCTCGAACCCGCTGGCCAGCGTCACGAACTGGCCCGAACGCTCGCCCTTCGGAAACGGCTTGGCACCCCAACTCGGCGCGCCGCCCTTACGCGAAGGCTCGATCCAGATCTGGAAGATCGTCGTCGTCTCCGGCTCAAGGTTATACTCGGCATGCCGCACGCCGGTTCCCGCGCTCATCACCTGCACGTCGCCAGCCTCGGTGCGGCCTTTATTACCGAGCGAGTCCTGATGCGTGATCGCACCGCTGCGGACATAGGTGATGATCTCCATGTCCTGATGCGGATGCGGCGGGAAGCCCGAGTTCGCAGCGATCTGGTCGTCGTTCCACACGCGGATCGCACCCCAGCCCATCCGGGCCGGATCATAATAGCTCGCGAACGAGAAATGATGGCGTGCGTTCAGCCAGCCATGATCGGCGTGGCCGAGGCTGTCGAAGGGGCGGCGTTCAACTTTGGAAAGGGTCGTGGTCGTCATGATAGGTCTCCACTGGTTGAACCCAAGATAAGCGCTGCGATTACGCCGTAAATAGAAACGCTGGAAACCGATCGTTTCGGTGGCTAACATCCCCTACTTACCCCCCTCCCTGAAAGGGAGGGGTTGGGGGTGGGTCGGCCGCTTGGCGAATGCGACGTTCCCTCGATAGCGACCCACCCCCAGCCCCTCCCTTCCAGGGAGGGGGGAAGATCTGGAGACCCACATGCGCCTGCCCGATCTCGAAGCCTGGGCGATCTTCGCCAGCGTCGTCGAGCACCGCTCGTTCAGCGCCGCCGCCGACGCGGTCGGGCTCAGCAAGGCGACCGTGTCGAAGGCAATCACCCGGCTCGAAGCGCATCTCGGCCAGTCGCTCTTCCATCGCACCTCGCGCCGCCTCGCGCTCACCGAAGCCGGCAAGCCGCTCGCCGAGCACGCCGCGCGGATCCTCGCCGAAGCCCGCGCCGCCGAGGAATCCGCACACGACGCCGCCAGCGCGCATACCGGCCGCGTCCGCCTTGCCGCCCCGATGAGCTTCGGCGTCACCAACGTCGCGCCGATCCTCGCCGAGTTCCTCGTCGTGCACCCGGGTATCGAGGTCGATTTCCACCTCTCCGACGCGCGCGTCGACATCGTCGCCGAAGGGTTCGACGTCGCGCTGCGGATCGCCGAGCTTCCCGACAGCTCGCTCCGTGCGCGCCGCCTGTGCAGCATCCAGGCGCACACCGTCGCCGCCCCCAGCTACCTCGCGAAGCATGGCACCCCGACGCACCCGGCACAACTCGGCGAGCACCAATTGGTCGGCTATTCGAACGTCGTCGGCCCGTGGCGCTTCCACGGCCCCGGCGGCGCGGACGTCTCGGTCCGCCTGCAGGGCCAGCTCACCGCCAACAGCGGCGAGGCGATCGTCCCCGCGCTGATCGCCGGCCTCGGAATCGCGCGCCTCCCCGACTTCATCGTCGACCGGCATATCGCGTCCGGCGCACTCGTCACGATCCTCGAAGACTGGGCGCCCGCGAAGATCGGTCTCCACCTCCTGACCCCGCCAAGTCCCCTCCGCCCGGCCCGTGTCGAAGCACTCATAGACTTCCTCGCCGCACGCCTCCGGGATCCGAACGCAGGGCAAGCGTAAAGCGGCGACCTTGCGCAAAACCGGGCCGGATGCCATGTAAGAGGCTGGATAAACGCTCGAGTTTGCACCCCAGCGCGATCCCAACGACACCCGATACCGGGATGAGGACTTTGAGCAGCGGCCGCGCTCAGTCGGTAGTATTTGTATCGATTTACGTAATTTCCGCGTGGCTGACCCGATAATCCGGTCATGGATTCTCGTCGTCTTCGGCCTGTGTCGGGACAGCGGACCATGCCGAAACGAAAAGGCATGACCATGCGGCCAGACGCTAACGACACGATGTCCCCAGAAACCAAGACCGGCGTGACCCGCCGCAACCTGCTCGGCTCGGCGATCGTCGCCGGCGGTGCAGCCGCGTTGCCGATCGCGCACGCCGACGCCGCGACCACCGAGCGCACCGTCGACGTCCTGCTGATCGGCGGCGGCATCATGAGCGCGACGCTCGCCGTCCTGCTGCGCGAACTCGAGCCGACCTGGACGATCGAGATGGTCGAACGCCTCGACAAGGTCGCCGACGAAAGCTCGAACGGCTGGAACAACGCCGGCACCGGCCACTCCGCGCTGTGCGAACTGAACTACACGCCGGTCAACAAGGCCGACGGCAAGGTCGAGATCGCCAAGGCGGTCGAGATCAACGAGCAGTTCCAGGTCACGCGCCAGTTCCTCAGCCACCAGGTCGATACCGGCATCCTCGCCAACCCGCGCTCGTTCATCAATTCGACGCCGCACATGAATCTCGTGTGGGGCGATGCCAACGTCGCCTTCCTGCAAAAGCGCCACGCCGCGCTCCAGGCGAGCCCGCTGTTCTCGGGGATGGAATTCACCACCGACCCGAAGCAGATTTCGCAGTGGGTGCCGGTGATGATGGAGGGCCGCGCGCCCGGCACGAAGCTCGCCGCGACGCGCTCGCCGCTCGGCACCGATTGCGACTGGGGCGAAGTCACGCGCCAGTACATCGGCTCGCTCGCCAAGCAGGACAATTTCACGCTGACCACGGGGCATGAGGTCCGCTCGCTCGAACGCGAGACGATCGGCGGCAAGAAGGCGCGCTGGCGCGTCACCGCGCGCGACATGAAGACCGACGAGAAGCAGGTGATCAAGGCACGCTTCGTGTTCGCAGGCGCAGGCGGCGGCGCGCTGCCGATCCTTCAGAAGTCGGGCATCCCCGAGGCCGACGACTATGCCGGATTCCCGGTCGGCGGCTCGTTCCTCGTCGCGGACAAGCCCGCAATCACGCACCGCCATCTCGCCAAGGTCTACGGCAAGGCGGCGGTCGGTTCGCCGCCGATGTCCGTGCCGCATCTCGACACGCGCTTCCTCGACGGCAAGCAGGCGCTGTTGTTCGGCCCGTTCGCGACCTTCTCGACCAAGTTCCTCAAGGAAGGCTCGTATTTCGATCTTCCGGCGTCGGTCACGCTCGACAATTTCCGGCCGATGCTCGCGGTCGGCTGGGACGATTTCGACCTCGTCGAATATCTCGCGGGCCAGCTCATCATGTCGGACAGCGACCGGATGGACGCACTGCGCGAGTATTTCCCGGGCGCGAAGGACGCCGACTGGCGCCTGTGGCAGGCAGGCCAGCGCGTCCAGATCATCAAGCGCGATCCGGAAAAGGGCGGCGTGCTGCGCCTCGGCACCGAGATCGTCGCGTCGAAGGACGGCTCGATCGCCGCGCTGCTGGGCGCCTCGCCTGGTGCCTCGACCGCGCCGTCGATCATGCTCAACCTGTTGAAGAAGGTGTTCCCGAACCACCTCGCCACCGCCGGGTGGCAGGCGAAGATCCGCGAGATCGTGCCGACCTACGGCGTGATGCTCAACGAGACCCCGGACGTCCTTGCCGAACATTGGGCCTCGACCGCGGACACGCTGCAACTCGCGATCCCCTCGCCCACGGTCGGCGTCGCAGCCAGCCCACGCCCCGCGGCGATGCGCGTAAAGCCAGACCGTAGCCCCGACCTCGCACTTTAAGTTCGAACGACGGCTATACTGCAATCCTCCCCCGCCAGGGGGAGGTGTCGCCGAAGGTGACGGAGGGGGAGGACACGGAACGGCGGTCGTCGCTTACCGCCCCCTCCGTCTGGCAAGCGCCAGCCACCTCCCCCTGGCGGGGGAGGATCAGCGAGCGCCGTTTCCGGAACGTACCTTAAGTCCTTGGAACGGCTGTCCTACGCTGCGACGATCTGCCACGGTCGCAAGATGATCGCCCCGCCCTCCTCGCAAAACCGCCATCAAGCCAGCCTCGGATCCGCTCCAAAAGCCGGAAGTGCACACTCCGCACAAACCGCGCCAGCGTGTGCACTTTGTGAACTTCCGGCTTTTCGGCGGGCCGCGGCATGAACCGCCTGGCCCCCGATGCAGACGATTCGCGCTTCATCC
This sequence comes from Sphingomonas sp. 320_CC, assembly GCF_059691795.1. Taxonomy (NCBI): domain Bacteria; kingdom Pseudomonadati; phylum Pseudomonadota; class Alphaproteobacteria; order Sphingomonadales; family Sphingomonadaceae; genus Sphingomonas; species Sphingomonas sp. 320_CC. The sequence goes on along the minus strand of NZ_JCAWAE010000003.1, from coordinate 285,152 downwards.
GCCGCGTCATCCTGACCATCGTGATCGTCGCGGTCGTCGCCGCGCTCTACAAGGCCGGCGACCTGCTCATCCTCGCCTTCGGGTCGATGCTCGGCGCGATCGTCATCCACGCGATCGCCGATCTCTACCGCGACCATCTCCGCGTTCCACGCAAGCCGGCGCTAGGCCTCGGCATCGCCACCGTACTCGGCGTCATCGCGTTCCTGGTCTGGTTGTTCGGCGTGCAGTTCCGCAGCCAGGTCAATGTGCTGATCGCCCAGACACCGGCGCTGCTCGACCAACTCGCCGCGTATCTCTCGCAAAGCGCGGTCGGCGCGAAGCTCGTCGACGCCGTGCAACAGGCCTATGCCGGGTCGAAGGTCGCGCAGGACGTCGGCGGCCTCGTGACGGGCGCGGGCGAACTCGTCCTCAACTGCCTGTTGCTGCTGGTCGGCGCGCTGTTCTTCGCCGCCGATCCCAAGGTGTACGAACGCGGCTTCCTGCTGCTGATCCCGCGATCGAAGCGCGCCGCGGTCGAGGATGCGCTGTTCGACGTCGGCTCGACGCTGCGGCTGTGGCTCGGCTCGTCGCTGATCCTGATGACGACGATGGGCATCCTGGTCGGCATCGGTCTCTGGTTGTCGGACGTCCCCAGCGCTGCCGCGCTCGGCCTGCTCGCCGGATTGTCCGAGTTCATTCCGTATATCGGCCCCACCGCGGCGATGATCCCCGCTTTAGGACTCGCCGCGACGCAAGGGACCTCGTCGATCGTCGGCACGCTCGTCACCTATGCGGTCGTTCGGCTCGTCCAGACCAATTTCATCACGCCGTACGTGCAGAACCGCGTGATCTCTATCCCGCCCGCGATCACGGTTTTCGCGATCATCGGTATCGGTACGATCTTCGGCCTGTTCGGATTGTTCTTCTCGGCCGCATTGCTGGTGGTCATCTTCACGCTCGTCCGCAGCCTGTATCTGCGCGAGGTTCTCGGCGAGGATATCCCGAAGACGGTTCACCGGACGTTGCTCGGCCCCGACCTGACGCCGAGCCCTCCGAGTGAAGATTTGTAAAGAATTCAACTGCTCGGCAGTGATCCGATCGATTCGCCGCGTCAACCTTAGTTCGAAATTAACCTTTTGCCTTCAGATGTTGTGTGGTTAATGAATAGAAGTCGAGCGGCTGGCATGGGGTGTCGGACGGTCTTGCGAAGAGGGGACGACGCATGCGAGTGCTGCTGATCGAGGACGAGCCGACGACGGCCAAGGCTATCGAGCTGATGCTGACGACCGAAGGGTTCAACGTCTACATCACCGATCTCGGGGAAGAAGGCCTCGATCTGGGCAAGCTGTATGATTACGACATCATCCTGCTCGACCTGAACCTGCCCGACATGCACGGATACGACGTGCTCAAGCGCCTGCGTGTCGCCCGTGTCGCGACGCCGGTGCTGATCCTGTCGGGCGTCAACGAGATGGACTCGAAGGTCCGCAGCTTCGGCTTCGGCGCCGACGACTATGTCACCAAGCCGTTCCACCGGGAGGAACTGATCGCGCGCATCCACGCCGTCGTCCGTCGTTCGAAGGGGCACAGCCAGTCGGTCATCCGCACCGGCAAGCTGGCGGTCAATCTCGATGCGAAGACGGTCGAGGTCAATGGCAGCCGCGTTCACCTGACCGGCAAGGAATATGCGATGCTGGAGCTGCTCTCGCTCCGCAAGGGCACGACCTTGACCAAGGAAATGTTCCTCAACCATCTCTACGGCGGAATGGACGAGCCCGAGCTGAAGATCATCGACGTCTTCATCTGCAAGCTGCGGAAAAAGCTCAGCCTCGCCTGCGACGGCGAAAATTACATCGAGACCGTCTGGGGTCGCGGCTACGTGCTGCGCGAACCCGACGAAGTGCTCGAATCCCAGGTAGCGTAACTCCCCAGTTTTCGGGAGCACGAAGGCCGCGGCATCGGGGGGTGCCGCGGCCTTTCCTATTTTTCGGGATAGCCGCCGAATTTCGTCATCCTGACGAAAGTCAGGATCCAGGGTACAGAAGGCCGTCCTCGATTGCTCTGGATCCTGACTTTCGTCAGGATGACGGACTATTTTTCGAACGCAGCGCCCCGCTAGGCGTTACGCCGCCACCGCCGAAATAGCCCCCGCTGGCTGAGCGACTCGAACATCTCCTGAGGGCCCTCCGGATCCAGCACCTCGTTATCCGCCAACCAAGCCTCGACCGCAGTCAGGTCGGGCACCTCGTAACACCGCAGCGTCTTGCTCACGCCGACCCGCTCCTGCCGCAACCTCTCGATAGTCTCGATCAACGAGCCCGTCTCGGCGATCATCGCACTGACCACCTCAACCGCGACACCGAGATGCTCCGCCATCAACCCGTCCCGGATCGCCGCAATCCCCTCCGCGGTCGCCGCATCGACAGCCCGGATCGCCAGGTCGCACTCCGTATCGAGCCGCAGCGACCGATTATTGACGTTCGAAGACCCCAACCGAAACACGTCGTCATCGGCGATAAGGATCTTTGCGTGGCAATAGATCGGCGCGCCGTCCTTGGTGTACGGATGATACATCCGCAGCCGCCGGTGCGTGTCGCGCCGGTGCAGCGCCTCCATCAACCGCGCCCGCGCCGTATCCATCGCCAGCGGCTCCAGCCACCCCTGCGCCACAGTCGGGTTGATGATGACGATCTCCGGCCCGTCCGCCTCGTCGAGCCGCCGTGCCACCGCCTCCGCCACTTTCCGCGACGCGAAATACTGGCTCTCGATATACAGATGCTTCTTCGCGCGGGCGATCTGCCCCAGGAACAGCGCCTCGCTCTCGGACACCGGCGCCTGGTCCGACATCTCCGGCTCGGTCCGCGCGATGCCGACGTCGACGTTGCGGAAATCGACCGCCAGCCCCTCGGGCCAGAACGTCCCGCCCGGCACGCCCGCCGCCATCGGCTTGCCCCCCGCCAGTCGCCAGCGCCGGCGGAACAGTTCGCCCAGCGCGTGCGCGACGGGTCCTTGCACCGCGCTGATCGCGTCGTGCCATGGCTTGTACGGCTTGCCCGATGGCTGGACGCGGTGCGGATCGCCGTCGTGGTGATCGCGCGTGTCCCAGCGGTCGCCGGTCATGTCGATCCCGCCGCAGAACGCCAGCGCGTCGTCGATGATGACGATCTTCTGGTGATGCGACGCCGCGGTCGGGTGATGCCCGTCGAGCTTGGTATGGATCCGCTTGTGTCGCATCCACTTGATCATCGTGAACAGCGTCGATCCGCGGAACAGCGACTTGATCGCCCCGGTATCCCAGCGCAACACGAAGATCTCGAGTTCGGGTTCGCGCTCGACCAGCCAGTGCATGAACGCGCCCAGCGTCTTGGGTTCGCCCGGCCGATCGACGCCCGGCTCGAGCAAAATACGCGCATCGAAGTCCCAGCCGATCAGCAGGATGCGGCGTTTGGCCCCCAGCATCGCGACGCGCGCCGTCCGGAAATAGTCCGCCGCATCGACGATCACCGCCATCCGTTCGGCGCGTTCGATCCGCCAGCACTCCGTCCCAACCTGCATCGGTATCCCTTCGTCCGTTGCCGACTGATATGCGTGGCGTGCGGTTTGGTTGCGTGAATGCCCTGTATCGTCGCGCCCGGCCGCCCTATCTGGGATGACGATGGCCGCTCCTCCTACCCAGCCGCCGGCGCAGCGCAAGGTGATCCATGTCGACATGGACGCCTTCTACGCGTCGGTCGAACAGCGCGACGATCCCTCGCTCAAGGGCCGGCCGGTGGCAGTCGGCGGATCGCGTGCGCGGGGCGTGGTGGCGGCCGCGAGCTACGAGGCGCGCGCGTTCGGCGTTCGCAGCGCGATGCCGTCGGTCACCGCGATCCGAAAATGTCCCGACCTCGTGTTCGTGCCCCCCCGGTTCGACGTGTACCGCGAAGTCTCGGACCGGATCCGCGCGATCTTCGCCGACTATACCGACCTGATTGAGCCGCTGTCGCTCGACGAAGCGTATCTCGACGTGACCGAGGACATCCGCGGGCTCGGCACAGCAGCCGCGATCGCGGAGGAAATCCGTGCGCGGATCAAGGCTGATACCGGCCTCACCGCGTCCGCCGGTGTCAGCTACAACAAGTTCATCGCCAAGCTCGCCTCGGACCAGAACAAACCCGACGGCATCTGCATCATCACGCCGAAGCGCGGCGCGGCGTTCGTCCAGTCACTGCCGGTCAAGCGCTTCCACGGTGTCGGACCAGTGACCGCGCAGAAGATGGAGCGGCTCGGCATCCTCACCGGCGCGGATCTCTACGGCATGACGCTCGCGTTCCTGCAGGCGCATTTCGGCAGCTATGCGGACTATCTCTACGGCGCGGCACGCGGCATCGATCACCGGCCCGTGCGCGTCAACCGGGCCGCCAAGTCGGTCGGTGCGGAACGGACGTTCGAGACGAACCTGACGACGGCGGAGGATCTGCGCGCGGCGCTGCACCGGGTGGCGGATGCGGCATGGGTGCGGATCGAACGGCACGGCACCCGCGGTCGCACGGTCACGCTTAAGCTGCGCCACGCCGACTTCCGCACGATCACGCGCGCACGATCGTCGCAGGCACCGGTCACGGACAAGGCCGCATTCCTCTCGGCAGGCCTCGACCTGCTGATGGCGCAATTGCCCGTGCCGGACGGCGTGCGCCTCCTCGGGCTGACATTGTCCGGTATCATGGGCGAAGACGACGAAGTGCAGCCAAGCCTGTTGTAGGTCAAACCAGTTCGACGACCCCTGCATCGGGCGCCAGCAGCGTCAGGATCGCAACCGCGCCCTGCCCCGGCCCCTCGCTCTCCAGACGCAGCGAACCCTGCATCGCGTTCACCGAATTGGCGCACCAGTGCAGCCCCAGACCGCCAGACTTATGCGCACGCGTGGAGAAGCCGCGGTGGAACAGCGTCGCCGCGACCTCGGGCGTGATCCCCTCGCCATCGTCGCGAATCTCGATCGTCACGTTGCCATCGCCCGGTTCGATGGCGGTAACAATCGATCCGCTACCGGTCCCGCGCGCAACGATCGATTCGGCCGCATTGGCAAACAGGTTGCCGATTACCTGGCTAAGAATCAGCCGGTTCGCCATGACCAGATTAGGTCCCGCGGGAAATCCGAACGCGATCGAAGCGCCGTCCAGATAGCGGACGATCGTCGCATTGCGCGCGATGATCGTGGTGACGTCGCATATCTCCAGCGCCGGACGTTCGTGCGCGCCTTGCTGCTGTTGGCCGATGATCTCCAGCACATGCCCCATCGCCTCCCGGCCGATGCTGAGTTCGTGACGCGTGGATTCGCGATTGGCGGCTTCCGCGTCGATCGCCGCGGTGACGAACGCGGCCAGCTTCTCGCGGCGTTCGTCCGAAACGTCGCCACGAGCAAGTTCCTCGATCGCCCGGTCGAGCATGGCGCGGTCGATCGGCGGCACCTGCGCGATCTCGCGGCTGAGGATCGTGCTGATCGGGTTCAGCGCGTTGCGGACGTTGTGCATCACCGCCACCGCACTTTCGCTCCGTCCGAGATCGAACGACTGCACGCCGATCTGTTCACGCAGATCCTTCAATTGCTGCAACATTGCGTTGAAGTTGCGCCCGAGCGAACCGATCTCGTCGCGCCGTTCATCCTCCTCGAGCAGGGTTAGGGATCCCGACGCGCGAACTCGGCGCATATGGTTCTCGATGCGCAGCAACGGACGCAGCACGAGTTGCGCTATGAGGCGACGCAGCACGATGAGCACGAACAGCAGAAGCACGATCGATCCCACGATCGCAAACACCAGCACGCGCCTGCCGAGCCGCGTTGCATCACTTGGCACGGCAAACCGAACCGTGGCCACGGCGCGTCCATCGGCGCCGATCAGTGGCACGGCAATTGCCGCTCTCGACCCTCGATAGGTCGCCACCCCCGAACTGCTGGAACCGACGTCTAACGTCGCGTCGACACCCAAAGCTTCGGATATTTGCTTGGCGGTTATCACGCGTGCGACCGCGATATAACCTTGCCCGGTATCCGCGCCGCTCGCCCCCCCCATTCGCGCGACACCTACCGCTGCGACACTATTCCCCAGCCGCGCATAGAACCGCGCCGAACGACGCCGACCAAGCACATGCGCGAAGTCCGTACGATCGAGCAAATCAATCCATTGTTGCGACGAGGTCGAACCCGGCGGTCCGTTCCAACTCGCGCGAGCAAGACGCCCGTTTGCTGTGATCTCGGCAACGCCATCGGCAGGAAGTGATCGCGTCGCAGGCATAGCGCGACTACCAGGCGCAAGCCTTGCCTCGGATAGCTTCGTTGCATCGCGGCGGTCTCGTGCTTCCGCCTGGACCCCGGCAGCGTATTTGGACAGCATCGCGCGCGTTCGTTCGACCTGCCCGGCGATCGCCGCGTCTTCGAGCTTGGTAAAGCTCGGCGTGATGATCAACGCCAGCAACACCGTGATCGCGACCGTCCCGCACAGCGCCACGCCCGTCATGATCAGCACGAGTTTCGCACCAAGCGACGCAGGCCGCCGCATCTTGCCGAATTGCCGCCCCAGCGTCGCCGGAACGCGACCCATCCCGACAGTCGGCACTAGTTCAGCATTCCGTTGCCCAATTGCCGCGGTGCCGTCGGTCCGTCACCCGCCACATCGTCTTCGCCGCCGAGATAGCGCGCGTTTGCCATTTCGAGTGCGACATCCGCCGCAACCGGTCGCGAGTAGAAATATCCCTGGAAATGGCTCGCTCCAGCCAGCTTGAGCGCCTGGACCTGCGCGTCGGTCTCGACCCCCTCGGCAATCACGCCCAGCCCCAGCGCGCGACCGAGATGGATGATCGAATGCACGATCGCCGCGCTTTCGCGCTCCCGGCCCATGCCATCGATGAACGAGCGGTCGATCTTCAGGCAATCGAGCGCGAACTTGCGGATGTTGTACAGGCTCGAATATCCCGTCCCAAAATCGTCGAGTGCGATCCGGAACCCCATCTGGCGCAGCTTGTAGAGCGTTTCCGCCGCCCGTTCGGCATCGTCGAAGATCGCGGTCTCGGTGATCTCGATCTGCAACCGCGCAGGCTCGATCCCGGCGCGCTCGACGCTTTCCATGATATGCCCGACGAAATTGTGACGGCGAAACTGGCGCGGCGAGAAATTGACCGAGACATACTGACCGGGCCATTGCTTCAGGACGTGTAACGCCTCGCCCAGCACCCAGTCGCCCAGTTCGTGAATCAGGTTCGATTCCTCGGCGATCGGAATGAACGTGCTCGGGCTCATCGCGCCATATTCGTCGGTGTTCCAGCGGATGAGCGCCTCGAAACCGATGACCTCGACCGCGTCGCGCGACACGATCGGTTGATAGACCAGGCTCAGCTCGCCCTTAGCAATCGCCTGGCTCAGCCCACCCTCGACCCGTCGGCGAAAGCGAATGCCTTCGTCCATGCTCTCGTCGAACAGGCGAACGATGCCGCGACCGCCGCGCTTGGCGTCGTTGAGCGCCAAGTCGGACCGTCGCATGACGTCGACTGGATCGCGGCCCTGCCCGCCCTCGCTGACGACCACGCCCGCCGACGCGCCGCCCTGCACCGAATTGCCGAACACCTGCAGGCTGACCGAGCACGCCGCGACGACTCGCTCGCACGCCATGACGCCCGCCGCCTCGCCGGACGTCTCGAACAGGATGCCGAACTCATCCCCGCCGAGCCGGGCCACCAATGCTCCCTCCGGCGCCGATCGCTGCAGGATCGCACAGATTTCGCGGATCAGCGCGTCGCCCGCCAGATGGCCAAGCGTGTCGTTGACCAGCTTGAACCGATCCAGATCGACCATCACCGTCGCGAACAGTCCCGCCGCGCGCGTTCGTTCGGCCAACGCGCGCAGGAACGCGAGCCGGTTCGGCGCATCGGTCAGCGAGTCATGCGTCGCCATATGCACCGCGCGACTCTCGTTCGCGGCTAATTCGGCGCTTTGCTCTTCGAGTTGAACAACCTGCGCGGCCAGCGTGACGCGGGCCGCCTTCAACTCGCGATCGATTTCCCACCGCTTCGCAAGCGCCGTCGCGGTCTGTGTCACCTCGGCGACCTCGAACGGCTTGGCGATGTAGAAGATCTTGTCGGCGGGCCCGGCAACCTTGCTGATTTCGATCGGCGAAAAATCGGAAAATCCGGTGACGATGACGAGGTTGATCTCCGGGTCGAGCGCCCGGATCCGCTGCGCCGTCTCGCGCCCGTCGATACCGGGCGGCATGCGGATATCGATGAACGCGACCGCGAACGGTCCGCCTTCCGCCAACGCCCGCGCGACGTCCGCGACCGCGTCCAGCCCTTGATGCGCATGCGTCAGCGCGAAGCCGGCGATATCCCCGCGGCGCAGATCGCCGGCGTTCCCTCCAAACAGGTCCGCCGCCATCGCGCCGAGCGCTTCGCCGCTCTCCGATCGCTGACCGGCGAAGCTGCGCCGGTAGCTGTCATGCATCGCTGGCTCGTCGTCCACGATCAGAATGCGCATCATTACCGTCCTTCACCGGCCAACGCATCCGTGCCTTGCGGTACGCCAAGTGCCTTCATCGTCACGAAGGATAGTAACCTAAAGCAGTTAAGACGCTGTGAACGATGTTTGTAACTTATGTCCAAGTGCTTGAGCGCCCAGCACGATTGCGCCAAGCGGCCCGGCGTTGTTGCCTAACGCAGGCGGCACGATGAACGTATCGACCAGCGCGACCTCGGGCAGCGTGATGTACCCGCCGAGGCTCCGCGTCATCGCCGCTCGAACCCGCGGGAACAGATGCGATGCCCCCATCACGCCGCCGCCCATCACGATCCGCCGCGGGATACCGGTCAGCACGAGCGTATGGCAAAGCTGGCCGAGCGCATCGGCGACGTTATCCCAGACCGGATGCTCGGCGGGCGCTTCGTCCGCCGGAAAGCCGATCCGTGCCGCGATGGCGGGTCCCGCGACCAGTCCCTCGATGCAAGCGCCGTGGAACGGGCAATTGCCTATCCAGTCGTCACCCTGGAATCGAGCGGGGCGGATATGGCCGAGTTCGGAGTGCGTGAGGCCATCGACCGGACGGTTGCCCGCGATCATGCCGGCGCCGACGCCCGTGCCGACCGTGACATAGGCGATGTCCGGCAGGCCCTTCGCCGCCCCCCAAAATGCTTCGGCCAGCGCCGCGCCGACCACGTCGCTATGGAAGCCCGTGGGCACGCCGTAACGTCGGCTCAGCCGTCCCGCGATGTCGGTCCCGGCCCAGCCCGGCTTCGGCGTCGAGGTGATATGGCCGTAATCCCCCGAATGGCGATCGATCGAGACCGGCCCGAAGCTCGCGATACCGATCGCCACGAACCCGCTCCACCGGTCCAGCACTGCCTCGATCGCGGCCAGCGTCTCTTCGGGGCGCGTGGTCGGAATCCGCACGGTTTCTTCGATCTGGTCGGGGCCGCGCGCAAGAATGCAGATGCATTTGGTGCCGCCAAGTTCGATACCTGCGACCAGCGGTGCTTCCGTCATCCTCAACTCCCAACACGTTTACCGCGCCCGCTTCCTTCGCCGACGCCATCCAGTCAAGAGCAGGTGCGTCGTCGCGATCACACTGAACGAGGATTTGATCTGCTATCGATACGTTCGCTCGTGCGTTATGTCGGTCGAGTTCACCCGAACAGACAGGAATTCCGAATGGCGAAGAAACCCGCGAAGCTGATCAAGGCGGACACCGATGTTTCGGTCGAGGCACAGCCACAGTACAAGGTCGAATATCGCGAGATCCAGCCTTATGGGACGCTGAAGAAGCTCCCGATCGCACTTGAAGACAATGCCCGCGCCCAGAGCGTTGCAACGCTGAACCAGGTGCTCGCGGACACGATGACGATCCGCGACATGTACAAGAAGCATCACTGGCAGATGTCGGGCGCGACTTTTTACCAACTGCATCTGCTGCTCGACAAGCATTATGAAGAGCAGGCAGCACTCGTCGATCTCATCGCCGAACGCATCATGGCGCTTGGCGGTATCTCGATCGCGATGTCGCACGATGTCGCGGAGATGACGACCATCCCCCGCCCGCCAAAGGGTCGCGAAGACGTCCCGACGCAGCTCGCGCGCCTGCTCGAAGCGCATGAGATCATCCTGCGTCAGGCTCATGAAGGCGCCGAAGCTGCCGACGAATCGGGCGACGACGGCACCAACGATCTACTGGTGAGCAACATCATCCGCACGCACGAACCGCAGGTATGGTTCCTGGCGGAACACCTCGCCGCGACCGAACTGGTCCGCAGCGACAAGTAAGATTACGGCCCCCTCTTCATGCGAAGAGGGGGCCGTACTTTCGTTCTGGCATGCCGTAGGCGACAGCCGCGCGGCGTATTTAGCGCGTGGCGTTATACTTCAACTGATCGTCGGTGAGTTGGAACCCGACCAGCGCCTCGAAGCTCGCACGCAGCACGGCCTGGCGAACTTCCGGCGTGCTCAGCGGATCGACCGCAGCGTCCTGATCGCCTGCCTTGCGCTTGCGGGTCAGCTTTTCCCGAACGTCTTCCGGCAAGGTGGCCGCAGCGCGCGATACCGTTGCCGTCGTCGTGGCCGACGCCGATGCCAGCGCTTGTCCGGCGGCGAAGTGCAACGTCACACGGCCGATGCGCTTCGCGACGACCGCGCTGCCGCCGCGCACGACCGTGATGAAATACGGCAACGTCACGTCGCGCGCCGCCTCGGTACGCGTACGGCGAGCGCGGATGTCGAACGTCACGTTGGTCACGACCTGATCCGTCGCATCCGCGCAGGTCGATCGGACGTTGGTCATGAAGCCGGCGACGTCGATCGCCGACTGGTCGCGGCTGGTGACCGGATCGAACAGCGTGATGTCGCCGGTCGCTGCCGGGATCGCCACGGGCGGGCAGACCGAGCGGACTGCGGAAATGCCGCCAGTCGCATCGACTTCGCCCTTGCCGGCGCACCCGCTCAACAAGATCGCACACGCAGAAACGGCTAGGATGGGGGCTTTCACGGCGACGCTTACCTTCTCGAACGAGCGAAAGGGCCACCGCATGTCGCAAGCGGCCCCTGTCGCGGCGCACCATAGGAACCGGCTATCGTCCAGGCAAGCAATCGCGTAGAGGCGTGGCATCATGAGCCCAATCGACAAGCCGCCGCTCGAACTGTTGATCGCAGCACCCCGAGGCTTTTGCGCAGGCGTCGACCGCGCGATCCGGATCGTCGAACTGGCGATCGAGAAACACGGGGCGCCGGTCTATGTCCGCCACGAGATCGTTCACAACAAGTTCGTCGTCGACACGCTGAAGGCGCAGGGCGCGATCTTCGTCGAGGAACTGAACGAGGTGCCTGATGGCGCACCCGTCGTGTTCTCGGCGCATGGCGTACCGAAGTCGGTGCCGCTCGACGCGCAGAATCGCGGGCTCGAATATCTCGACGCGACCTGTCCATTGGTGTCGAAGGTGCACCGCCAGGCCGAGCGGCTGGTCGCGCAGGGGCGGCATATCGTGTTCATCGGCCATGCCGGGCATCCCGAGGTGATCGGCACGTTCGGACAGGTTCCGGCGGGCGCGATGTCGCTGATCGAGACGGTCGAGGACGCCGAGGTGTTCATGCCGATCGATCACACCAACCTCGCCTTCCTGACGCAGACGACTCTGTCGGTGGACGATACCGCCGCCGTGGTGGCGACGTTGCAGCGCCGCTTCCCGCAGATGCTGCCGCCACGGGGCGAGGACATCTGCTACGCGACGTCGAACCGCCAGACCGCGGTCAAGGCGATCGCGCACAGCGTCGATGCTGTGCTGGTGATCGGTGCGCCGAACTCGTCCAACTCGGTGCGGCTGGTCGAGGTTGCCGAGCGCGAGGGGACGCCAGCGATGCTGATCCAGCGCGCGAGCGAGCTCGACTGGGACTTCCTGGCCGGCGTCGGCACGCTGGGGATCACGGCTGGCGCATCGGCGCCCGAATTGCTGGTCCGCGAACTGGTCGACCGGCTGTCGGAGCGCTTCACGGTGTCGGAGCGCGAGGTCGAGACGAACCGCGAGACGATCGCGTTCAAGCTGCCACGCGGACTGGAGGCGGCCGCCTAGCATGGCGGTCTATACGCAGGTGTCGGCGGAGGCGCTGGGCGCGTTCCTCGCGCGCTACGATCGGGGCGAACTCCTATCCGCCAAGGGCATTGCGGAGGGCGTGCAGAACAGCAACTACCTCGTCGAGACGACCGCAGACCGCTTCATCCTGACGCTGTACGAGGAACGGACGTCGACCGACGACCTGCCGTTCTTCCTCGACATGCTCGATCATCTCGCGGCCGACGGCAATCCCGTACCGCGCGCATTGCCCGATCGTGACGGCGTGGCAATCCAGCAGCTCGCCGGACGATCGGCATGCCTGATCGAGTTCCTGACCGGGGTTTCGGTATCGCATCCAACCGCGGCGCAGGCGTTTGCGGCGGCTGCGGCGATGGGGCAGATGCACAACAGCCTCGCCGGGTTCGACCAGGTCCGCCCCAACCCGCTCGGCGCGGACACGTGGCGGCCGTTCCTGGAGCGCTGCGGCCGCGACATCGACACGATCGAACCGGAGCTGTTCGACCGGACCGAGGCAGCGTTGACGGCGGTCCTGGCGGAATGGCCGCGCGACCTGCCGATGGCGGCGATCCATTCGGACCTGTTTCCCGACAACGTGCTGATGCTCGGCGACCGCGTGACCGGGGTGATCGACTTCTATTTCGCCTGCACCGACGTCCGCGCCTATGATCTGGCGGTGATGCACACGTCGTGGGCGTTCGACGGCAATGGCGAGAATTACGACCCGGCGATCGGCAAGGCGCTGATCGACGGCTATGCCAGCCGCTTTCCGTTGTCCGACGCCGAGCGCGCCGCGCTGCCGATCCTGGCGCGGGGGGCATGCCTGCGGTTCCTGCTGACGCGCGCGTGGGACTGGCTCAACACGCCGGCCGATGCGCTGGTGACGCGCAAGGATCCACTCGCCTATTGGCGGCGGCTCGAGACGTATCTCAAGGACGACCTGTTTGCATGACTGACGAAGCTCCCGTTTCCATCACCAAGGTCGAGATCTTCACCGATGGCGCGTGCAAGGGCAATCCGGGCCCCGGCGGCTGGGGCGCGGTGATCCGCATGGGCGCGCACGAGAAGGAATTGTCGGGCGGCGAGACGCCGACGACCAACAACCGGATGGAGATGACCGCAGCGATCGAGGCGCTCAATGCGCTGACCCGGCCGTGCGCGGTAACGCTGTATACCGACAGCAAATACGTGATGGATGGCCTCACCAAGTGGGTGAAGGGCTGGCAGCGCAACGGCTGGAAGACCGCCGACAAGAAGCCCGTCAAGAACGCGGAACTGTGGCACGCGCTGCTGGCGGCGGTGGCGCGGCACAAGATCGAATGGCAGTGGGTCAAGGGCCATGCCGGCCACCCGGAGAACGAGCGCGCGGACAAGCTGGCGAGCGATGCCGCGGTGGCGGCCGGGCGCAAGTAAACCTAGAACCGAGCGGGCGAATAGCGTGCGGCGTCGATCGCCGCGACTGCGGGATCGGGACTGACGCCGAGCAGCAGGCTGGCGGCGAGCAGCGCCGCCGCAGGGGCGGTCTGGATGCCGAAGCCGCCCTGCCCCGCGCACCAGAAAAAGCCGGGCACGTCGCGGTCGAAACCATAGATCGGCAGGCGATCGGGCGCGAACGTGCGCAGGCCCGCCCAGCGTCGCTCGACCGCCGCGACTCGCCAGTCGACGACCTGCTCGAACCGATCGATCGCGATCGCGACGTCGATCTCCTCAGGCGCGGCGTCGCACGGGGCCGTCGGCGTCTCGTCGTGCGGGCTGAGCCACAACCGACCGCCGAGCTCGGGCTTGAAATAGAAGCGACCGGCAATGTCGGCGATATGCGGCAGCCCTTCGGGTGCGCCGGGGTCGGTACGCAGTTGCACCATCGTCCGGCGATAGGCCTGCAAGCCTAGCGGGCGGACGCCGGCCCGCGCTGCGATCGTATCCGCCCAGGCCCCGGCCGCGTTGACGATCGTCCTTGCCTGGAACGCACCTGCCTTCGTCTCGATCGTCCAGATCCCGTCGGCGCGCGTCGCTCCGGCAAACGCGGCATCGGTGACGAAGACCGCACCCGCCCGGCGCGCGGTGGCGATGCTTTCGGCGTGGAGCGCGGCGACGTCGATATAGGCACAGGTCGCTTCCTGCACGCCCAGCATCCATTCCGGGCGAAGGCCGGGCACGAAAGCGGAAGGATCGACTCGGTCCAGCCGCACGTCGCTATCCGCGAAGTCGGCAAGGAACGCGTCCATCGCCGCTTCGTCCTCGGCGCGGCCGACGTGCAGCGAACCGAGCGGCGCCAGATGGCCCCCTGCCCGCAACAGCGGACCGGACGCCGTCGTCAGCGGCTGAATATCCGGCCCGCCGTACGTTTCCGACCAGAAGGCGGCCGAGCGCCCCGTCGCGTGATAACCGGGCGCGTCCTCCGCCTCCAGGACGAGCACACGCGCCTGCAACCCGATAGCCGCGGCCAGGCTAGCGCCCGCCATGCCCGAGCCGACGATCGCGATATCGTAGGTTTTCGTCACCGTCGGACCGCGCACGCATCCAGAAACGAATCGATCGCCGACAACGCCCGATCTCGCACGCCATCAGCCTCACGCAGGATCTCATGCGCGGACTCCGACCCGAAGCGAACGACCTGCGCATTGCGCAACCGCCCGGCAAGGCGGAGCGCCGCACGCGGATCGACCAGCTTGTCGGCCTCCGCAATCAGCATCAGCACGGGCGTATCGATCGACTCGACCCGCGGATCGCTCGCCAGCGCCGCAGCGCCCGCGAACCCCTGTGCGAGCCACGCCCAGCTCGGTGGCCCCAGCACGAGTTCGGGATGCGCCGCCTGCCACCATCCCTCGTCGCTGTAGCGATCGGCGTCGTGCGTCAGCAGCGACCGGCGCGAGGCGACCGATCCCGGCCGCTCGTTACTGCGCCATGCCGCGCGCGCAGGGTCGCCGCGGCCGGCGATCCACCGCGCGATCCGTGCGCTGAAGGCCGCGCCGAACGGCCCCTTCAACCCGATCATCGGCGCGACCAGGATCGCCGCATCGGGCTGGGTCGACCGATCGGCAAGCGCGCGCATCACCATCATCCCGCCCATCGAATGGCCGAGTATAACGCGTGGCAGGCCGTGGCCCGCGTCCTCCGCGCTCCAATCCGACCAGAACGCCGCAAGGTCGGCATCGAACACCCGGTAGTCGTTCGCATGCCCGACATGCGGATCGCTCGACAAACGCCCCGACCCGCCCTGCCCGCGCCAGTCGAACGCCGTCACCGACCAACCCGATGCGTGCAGATGCGCGAACGTCTCGAGATACTTCTCGAAGATATCGCCGCGCCCCGTCTGGAACAGCATCCGCCCGCGCGGTGACTGTGCCGGCCAGTCGAATCGGCGCAGCTTCCAGCCGTCGGGCGCGGTCCAATAGCCGATGCGCGCCTTGTCCGGAATCGTCCGACGCACGGCTGCCGGATCGATCGTCATGCGCAAACCCGTGGCATCATTCGAAATTCCTCCAAGCACGGTTACTTTTTCGAAAGCCATGTCCGTTAGGGACTAGCCGATGGGATGGAACATTGCTCTTCCAATTTTGATTCTGGTGCTCGGCGGCCTGCTGGTCTCGGCGGGTATCCAGGATGCGCGGACGCGGGAGATCGCGAACTGGAAGACCGCGGCGGTCGCTCTGCTGGCGCCGCTGTGGTGGTATGCGAACGGACTCGACCCATGGCCCGACATGGCGCTGCAGATCGGCGTCGCGCTCGTCGTCTTCGCGCTGTTCCTGGTAGCCTTCCACTTCGGCATGATGGGTGGCGGCGACGTTAAGCTGATCGTCGCGCTCTCGCTGTGGCTGCCGTTCCCGGCGTTCCTGTCGATGCTGATGGTGATGTCGATCGTCGGCGGCCTCGTCACGCTCGTCATGATGATCGAGCATCGCGCCAAGAAGAACGCCGGACAGATCGAGGTTCCCTACGGTGTGGCAATAGCAATCGCCGGACTTGTTGCGCTGCGCGAACCACTCCTTAACCAGTTTCAGTGATGATTAACGTCGAAATACATTCGCGGCGCCTGAAAGGCACGATCTAGTCATGGATACACGCAAGATCATTTTGCTGGTCGGCGCGCTTATAGTCGCAGCCGTCACGGCCTTCTTCGCCCGAACGCTGATCGCCGGCAGTTCGGCGCCGCAAGCTGGCGCGACCGCAATCGCCGCGCCGGTCATCGACGGCCCCGAAGTCCTGGTCGCAACCCGCTCGCTCCCGGTCGGCACGATACTCGACGCCACGGCGCTGAAGTTCCAGCCCTGGCCGAAGGAGCTGGTCGACAACGCCTATTACCTCCGCGACAAGACCGACCTGAAATCGCTGCAGGGCACGGTGGTGCGCAGCATCATCACCGCCGGACAGCCGGTGACGCAGGGCGCGCTGGTGAAGCCCGGCGATCGAGGGTTCCTCGCCGCGGCACTCGGGCCCGGCATGCGCGCGGTCACCGTCCCCGTCTCGGCACAGGCCGCGGTCGCCGGGTTCGTGTTTCCCGGCGACCGAATCGACCTCGTGCTGACCCAGGCGGTCAGGGGCGGTGGCGATGGTGATCCATTGAAGGTGTCCGAAACGATCATGCGCAACATCCGCGTGCTCGCGACCGATCAGCGGACCGACAATTTGGTCGGTGCGGACGGCAAGACGGAGGTCAAGACGTTCTCCAACGTGACGATCGAGGCGACGCCGAAGATGGCCGAACAGGTCGCGCTCGCGCAGACGCTCGGCTCGCTGTCGCTGTCGCTTCGGTCGATCGCCGACAATTCGGCCGAACTCGAGGAAGCGATCGCGTCCGGCGCGGTGAAGGTACCCGACGGTACCGATCCGAAGGCGGAGAAGGCGATGTTGGTGCGTGTCGCCGGCCAGCCGAGCTCCGGCGCGGGTAGCTATCAGACCGGCGCCGACGTCTCGCGGTACCAGCGCAGCACGGTGCCCGGCAAGGCATCCAGCGGCGAAGACGGTCGTCCTATGCAGATGATGAGTGCGCCGCAGTCCGGTGGCGGGGCACCGGTCGTGGTGCAGGGCCCGGCCGTACGGGTCGCCCGCGGCAACGCGGTGACCATGGTTCCGGTCGGGGGGAAGAATTAAGATGCGTATCGCCATGACGCGCCCAGTCGGACGGCAGATGGGTTGGCCGCTCGCGGTCGCCCTTGCCGCGGCCACCGCCGCACCATCCGTCCCCGCGCTCGCCCAGCATGCCCAGCGGGCTCAGGCTCGTACGCAGGCCACCCCCTCGGGACTGCCCGTCGTCCAGGTCAACACCGGTCGCGGACGTCTCGTCACGCTGGCGCGGCCGATGAGCGACCTGTTCGTCGCCGACGACACCATCGCCGACGTTCAGGTCCGCTCGCCGACGCAGCTCTACGTGTTCGGCAAGAAGACCGGCGAGACGACGATCTCGGCAACTGCGAAGGGCGGCGGCGTCGTCTACGCCTCGACCATTCGCGTCGGCAACAACCTCGATTCGGTGCAGCAGATGCTTGGGCTCGCGATGCCCGAGGCACAGGTCGTCGCGACGCCGATGAACGGGTTGATCCTGCTCACGGGTACGGTCGCCGCACCCGAGGATGCCGCCGAAGCCGAACGGCTGGTGCAGGCGTTCGTCGGTGATTCGACAAAGGTCCTGTCGCGACTGAAGACGGCGACGCCTCTGCAGGTAAATCTCCAGGTACGCGTCGCCGAAGTCACGCGGAACTTCGTCAAGAATATTGGTGTGAACCTGACGAGCCGGAGTTCGGGTAACTTCCTATTCAACATCGCCCAGGGTCGCCAGGGCACCATCACGACCGTGCCCGGCGTTATCAATGCTCCCAATGCGCCCATCGACGCCAATGGCGCCTTCCCCGGCAACACACTTTTCGGCTTTCCTGCCAAGGCCGCGATCGGCTCAACCGTCGGCCTGGCGGGGCGCCTACTCGGCATGGACCTGCTCGGCGCGATCGATCTCGGTGAAACGCTGGGTCAGGTAACGATGCTCGCCAACCCGAACCTGACCGCTCTGTCGGGTGAAACGGGCACGTTCCTGGCAGGCGGCGAGATACCGATCCCGCTGGCGCAGGCGCTCGGCACGATCTCGGTTGAGTACAAGCAATACGGCATCAGCCTCGCCTACACCCCCACGGTCTTGTCGGATGGTCGGATCTCGCTTCGGGTACGCCCCGAAGTGTCGCAGCTCGATTACGCCAACGCGATCACGCTCAGCGGCACGCGCGTGCCCGGCCTCACGACTCGTCGTACCGAGACGACCGTGGAACTCGGCTCGGGCCAGAGCATGATGATCAGCGGCCTGCTGTCGAACAACAACAACAACAGCTACGACAAGACGCCGGGGCTGGCGAACCTGCCGATCATCGGCGCGCTGTTCCGCTCGAACGCCTTCCAGCGCAACGAGACCGAACTCGTGATCGTCATCACGCCGTATCTGGTGAAGCCGGTCAACAACGCCAGCGACATCGCGCTGCCGACCGACGGTGCGCGCGCACCGACTGATATCGACCGCGTACTGTTGGGTACGCTCAGCGCCACCGGCGGCGGCAAGCGGCCGGTGCCCACGATCGCGCGGCCTTCCTATGTTCCACCGGCGATCGGTGCCGCCGCCCCGGTCATGCCGATGCCGCGTAGCGATGTCCGCCGCAGCGAGGACGATATCGCCGCGCGCCCTGCCAACGGGAATGGCGCCAAGACCAAGAAGGGCGCCGTGCCCGCGCCAGGTTTCTCGAATTGAGCCGGCCCCTGCCCCGCCGCTCGCGAACACCGCATCAAGGATTTCCGATGATCACCAAGTCGATCCTGTTAGCGTCCCTCGTCCCCGCGCTGTTGCTCGGCGGGTGCATGGGTACCGAGAATCGCGGGCTTGAATCGGTCCACCAACCGGTCGTGAGCCGCTCCGACTACGCGCTCGATCTCGGCGTGTCGGGCGGCGCACTGGCGCCGGGCGAACAGCAACGGCTTGCCGGCTGGATGAACGCGATGCGGCTCGGCTATGGCGACCGCGTAGCCATCGACGATCCCGCGGGCGAAGGCCCCGCCGCGCACGGCGACGTCGCCGCGGTGGTCGCGAGCTATGGCCTGTTGCTGAGCGACGACGCGCCGGTCACCCCGGCCTCGGTCACGCCAGGATCGATTCGGGTGGTGGTCAGCCGGATGCGCGCGCAGGTGCCGCACTGTCCGGACTGGTCGCGCAACGCGACCAACGAGTTCGAATCCAACACGTCGTCCAACTTCGGCTGCGCGATCAACAGCAACCTCGCGGCGATGATCGCCAATCCTGCCGACCTCGTGCGCGGCAAGGAAGGCGCGGAGACCACCGATACCGCCGCCTCGTACAAGGCGATCGACACGTACCGCAAGAAAGCGCCGACCGGTGCCGGTTCGCTCGCTGCAGCCACGCCGGGAGGCAAGTGATGAACGCTCCGTGGAAGCCCGCTGGCGCCGCCAGTCGCGATCCCTTTGCCGCCTATGTCTGCGACGAGACGACCGCGGCGGCATTGCGCCCGATCGCGACCGAACTCGGCTGGTCGGTCGACAAGATCTACAAGGGCGGACTGCGCAACGCGATCCAGTCGCTGTCGGTTGCCGCATCACCGCAGATCCTGTTCGTCGATCTCGCCGAGTCGGGCGATCCGCTGAACGACATCCACGCGCTCGCCGAAGTCTGCGAGCCCGGCACGGTGGTGATCGCCGCTGGCCAGGTGAACGACGTCCGCCTGTACCGTGACCTCGTCGCGAGCGGTATCCAGGATTACCTGCTGAAGCCGCTCCATCCCGACATGCTGCGCGAGGCGTTCGTCCATGCGCAGATGATGCTCAATGCACCGAAGCCCGTCGACCTGTCGCCGGAGCGTCCGCATTGCTCGGTCGGCGTGATCGGCACGCGCGGCGGCGTCGGCGCATCGACGATCGCGACTTCGATCGCGTGGCTGCTCGCCGACAAGGAGAAGCGATCGACCGCGCTGCTCGACCTCGACGTGCATTTCGGCACGGGTGCGCTCAGCCTCGATCTCGAGCCCGGCCGCGGCCTGACCGACGCGATCGAGAATCCGAGCCGCATCGACGGATTGTTCATCGAACGCGCGATGGTCAAGGCGACGGAAAACCTGTCGGTGCTGAGCGCCGAGGCACCGATCAGCACGCCTGTGGTCACCGACGGCTCCGCCTTCTACCAGCTGCAGGAGGAGATGCGCGCGGCGTTCGAATGCACCGTCGTCGATCTGCCGCGCGCGATGATGATCCAGCACCCGCACCTGATCAGCGACGTGAAGCTCGCGGTGATCGTCACCGACCTGACGCTGGCGGCTGCGCGCGATACGATCCGGATCCTGTCGTGGCTGAAGACGAATGCGCCGCAGATCGAGCTGTTCGTAGTCGCCAACCGCGTGCACACCGGCGGCCAGCTCGAGATCAGCCGCAAGGATTTCGAGGGCTCGATCGAGCGCAAGATCGATTACCTCGTTCCGTTCGACCAGAAGCTCGCGGCGCAGTCGGCCAAGCTGGGCAAGCCGATCGTCGAGGTCGGCAAGACCAGCAAGACGATCGCGCCGATCGTCGCGCTCGCCAGCGCGCTCGCCGCGGCGGTCGCGGACTGCGGCATCGACGGTGCCAAGGCGTCCCGGGGCCGGTCGCTGATGGGCAAGTTCGGCGAACTCCGCGGGCTGATGACGAAGCGCACGCTGAAGCCGGCAAAAGCGAAATGACAGCGCATGGTCATGCGCACATGACGAGCGTCGCGCAATGACCGGCATGGCGCCGCTCCTGCTCGTGATGGTCGGCGCGAGCATCGTGCTGGGGATGATCGTGTTCGCATTCGCCGGGCCCTCGCCGGGCCGCGCAAAATCGCGCCGGCTCGTGGCGTTGCGCGAACGGCACGGCGACGAGATCACCGTGGCGGACGCGCACATGCGGCGCATCTCGCATGCGCGCGATACCAAGATGGATCTGGCGTTCGGTCGTATCCTGCCCAACCCGGTGCAGCTCGCAAAGCGGCTCGCGATGACGGGCAAGGACTGGACGGTCGGCCAATACGGCATGGCGACCGCCGGGATCGCGTTGGTCGTCGCGGCGCTCATGCTGTTCAAGGGCATGCCGATCCTGCTCGCGTTGCTGTTCGGCCTGTTCGTCGGCATCGGCCTGCCGCATCTGGTCGTCGGCAAGACGATCAACCGCCGCGTCGGCAAGTTCACCGCGAAGTTTCCCGACGCGATCGAACTGCTGGTCCGCGGGCTGCGCTCCGGCCTGCCGATCAGCGAGACGATCGGCGTCGTCGGGCATGAACTCGACGGCCCGGTCGGCGAGGAATTCCGCTCGGTCAGCGACAAGATGAAGATCGGCCGGACGATGGACGCCGCGCTCCAGGAGACCGCGGACCGGCTCGGCACACCCGAATTCCAGTTCTTCGTCATCACCATCGCGATCCAGCGCGAGACCGGCGGCAACCTTGCGGAGACGCTGGCCAACCTTGCCAACGTGCTGCGCATGCGCGGCCAGATGAAGCTGAAGATCAAGGCGATGTCGTCGGAATCGAAGGCGTCCGCATACATCATCGGCGCGCTGCCGTTCATCGTGTTCGCGCTGATCTGGTTCATCAACGGCACCTACATGCAACGGTTCTTCGTCGACGAACGGCTGATGGCGATCGGCATGGGCGGCATGATGTGGATGGCGATCGGCGCCTTCATCATGGCCAAGATGATCAACTTCGAGATCTGAGGGACTGACGATGGGCGAGACCGCCGGACCTACCCTGCTCGGGGTCGACGTACTCTGGGTCGCGACGATCCTGTCGGGTGTCGCCGCGTTCGCCGTGATGATCGCGATCTATGCGGTGACGACGGTTCACGATCCGATGGCCAAGCGCGTCAAGGCGCTGAACGATCGTCGCGAGCAGTTGAAGGCCGGCATCACCGCCTCGACCAAGCGCCGCGCGAAACTGGTCACCCGCAACGACACCGCGGACCGGATGCGCGGCATTCTTTCGTCGATGAAAGTGCTGCAGGACAGCCAGGTCAAGGCGGTCCAGGTCAAGCTGATGCAGGCCGGCATCCGCTCGAAGGAATGGGCGCCCGCAGTGATCTTCGGACGCTTGGTGCTGCCGATCGTGATCGGCGGGGCGATGCTCTATTGGGTCTACGGCACCGATGGCTTCGCGACCTGGGGCCCGCTCAAGAAATACGGGCTCGTCGCGATGAGCTTCATCCTGAGCTACAAGGCGCCGGACCTGTATCTCGACAACAAGATCAAGAAGCGCTCGGATGCGATCCGCAAGGGCCTTCCCGACGCGCTCGACCTGCTCGTGATTTGCGCCGAGGCCGGCCTGACCGTTGATGCCGCGTTCCACCGCGTCGCGCGCGAACTCGGCCGCGCCTATCCCGAACTGGGCGAGGAATTCACCCTCACCGCGATCGAGCTGGGCTTCCTGACCGACCGCCGCAGCGCGTTCGAGAACTTCGCGTTGCGCGTGAAGCTGGACGCGGTGAAGGGCGTCGTCACGACGATGATCCAGACCGAGAAATACGGCACACCGCTTGCCTCCGCACTGCGCGTATTGTCGGGCGAATTTCGCAACGAACGCATGATGCGTGCCGAGGAGAAAGCGGCACGTCTGCCCGCGATCATGACCGTGCCGCTGATCCTGTTCATCCTGCCGGTGCTGTTCGTCGTCATTCTCGGCCCAGCCGCCTGCTCGATCTCCGACGCGCTGCTCAAGGGGTAAGCAACCGCAACGCCAACGGATCGTTGAGCCCCGTAACAGGAGGGTTTTTCGATGCCGTTGTTTTCCACGCCTACGCAATTCGCCGCGCTCGCGCTAATCTTCGTCGCCGGCTGGCTGTTCGGATTGGCGAGCCATCCCGGTGGCAAGAAGTGGAAGGCGCGCTATCACGCCGAGCGTGACGCGCACGCGGTCGCCAAGAAGGATGCCGACATCCGCGCCGCCGCCGCCGAAAAGCGTGCGGTTGAGGCCGAGCATGAGAATGCGCGCCTCGTAAAGGCCACGCCGGTAGCGCCAGTCGTACCGGTGACGACGACCCGTGCGCCGGTAGAGGATCGCTCGATCTTCGTGTCGCCTGACACGCGTCCCGTAGCCGCGTCGTCGGCCCGCCCGGCCTATAATAATGATGGCACGAAGCGCGGCTGGTTCGACTTCGACCATCGCTAATATCTTAAGGCGGCCCACTCACCACCGAGCGGGCCGCCTTATCGAAGCCTATTGGTAATGTGCGACGTTCTCGAACCCGGTGTTCGTCTTCGCCATCTTGACCAGCTTTCTAGCGTAGGACCGCACGTGCCGGTCGAAGCGCGTATCGTTGTAGACACCGCGCCAGATATATTCGTCGCGGTCCAGTATCGCGGCAAGTGCGGCGCCGAACGCGGCCTGGCTATCCGCCACGCCTTTGCGGCTCATCAGCGAACAGACCATTTCCTCGGCCGACGCCTTGTCGCAATCATCCTGCAATTCACGGCCGCCACGCTCGGCAACAACTTGCTCGGAGCGTGCGGCAATCCCCCGTGCGTCCAGCCATTTGCGGACCGCGTCGCCGTCCCAGTCCTTTTTGTCCGCCAACGCCCAATCTCCGTTTCGCGCGCTAGCCGGTGGAGCGCGCCTGCCAGCGCCGATATCCGATCACGGCCAGCACGACCATCGCCGCGTACAGGCCAGCCGTGAGCATGAGCCCCTTATACGCGAACATCCCGACATACAGGACGTCCACGGCGATCCACAGCAGCCAGTTCGCCGCATGACGTCGCGCGACCCAATATTGCGCGACCAGACTGAAACTGCTGAGCGTTGCGTCGGCCCAGGGCAATGCCGCGTCGGTGTAACGGCTCATGAACCAGCCGATCACGAACGCCCCGACCGCTCCCGCGCCGAGACCCGCAACCGCACGCGATGACCGCAACGGCTCGACGACGACATCGCCGCTATCGTTCGTGCCGCGCGCCCAAGCCTGCCAGCCATAGACGATGGCGATCGCGAACAGCGCCTGGAGCACCATGTCCGCGTACAACCGCACGTCGAGGAACAGCTTGAAGTAGAGCGCACAGGCGATGAAATTGATTGGCCAGCACAGCATGTTGCGCTTCGCGGTCAGCCATATCCCGGCAAAACTGACGACGACCGCAACGATCTCGAGCGGCGTCATGACTGCGCGATCCGCCGCAGGAAGTCCTGGCCCGGACGCGAGAAGAACCACGCCGCATGATCGATCAGATAATCATCCCAAGCCATGGCGGCGGACGCGGTGTCCGCCACGACGGCGGTGAAGTAATCGGCCTCCGACAGCGCGAATTCGACATGGACCAACGGCACCAAGGACACGATCGCGGCGATCTCCTCATGGCTCAGCGGTAGGACTTCGGCATAGCCCGCCATCAGCGCCAGCGCCGTCTCGGGATCGGCGATCGCATCGTCAGCCCCCTGCCCCAGATCCAGCCAGCGCACCGCCGTTCGCTCGATCGCCGTCGCGATGTCGTGAACGGCATTGGTGCGATCCGCCAACCCGAAGTCGAACACGGTCCGCACCGCGCCCGCTCGAGTCCAGAGAAGGTTGGAAGGATGCCAGTCGTTGTGCGTCCACAACGGCGTCTGTTTCGCGAGAAGCGACGACAGGTCGCTATCGGCCTGCTCGAACAATCGCGCGAGTTGCGCTTGCCACGGCCGGGCGGAAAGGAATGCGGTCAGCGCCGGGCGGACGGCAACATATGCGCTCGCCGCAGCCAGCGGATCGGCGGCAGGAAGTATCGTGAAACTCGAGACTAGGGGTTGTAGGCGTCGCGCAGGCGCATCGAACCCGCGCGCCGCGACGTGCAGTTCCGCCAATGCCACGCCGGCGGCATGGGCATGGTCGAGCGACAGGAACGGCGTCCATGACAACCGGTCGCGGTACAAATCCTCGCCCGGCGCCTGACGGTGCAACTCGTACGACCATGGACCGATCGCGACCGCGCTTGCCCCATCTGCGGTCGTGATAACTTCTGGCACCGACGCGCCCGCGCGAGCGAGGTACGCGATGAATGCGTGTTCCTCGGCCAGCCCTTCGACCGTGCGGACAAGGTGATGGTGGCGCTTCAACAGGAACGCACCGTTCGTCGTGTACACCAGAGTCGCGGCGGAGAACGGTCGCGGGGAATGCCAGTGCAGCCCGGTCATCCGCCCTGCCGCCGGAAAATGCGCCAGCACCGCCTCAGCCTCGTCCGCAGCGATGGCGGGCCAGGTCGGCGCCTCCAGCGTCGTACCCATGCCGTGGACCAGATGCTTCAGCTGCGACGCCACCTCAGAACGCCCGCGAGATCGTCGCCATGACCGCCGCGCCGCTGCCGATGTAATACGCGGGCGGCGAGCCGGCGATCACCGTGCCGTTACGGCCGATCGTGTCCTGCGCATTGGTGCTGACCGACTGCACGCCGGCCAGGACGTGTGGATCGGTGACGTTGATCGCGTTGACGCGCAGGTCGGTGCGCTTGCCGTCGAGCCAGTCGGCAAGGTGCATGCCGACCGACAAGTCGAGCGTCGCATAGCCCTTGATGCGTTCGTCGTTCATGAAGCTCGCATATTGCCGGCCGATATATTTCGACGCGACGCTGCCGAAGAACCGGCCGTCGTCGTAGATCCCGCCAGCGCCGAACTGCACGGTCGGGCTGGACACCGCGTGCTTGCCCCTGGTCGGCAGGAAGTCCGCGCCGACCGGGAGGTCGTCGTCGATCCGTGCGCGCAGATATTCGCCGGAAAGATACAGGCTGACACCCGCGACCGGGCGGTAGTCGATCTCCGCATCGACGCCGTACGAGGTCTGGCCGCCAGCGTTGAGGGTGGCATTCACCTGCGCGCCGCCCTGGTCGAGCACGGTCGCGAGCTGGCGGTTGCGGAACTTGTAGTGGAAGCCCGTCACCGAAGCGGATAGCTGTTCGCCGATGAACCGATAGCCGATCTCCTGCGACACCGAATATTCGTTCTTGAGCGCGTTCGTCCCCTGCACGACCACTTCGCCACCATAATAGCTGTTATAGAGCGTGAACTCGTTGGGCGTGCGGAAGTTGGTGGTGATGTTGGCGAACAGCTGCTGGCGATCGTCGATCCGGTAGTGGATCGCGGCGCGCGGCAGCGCGGCGAAGCTGTCGTTGCGCACCTTGTCCTGCGGCCCGGGGAGGTAATTGCGGCCGTTACGCAGCACGTTCACGCCCTTGAACCCGGCATCGATCGTCAGCCGCGGCGTCAGCGCGATGCTGTCGGCGAGGAAGAAGCCCTTCGTCACGGTGACGGTGCGCTGGTTCTCATAGGCGAGCAGGCGGCCATCGGCGGTGCGGATCGCCTTGGCGCGATAGCCCCAGCGATCGGTCGGCTGCCCGTCTGCGTCGATCGAGGTGTAGGACTGCGTGACGCGGTCGGTGCCGTAGTCGAACCATAACCCCGCCGTGAGCGTGTGCGCACCGGTCTTGAAGGTCAGCTTGCTGACGTTGCCGGTCCGCATCTGGTCGCCGGTGTAGTTGCCGAGCACGGTCGCAACGCCGTCGACCGCACCGGGCAGCGCGATCGGCTGCGCCAGTTCCTCAGTACCGAGGAAATTGCCTTCGGTGGTCAGTTGCGTGCCGTAGGGCGAGTTGCCGTAACCGAACTGGAGGTATGTGGTGGTGTCGAGCGCCAGCCGATCGTTCAGCACGAGGTGCACCGGTGCGGAGGCGTAGAGGTTGCGGAACGGCGCGCGGTACAGGCGCCAGTAGTTGGTGCTCCCCGCCGTATAGCGCTTGTCGTAGTTGAAGCCGCGACCTTGTGCGGTCCATTCGGCGAGCGTCGGGCTCGGGTAGCTCGACGAGTTCGCGTCGTTGTACGACAGCGCGAGGCTGGCGCGGTTGCCGGCGCCCCATTCGTTGAGCAGCTTGGCGTCGATATGCTGGCGCGTATCGTAGCCGGCACCTCGCCAATTATCCGCTCGGGTGTTCGAATAGGACAGGAACGCCTTCAGCCCGGTATTGCCGATCATCCCGCTATCGACGCGGAAGAACCCACGCCGCGCCGCGTAGCTCCCGAGCGACAGGTCGACGAGTGCGCCGGGACGCGCCTTCGGATCGTCGAGTGCGAGCGACAACATCCCCCCTGCCCCGCCGAGCGTCGGCGAGTCGATATCGACCGACCCTTGGGCGAGCGAGATGCGTTTGAGGTTCTCCGGGTCGGCGAACTGCGACGGGTAGGCGTAATAATAGCCGATGTCGTTCTGCGGCGCGCCTTCCATCAGCACGCCGATCTCGTCCTGGCCGAGACCGCGCAGCGTCAGGCTGGAACTCGTCGACAGGCCGTACGGGTCGCTCGATGCGACGTTCGCGCCGGGCAGCAGCGTCACCAACTGAAACGCGTTGAGCGTCGGCGCCTGCTTGACGATGAAGTCGGCCGAGATCGCACTCTGCGCGCGTGGCACCTTCTGGTCGGGCAGCAAGCCTGCCGGGTCCTGCTTGCCGACCACCCGGAATTCAGCGGGTTCGACAGGCTCGGACGCGACCTGCGCGCTTGCAGAGGATGCGGCAAGGCTCGCCGAGAGGGTCAGCGCTACCCGGAAAGCAGGGCGGCCACGCGCTATAAACGGGCGCGTCACAACAAAAAACCAGCATTAAAAAACGTCACGTCCACTCCAATCGGAGGGACGACGGGCCAGCCGCAGACCCTCCCTACGCCGGTATAAGCCGGATCAGGTTCAGCGGGTCATGGGCTGTTGCCCACCTCTCAGCCGCACATCAGCGGCCCCCCGGGGATACGTGCCGCTTAGGCGGTTGGGCGAGTGGTGGAAAGGGCTATCACGTTGATCTGGCTGGAGTGCCGCACGCGGTGCACCGGCGAACCTCAAGCCCCTCCCCAAGAATGGCGCGCAGCGGCCGGCCTACCCAGAAAACATGCTGTGAAAACAAGGTAGGCCGACCGCCTCTACTGCTCGATCGACGAGCACCACCAGGGTCGGCAAGGGAGCGCCAACACCGCGGCGGTGTGACAGTTACGTTGCAACGCGGCTTAAAGACTCACCGCATCACAAAATGTGGCGACTAACGGCGACGTCGTACGATCAGGCGCGACCCTCGCGACGCTTGATCTCTCCCAGCAGCGCCTCGGCCACCGGGTTGCCGACCTCGCCGCCCGACTGGTCGTACGCGCCCGCAAGCTCCGCGTCCGTCGCGCCCTGCAACAGCGCGTTCACCTCCGCGTTGAAGTCGTCGACCTCGCCCGCGGCGGCATCGGCGGCGTCCTCGCTCGTCACGGCCGGCTCTGCTCCAGCAGCCGGAGCGTGTGCCATCACGGCATCCTGCTTGAAGACGTCGAAGGCTTCGGCGGCCTCGTTGCGCTCCTCGATCGCGATTTCGAGGCGGGTGAACAGGTCAAGCTGCGGTGCGGTGTTTTCCATTCCGCCAGCTTATCCGCGCGAACACGGTCCAGGCAACTCGTTCGCGCACGCCCGCTACCCGAAGCGAGAACGTACCAGGAATCTCTATAATCTAAAGCAACTCGTGAGACTTCCAGCCGGAACGTCCGTTCTGCCCTTCAAGTCGCCGACCTGGAACCGGCGATCGGTTGCAACAGGGAAAGACCATGACCGCGATCCGAGCCGCCGAACCGTATGACCTTTCCCGGTTGATGACGTTCGATTCCTTCCCCGGAGACCGGATCGCGGAGATCGTCGAGCGCCGCATGCTGGTAGCCGAAGTGGACGGCGTCATCGCAGGCTATATCGCGTGGCAGACCGGCGGATGCATCGGCAAGGACTATGTGAACAAACTGGTCGTCGATCCGGACTATCGTCGCAACGGGATCGCCCAATCGTTGATAGCCGAACTGAAATCTGTCCTGAGTGGCAGAGTCTTCATCTCGACCGGTATCGATAACAGCGCCGCTGTCGGACTTTTGACACGCACCAATTGGCAATTAGCCGGGCAGATCGTTGGCTTGCGCCCTGCAGACGAAGCGGAAATCTTTTACTACCGAGACCTTTGAGTCGCGGCATTGCCCTTGATATTTACTACCAACATCAGTTCTCACGGAGTTAAGCGGGCAGGTCGTGGGATTTTTGCGACTAGTCGAGGGACCGACTTGTATCGCCAAACGTTTGCGGCGATATAACTCAGACATGCCCCAACGGATGCTCAATCCCGATCAACGGCTTCGCGAGCATCTCGAGGATGCGCTGGCGGAGGCTGATGCGCTCGGCCAGACGGTCGTCGCCGCATTGATCTCCGAGGCACTCGACGCTTTGGCATACGTCCGCCCCTGAAGGGATCGTCGCGCCAGCCCCGTGTGTTGGGCCATCATGGTAACGCCGCTCTCGCAACCTTCGACTGTAGAATCGCTGGACTCCTGGGCCGAGGCGTCCCGCGTCCGCCGGATGAACGCGGCGGAAGTACGTCCGACGGGGCGCTACGTCCTTTGCTGGCTGCAGCAGGCGTTGCGTGCCCGCGACAATCCGGTGATCGACGCGGCGATCCGTCTCGGCAACGATCTCGAGCTGCCGGTCCTCGTCTATCACGGGCTGCGCGAAGACTACCCCTACGCGTCCGATCGCCTGCACCGGTTCATTCTCGGCGCAAGCCGCGATCTAGCGCGAGACTGTCGCCAGCGCGGCCTCGCCTGCGTCCAGCATGTCGACCGCGACGACGCGCGCGAGAAGGGTCTGGTCTATCGTCTGGCAGCCGACAGCGCCGCGGTGTTCGTCGAGGACCAGCCGACCTTTGTCGCGCGCTGGCAGTCGGACCGTGTCGCCGCCCGCACCGAAGTCGCGATGTTCGCGGTCAACGCCGCATGCCTGGTACCCCCCGCGCTGCTCGGCGACGGCATCGGCTCGACCACCGCGTTCCGGCGCAAGCACGAGGCAGTGCGTGCGGATTGGCTGGCGACCGACGACCTTCAGGCGGACATCGCCGCGTATGACGGCCCCCTGCCCTTCACGTCCGATCGTCTCGAATCATGCAGCGACGCCGACCTGGACCGGCTGGTCGCTAGCGCAGCGATCGATCATTCGCTTGCGCTCAGTCCGGACTTCCCGGCCGGTCGCGACGGTGCGCTAAGCAAGCTCGAACGGCTGATGGACATTGTGCTGCCGACCTATGCGACGACCCGCAACGATGCGACCAAACCGGTCGGTGCGAGCATGCTCTCGCCCTATCTGCATTTCGGCGTGATCGGCCCACGCGAAGTCATGGCCACCGTCGAAGCCGCCGATGCGCCCGCCGCCGCCAAGACCAAATTCGCCGACGAACTGCTGACATGGCGCGAATGGTTCCACTACCAGGCTCGCGCGCTTCCCTCGCCCGAGCGCTACGACCGCGTCTCGGAATGGGCCCGCGAAACGCTCGCAGCGCACGCTTCTGACCCGCGTCCGGAAGTGGAAACACTTGCCGACCTGCTCAACGGGACCACCAGGGACGAGACCTGGAACGCTTGCCAGCGCCAGTTCCTGGTCGACGGCTGGATGCACAATAATCTGCGCATGTACTGGGCCAAGCGGATCATCGCCCTGACGCCCGATCCCGAAACGGCATGGGCGACCGCCTGTTACCTGAACGACCGGCTCAGCCTCGACGGGCGCGATCCGTCGACCTACGGCAACATCGCGGCGTCGTTCGGTGCAGGATCGCCCGGTCGCGACGGGCCGCCGATCTACGGCAAGGTGCCGACGCGGTCGGATGGCTCGACCCGGCACCGCGACGGTGGCCCGGAGTGGCTTCGTACCGCCGCAACGCGTACCGCGCCCGAACCTACGCTGCCATCGGGCCTGCCGTCCGCACTTTACCTTACGGGCGAACTGCCCATCTAACCCGAGCGCGCGTCGCCGCCCGCTAACGACGCTCGACCCATTCACCTGCAAGCATGGCGCGCCCGTCAGGCGCAGCGCCGTACACCGGAATTGACCATGACATCGACTGCGCAAGACCGCCCGGAACCTCGTACGACGGGCTATGTCCTGACCAGCAGCGTGACGTTCGCGATGGCGGCCGCTGCCGGCGTTGCGGTTGCCAACATCTATTACAACCAGCCGATGCTCGGCGTGATCGAGAAGGATCTGCCGGGCAAACTGTCCACGCTGATCCCCACCGCGACGCAGCTTGGCTATGCCGCGGGGCTGTTCTTCCTCGTGCCACTCGGCGACCTGATCGAGCGCAAACGGCTGATCGTGATCCAGTTCGCCGTCCTGGCTGCCGCGCTGGTCGCCGCCGCGATCGCGCCCACCGCGGGGCTCGTCGTGGCTGCCTCGCTTCTGGTGGGCATCGCCTCCACGGTCGCGCAGCAGATCGTCCCGCTGGCCGCCAACCTCGCCGCGCCGGACCGACGGGGGGCGACCGTCGGCACGGTCATGTCAGGCCTCTTGTGCGGAATATTGCTGAGCCGGACGCTCGCCGGCTTCGTCGCCACGCATGCCGGCTGGCGCGAGATGTTCTGGCTCGGCGTGCCGATGGCGCTCGCGGTCGGCCTCTGGATGACGATCAAGCTGCCCCGCAGCCAGCCAGCCGCTACACTGTCCTATGGCGGTCTTCTCCGCTCGCTCGTCGGGCTATGGCGCGAGTTCGGCGCATTGCGGCTGGCGACCGTCACCCAGTCGCTGATCTTCGCCGCGTTCACCGCGTTCTGGACGATCCTCGCGCTCAGACTTCAGGAGCCGCGCTATGCGCTGGGCGCCGACGTCGCGGGCCTGTTCGGCATCGTCGGCGCAGTCGGCATCTTCGCCGCACCGATCGCCGGGCGGTACGCGGATCGAAAGGGACCGCATATGGTGATCGCGCTCGGCGCCGCGCTGACGCTGGTATCGTGGATCCTGTTCGGCGTGTGGACGTCGATCACAGGCATGGTCGTCGGTGTCATCGTGCTCGATTTCGCCGTCCAGAGCGCGCTCGTCTCCAACCAGCACATCGTCTACGCGCTGCGCCCCGAAGCGCGGGCGCGGCTGAACACGATCTTTATGGGCGGGATGTTCCTGGGCGGCGCGGTCGGGTCCGCCGCCGCGACGCAGGCCTGGGCCGCGGCCGGCTGGTTCGGCGTGGCCATGCTCGGCATCGTACTGACCGCACTGGCGACGCTGATCCAGACGGCCAGCCTGGTTCGGCGCAAGCGGGCGATCTGACCGATCGCCCAACGCGCTTACAGTCCGATAGAGTAGAGTGCGTGGTGCGCCAGGATGAACAGCGTACGACGATCGGCGCCACCGATGACGAGTTGCAGCGGACGTTCCGGGACGTCGATACGGCGTAACAGCGAGCCGTCCGGCCGGTAGACGAACACCTGTCCATTGGCAACGTACAGGTTGCCAGCCGTATCACGCGTCGCGCTCTCGCCGCCGCGCGGTGCGACGACCTTGAGGTCCGTCACCCGGCCGTCGTCGCCGACCAGACCGCTATACGTGCGATTCTCCGATCCGTTGGTCAGCACCACCCGCTCGCCGGGAGGCGCCGTGACGAACCCATAGGAGTCGAGCGTATCGGACCAGCGCCAGCCCTGATGATCGTCCGGCCCCTGGTTCCACACGCGGAACGCCGGCAGCACCAGCGACCCGTCGGGCGAGACATATTCCTGCGCCTTCGCCTCGCCCATCTTGCTGGTGAAGAAATCGGCGAGCGGTGGATATTGGTACGTCGTCGGATCGATCCGGTCGGCGAACTCGCCATTCGCCCAGACGTTGACGGGCAGCACAGTAGCCGCACCGCGTCGCGCCTTGGCTGGGGTTGGTGCGATGACTCGAACGTCAGCCGGCTTGGTCGGATCGATGCTGTAGACGGTCCCGTCTCGTCCGGCCGACGACAGCACCAGCAGATCGCCGGACTTGGCGACCGCGAGGTTCACCGCGTCGAGCGGCGCTTCCGCGACGATCGACAGGCCTTCGGTCTTCGACCAGCCATGGATCCGCTGGAAGCGACGATCGATGAAGTACAGCTTGCCCTGCGCATCGACCGCGCCACCGGCGATCGAATAGAAACCGTCGGCCAGTTTCTCGACGCCCGGCGTTGCCGGTATCGGAGTTCGCACTGCCGTGGCCGACGCTGCCGGCACGTCGAGCTTGGCGAACTCGAGTTCGCGCACTTCCTGCCCGCGCGTCATGTCCTTGATCGTGTTCTCGAACGGGAATTTGCTCGCGCGTAGATATGTGCCGCAGCCCTTCGCATCGCAGCTCGCGAACCCGCTTTCGGCGTTCACGTGGACGTTGCGGAAACGGATATCGCCGGAGTTGTAGAGCTTTACCGCGGCGTCCATCGGCTTGATCGACCGTGTGACGCGGTAGCTGTGGTAATTGGCGAACAGGATGTTGCGCGAATTGCGGATCTCGGTGGAAATCGCGTCGACGCCGTCGCGCACTTCCTGCTCAGTCTGTGGCGCGAGGAATTCCCAGTTCTCGACGTTGTCGAGGACGATCTCGGCGCGATAATGGTGTTCGGCGGAGAGTTCGTAGACGTGGCCGGGGGTCTTGGTGTTCGAGACGTGGAAGCCCGCCGATGCCAGCGTGTTCGGCGACCAGATCGCCGCGAACGTGCCGCCGCCGCCGTCGGTCACCCAGATGCTCGGATGCTGGCCATCGAAGCGCGCACGCGGATCGCCGAACCCGATCGGGCTGCCCTTGGTCAGCACGGTGCCGCCCCCGCCCTGGATCTTGACGTCATTGATCATCGACGCCTCGCCCGCCTTCCAGAGAAGCGCGGTCGCACGCGGGTTCACGCCACCGGTCCATAAGCCCAACCCGGAGACGATCGCGTTGCCGCCTTTCGCGCTCTCCAGCAGCGCCTTCGGGCCACCGACGCCCATATAGGCCGGCGTCTCGTCGGGGAGATAGAGATGCGTGAGGCTCGGGTGTAGCGAGATCAGCACGCTGTCGGGCCGCAGCTTCAGCGTGTCGGTGACGCGGTAGCGACCGACCGGAAGATACAGCACACGGTGGGTGTCGATCGCGCGCTGCAAGGCTGCGGTATCGTCGGTGGTATCGTCACCTTTGACGCCCAAATCATGCACGTTCGCCCATTCGTGCACGGCCGGCGTGGCCCGAATAGCCGGCGCGCGTCGGGCGGGCAGTCGAGACAGCGGCGCGATCGAGACGTCGGTCGCATATTCGCCGATCGTACCGAGGCCCGCCAGCTTCAGACCGTAGGAAAAGTCGGCGACCCGGTAGGTTGGCCCCGCCGCCGCGACGGTCTTGCCGCTTTCGCGGAAGCGCGCGAAAGTCGGCGTATTGCTGGCGACCGCATTGTCGAAGCCGATTTGCGTGAAGACGCTGTTCTCGGCGGAAACGACGATGCCCGCCTGCGACACGTTCTCGAACCGGACGTCCTTGCCCCAGAATGAATCCGAATAGCCGCGGTCGATCTCGATGCCGATCGGCGTATCGCGGATCGCGACGTTGACCAGAGTTAGGTCGACCTCATGCTCGCGGATCGCGGCGTCACGCTGACCCTGGAACTCCGAATCGAGCAATGTGAACTGCCACGCGGGCGAGGTCTTCTCCGACATGATGCCGTATCGACCGCCGAAGAAGCGCAGATTCTCGAACTCGTTGCCCGCCTGATAGACGCCGGCAAGACCCGAGCCGATGTGGAAGTCGATGTGTCGCAGATAGCCGTGCTGCGCGACCCGGAAGCGCACCGCGACCGCGCCGGTATTGCCGTCGCCGATCCGGAAATCGACGTTGGACAGCGTGGAATAGAAAGTGCTCGAGGTGGCGTCGAAGATCGCCGGATTGAACGGCACGCTGGTGCGCGGCGGTACGGGTGCCTTGCCGACGCGGTACTGGTCCTCGCCGGTGAAGCTGACCATCGCCGCCACGCCGGACCCGAAGCCCGCGCTGTTGTCGGCGAGGACGATCTCCGGGCGAGTCGCGCCGACACCGAAGACGCGGACGGCGGACCGGATGAAGATCGTGCGACTAATCCGATAGCGTCCCGACGGCAGGAATACGACGCCACCATGACCGCCAGCCGCCGCCGCGTCGATCGCCTGCTGAATCGCCGCGCTATCGTCCGCGCGGCCATCGCCGACTCCCTTGACGGTTACCGCCTGCGGATCGTTGGGTTGGCTGAGATAGACCGAGACCGACTTGGTTGGCGCCGCCGTCTTTGCAGCCACGGTCTTTGCAACGGCCGGGCTGGCGACAAGAAGCACCGTTCCGCAGAGCAGCCATTTCGCAACCATCGTCCGTCTCCCGTTATCAGGACAGCAGTCCTACCGTTCGTGGAGGCCCGCTTCATCTGCGACGAAGGTCGTATTCGGGAACCTTCGATCCTCCCCCGCAAGGGGGAGGTGGCTGGCCCTTGCCAGACGGAGGGGGAGGTAAGGATAACGTCTGCTCCGTGTCCGCCCCCTCCGTCGCCTACGGCGCCACCTCCCCCTTGCGGGCGAGGATTAAGCAGAGATGTCAGATCGCCAGCGTCTGCGCGACGATCGCGGCCTGCGTCCGGTTGCGGACGTTCAGCTTGCGCATCAGGGCGGTCATGTGGACCTTCACGGTAGCCTCGGCGATCCCGAGATCGAAGGCGATCTGCTTGTTGAGCAAACCCGAATGCACGCCGCGAAGGACCCTGATCTGCGTCGGCGTCAGGCGCGGCGACGCGGCGCGCGTCGCGGCAGTGGTCGCTACCGAAGGTTGGTGCGTATGGTATCCAGGCCGTTCCATGGTCATCCCTCCCTGTGCGCCGGCCGAAATCGCAGCGGCCTAGGGCCGAGACGCGGTGGCTATCGCTGTTGATCCAGTGATCCGTTACGCGGATTCGGTTGGACAGGTTTTGACTATGGGCCGTGCTATCGGACGCAATCAAGCCTTTTTTGTTGTCAGATCGAAAAGACCTGTCGTACAGATCTGCCATCATATCGGCAGGCGAAGGCGCCGCCGACCAACGGGAGGGGCGTGATGTCACGAGCACTGGACGAGCGCGCGCGACTGCGGTCTGTTCGCCGATGATCGGCGCCGACATGCGACTCGTGATCGCCGCACTCGCGGGGATATTGCTTGCCGTCCTGATGATCGTGCGCGGTCGACTCCATCCCTTTATCGGCCTGCTGTGTGGCGCATTCACGGTGGGCCTACTTGCCGGACTTCCCCTACCCGACGTCGCCAAGGCGGTGCAGAAGGGGGTCGGCGACATCATCGGCGGCACCGGACTGGTGGTCGCGTTAGGCCTATCGCTCGGCGCGATGCTGCATCTGTCGGGCGCCGCTGCGTCGCTTGCCAAAGGCGCGTTGCAGATGACCGGCAAGCAAGCGGCACCATGGGCGACGCTGGGCATCGCGATCATCGTCGGGCTTCCGCTGTTCTTCGAGACCGGCCTCGTCCTGCTGCTGCCGATCGTCGTCGCGGCCGCCGAAGAAATGACCGGCAAGGACGGCGCGGAACGCGATGCCGCCAAGTTGAGGCTGATCATGCCCGCGCTGGCAGGGCTCGGCGTGGTCCATGCACTCGTGCCTCCGCATCCCGGCCCCCTGCTCGCGGTCGAGGCGTTGGGCGCCAACCTTGGCAAGACGATGCTCTACGGCATCGCGATCGCCATTCCGACGGCGATCATCTCCGGTCCGCTGCTCGCGAAGTTCACGACGCGCGGCGTGCGGCTGGAAGCGCCGGTATTGCATGATCCAGGGCTCGGCATCGCCCCGCCGCCGCGGCTGTCGTCGCTATTGATCGTGCTTCTGCCGGTGCTGATGATCGCGACCGGAGAGCTGGGCCAAATGATCCCGGGTATGAAAGGAACCGCATGGCTGGTCGCCGCAAGCAACCCTGTGGTCGCGCTGTTGCTCACCAACCTGATCGCGCTCCCGCTGCTGTTCGGCCGCCGCCTGCGTGAGGCTGCGATCCAGAACGCGGTGTGGCACGAGACGATGGGCGCGGCGGGCGCGATCCTGCTGGCGATCGGCGCGGGCGGCGCGTTGAAGCAGGTGCTGGTGACCGCAGGCCTGTCCGATCTGCTCGCGCGCACGGTATTGATGTATTCGATCTCGCCGCTGCTGCTCGGCTGGCTGGTCGCGGTCGGCATCCGCCTCGCGGCTGGCTCGGCGACGATCGCGACGATCACCGCGGTAGGCATCATGCCAGGCGTCGTCGCAAGCTCGGGCGTGTCCCCCGAATTGGTCGTGCTGGCGATCGGCGCGGGCTCCGTGTTCTTCAGTCACGTCAACGATCCCGGCTTCTGGCTCGTCAAAAGCTATGTCGGCACCAGCACCACGGACACGTTCCGCACATGGTCGATGCTGGAGACGTCGATCTCGGTAGTCGGCCTCGCGTTCGTCCTGGCGCTCAGCCATGTCGTCTGAGACTCCGAGCACCCCGCCGCCGATCGTCCCGGACAAGCCCGCCGCGAACGGCATAAGGCTCGCCGACCGCGCCTATACTGCGATCGTCCAGATCATCCTCGATGAGCAGCTCGCGGTCGGTGATCGGCTTCCGGCCGAGGACAAACTCGCCACCATGTTCGGCATGTCCCGCACGATCGTCCGCGAGGCGCTGGCGAGGCTCGCGTCCGACGGCATCACGCAGGCACGGCGCGGTGCAGGGTCCTACGTCAAGCGGCGACCGTCGGAGCGGCTCGGGTCGCACATGCCGATGGCCGACATCGCGGCGACGCTCGGCACCTACGAAGTCCGCTTCGTACTGGAGGCGGAGGCGGCGCGGCTCGCGGCACAGCGCCGGTCGCATCACCAGATGGACGCGATCGAACACGCGTTGGAGGCGTTGCGGACCGCGTTGCTGTCGAATGCGCCCGCGCATGACGAGGACTGGGTGCTGCACCGCGCGATCGCCGAGGCGACTGCCAACGCTGCGTTCCTGCCGGTCTTCGATCACCTCCAGGACGCGGTGATGCGGATCCTGCGCGCCGGTGTCGACATCTCGCGGTCGCGCGCGCCGGAAGTGATCAAGGCGATGATGGACGAGCACGACGCGATCGTCGAAGCCATCCGTGCGCAGGATGCGGACGGCGCGGCGCTGGCGATGCGCTGGCATCTCTCGCAAGGCCGCAAGCGCCTGATGCCCTGACGTGTCAGGCTTCGGCTCACGCGCCGCACCTGCGACCATGGTCGTAGATGATACCGCGCCCAGTATATCGTAGAGAACGACAAGAATGACACGTCGCCAGGCCGGACCACGGCACGCGCCACGTGCGACAAGGGGATGGACGGATGAACAAGGTTACGCGCGGTCGACGCTCAGTCGAATCTTTCAATGTTAACGCAACCAGCATGATTGTGCTGGCCACCGCGTTGCTCTGCGCTCCTGCTGCAGCCCAAACCGTTGCCCCGCCGTCCGACCTGCCCACTTCGACTCAATCGGCCGATCCGGCAGCGCCGCCCCAGACGCTGACCCCGCAGACCGCCGCAGAAGAGCAGGGCGCGCCGGACAAGGACATCGTCGTCACTGGGTCGCGCATCGTCTCGAGCGGCTACAACGCACCGACGCCGACGACCGTGATCGGCGAAGACCAGATCCTCAAGAACGCGCAACCCAACATCTTCAACGCGGTCGCGCAGTTGCCGTCGCTGCAGGGCTCGACCGGCGCGTCCACGGGCACGTTCAGCACGTCCAGCGGTACGCAAGGACTGAGCTCCTTCTCGCTGCGTGGCCTCGGCCCGATCCGTACGCTGACCCTGCTCGATGGCCAGCGCGTCGTCGGCGCCAACGTCTCCGGCGTCCCCGACATCAGCATGTTCCCGCAGCTGCTGGTCAAGCGCGTGGACGTCGTCACCGGCGGCGCATCCGCCTCCTACGGCTCGGACGCAGTCGGCGGCGTGGTCAACTTCATCACCGACACGCGCTTCAAGGGCTTCAAGGCGAACGTCCAAGGCGGCATCACCAATTACGGCGACGACAAGCAGGGCCTGGTCCAGGCCGCGTTCGGCACGTCGCTGTTCGGCGATAAGCTCCACCTGATCGTCAGCGGCGAATATGACGACGAAGACGGCGTGGGCCCGGGCGATTTCGGCACAGACCTCGCCAAGGGTCGCGACTGGTACCGCGCCACCACGCTCGTCAACACCGGTCAGACCAACAACGGCCTGCCGCAGTTCAACTATCGCGACTATGCACAGCCTTATCAATATGCGCGCTACGGCCTGATCAACAACGGCCCGTTGCAGGGCATCGCGTTCGATCAGAGCGGCGCGCCGTATAATTTCAGTTATGGATCGAACGGTCGTCCGACCGGCACCGGCGGCGTCACCAACTGCTTCCCCGCCAACAGCTTCTGCGTCGGCGGCGACCTATCGGGCGCGCCGGGCTCGGGCGCATCGCTCCAATCCTCGCTGGAACGGCTCAACGGCTTCGGGCGGATCGGCTTTGACTTCGCCGAGAACAACGAGGCCTATGTGACGGTCAACCTTGCGCAGGTGAAGACCAGCAACCAGCCTAGCCCGGGGTATAACCGCCCCAACCTGACCGTGCAGTGCGCCAACCCCTTCCTGCCGCAGTTGGTGCGGGATCGGTGTGCGACGGCGATCAATCCCGCTACCGGTACTCCAGGGATCACCCAGTTCAACTTCGGTACCAGCAACGGCAACTTCCCCGATCCTTTGGTCCAGACGGACCGGCGCCAGTACCGCTTCGTCGGCGGCCTGAAGGGCAAGTTCGAGATCGGCGGTACGCCCTGGAACTACGACACCTATTACGAACACGGCATTACGCTGGCGGCGATCGACGTCGACAATACCGTGTTGCAGCCGCGCTACGTCGCCGCGACCAACGCGATCACGCTGAACGGCGCGATCGTCTGCGCCGATCCGGTCGCGCGTGCCGCCGGATGCCAGCCGATCAACATCTTCGGCGGGGCGGTGCCATCGGCATCGGCGCTCGCTTATGTCACGCCTGCCAATGGCCCACTCCAGCGCACCAAGCTGACGCAGGACGTCGCCAGCCTCAACTTCTCCGGCGAGCCGCTCAACCTGTGGGCCGGGCCGTTGTCGGTTGCCTTCGGTGGCGAGTATCGTCGTGAATTCTACCGCGTCCACGGCGACCCCTATGGTGCGGGCGTCACCGCACTCAGCCCGAACAGCACAGCCTATCCCGCCGATCCGCTGCTGAATTCCGCGCTGGGCAGCAACTGGGCAGCTGGCAACTATAAGAACGGCCGCGGCAAGTACGAGGTGTATGAAGGATTCCTCGAACTCAACCTGCCGTTGTTCAACAGCGAAAAGATCGGCCGCGCAAACCTCAACGGCGCGGGCCGCGTGACGCATTACAGCACGTCGGGCACGGTCTGGGCGTGGAAGGCCGGCGGCACCTGGGATACGCCGCTCGACGGCATCCGGTTGCGCGCCGTCACGTCACGCGACGTCCGTGCGCCGAACCTGTCCGAACTGTTCGCCGCGCCGACCGTCACCACGCTGCCGAACTTTACCAATCCGTTTTCCGGTAGCGGCGTGCAGGCGTTCCAGAACACCGTCGGTAACCCAGATCTGAAGCCGGAAATCGCGCGCAATACCGAGGTCGGTATCGTCCTGTCACACCCGTCGTGGGCACCGGGTCTCGGTCTGTCGTTCGACTATTACAAGATCAAGCTAGACGGCGTCGTCTCGACACTGTCGCCCGATCAGATCGTCCGCTTCTGCTTCGAGGGCAATCAAGCGTTCTGCGGCGGCTTCGTGCTGAACAGCCCGACCCAGGGCGGCAATTTCATCAACGTCCAGCCGTTCAATCTGGCATCTTGGAAGACCAGCGGGTTCGACATCGAGGCGAGCTATCAGTGGAAGAAGCCACTCGGCATCCCCGGCAACTTCACGCTCCGCGTGCTCGGCACGCATGTGAAGGAGTTCCTTGTCGACGCAGGGATCGCCGGCGTTGACGTCGTCGACCAGGCCGGAGCCAACAACGGCGCGACGCCGGACTGGAAGTGGCTGGCGACGCAGAGCTACGACAACGACGTCTTCAGCCTCAACCTGCAGGAGCGCTGGTTCTCGGACGGCGTGTTCGGCAATCAATATGTCGTCTGCACCACCGCTTGCCCGGTCTCGACCGCCAACCACCCGACGATCGACTATAACAAGATGAAGGGTGCCTTTTACATCGACCTCGGCGGTTCGGTGAACCTGACCAAGCAGGTCAGCATGTTCTTCAAGGTCGACAATCTGTTCGATCACGATCCAGAGCCCGCGCCGCAGACCAATACCGGCCTCGACGTGAACCCGGCACTGTACGACACGCTCGGCCGCTTCTACCGCCTGGGCGTCCGCGCCCGGTTCTGATCGACCTGTCCCCGGTAGCGGTTGCTATCGGGGAGCGTCCCAAGACCGTGCCAACGTGACCGATGGGCAAACGACCCGTGTCGAACGAAGACGGATCAGCCCTCGCTTTGCCAACCCGCACGGAGCGGCAGGCGCAGGACGCGGTCGTTCGCGGTCATGAACAACGCCCGCCCCCGTTCCCCGAACGCGCAGTTGGCGATCGGCGCGCCGGTCGTCACCAGCGCGAGCGGCTCCGCATCGGGCGTCATGAACATCATCCCGCCGGGCACCGAACACACCAGCGTTCCGTCCCGCGCGACCTTCATGCCGTCGGGCAACCCCGCCCCGCCCCGCGCCTTCATCGCCTTGGCGTCGAGCAGCACCCGGGCATTGCGCACGCCCTTGGCGTCGAGGTCGTAGGCCGTGATCCGCGGTGCGGCTTCGTCCGACACCGATACGTAAAGTCGCGTTTCGTCGGGCGAAAGTGCGATGCCGTTCGGTCGCGTCAGGCTTCCCTCCAGCAGTTCGACCACGCCACCGGGACGCAGCCGATAGACGCCGTTCACCGACATTTCCTTCAGCGGCGACGTATCGCCTTCGGTCAGGCCGTAGGGCGGATCGGTGAAGTAGAGCGTCCCGTCGCGCGCCACATGCATGTCGTTCGGGCTATTGAACCGCTTTCCCTGATACCGGTCGATCACCACCTCGCGTCGCCGCGTAGCCAGATCCACGCGATCGATCGAACGACCACCACTGTTCGCGATCAACAACCTTCCTGCATGGTCGAGCGTCAGTCCGTTTGCACCCGGCTCCTGGACGAGCTTCGGATCGGTACCGCCTGCCCCCGACGGATCGAGGAACGGCACGGCGGGGCCACCCTTGTGCCAGCGACGAACGATATTGGCAGGCGGATCGGAGAACAGCAGATACTGCCCTGCCTCCACCCATACTGGCCCCTCCGCCCAGCGAATGCCGGTGGCGATCGTCTCGACGTGCGTGTCGGGCGCGACCATCCGGTCGAACGCGGGCGACAGACGCTGGATGCGCGGCTCGCCAGCGGGGCCAGCACCAAAAGCAGGCGCGGCGACCATCGCCATCGCTCCGAACAGGATGTCGCGACGTCCCGGCCGGAACGTGCCCTTCGCGCGACGCTCGAGGCCGATCTGTTTCATAGTCGATAGGCCTGCTTGACCAGATCGTAGGCGAGCGCTCGGGCAACCTCGTGCGCTTCATCCTCTTCGAGCCGGTGTTCGGCGACGAGTTTCGCCAGGAAGGCACAGTCCATCCGGCGCGCGACGTCGTGCCGCGCGGGGATCGATAGGAAGGCGCGCGTGTCGTCGTTGAAGCCGACCGTGTTGTAGAAGCCGGCAGTCTCCGTCGCCCGCTCGCGGAAGCGGCGCATCCCCTCCGGACTGTCGTGGAACCACCAGGGCGGGCCGAGCCGCAGCGACGGGTAATGGCCGGCGAGCGGGGCGAGTTCGCGGGAATAGGTGTCCTCGTCGAGCGTGAAGAGGATCAGCGTCAGCCGGGGATCGTTGCCGAACCGATCGAGCAGCGGCTTCAGCGCGCGAACGAATTCGCCGGGCAGCGGGATGTCGCCGCCCTTGTCGCGGCCGAAACGTGCCAGCACCGAGGCGTTGTGGCTGCGCGATACGGCAGGATGGAGCTGCATCACCATACCGTCCTCGACCGACATCGCCGCCATCTCGGTCAGCATCTGCGCGCGGAAGAGTTCGGCGTCTGCGGCGGTCGGCTGCGCCATGACGCGCGCATAGAGTGCCTCGGCTTCGGCGGGCGTCAGGTCCGCCGTCGAGGCCGACGGGTGACCGTGATCGGTCGAGGTCGCGCCGGCATCGCGGAAGCGCGCACGGTGGAAGCGGTGCGCGGCGAGATAGCCCGCATAGCTGCCGACGTCTTCGCCCGCGGTCTCGCCGAAGCGGCGGACGTTGGAGGCGAAGCCCGGCGTGTCGGGATCGACGACGGGGTCGGGGCGATAGGCGGTGACGACGCGGCCGTTCCAGTCGCTCGCGCGGATCGCGGCATGGTGATCGAGCGGGTCGAGCGGGCTTTCGGTGGTGGCGATCAGCTCGATGCCGAACCGGTCGAACAGCGCGCGGGGGCGGAAGGCGGGTGTCTTCAGCGCAGCGTCGATCGTGTCGTAGTACATGTCGGCCGTCGCGGGTTCGAGGCGGACGTCGATGCCGAACGCTTCGGCGAACACCCAGTCGAGCCACATCCGCGACGGCGTGCCGCGGAACAGATGGTAGTTCGCCGCGAAAATCTTCCAGATCGCATGCGGATCGGTCTCGGTCGGACTGCCATCCACCGTCGGCACACCGAGCGCGTCCAGCGGCACGCCCTGGCTGTAGAGCATCCGGAACACATAATGATCGGG
This sequence comes from Sphingomonas sp. 320_CC, assembly GCF_059691795.1. NCBI lineage: Bacteria > Pseudomonadati > Pseudomonadota > Alphaproteobacteria > Sphingomonadales > Sphingomonadaceae > Sphingomonas > Sphingomonas sp. 320_CC. The sequence goes on along the minus strand of NZ_JCAWAE010000003.1, from coordinate 241,566 downwards.
GACGATCAGCAGCGAGGCGGGATCACTGAACGCTTCGTTCCGCGCGAACCATGCCGGATCGGTATGGCCGTGCGGACTGACGATCGGGAGGTCCTTTACCCCGGCATGCAGCGCGCGAGCGATGTCACGAGTGCGGCCATCGCCGGGAAAGAGGCGGTCGGGATGGAGACGTAGCGGATGGGTCATGCGAGGCGTTCCGGATCGACGGGAGTATAATGCGGTACGAGCAGGTGGATAACCAGCAACGCGACGAGATAGGCGCATCCGGCGACCGCGAAGATCGGGCCATAGCTACCGACGCCCGCCAGGATGGTGCCCGCGAACTTGGCCATCAGCATGCCGCCGCATGCTCCCGCCAGCCCGCCGAGACCGATCACCGATCCGCCCATGCCGCGCGGAAACAGGTCGCCTGGGATCGCGTACACGTTGGCGGAGAAGCCCTGGTGACACGCGCACGCCAGGCCGATCGCCGCGACCGCCCACCACAATCCGGGTGCCTGTGCGGCGAAGATGATCGGCAGCGCGAACAATGCGCAGGCGAACAACGCCGTCTTTCGCGCGCGGTTTGGCGTCTGGCCGCGTGCCAACAGCCGCGACGAGAACCAGCCGCCCGCGACCGATCCGACATCGGCCAGCATATACACGGCGACTAGCGGTGGACCGAAATCGAGCATCTTCACGCCGTATTGCCGGTTGAAGAAATCGGGCAGCCAGAACAGGAAGGTCCACCACACCGGATCGATCAGGAACCGGCCTAGCATATAGGCCCATGTCTGCCGCAGTCGCAGTAGCGTGCGCCAGCGGACCGGCTTGGCGGCGGGCACCGGGTCGGCCTCGATCCACGCCAGCTCTTCAGGCGTCACGCGCGGATGCTTGCGCGGCGATCGGTAGAACGCGAGCCAGGCGACTAGCCAGATCACGGTCAGCGCGCCCGTCGCGACGAACGCCATCCGCCAGCCGAACGTCACCGCGATCACCGGAACGATCAACGGCGTGAGGATCGCACCGACGTTCGAGCCCGCGTTGAAGATACCGATCGCCAGCGCGCGCTCGCGTTGCGGAAACCATTCGTTCGCCGCGGCCAGGGCTGCCGGGAACGCCCCGGCCTCGCCGATCGCGAGCGGGATACGCGCGAAAATCATCATGCCGGCGCTGGTGAACAGCGCGTGCGCGACATGACCGATCGTCCACAGTGTCACCGCGACCGCATAGCCGATCTTCGCCCCGACCCGGTCGACGAACCGCCCGAACAGCACATAGGCGATGCCGTACGCCGCCTGGAACGCGATCGCGAGATCGGCATAGCCCTGCTCGCTCCAGTTATAGCGCGCCTGCAGTTCGGGTTTCAGCACCGGCAGCACGAGTCGGTCGATATAGCTGAGTGCGACCGCAGCGAAGAGCAGCGCGCAGACGATCCACCGCACTTTCCCGCGCGGTTTCTCGATCATGGTGGCGGCGGTTACCAGTTGCACAGCGTGCCATCCTCGAGACGCGCGACGGGGAGGTAGGCGCGCTTATAGTCATAAGTCGCGGCAAGCTCTTCGTCGATGTCGGCGCCGAGCCCCGGCGCCTCCCCCGGATGCATCATGCCGTCGTCGAAGCTGTACGCATGCGGAAAGACCGCATCGGTTTCGTCGGTATGCGGCATATGCTCCTGCACGCCGAAATTCGGCACCGACAGCCCGAAATGCAGCGCCGCCGCCATCGCCACCGGCGACAGGTCGGTCGCACCGTGGCAGCCGGTCCGCACCTGGTACAGGTCGGCAAGCGACGCGATCCGGCGCAGGTGCGTGATGCCGCCCGCGTGCACGACGGTCGCGCGGATATAGTCGATCAGCTGGTTCTGGATCAGGTCCTTCGCATCCCAGATCGAATTGAACACCTCGCCGACCGCGATCGGCGTCGTCGTGTGGTGACGGATCAACTTGAACGCCTCCTGGTTCTCGGCCGGCGTCGGGTCCTCGATCCAGAAGAGGTTGTACGGCTCGAGCGCCTTGCCGAGCCGCCCCGCCTCGATCGGGGTCAGCCGGTGGTGGATGTCGTGGAGCAGATGCACGTCCCAGCCCATCGCCTCACGCGCGGCCTTGAAGAGTTCGGGGACGACGCGGAGATATTTCTCGGTCGACCAGACGCTTTCGCTCGGCAGGTCGGCGTCGGCCGGCTCATAGCGCGCGCCGTGCTTGGCGACACCGTAGGTCGAGGCGAGCCCCGGCACGCCGCATTGCAGTCGGATCGCCTTGTATCCCTTGGCCTGCTCCGCCTTGGCGACCGCGATCGTATCCTCGATCGTCGTGCCGTTGGCGTGCGCGTAGACCATGCACGCATCGCGCGCCGCTCCGCCGAGCAACTGGTACACCGGCATCCCCGCGAGCTTGCCCTTGATGTCCCAGAGCGCGGTGTCGACCGCAGCGATCGCCGCCATCGTCACCGGACCGCGCCGCCAATACGCGCCCTTATACAGATACTGCCAGACGTCCTCGATCCGGTGTGCGTCGCGGCCGATCAGGCACGGCACGACATGGTCGGTCAGATAGCTTGCGACGCTCAACTCGCGGCCATTGAGCGTGGCATCACCGAGCCCGGTGGTGCCGTCGTCGCATTCGATCTTCAGCGTGACGAAGTTGCGGCCCGGACAGGTGACGATGACGCGGGCGGAAACGATCTTGGGCATCGCGGGTCCTTCAGGCGATTTCGAGGATGGCGGATTTGAGCTGTGCCGAACTCGGCCCGGCCATGATCGTGAACAGGCCCGGCTCGACGACCTCGCGCATGTCGACGTCCCACAGCGCGAACGCGTCCGGCCCGAGCGTAAAGCGCAACGTCCGCCGCTCGCCGGGCGTCAACGTCACGCGTTCGAACCCCTTCAACTCCATCACCGGCCGCGCCACCGATGACACTTGGTCGCGGACGTAGAGCTGCACGACCTCGTCGCCGGCGCGCTGCCCGATATTGGCGACGTCGACCTCGACCCCGACGCTGCCGGCGATGCCGATCTTTGCCGCCGACAGCCGCGGTGCGCTGACCTCGAAGCGCGTGTAGCTAAGCCCGTGCCCGAACGGGAACAGCGGCGCCGTCTCCGCGAACAGGTAGCCGCGCTGCGTCGACGGCTTGCGGTTGTAATAGAATGGCACCTGGCCGACTTCGCGGACCACGGTCACGGGCAGCTTGGCACCCGGATTGATCCGCCCGAACAGCGCCTCGGCCATTGCGGTGCCGCCCTCCTGCCCCGGATACCAGCATTCGAGCACCGCGTTCGCCTTCGCCATCACGCCCGGCCAGCTCGGCGGACGTCCGTTGATCGCCGCGATCACGATCGGCTTGCCCAGCGCATGCAGCGCGTCGAACAGCGCGTTCTGCTCGCCGAGCAGGTCCAGTGTGGTGCGATCGCCCAGGTGATTGGCCGAGAACCCCTCGCGGCTGGTCTGCTCGGTATCGCCGATCGCGAGGATGATCGTGTCGGCACCGCGTGCGACCTCGACCGCCTCGGCGATCAGCGCGCGGTTCTTGGCCGGATCGGCGAGCAGCACCGCGTCCTGCGACCGGTCCTCGCTCTGCGTGATGAACACGCCCTGCGCATGGACGATCGTCGCCGCGCCGCCGACCAGTGCACGCACGCCGTCGAGCAGCGACACCGTCTGGCGCGGCGGCGCGGAATAGCCGCCGAGCCGCGCGACCGCTGCATTGGGCCCGATGACGGCGATCTTGCCCTTGGGCGCGAGCGGTAGCGTGCCGTCGTTGGTCAGCAGGCACATCGATTCGCGGGCAGCCTCCAGCGCGACGCCGCGCGCTTCCGCGTTACCGGTCAGACGAGCGGCGGCGCGGGGATCGACCGCCGAGTCCTCGAACAAGCCGGCACGGAACTTCAAGGCCAGCATGCGCGCGCAGGCGGCGTCGACCTGCGCGATCGGCACCGTCCCCGCCCGCACCTGCGCGGGCAGCGTGCGATAGGCCAGGCCATCGGGCAACGCGCTGTCGACTCCGGCCGCCAAAGCCAGCTTCGCTGCCCCGTTCAGGTCACGCGCTATGTGGTGGATCGTGTCGAGCTCCTCGATCGCGCCGTAATCGCTAACGATTGCGCCCGAAAACCCCCATTCGCCGCGCAGCACGTCGCCGAGCAGCCAGTGGTTCGCATGGCTCGGCACGCCGTCGATCTCATTATACGATGGCATCACCGCGCCGATCCCGGTCCGCGTCACGACCGCGCGGAACGGCGGGAAGAAGCTCTCGCGCAGTTCGCGCTCGCCGATCGGAGCGGGACCGATATTGTTGCCCGCCTGGGGCTGACCGTGGCCGGTCATGTGCTTCAGCGTCGCGAAGACCTTGCCGGGTGCCAGCGTCGTGCTGTCGCCCTGCAGCCCCTCGACCGCGGCGACCCCCATCTCGCCGCACAGATAGGGGTCCTCGCCGAACGTCTCCTCGATCCGGCCCCAGCGCGGATCGCGGGCGATGTCGACGACCGGCGACAGCGAGAGGTGGCTGCCATGCGCGCGTACTTCGCGACCAATGATCGTCTGCGCGCGCCGCATCAGGTCGCGGTCGAAGCTGCCGGCCATGCCGATCGCCTGCGGGAACATCGTCGCGTCGGGCGCCATGTAGCCGTGCAGCGATTCCTCATGGAAGATCACCGGGATGCCGAGCCGCGTCCCTCGCGCCCAGCGCTGGACCGCGTTGACGAACGCGATCGTCGAGGCCGTTCCGCGCCACGCAGCGCCGGTGCCGCCAGCCGTCACCGCGACCGATGGCCCGCCACGCTTGTCGGACGGCCGCGTGACCTGCCCGAACCCCGCCGGATACGCCGCGGTCGCGCGCGCCGGATCGAAATCGAGCCCGCCCGGCACCATCACATCAGCCTTGGTCGCCCACAAGGAAATGGTCTGGCCAACTTTCTCCTCCAGCGTCATCCGCGCCATCAGGTCGCGGACCCGAAGATCGACCGGCGCGCGGGGATCGCGGTAGGTGGGTGACGGGGTCGCAGCGTACGCAACGCCCGGGATAAGCCCTGTGATGGAGACCGAGCCGAGCAGGCCGAAAAGGTCACGCCGGGTCGGCATCATGGTCGGCGCGTTCCCTGCTGTCTTCGTACCGGCCAAGATTATCTCCTAATGTGAAACGCGGCATTGCTGTCGAAGCCGTCGTCGTGATAGCGATAACATGGCTGATCATCCGCGATCCTGTCAATGTGGTGCGGAACGGCGGGAGAGGATTATGACGATATTCGGCCGATGGATCGGTAAGTTCGTGCTTCTGTTCGGAGCGGCAATTGGTTTGACCGGACCGGCGCAAGCTGAAGACGGCTATGATCTCTGGCTGCGATATCCGGCTTCGGCGACGACAGGCGCGCGCGGCGCACCCACGATCGAGGCACGCGGCGATACACCTACGCTGAAGGTGGCCGCGGCGGAATTACGCCGCGGCGTAGGTTTGTTCGGGACGAGCACGCTGCCGATCCTGCTGGCCACCACCAACGATCCCGACGTCGCAGCACTCCGCCTTCCGCTGGCAGCGCTCGGCGATGAGGGGTACCGCGTTGGACACGTCACGCTCGGGTCCCGCCGCGTGCTTCTCGTCACCGCCAACACCGATCGCGGCGTGCTCTACGGCAGCTTCGCGCTGCTGCGTCATCTCCAGACCGGCGGCAGCCTCGACCGTATCGCCCTGACCTCGAGCCCCCGCGTGAAACTGCGCGTGCTCAACCACTGGGACAATCTGGATGGCGTGGTCGAGCGTGGTTATGCCGGCGCGTCGCTGTGGGACTGGTGGACACTCCCCGATTTCCGCGACCCGCGTTACACCGACTACGCGCGCGCCAATGCCTCGATCGGGATCAACGGCACTGTCCTCAACAACGTCAACGCGAAGGCGGAGAGCCTTACCGCGCCGTACATCGCCAAGGCTGCTGCGCTCGCCGACGTTTTCCGGCCATATGGGATCAAGGTATATCTGTCGGCGCGATTCTCGGCCCCGATCGAACTCGGCGGGTTGAAGACCGCCGATCCGCTCGATCCGCAAGTCGCGGCGTGGTGGAAGGCGAAGGCCGACGAAATCTATCGCAGCATTCCCGATTTCGGAGGCTTCCTGATCAAGGCGAACAGCGAGGGGCAGCCGGGCCCGCGTGATTACCACCGCAGCCATGCGGACGGCGCCAACATGCTCGCCGCTGCGGTCGCACCGCATGGCGGGATCGTGATGTGGCGCGCGTTCGTCTATGCCGAGACCGACCCCGATGACCGCGCGAAGCAGGCCTATACCGAATTCAAGCCACTCGACGGCAAGTTCGCGCGCAACGTCATCGTCCAGGTCAAGAACGGCGCGATCGACTTCCAGCCGCGCGAGCCGTTCCACCCGCTGTTCGGCGCGATGCCCAAGACCCCGCTGATGATCGAGTTCCAGATCACCAAGGAGTATCTTGGCTTCGCAACGCACCTTGCCTATCTCGGGCCGCTGTTCGCCGAGACGCTCGGCAGTCAGACGATGCGGACGCCCGGTGAGACCGTGGCGAAGGTCGTCGACGGTTCGGTGGAAGGTCATAGACTTACCGGCATGGCGGGCGTGGCGAATATCGGCCGCGACCGCGACTGGGCGGGATCGACGTTCAACCAGGCGAACTGGTACGCGTTCGGAAGGATGGCGTGGGATCCGACGCTCGGCGCCGCACCTGTCGCGCGCGAATGGGCGGCGATGACGTTCGCGCCCTCCCCCGTCGTCGTTGATCCGGTGGTCGCGATGATGATGGGATCGCGCGAGGCGGTGGTCGATTACATGACACCGCTCGGCCTCGCGCACGTTATGGCGACGGGCCACCATTACGGCCCCGGCCCGTGGGTGGCCGACCTCAAGCGCCCCGAATGGAACCCGGTCTATTACCACCGCGCCGACAAGGCGGGGATCGGCTTCGATCGGACCAAGACCGGGAGCAACGCGGTTACGCAATACGCGCCCGAGCTTGCCCGCAAACTGGCCGATCCTGCGACTACCCCTGAGCGCGACCTGCTGTGGTTCCACCATGTACCGTGGACGTACCGGACGACCTCAGGGCGATCGGTGTGGGCGGAAATGGTCCATGATTACGATGCGGGCGTGGGCTACGTGGCCGGCATGCGTCGGCAGTGGGACGGCGTGAAGACCGAGGTCGATGCCGAGCGCTGGGCAAAGACCGCGACGTATCTAGCGGTCCAAGAGCGCGAGGCGCGCTGGTGGCGGGATGCCAGCCTTGCCTATTGGATGTCGGTCAACGGCCTGCCGCTCCCGGCGGGGGCCGCGGCACCCGCACATGACTTGGCATGGTACAAGGCACAGCGCTTCCCGTACGCGCCCGGCAACCCGCAATAGCTGCGCGCTGACACTGGATAAGAGGACGAGGATGCGATGATGAGACGGTGGCCGGTAGCGCTGGTGTTGTGCGCCCTGATCGTGACAGGCGCGGGCGCGCGGGACACTGCGCCGACCCGAGACGCACATTGGATTGCAACATGGGGATCGTCGCAGATGATCGCCGAGGGGGACAATGCGCTCCCAGCCGATCGGGCCGCCGCGATCACGCTGCGCCAAGTGGTGCGGGTCTCGGCCGGGGGCGAACGCATACGCATCCGGCTTTCCAACGCGTTCGGCACGCGCCCACTGGCGATCGGTGGGGCGCACGTCGCCCGATCGGTCGCCCCCGGTACGCCGCGGATCGAGGGCGACGCGCGGCTGAACTTCTCCGGCCAGAGCGACGCAGTCATCCCGGCCGGCGCGGAAATCTACACCGACCCCATCACGTTCTCCGTCACAGCCGGTGCCGATCTAGCCATCAGCCTGTATCTGTCGGACGCCGCCAGCCCGCAGACCGGCCACCCCGGCTCCCGCGCTACGAGTTTCACGCTGGCAGGCAACGCGGTGGCGGACGAAACGTTGGCGGGCGCAACACCGACGACGCACTGGTATGCGATCGCGGATATCGAGGTCGCTGCCGCGCCGACGGCGGGGACGATCGTGGCGATCGGCGACTCGATCACCGACGGTTACGGCGTGAAGCCCGAGCGCAACACCCGTTGGACCGACGTGCTCGCACAGAGACTTCGCGGAACTACGGCGACACGCGCGATCGGCGTTGTCAATGCGGGGATCGGCGGCAATCGCGTTCTGCTCGACGGACTTGGTCCCAATATGCTCGCACGGTTCGACCGCGACGTGATCGCGCGTAGCGGCGTGCGCTGGGCGATCGTGCTGGAGGGTGTGAACGACCTTGGCGTCCTGACGCGCGAGGCGCCCGCCACTCCTGCGCAACATGCCGTGATTGTTGCGCAAATCACGGCCGGCTTCGCGCAAGTCGTCGCGCGGGCGCATGCTCACGGGATCAAGGTGATCGGCGGGACGGTGATGCCGTTTGGCGGCAACACCAATTATCATCCGACCGCGGAGAACGAGGCGGATCGGCAGGCCGTCAACACGTTCATCCGAACCTCCGGTGTGTTCGACGCCGTCATCGATTTCGACCGATTGATGCGCGACCCGGCGCATCCCGATCGGCTGTCTCCTGCGTATGACTCGGGTGACCACCTGCACCCGTCCGAAGCTGGCTATAGGACGATGGGCAAGGCTGTACCGCTGAGTCTGTTCCGCGGCGCGCGCGCGTCGACCCGGTCGCGATCGGTGATCGGCGTTGCGGCTCCCGTGCCGGTAGGCCCCTCGAACCGAGCGGACAAACGTCCTGCCATTGCGATCACCTTCGACGATATTCCGGCACACGGGCCACTCATACCGGGGCAGACTCGGGTGGATGTGATCCGGGCGATTACCGGGGCGCTGGCCGCGGCGAAGGCGCCGGCGTTCGGGTTTCTGAATGCGGGATTTGGCCTCGATGCGCCGGACGATGCTGCAGGGGCGATCGCGGCTTGGCGTGCTGCCGGACTGCCACTTGGCAACCACACTTACTCGCATGCCAATCTCGACAAGGTGGGCGCGGCTGCGTTTTCCGCCGATGTGGTCCGGAACGAAGCGCCTCTTTCCGCCGTCGCCAAGGGGACCGACTGGCATTGGTTTCGGTATCCGTTCCTTTCTGAGGGTAGCACACCGGCGGTTCGCGACGCGGCCCGTGCCGACCTGCGGGCTCGCGGGTATCGGGTTGCGGCGGTGACGATGAGTTTCAACGATTTTAGCTGGAACCCGGTCTATGCCGCTTGCTCGGTCAAGCGGGATGTGGGTGCGATCGCCACGCTTGAGGCGAGCTTTCTCGGCGATGCGCGGGCTGCTGCGTTGGCGGCACGGGCGCGGGCCAAGGCTCAGGTGGGACGGGACATTCCCTATGTCCTGCTGATGCATGTCGGGGCGTTCGATGCGCGAATGTTGCCGAAGCTGCTCGCGCTGTACCGCGAGATGGGGTTCCGTTTCGTGACGCTGCCCGACGCCGAAGCCGATCCCTATTATGCGCCGGCGGTCGGCCTTTCGCTGCCGGGGCCGACGCCGTCGCTTGCCGGCCCGCCTGCCCTGCCCGCGCTGGCCGGTCCGCCGGCGGGTCTGTGTAGCTGATTGCCGCCCCTCTCTCCCCCGGATCGGGAGAGAGGGGTTTCACCTCACTTCTCGTTGAGTGCCGCCTGCGCCGCTGCAAGCCGGGCGATCGGGACGCGGTAGGGGCTGGCGGAGACGTAATCGAGGCCGACCTTTTCGCAGAACGCGATGCTGGCGGGGTCGCCGCCGTGTTCGCCGCAGATGCCGAGCTTGATGCCCTCGCGGGTCTTGCGCCCGCGTTCGGCGGCGATTTCGATCAGTTCGCCGACGCCTTCGACGTCGATGCTCACGAACGGGTCCTTGGCGTAGATGCCCTGCTCGACATACGCGCCGAGGAAGCGCGAGGCGTCGTCGCGGCTGACGCCCAAGGTGGTCTGCGTCAAATCGTTGGTGCCGAACGAGAAGAACTCGCCGACTTCCGCGATCTCGCCAGCCCGCAACGCGGCGCGGGGGAGTTCGATCATCGTGCCGACGAGATACTCGATCGTCCGGCCCTTTTCGGCGAACACGGCCTTCGCGGCCTTGTCTACCACGGCCTTCATCAGCTCCAGCTCGCGGCGGGTGGCGACCAGCGGGATCATGACTTCAGGGATCGGGGCTGCGCCGGACTTCTCCGCGACATCCACGGCCGCCTCGAAGATGGCGCGCGCCTGCATCTCGTAGATCTCGGGGTAGGTCACGCCGAGACGGCAGCCGCGATGGCCGAGCATCGGGTTGAACTCGTGCAGTTCCGCCGCGCGGCGCTTGAGCGTGTCGACATCGACGCCCGCCGCGGTCGCGACTTCGGCAAATTCGGATTCCTCGTGCGGGAGGAATTCGTGGAGCGGCGGGTCTAGCAGGCGGATCGTCACCGGCAGGCCGGCCATCACCTCGAGGATTTCCGTGAAGTCCTTGCGCTGTTCGGGGAGCAGCTTCTCGAGCGCGACGCGGCGCCCCTTCTCGTCCGACGCCAGGATCATCTGGCGGACGTTGGTGATGCGGCTGCTTTCGAAGAACATGTGCTCGGTGCGGCACAGCCCGACACCCTCGGCGCCGAACTCGCGCGCGACGCGGCAATCCTCGGGGGTCTCGGCGTTGGCGCGGACCTTGAGGCGGCGGACCTCGTCGGCCCAGACCATCAGCGTGGCGAAATCACCCGACAGCTCGGGTTGGACGGTTGCGACCGCGCCGATCATCACTTCGCCGGTGGTGCCGTCGATGGTGAGCAGGTCGCCCTCCTTCACCTCGCGGCCGCCGCAGCGCATGATCTTGGCCTTGGCGTCGATGGAGAGCGTGCCGGCGCCGGAAACGCAGGGGCGCCCCATGCCGCGGGCCACCACGGCAGCGTGGCTCGTCATGCCGCCGCGTGCGGTCAGGATGCCCTTCGCCGCATGCATGCCGTGGATGTCGTCGGGCGAGGTCTCGGTCCGGACGAGGATGACTGCGACGCCGTCGGCGGCCTTCTTCTCGGCGGCATCGGCGTCGAACACGACTGCGCCTGAGGCTGCACCCGGCGATGCGGGAAGGCCCTTGGTCAGGACGTCGCGGTGCGCCTTGGGGTCGAGCGTCGGGTGGAGCAGCTGGTCGAGCGCCATCGGCTCGATGCGCAGGATCGCTTCCTCGCGGCTGATCAGACCTTCGTTGGCCATGTCGACGGCGATCTTGAGCGCGGCCTTGGCGGTGCGCTTGCCGGCGCGGGTCTGGAGCATCCAGAGCTTGGTCTTCTCGACCGTGAACTCGATGTCCTGCATGTCGCGATAGTGGTTTTCGAGGGTGTCGAACACGTCGGCGAGCTGGTGATAGACCTCGGGCATCGCCTCTTCCATCGAGGCGGGCTTGGCGCCGGCGTCTTCGCGCGCGGTCTTGGTCAGATACTGCGGGGTGCGGATGCCGGCGACGACGTCTTCGCCCTGCGCATTGATCAGGAATTCGCCGTAGTAGGCGCGGTCGCCCTTGGACGGGTCGCGCGTGAACGCGACGCCGGTGGCCGATGTGTCGCCCATGTTGCCGAACACCATCGCCTGGATGTTGACCGCAGTGCCCCAGCCGCCGGGGATATCATTGAGGCGGCGATAGACTTTCGCACGCTCGGACTGCCACGAGCCGAAGACGGCACCGACCGCGCCCCAGAGCTGGTCGTGGACGTCCTGCGGGAAAGGCTTGCCCCAGAGCTTCTCGACGAGGCCCTTATATTCGGCGACGAGTTTGCGCAGGTCGTCGGCCGAGAGTTCGGTGTCGAGCGTGAAGCCCTGGTCTTCCTTGGCGATCTCCAGCGCTTCCTCGAACGCGCCGTGATCGAGTTCGAGGACGACGTCGGCGTACATCTGGATGAAGCGGCGATAGCTGTCCCAGGCGAACCGCGCGTCCTCGGACTTGGCGGCGAGGCCTTCGACGGTCTCGTCGTTGAGGCCGAGGTTGAGGACGGTGTCCATCATCCCCGGCATCGACGCGCGGGCGCCCGACCGGACCGAGACGAGCAACGGGTCGGCGGGGTCGCCGAACGTCTTGCCCGTGACGCCCTCGATGTGCGCGAGGCCGGTTGCGACCTCGTCGCGCAGGCCCTGCGGGAACTGGCCGCCCTCGTCGTAATAGACCGCGCAGAAATCGGTCGAGATCGTGAAGCCCGGCGGGACCGGCAGGCCGATCGACGCCATCTCGGCAAGGTTCGCGCCCTTGCCGCCGAGCAGGTTCTTGTCGCCCTTGCCGCCATCCGAAACACCGCCGCCGAAGCGATACACATATTGGGTCATGGTCGGTCCTCTAAGTGTTTGTTTTTACCCGCAAGACGGCGCGGAAGTGCACAAAGTGCAGACGCTGGGAGCATCTGCACTTCGCTTCAAATCAACCCTCGATCTTCGAGAAATCCGCGACGTTGTGCACTGCGGCGCGGACTCGCTCAAGTAGCGCGAGACGAGCGGATCGCTTGGCGGGATCGGAATCGTTGACGATAACGCTATCAAAGAATGCGTCGATCGGGGCGCGCAGCGAGGCGAGCGCGGCCATGGCGGCGGCGAAGTCTTCGCGCGCGATCGCGGCGGTGGCGCGGGGTTCGGCGGAGTCGAGCGCGGTCATCAGCGCGGTCTCTGCGGGTTCGGGGGTGTAGGACAGCGCTTCTTCTTCGCCCCTCCCTGGAAGGGAGGGGTTGGGGGTGGGTCGGTCCGAGGCGGGCGCGGCGTTCCCACGAGGGCTACCCACCCCCGGCCCCTCCCTTTCAGGGATGGGAGCAGAAGAGGCTGCGTCGTCCTTCGGCGCTTCCTTCTTCAAAATATTGGCGGCGCGCTTGTAGCCGGCGAGCAGGTTCGCACCGTCCTCGGTGGTCACGAACGCCTGGAGCGCGTGGACGCGCGCGAGCAGGCGGACGAGATCGTCCTCGCCGCCGAGCGCGAACACCGCGTCGATCAGGTCGTGACGGACGCCGGCTTCGCGTTGTTGGACCGAGAGTCTTTCCCCGAAAAACGGAACGATCTCTTGCTGCTTCATATCAGCGAAGGCGAACACTGCCGCGGGTACTTGGTCTTCGGACAGGCGTGCAGTCAGAACGCTCTCTAAACTCCCGCCCCGCAAACCTTCCGTTTGGATGTCGTGTTGGGATGCCAAGGAAAAGAACGCTGCCATCCGGTCGTCCGAAATTTCGTCTACCCGACGCGCGCCAGCCAGCAACCGGTTCCACCAAAACACGCCGTGCTGGGTAAGTGCCTGAATCAAAGCCCGACGAAAGCCAAGTCGCAGTTGGTTGACGGTAATGATGCGGATGGCACCCAGCGCCGCTCGACGTAGAGCAAAAGGATCCTTCGAGCCCGTTGGCTTCTCGTTAATCCCGAAGAAGCCAGCAATCGTATCCAGCTTGTCCGCCAAGCTTACGGCCACCGTTACCGGGTCGGTGGGGACGTCGTCGCCTTGGCCGACCGGCTTGTAGTGGTCGCGGATGGCGGTGGCGACGGACGGGTGCTCGCCCTGCGCGGCGGCGTAGTAGCCGCCCATCAGGCCTTGCAACTCGGGGAACTCGCCGACCATGCCGGTGACTAGGTCTGCTTTTGCGAGGCGGGCTGCGCGGTCTGCTAGGTCTGCGAGCTCTTCTCTCCCATCCCGCTTGCGGGAGGGGTCGGGGGAGGGGCTAGCCTCAAACGCGGCGGTGGTGGTTGTGTCAGGCCCTCCCCCGACCCCTCCCGCGAGCGGGAAGGGAGCAGAAGCAGAAGCGACTATGCCCTCTTCTACCAGCCAGCGGGCGAGTTTCGCGACGCGGTCGACCTTGTCGGCTACGGTGCCGAGCTTTTCGTGGAAGACGATCTTCGACAGCTTCTCCGCCTGCTCTTCGAGCGGGACCTTGAGGTCGGTGTCGTAGAAGAACTTGGCGTCCGACAGGCGCGCGGCGAGGACCTTGCGATTGCCCTCGACGATCTTCGCGCCGCCGTCATGCGCGGCGATGTTAGCGGTACAGACGAAAGCGTTCGCCAATTTTCCGTCCGCGCCGCGGCAGACGAAATATTTCTGGTTCACGCGCGCCGTGAGCTGGATCACCTCGGGCGGGACGTCGAGAAACGCGGGATCGAACTGGCCGAGCAGGGGAATCGGCCATTCCGTGAGGCCAGCATTCTCCGCGACTAGGCCCTCGTCCTCGATCAGTTCGAGGCCGGCCTGCGCGGCGGCTTCGCGGGCGTGGTCGCGGATCAGCGTGGCGCGTTCGTCGTGGTCGACGATGACGTGGCAGGCGCGCAGTTTCTCGACATAGTCGTGCGCGCCGCCGATCGTGATCTGGTACGGGTGGTGGAAGCGGTGGCCGAGCGTGGCGGCGCCGCTGGCGATGCCGGCGATCTCGAACGGCACGATCTCATCGCCGAGCAGCGCGACGATGCCTTGCAGCGGGCGGACCCACCGGAGCGATTCAGTGCTGGCCGACGCATCGCCCCAGCGCATCGACTTCGGCCACGGGAACGCGCGGACGATCGCGGGGATCGCCTCGGCGAGCACGGCGGCGGTGGCGCGGCCGGGCTTCTCCGTGACTGCGAAGAGCGTACCGTTGCGGTCTATGAGTTGCTCGCGCGTGAGGCCCGTCTTGCGGAGGAAGCCTTCGAGTGCCTGGGGTGGGGCTGAGGTCTTCGGGCCCTTGGTTTCCTCGGAGACGGCGGCGGTCTCAAGCGGCAGGTCGCGCGCGATCAGCGTCAGGCGGCGCGGGGTCGCGTAGGTGACGATGGCGCTGGTGGCGATGCCGGCCTTGGCGAGCTCGGCGGTGAACAGCTTCGCGAGGTCTTCACGCGCCTTGGACTGCATCCGGGCGGGGATTTCTTCGGAGCGGAGTTCTAGGAGGAAGTCGGTCATTTGGGTTCGCACGCGAAGAAGAGAGAAGGGGTTTCGCGCAGAGGCGCAGAGGCGCGGAGGAGAAGGGTAGAAGAGAAGGTTGGAGCGGTTGCGCTGCGCGCGAACAAGTGACGCCGCAGGCGTCTTTGAACATGCCGAAGCCGGATTGCCGGTCGATATACCGACGGCCCTGCCTTCTGCTCCGCGCCTCTGCGCCTCTGCGCGCAAAAACCTTCTTGTCGACGAACAGCCATCACGCCGCCCATCCGTGCTTGTCCATCCAGGCGGCGCAGGCGCCTTTCGCGAGGTCTCGGACGCGGCCCATATAGGCTTGGCGTTCGGCTACCGAGATTACGCCGCGGGCTTGCAACAGGTTGAAGATGTGGCTGGCTTTGATCGCCTGCTCGTAGGCTGGGATCGGGAGCTTGGCGGCCAGTGAGTTCTCGCATTCGGCGACGTGCTTGCGGAACTGGTCGAAGAGCGAGTCCGTGTCGGCGATCTCGAAGTTCCACTTCGACATCTCCTGCTCGTTCTCCAGGAACACGTCGCCGTAGGTCACCCCGGCGTCGTTGAACGCCAGGTCGTAGACCGAGTCCTTGTCCTGGATGTACATCGCGAGGCGCTCCAGCCCGTAGGTGAGTTCGCCAGCGACGGGCTTCATGTCGAAGCCGCCCATCTGCTGGAAATAGGTGAACTGAGTCACCTCCATGCCGTCGCACCAGACCTCCCAGCCGAGCCCCCAGGCGCCGAGCGTTGGGCTTTCCCAATCGTCCTCGACGAAGCGGATGTCGTGCTTCAGCATGTCGATGCCGATCGCGGCTAGGCTGCCGAGGTAGAGCTCCTGGAGGTTGGCGGGGCTTGGCTTCAGGATGACCTGGTACTGGTAGTAATGCTGGAGCCGGTTGGGGTTCTCGCCGTAGCGCCCGTCGGTCGGGCGGCGGCAGGGCTGCACGAACGCGGCGTTCCACGGTTTCGGCCCGAGCGCGCGGAGCGTCGTGGCGGTGTGGAAGGTGCCCGCGCCCATTTCCATGTCGTAGGGCTGCAGGATCAGGCACCCGTGCTCGCTCCAGTAATCGTGGAGCGTGAGGATCATGCGCTGGAAGCTAAGAGGCTTTTTCACGGGCTGGGTCACGGGCTGGGTCACGCGCGGGCTTTGGCGGATGGGGGTGCGGGAGGCAAGTGGTGCGTTGCGACCGGGCGTCCTACATGGGGCCAAACCAACAATGAGGATGCCGTCACCTTGAAGCTGTTTTCGAAGATCGTTTCGTTCCGATCCGCGCTCTCTGCCATCGCCATGGCGTTCGCCCTGCCCGCCTGTGCGCAGGTCGCGCCGAAGCCTGTGCAAGCCGCGAACGATGCCGATCCGGCGTTGTGGGTGGTGAAGGACAAGGACACGACGATCTACCTGTTCGGGACGATCCATGTGTTGAAGCCCGGCATGACGTGGTTCGACGAGGCGGTGAAGACTGCGTTCGATCGCTCGAACCAGGTGGTGCTGGAGCTGGTGATGCCCGATCCGGCGAAGATGCAGTCGCTGGTGATGGCGACCGGCGTGTCGAAGGACGGGCCGACGCTGACCGAGCAGCTGCCTGCGGACAAGCGTGCGGCATATGCGAAGGCGGTGACCGACCTGGGGCTCCCGGCGAATGCGTTCGATCGGTTCAAGCCTTGGCTGGCGGCGACCAACCTGTCGATCGCGCCGCTGTCGAAGCTTGGGTACGACTCGGCGAACGGGCCCGAGCAGGTAATTACGGCGGCGGCGAAGGCTGCGGGGAAGCCGGTGATCGGGCTTGAAACGGCGGAGCAGCAGCTTGGGTATTTCGGCGGGCTGTCGCAGAAGGCGCAGATCCAGTTTCTGGGGAGCACGATCGACGAGCTGCCTAAGCTCGAGAGCACGATGGCGACGATGGTGGACGAGTGGGCGAAGGGGGATCCTGAAGCCCTCGCCAAGGAGATGAACGACAGTTTGAAGGACTCGCCCGAGGTGGCGAAGGTGCTGCTGGTGGATCGTAATGCGCGCTGGGCTGAATGGGTGAAGACTCGCCTCGGGACGCCGGGGACTGTGTTTGTCGCGGTCGGTGCTGGGCATCTCGCGGGCAAGGACAGCGTTCAGGCGCAGTTGGCTAAGCTTGGGGTGCAGGCTGAGCGGGTTCGGTATTGAGCCATCGAGTCCCTCTCCCCTCGGGGAGAGGGAGGGAGGAGCCCTTGCGACGGAAGGGTGAGGGGGAGTTGGGATAAAACGTCCCGAGCCTCACCGCCCCTCACCCTCCCACGTGCAAGCGCACGCGGGCCCCTCCCTCTCCCCGGAGGGGCGAGGGTTTAGTTGATTCTGACCTCGCTTTCCGCTATGCGCCCGCGCTTCCGGTCCATGGTCATCCCTGGAGGCGTGGGCGGGAAGGACAACAAACGAGTTTCGGAGAATACAGATGAGCGACCAGTTGACGCTCGCAGCCGAGACGCGTGACCGGGTTGGCAAGGGAGCCTCCCGGGCGCTGCGTCGTGATGGCCGCGTGCCTGCCGTGATATACGGCCTGAACCAGGAACCAACCTCGGTTCACCTCGAGGAAAAGGCGCTGATGAAGGCGCTGATGACCGGCCACTTCATGAATTCCGTCGTGATGGTCAACGGCGTGCGCACGCTGCCGAAGGACGTGTCGTTCCACCCGGTTTCGGACCGCCCGATCCATGTCGACTTCCTGCGCATCGGCGAGCATTCGACCGTCACCGTCGCGGTGCCGATCGCGTTCACCGACGAGGACGACGCACCGGGCATCAAGAAGGGCAAGGGCGTCCTCAACATCACGCGTCACGAGATCGAGCTGGTCGTCGACGCTTCGGACATCCCGAGCGAGATCACGATTTCGCTCGCCGGTCTGGAGATCGGTGATTCGATCCACATCAGCGACGTGAAGCTGCCCAAGGGCGCCACGCCCGCGATCGACGACCGCGACTTCGCGATCGCCACGATCGTGCCGCCGACCGTGCCGACCGTCGAGGACGAAGAGCTCGAGGCTGAAGTCGCCGAAGCTCAGGCTGCCGAGGCTGCTTCGGACGAAGAGCCGGTCGTTGAGCCTAACGACGATGACAACGACGACGACAAGATCACGCCGCAGAAGAAGGACTGAGGGTTCAGCCCTTCGTGTTAGGATGATCTGGCGGGCGGGAAAGCTAGGGCTTTCCCGCCCGTTTCGTTTTGCAAGCCGTTCGCCTACCCAAAAAACCGTCATCCCCGCGCAGGCAGGGATCCAGACCCTCGGACCTTTCCTGTTGAATCGAGGGGTTTGCCAGTATGGGTTCCCGCCTCCGCGGGAATGACGGTTTGGGGCGCGGACAACGATCGTTTTTGGAGAATCACACGTGCAGATCTGGGCGGGACTCGGCAATCCGGGGGCGCAATATGCGATGCACCGGCACAATGTCGGGTTCATGGTCGCCGACGCGATCGCCGAGGTGCACGGCTTCGGCGCGGTCAAGAAGCAGTTCCAGGGCTGGACGCAGGAGGGGCGGATCGGCTCGACCAGGATCCTGCTGCTGAAACCCGCGACCTTCATGAACGAGAGCGGCCGCGCGATCGGCGAGGCGCTGCGCTTCTACAAGCTTGGCGTCGAGGCGCTGACGGTGTTTCACGACGAACTCGACATCGCACCGTTCCGTGTGAAGGTGAAGACCGGCGGCGGGACTGCGGGGCATAACGGGCTGCGCTCGACCGACCAGCATCTGGGACCCGAGTTTCGCCGCGTGCGGCTGGGGATCGGGCATCCGGGGCACAAGGATCGCGTGACCGGATACGTGCTCGGCAATTATGCGAAGGCCGAGATCGAGCCGCTGTCCGGCATGCTCGGCGCGGTGGCGGCGGAGGCCAAGTGGCTGGCGGAAGGCGACGACGTCCGCTTCATGAACGATGTCGCATTGAGGATGCAGCCATGACCACCCGTTCCCTGTTTGCCACGCGGTTCTACGAGGCCGATCTCGGTGACGACGATCTGGTCGAGGAGCTGGAGGACGCCGCGCTCGAACTGGCGAAGGCGGATCGCGCCGGGGTCGCGTGGTCGAAGGCGCATGGGTATCGCGGGTACACGTCGTATGCGTCGTTGAACGACCTGCCACTCCGCGATCCGCGGTTCGGGGATCTGGTTCGGGTGTTGAACAAGCACGTCGCGCAGTTCGCGAAGGATTGTGCGTTCGATCTGGGCGGGCGGAAGTTGAAGCTGGATAGTCTTTGGGTGAACGTCCTGAAGCCCGGTGGCGCGCATTCGGGGCATATCCATCCGCATAGCGTCGTGTCGGGGACTATGTATGTGGCGATTCCGGACGGGGCTGGGGCGTTGAAGCTGGAGGATCCGCGGTTGCCGATGATGATGGCGGCGCCGACCCGGCTGGAGGATGCGGCGGAGGATCTTCGGACGTTCGTGTATGCCGAGCCTAAGCCGGGGAGTGTTTTTCTGTGGGAGAGCTGGTTGCGGCATGAGGTCGTGCCGAATGCTGCCAAGGGTGAGCGGATTAGTATTAGTTTTAACTATCGGTGGTGATGGGGGCGGCTGAGACAGCTCGGCACGCAGAGTACCACCCCGGCGCAGGCCGGGGCCCAATTGGGGAACGTCGCTAACTGAGGACTGCCCTTCATCAGCTTAGCCTTCCCACTTGGGCCCCGGCCTTCGCCGGGGTGGTAGTGTTTGGGGGAGCGTTCGGCACCTTCTTACCCCCTCCCCTTCAGGGGAGGGTTGGGGTGGGGCTTGGCCGCATAGGTTAGCCTTCGTGGCACTGCCCCACCCCGACCCTCCCCTGAAGGGGAGGGAGTTTGAGGCGGCGCTCGTTGAGCACCGCCCCTGCCCGATTACGCCGTCTTCATTGTCGCCATGTCGATGACGAAGCGGTATTTCACGTCGCTCTTCACCATGCGCTGATAGGACGGCTCGATCTCGTCCATGCGGATCATTTCGATGTCCGACACCAGGCCGTGCTCGTTGCAGAAATCGAGCATCTCCTGCGTCTCGGCGATGCCGCCGATCAGCGAGCCGGCGATCGCGCGGCGCTTGAAGATGAGGTTGCCGACCGAGGGCGACGGATGCGCGTGCTCGGGGACGCCGACCAGCGTCATCGTGCCGTCGCGCTTCAGCAGTGCGGTGAAGGTGTCGAGGTTGTGGCTCGCTGCGACGGTGTTCAGGATGAAGTCGAAGCTGTTGGCGTGCTCGGCCATCGCGGCTTCGTCCTTCGACACGATCAGGTCCTTTGCGCCGAGACGCTTGGCGTCCTCGCGCTTGTTCGGCGAGGTCGAGAAGACATAGACCTCGGCGCCCATCGCGTTGGCGATCTTGACGCCCATGTGGCCGAGACCGCCGAGACCGACGATGCCGACCTTCTGGCCGGGGCCGACCTTCCAGTGCTTGAGCGGCGAATACGTCGTGATGCCGGCGCAGAGCAGCGGCGCGACCGCGGCGAGGTCGGCTTCGGGATGCGAGACCTTCAGCACGAAGCCTTCGTCGACGACGATCTTGTCCGAATAGCCGCCGAAGGTGTGGCCACCGAGCACGGGATCGGGGCCGTTATAGGTGCCGACGAAGCCGGTGGTCTCGCAATATTGCTCCTCGCCGTCCTTGCACGATGGGCACTCGCCGCAGCTGTCGACCATGCAGCCGACGCCGACGACATCGCCGACCTTGAACTTGGTAACATCGCTGCCGACGGCGGTGACGTGACCGACGATCTCGTGGCCGGGGACGCAGGGGTAGAGCGTGCCTTCCCACTCGCCCTTAGCGGTGTGGAGGTCGGAATGGCAGACACCGCAGAACGCGATATCGATCGCGACGTCGGTCTTGCCGGGTTCGCGGCGCTCGAAGCTGAACGGTGCGAGCGGTGTTTCGGGGGATTGCGCGGCGTAGCTGTGGGCGGTCGTGGTCATGAAATTCCTGATCTATCTCAAGCTGGGATCGGGATATAAGCGTCGACCATATGATAACTACCGACCGGTATGATTATTTTGCTGCACTGCGGCAATCGAGTGGTTCGATCAGCGCATGCGCCAGTCTGATCCTCCCCCGCCAGGGGGAGGTGGCGCGAAGCGACGGAGGGGGAGGAACATGCCACGCCGGTTGCGCGGGCCTCCCCCTCCGTCAGGCAAGTGCCTGCCACCTCCCCCTTGCGGGGGAGGATCAAGGGAATGGCGTCCTTGCTGGCCTTCCGGACCGCCCTGCCCTAAAGCGCCCGCACATTCTTATACCAAGGGCATATCATGGGTTTTCGCTGCGGCATCGTGGGGCTGCCGAACGTCGGCAAGTCCACTCTCTTCAACGCGCTGACCGAGACGGCCGCGGCGCAGGCGGCGAACTATCCGTTCTGCACGATCGAGCCGAACGTCGGTAACGTCGGCGTGCCCGACAAGCGGCTCGACGCGCTCGCGAAGATCGCCGGATCGCAGAAGATCATCGAGACGCAGTTGGGCTTCGTCGACATCGCCGGCCTCGTGCGCGGCGCGTCGAAGGGCGAAGGGCTCGGCAACCAGTTCCTCGGCAACATCCGCGAGGTCGACGCGATCGTCCACGTGCTGCGCTGCTTCGAGGACGGCGACGTGACGCATGTCGACAACAAGGTCGATCCGATCGCCGACGCCGAGACGGTCGACACCGAGCTGATGCTGAGCGATCTCGAAAGCCTCGAGAAGCGCGTGCCGAACCTCGCCAAGAAGGGCATGCAGGGCGACAAGGAAGCCAAGATCGGTGCCGCCGTGCTCGGCCAGGCGCTCGAACTGCTCCGCGAAGGCAAGCCCGCGCGGCTGACCGTGCCGAAGGACGAGGACGAGGCGCGCGTGTTCGCGCAGGCGCAGTTGCTGACCGCGAAACCGGTGCTGTACGTGTGCAACGTCGACGAGGGCGATGCGGCGAACGGCAATGCGCTGTCGGCACGGGTGTTCGAGAAGGCGAAGGCCGAGGGCGCCGAGGCGGTCGTGGTGTCGGCGGCGATCGAAGCGGAAATCGCGACGATGCCCGCCGAGGATCGCGGCGAGTTTCTTGGCGAGCTGGGGCTGGAGGAGACTGGCCTCGCCCGCGTCATTACCGCCGGGTACAAGCTGCTGCATCTGCTGACGTTCTTCACGGTCGGCCCGAAGGAGGCACGCGCCTGGACCGTCCACGAGGGCGCGACCGCACCGCAGGCCGCGGGCGAGATCCACGGCGATTTTGAAAAGGGCTTCATCCGCGCCGAGACGATCGCGTTCGACGACTTCATCGCGCTGGGTGGCGAGTCGAAGGCGCGCGAGGCGGGCAAGCTGCGCGCGGAAGGCAAGGCGTACGTCGTCCACGACGGCGACGTGATGCACTTCCTGCATAGCTGACGGCTTGGCGGCGGGTCAGCGATAGTTTTCGCAGGCTATTCCGTCGCCGTCGCCGTCCATGCCGGCGCGGTAGCCCGGCTGGCCGCGGTGGAGCGGCGCGGCCCCCGCCGCCCGCACTTCGCCACACCCGCTGTAGAATACCGAGCTTTCTGACTGAGAACTGGTTGAAGGGCGGGCCGGTGGCGATGATCCCAAAGCCGGCCGAACGACGTTGTAGGGCTCGGCGTCAGCGACTCGTCGTACAGGCGCGACAACGTGTCGCCGCACCACCGGCGGCGCGACAATCGCCATATTGGGGACCGCCTTGGTATCGACGATAGTCGGGGCAGGAACGGGCTGCGGCTCGGTGGCTTTCCAGACACCGGCAAACATCAATGTCGAGGCGATCGCCGTGACCGCGATAAAGGAACGCTCCATGACGCCACTATACGGGCGTACTAGTTGACGAATATTATCGATGGTTGCTGCCTTAACTGCCGAGACAGTAGATTACACGATTTCCATTGCGGCAGATTAGCCCCGGTTCAGCACGGACCATGCCAGAACACACCGCGGCTTGGTTCCGAGTAGCAAGCTGCGGGCATCGGAAGGTTCGCTTTGCTGACCGGCACATCGTAGCCATAGCCACCATCGAAATATGCTTTGGTCGTGATATCCACGCCCCAGGTGTGGACCGTTACATCTTCAGGGTAGAGGTCGGCGATAGCCGCAGGCCATTTTCCCTTCGAGATTTTTCTCCAGTTTTTTGGTCGTTCCGCCGGGTATTTTTTCATCAGCGCCTGAGCCCCGGCTCGAATCGCCTCAAGTTTGTTGGCATCGGAAATGGGCCGGTTGCAACCACTGAGAAGCGACATAACCGCCAACATGGTAAGCATAGTTGTCGCGGATCTCGATCTGTCCATCAGGTATCCAAGCACATCCATCAACCGTCCACTATCAGCCGTTAGCCGTTGCTCTTGGTAAGATCAGGCAATGCCAATGGTCGTCTTGCGGCCTTGCGACTTGCTGCGGCGACTATGACGGCGCTGGACAGGAGGATGCTGGACACTAGCGCGCCGACTGACAGCAGGCCGACGGTTGTTACCGAGGCGTCGAAGGTGGTGCGCTTGCCGATCCGGATCGAGACTTTGGCGGCGGGAGTGCTCGGGGTTTTGGTTCGTTCGGGGTGCGTTGGGGTCTTCATGGGCGGAGGCTGAACCTTTCGCGGCTTTCGGGCAAGGCTGCGATTTGGCGCGACCGCGGCTTTGAGGGTTCGAGAAACCGTGAGGTTGTCGCGGGTCGTGCGTGGGGTTAGACCGGCGGCATGCTCGCGCGCCTGATCTTGGCCTTGCTCCTTGCTGCGTTTGTGTTTCCTGCGGTGGCGCCGGCGGCGTGTCATGATGCGTCTGCTTCGCGCGGGCATGCCGTTGTCATGGACATGGCGGCGATGGGCGGGACGCACGAGGCAATGTCGAGCCATCGGCCGGATCACGAGGCGCCCGACCGGAAGGCTACGCCGCTGCATGGATGCATCGGGTGCGTGCCGCCTTCGAACTGGAATACCGCCCGGGTGCTCGGCATGGCGTTGCGGGAGCCGGCTATGGTGACCGAGCGGGCGGCGGTGCTGGATCTTGGGGCTGGCGTCGCGCCGGCTTTGCGGCCTCCGCGAGAGGCTTGATCGTCGGGTGTTGAGGCACCGTGATTTTCAGGCTTTTCCAAGGATATAATTATGACTCGATCGAGGTTGCTCGCGGCTGGTGCCGTGAGGGCGATGCTGCTTGCGGGCGGTGTCGTAGCGGCGGTGGTGCCGGTTGGCGCGGTGGCGCAACATGCCATGGCCATGCCGGGCATGACGATGCCGGATACGGCTTCCACGAAGATGGTGAAGAAGACCAAGTCGCGGCCGATGGCTAAACGGTCGGGTGCGCGTTCGGCTGCTCCGGCGGCTCAACCATCGCAGTCTGGCGGTATTGTCGATCATTCGACGATGGACCATTCGGCGACGGGGCACCCTGCTCCGGTCACGCCGCCGGCTCCGGCCGCACCGGCTGCGATGCCGGACGCCATGCCGGGGATGGATCATGCGCAGATGGATCATTCCGCGATGCCTAAGATGGCGATGGATCATGGCGCGATGGGGCATGCGATGATCGCCGATCCCACCTACCGCGAGGCGTCCGATGCGGCGCTGGCGCAGATGCCGGCGGGCTCGGCGATGGCGGGGATGGCGATGGGGACGTCGGCCGGGTTCTACAGCCAGGGTAGCGGGACGTCGCGGCTGCCGGCGGCCGAGGGGCCGATGCGCGGGTATATGGCGCAGGTCGGCGAGTGGATGCTGATGGCGCATGGCTATGCGTGGGGCGTCGCGACCGACCAGGGGGGCCCGCGCGGGAAGACCGAGGCGTTCGTGCAGTCGATGGCGATGCTGATGGCGGATCGCGACCTGGGCGACCGGTTTCATATCCAGTTGCGGACGATGAACAGCCTCGAGCCGCTGATGGGCGCGCGCGGCTACACCAATCTGTTCGCGACGGGTGAGCTGGCGAACGACCAGCCGCTGGTCGATCGGCAGCATCCGCACGACCTGTTCATGGAGCTTGCCGCGAAGGTCGATTATCGGCTCGGGAACGGCAACACGGTGTTCCTGTATGGCGGGCCGGTCGGCGAGCCGGCGCTGGGGCCGAGCGCGTTCATGCACCGCGGGTCGGCGCGGTATCAGCCGATGTCGCCGACCACGCATCACTGGTTCGATTCGACGCACATCACCTACGGCGTGGTGACGGCGGGGTATGCGACGCCGGCGTTCCAGCTGGAGGCGTCGGCGTTCAAGGGTCGCGAGCCGGACGAGCATCGCTGGAATATCGAGACGCCGCGGCTCGATTCGTGGAGCGTGCGGGGGACGTGGTCGCCGTCGCCGTTCTGGGCGGTGCAGGTGAGCCATGGCCATCTGAAGGAACCCGAGGCGCAGCATCCGGGGGAGGACGAGAACCGCTCGACCGCGAGCGTGCAATATGCGCGGGCGGGGCTCGCGACGACGTTTGCGTATAGTCTCAAGGACCGGGTGCCGGGGGAGAAGCTGAGCGCGTTCCTGGCGGAGGCGACGTATGAGCTTTCGGCGCGGCATGCGGTGTTCGGGCGAGTCGAGAACGTGGCGAACGACGAGCTGTTTCCCGACGAGGGCGATCCTTTGCACGATCGGAAGTTCCGGGTGACCAAGGCGGAGGTCGGGTATGCGTACCGGGTGCCGATCGTCGGGCCGCTTGGGTTGGCGCTTGGCGGGACGGTGGCGGCGTATGCGAAGCCGGCGGCGCTGGAGGCGGCGTATGGGAAGACGCCGGTGAGTTGGACCTTGTTCAGCAAGCTGGCGGTGGGGTTGTAGGCTGCATAACATCGGACAGCACCTCTTGTTCTCCCGTGAAGGCGGGAGCCCAGTCTGGGTCCCCGCCTTCGCGGGGAAACAAGCGAGGATAAGTTCGCCCCGCACGGATCGCTTTCTCTCATCGTTCGTGCCGAGTAAGGACCGCGCGAAGTCGCCACCTGGTCGGGACGAACGGTTATGATGAAGAACGCGCTGGCTCTCCTCGGTTCTGCACTCGGGCTGACGCTCGCCGGGTGCGCCTATCCATACACGCCCCCTGCCCTTGCGCCGATTACCGCGCCTCCTCCGACCACGACGGCCGCCGCGGCGATGCCGGGCGAGGTCCGGGCGCCGGTCACGATCCTTGTGTCGATCGACGGGTTTCGGCCGGATTATCTCGATCGTGGCGTAACGCCCAACCTCAACCGGCTGCGTGCGGGCGGGGTGTTCGCGAGCATGCGGCCGTCGTTTCCGAGCATTACCTTTCCCAATCACTGGACGCTGGTGACGGGGCTTCGGCCCGACCGCAGCGGGATCGTCGGCAACAAGATGGAGGACCCGGCGCGGCCGGGGGAGACGTTCACGATGGCGACCGACGATCCGTTCTGGTGGAGCGAGAGCTCGCCGATCTGGGTCGATGCGGAGAAAGCCGGGATCCGGACCGCGACGATGTTCTGGCCGGGCGCGAATGTCGCCGTCGGGGGCAAGGTGAAGCCGGACAGCCACGGCGCGATCGACGGCGGCACGCGACCGGAGGACTGGCAGCAGTTCAATCAGCAGGTCTCGGGGACGCAGCGGGTCAACGCGGTGCTCGACTGGATGCGGCGGCCTGCGGCGATCCGGCCTAAACTGGTGACGCTGTATTTCGATACGGTCGACAGTGCGGGTCATGCGGGCGGGCCGGAAAGCGCTGGCGTGACGCAGGCGGTGGCGGATGTCGATGCGAGCATTGGCGCGCTGGTCGATGGGCTTGCCGCGCTGGGGCAGCGGGCGAACCTGGTGATCGTCGCCGATCACGGGATGGCGGCGACTAGCAGTACGCGGGTGGTGGCGCTCGACGCGATCGCGGACAAGGCGGACTATCGTACCGTCGAGACCGGGCCGTACGCGACTCTGTTCGCGGTGCCGGGGCATGAGGCGGCGCTGGAGGCGCGGTTGCTGACCCGCCACGATCATCTGCAATGCTGGCGCAAGGGGGAGATTCCGGCGCGCTTTCATTATGGACGCAACCCGCGCGTGCCGAGCTATCTGTGCCTTGCCGATGTCGGCTGGCGGGTCGATCCGAGCGCGCCGACCAAGGCTTCGGTCGGCGGGATGCACGGCTATGACAACATGGCGCCGGAGATGCGGGCGCTGTTCATCGCCAACGGGCCGGCGTTTGCGCGCGGCAAGACGATTGCGAGCTTCGACAACGTTGCAATCGAGCCTTTGCTGCGCGATCTGATCGGGTTGCCGGCCGAAGCGGGACTGGACGGCACCGACGCACCCTTCCAGAAGGTGCTGCAACGATAAGAGGAGAGGTTGTGCAGTATTTCGAGGATATCGAGGTCGGTCGGACCGCGTCGTTCGGTTCCTACGCGGTCACGCGCGAGGAGGTGATGGACTTCGCCGCGAAATACGATCCGCAGCCGTTTCATCTGTCCGACGAGGCGGCGGCGCAGACGCATTTCGGGCGGTTGTCGGCGAGCGGCTGGCATACGTGCGCGATGGTGATGTCTATGGTCGTCGCGAACCTCAAGGAGAACCAGCAGGCGGGGCTCGGGTCGCCGGGGATCGACGAACTGAAGTGGGTGAAGCCGGTGTATCCGGGCGACACTTTGCGGTGCGAGACCGAGATCCTGGAGAAGCGGGTGTCGGCAAGCCGGCCGGAGATGGGGATCTTCAAGAGCCGGATGCGGGTGTTCAATCAGGACGACGTGATGGTGATGACGTTCGTGTCTAATGGGTTAGTGGCTACCCGCCCTGCTGGCACGCCGACCGGTTGATTGGCGGTCGATCGCCCCTCACGTAATCCGGCTCTTCGTCTGACGTTGGTGTTTTTCACGCGAAGGCGCGAAGGCGCTAAGAGAAGATTTGTTCACGCGGAGACGCGGAGACGCGGAGGCGCGGAGAGATTTGGGATGGCAGAGCTTCGTCGTGGACTTCCCTGTCGCGATGAGTGGACCGTGCCGTTCCTGAGCTACTCTCCGCGTCTCCGCGCCTCCGCGTGAAAACTAGTCCTTCTCTTCGCGCCTTCGCGCCTTCGCGTGCACCAAACCTGCTCTAGTTACTGCGCCGGACGACCGCCGCCGCGGTTGCCGCCGCCCTGACGACCGCCGCCTTGCCGTCCGCCCCCGAAACGCTGGCCGCCGCCGCCGCGATTGCCTCGGAATGCGCCGTCGCCGCGATTGCCGCGGAAGCCGCCTTGCGCTTGTGGCTGCTGGGGGTTTGTGACCTGGCCGGGCTGAGCAGGCTGCCCGGGCTGACCGAACTGGCCGCGATCGGGACTACGGCCACGATCCCAGCCTTGGCCGGGACCTCGCCCGGGACGGCCGTTGCCGAACTGGCCCTGACCGGGGGTGCCGGGGTTGCCCTGGTAGCCCGGGCGATTGCCGCGCCAGCCGCCGTCTCGGCCGCCATTGCCGCGGTTGCCGAAGCCTCCCCAGTTGCCGCGACCGCCGTCGTTGTGGTTGCCGCGATACTGCTGGCGGCCCTGCCAATAGCGCTGCTGGTTGCCGTTCCAGCGGTGCGGACGACGGTAGCGGTCGTAGACGTACACGCCCGAGCCGGGATAATAATAATCGCCGCTCCAGCCGTAATAGGAGTTCAAGCCGCCATAGCCTGCGAAGCCGTCGTAGCCGCCGCCGTAGCCTGCGCCGTAATAGCCGTCGTAGCCGCCGCCGTAGCCTGCGCCGTAATAGCCGTCGCCGTAGCCACCACCGTAATAGGGATCGCTGGCATAGCCGACGCCCGCGCCGCCATAGCCGTACCCGTCGGTGCAGCCTGCGACGCCTAGTCCGAGACCCAAGGCTAGGCCGATAATGCCGAAGCGCTTCAAAAACATGGAAGTTCTCCCGTACGTGGAGAGCGGACACAACGCGCCGCCATTCATCGCATAACGGAGTCGGTATGTCGCAAGTTCCATGAATGGGGTCTGACGGGGTTTCGTTTGGTGGTGAGCGCCTGTGCGGGCTAGGCGCACTCCCCTTGCTGTTTCCTCGCGAGCGCGGGGGTCCAGGGTGACGGTATGCTACGGTATTTAGCTGGGCCCCCGCTTCCGCGGGGGAACGGCTATGTGGTTATGTCTTCCGAGCCGTCAGTGGCCGGGGAAGTGGATCAGGGCGGTTGCTTCGATGCCATCCGAGCGGAGCGCGTCTGTTCCGCCGAGGTCGGGAAGGTCGACCAGGAACTGGGCTTGCGTGACCACGGCGCCGGCCTTGTGGAGCAGGCGGACTGCCGCGCGGGCGGTGCCGCCGGTGGCGATCAGGTCGTCGACCAGCAGGACGCGTGCGCCAGGGGCGAAGGCGTCGGCGTGGATCGCGATGCGGTCGGTGCCGTATTCGAGCGCATAGTCCTCTGCGATGGTGGCGCCGGGCAGCTTGCCGTCCTTGCGGATCAGCAGGACGCCGGCCTTTAGCGGGGCGGCCAAGGCGGCGGCGAAGAGGAAGCCGCGGGCTTCGATTCCGGCGACTAGGTCGACGGTGCCGGAGACTGCTTCGACCATCCGTTCGATCGCGGTCGCCCAGCCTGCCGGGTCGAGCAACAGTGTGGTGATGTCGCGAAACTGGATGCCGGGCTTGGGGAAGTCCGGGATGGTGCGGATCAGGGCTTTCAGGTCGGCGTTGCGCGCGTCGGTATCGGACATGGGCGTTCCCTTCTCTCCGCACGGGGCGGTGGACGTGCCGACACGCGACGCTGCGCTACGGCCAAAACGAAAGCGGCGGATCAGGCTATTTGCCCGTCCGCCGCTCCCTTATCCGTGCGCCCTTACCGCGGGAGCCGGGCCGTCATCAATGCTTAACGTCGCGCCAGACGTTCTGGTAGGCGCCCCAGGCCAGGCCGCAGAAGATCAGGATGAAGATGATCGACGCGAACCCGGCGGCATGGCGCGCCTCGAGATTGGGCTCGGCGGTCCAGGTCAGGAACGCCGAGACGTCGGTCGACATCTGCTCCTTCGTCGCCTTGGTCCCGTCCGCGTAAGCGACCTGGCCATCCGACGTGAGCGGTGGCGGCATCGCGATGTTGAGGTTCGCGAAATACGGATTGTAGTGGAGCCCGGTCGGCGTCTTGATGTCCGGGAACTCCTTCAGCAGCGCGGCGGGCTGCGTCGTGTAGCCGGTCAGCAGCGAGTGGACATAGGCGGTGCCGTCCTCGCGCGCCTTGGTGATTAGCGACAGGTCGGGCGGCAGCGCGTTATTGTTCGCGGCGCGCGCGGCGATCTCGTTGGCGAACGGCGACGGGAAGCGATCCGACGGGATGTTCTTGCGCGTTGCCGGCTCGCCGGTCTCCGGGTTGATCGACGGCTGCTCGATCACCCACTGGTTGGCGATCGCCTTAACCTCGGGGTCGGTATAGCCGATCTTGGTCAGATCGCGGAACGACACGAGCCGCAGCGAGTGGCAGGCCGAGCAGACTTCCTTGTAGACCTGGAACCCGCGCTGCAGCTGGCGACGGTCGAACTTGCCGAACACGCCGTTAGAGGCGAGCTCGATTTCCTTGGGGTGCTTGTGCGCGACGCTCTCCGCGGTCGGCGCGACGGGGTCGGTGATGACTCCCGCCACGCTGCCGAAGAGCGCGATGCCGAGCACCAGCACGAAGGCCGCGCCGACGATGGAGGCGATGAGACGAACCATGTGTGTGTCCTCTAGTTCGTATCAGTGCGCGGCGTGCGGCGCGGAGGGCGCACCATGCGACGTGGGCGCCGTCGACAGCGCGGTTTTGGCCGGGCTGGTGCCGCCATGCTTGTTCAGCACCGCCTCGGTGATCGAGTTCGGCAGCGGCCGCGGACGCTCGGAGCGCGAGATGATCGGCAGGATGATCAGGAAGTGCGCGAAATAATAGGCCGCGCAGATCTGGCTGAGGATCACGTAGAACGCGTTGGCCGGCGCACCACCGCAATAGCCGAGCACGAAGATGTCCGCGACCAGCACCCAGAACGCGATCCGCGCCTTGGGACGGTAGTTCATCGAGCGAACCGGCGAGCTGTCGAGCCAGGGCAGGAAGAACAGCAGCAGGATCGAGCCGAACATCGCCAGCACGCCCCAGAGCTTGGCCGGCAGGATGAAGTCCGCGGTGAAGGCGCGCAGGATCGCGTAGAACGGCCAGAAATACCATTCGGGAACGATGTGCGCGGGCGTCGAGAGCGGGTTCGCCGGGATATAATTATCCGGGTGGCCGAGATAGTTCGGGAAGAAGAACAGCAGGCCAGCGAAGATCAGCATGAAGATGCCGAGCCCGAAGCCGTCCTTCGCCGTGTAATAGGGGTGGAACGGGACGGTGTCCTGCTCACCCTTGACGTCGACGCCGGTCGGGTTGTTCGAGCCCGGGATATGCAGCGCCCAGATGTGCAGGATGATGACGCCCGCGATCACGAACGGCAGCAGGTAATGCAGCGAGAAGAAGCGGTTGAGCGCGGCGTTGTCGGGCGCGAATCCGCCGAGCAGCCAGATGCGGATGGTGTCGCCGACCAGCGGGATCGCCGAGAAGAACCCGGTGATGACCTGCGCGCCCCAGAAGCTCATCTGGCCCCAGGGAAGCACGTAGCCCATGAACGCGGTCGCCATCATCAGCAGGAAGATGACGACGCCGAGCAGCCACACCATCTCGCGCGGCGCCTTGTACGAGCCGTAATAGAGCCCGCGGAAGATGTGCGTGTAGACGACGATGAAGAACATCGAGGCGCCGTTGGCGTGGGCGTAGCGCAGGAACCAGCCGGCGTTGACGTCGCGCATGATGCTCTCGACCGAGTCGAACGCGACCCCGCCGTTGGCGGCGTAGTGCATCGCCAGCACGATGCCGGTGACGATCTGGATCGCCAGCGCGGCGCCGGCGAGGACGCCGAAGTTCCAGAAGTAATTGAGGTTGCGCGGGACGGGATAGCCGCCGCCGAGTGAATTGTAGACGAGCCGGGGAACGGGAAGCCGCTCGTCCAACCACCGCGTCAGCGGCAGCTTCGGTTCGTATTGCTTGGCCCAGGGAAAGCTCATGTCGTTTTCCTCAGCCTACCGTGACGACGGTGTCGGAGTTGAAGGCGTAGTCCGGAACGTGGAGGTTCGACGGAGCGGGGCCTTTGCGGATGCGCGCGGCGGTGTCGTAGGCCGAGCCGTGGCACGGGCAGAAATAGCCACCGAACGGCCCTTTGTTTTCGCCCTCGCCCGCGCCGAGCGGAACGCAGCCGAGATGCGTGCAGACGCCCAACGTGATCAGCCAGTTCTTCTTGCCCGCCTTGGTGCGCTGCTCGAGCGTCTGCGGATCGCGCAAGGTCGAGATGTCGACCGCGTCGGCTTCCGAGATTTCCTTCGGCGTCAGGTTGCGCACGAAGAGCGGCTGCTTGCGGAATGACGTCTTGATCGCCTGGCCGGGGAGGATCTTCGAGAGGTCGATCTCGGTGGTCGACTGCGCGAGCACGTCGGCGCTCGGGTTCATCTGGTTGATCAGCGGCAGGACGATCGCGACCGCGCCGACACCGGCGAAGGAGACGGCTGCGATGTTGATGAAATCACGGCGGCGAGGATCATGGGCCTCTTCGTGAAACGGCTCTGGCGATTCGCCGGGGGGAACCATGTCGTCGACTATCGCCATTCATCTCGCCCTTGCACGTTATTTTTTTCGTGGCCTGGCGGGGTTTTCGGTTTCGACGAACCGTTGCCCACCCTGCCCGACCGTCCCCACGGAGGCTGGCCTTTGATAGACGGCGGGGTGCGGGTTTGCCAACTGCATTTTGCTTTGGGTTACCACCCGGCCCTCGGCACGCTAAGGGATCGGGCATGAGAATTGCCCTGTATCAGCCCGATATCGCCGGAAATGTCGGCGCGATCCTGCGGACCGCCGCGTGCATGGGGATCGGCGTCGACCTGATCGAACCGATGGGATTCACCTGGAGCGAGAAGGCGGTGGCGCGATCCGGGATGGATTATGTCGGCGCGGTCGACGTGGTGCGGCATGTCGATTGGGATGCGTTCCTGGCGCAGGTGCAGGGGCGGATCGTGTTGCTGACGACGAAGGGCGCGGTGCGGCTGGATGTGGCCGAGTTTCGTAGCGACGACGTGTTGTTGATGGGGAGCGAGGGGACTGGGGTGCCCGAGGACGTGCATGCGCGCGCCGATGTGCGGGTGCTGATCCCGATGCGGCCTGGGTTGCGGTCGATGAATATCTCGGTGGCGACGGGGATCGTCGCGGCGGAAGCGTTGCGGCAGACTGGCGGCTGGCCCGCCTAACGTCTGTGGGTGCGGGGCGCTCCGTCGCCAACGCCCGTCATCCTGACGAAAGTCAGGATCCAGAGCCACAAAAGGCCGCGTTCGTTACCCTGGATCCTGACTTTCGTCAGGATGACGGAAATTCGGGCACGGTCGCGCTTCCAGGCGGCCTGCCCCCTCCCCGTTCCGGGGAGGATTTGGTAGAGACCCGCGCATGACCGATCTCGACCCCCAACAAGCCGCCGCCCGAACCTGGTTCGAATCCCTGCGCGACCGTATCTGCGCGGAGTTCGAGGCGATCGAGCGGGAGGCGGGCTCCGACGCGTCGTTCGAATACACCCCCTGGGACCGGATCGATCCATCGGGCGAACCGGGTGGTGGTGGCGTGCGCGGCGTCATGAAGGGCAAGGTCTTCGAGAAGGTCGGCGTGAACGTCTCGACCGTCGGGGGCACGTTCGAAGGCGACTTCGCCAAGTCGATCCACGGTGCCGGCGACGACCCACGGTTCTTCGCGACCGGGATCAGCCTGGTCGCACATATGACCAACCCGCATGTGCCCGCGGTGCACATGAACTGCCGCTTCCTCAACACCACCAAGCGCTGGTTCGGTGGTGGCGGCGATCTCAATCCTCCCTTGCCGATCGAGGAGGATACGGCCGACTTTCACGCGACGATGAAGGCAGCGTGCGATGTGCACGACCCGGCCTATTACGAGCGGTTCAGGGAATGGGCGGAGACCTATTTCTACATCCCGCATCGGAAGGTGAGCCGCGGCGTCGGCGGGATTTTCTTCGATCATCTCGACGGTGATTTCGAGAGCAATTTCGCCTTCACGCGCGATGTCGGCGAGGCGTTCATCGACGCCTATCCGCGGATCGTGCGGCGGCGGATGGATACGCCATTCGATGCGGCCGAGGAGGCTCAGATGCTCGAATGGCGCGGGCGGTATGCCGAGTTCAATCTCGTCTATGACCGGGGGACGCTGTTCGGGCTGAAGACCGGCGGCAACATCGATGCGATCCTGATGAGCCTGCCCCCTCGCGCTACGTGGTCGTGATCCGGTGGCGCTGATCCCGGTTGCCGACGACGTCCTTGCGACGATCGTCACGACGCTGGAGATGCGGACGCGGCCACCGCTGCGGCCGAGCCCGGGATCGCGGTTGCGGCTGGTGAAGTGGGAGCGGCCGGCGCTGGAGAAGTATCGCGCGCTGTTTCGGCGGGTGGGGAGCCCGTGGCTGTGGTTCTCGCGGCTGGTGATGGCGGACGACGTGCTGGCGGGGATCGTCCATGATTCGGGGATCGCGGTGTATGCGGTGCTCGATCCGGCGGGGATCGAGGTCGGGATGCTCGAGCTCGATTTCCGCGAGGCGGGCGCGTGCGAGATTTCGTATTTCGGGTTGATCCCGGAGCTTGCGGGGCAAGGTCATGGGCGGTGGCTGATGGCCGAGGCTTGCGCGCGGGCCTGGGCGAAGGGGGTGGAGCGGGTCTGGCTGCACACCTGCACGCTCGATCATCCTAGCGCGCTGGGGTTTTATCGGGCGCAGGGGTTCGTGGCGGTGAAGCGGACGATCGAGACGTTTCCCGATCCGCGGGCTTCCGGGTTGTTGCCGCCGGAGACGGCGCCGCAGATTCCGTATTTGGCTAAGCGGGGGTAGGCAGAAAGACATGTTTCCCCGCGAAGGCGGGGACCCAGACTGGGCTCCCGCCTTCGCGGGAGAACAAGAGGCAGAGGGTTTACTGCCTTGGCAAACGCTGAGCCCTGCGCCTTACCTGGCCAAGCGGCGGTAGGCGGAGATCGCGATCAGGGCCATCGCTATACCGGCCGCCATCGCCGCCACCGCAGCGCCGGCATCGACGATCGCCAGCGCGACCGGGTTGGCCTGCCCGCCGTCGCGCAGCGCCTTGTCGGCCATCATGAACGGCGCGCCGACGAGCCAGCCGCTGATGTAGCTGAACGCTGCCAATCCCATGAGCGGGAGCCCCGAGCCTCGGCTAAGCGTGAAGCTGCGTCGGATCGCAGCCAGCGCACCAAGCGGGGCTTCGGCGAACATTGCCGGGCCGGTCAGCATCGTCCGGCCGAGGATGTAGAGGCCGGGGATCGCGTATAGCAGCAGCCCTGCGCCGGCCGGCAGCGACACGATCACCATCGCGAGCAGGAAGCGCGGGAAGATCCGCAGGCACCGCGTCAGGCTTGCACGCAGGTCGAGATGCTCGCGATCGAGATACAGCGCGTAGAACAAGGACGTGCCGAAGAAGCTCATTACATAGGCGAGCAGGTACCAGCCGCCATGCGCCGCCGCCCAGGTCTGCACCGCATCGGCCCAGACCATCGCCTGGGCTTCGTTGTTGCCCGCCGCCGCGTCGGGCATCGGCGGATCGGGCACGACCAGCGCGAGCGCGAACGCGGGCAGGAACAGGAACGGTGCGGCGATCCGTAGCAACAGGTCGCGGTCGCGCTTGAACAGCGTCCAGGCGTCGGTGAGAACAGTCGCGAAATCAAGCTTCATGGGACGGCGTGTTTCTCTCTGGTCGCGACATAGAGCTGCGCGGTGAAGACGGCGGCGAGCGCCGTGAAGGCGGTGGTGACGATCGAGCCTGCAACCCCCGCAAGGAAGGCCGCCGTCGCGACCGAATCCGCGCCTAGCACGAGTCGGAAGACGATACCCGTGACGGACTGCGCCGCACCGGTCGCGACCAGCAGCACGATGCAGAACAGCACCAAGACGCCGATGATCCGCCAGGTCATCCCCTTGGTCAGCTGGATCGACCGACGGATCGCGCCGACACCGAGGCGTTCGTTGAGAATGACCGGATTGAGCAGCACCAATCGCGCGCCGATCCAGAGCAGCACGAGTAGATAGGCCAGACCGTAGAGCGCGGTGAAGCTGGCGGCACCGACGCTAGGCGACGTCATCTGCGCGCTGGAGCCACTGGCGGCGGCAGCGAAGTCGAAACCGGACTGGACCAGAACGACGATCGGCGGCACCGCGAGGAGAGCCGCGACAATCGTCAACAGGACGGTGATGCCAAGCGCCGGCACGACGCGCGCGCTCCCTTGCCGACGTGCGGACGCGGCTTCAACCGCCGGATCGGTCGCGATCGCGACGATCGAGAGTTGCGCCCAGATCATCGCGACGAGCGCGCCGATCGTCAGGACTGCGCCAACCAGCATCGAAACCGGATTTGCGCGCGACGTGAACGCAACGAATCCGTCCCGCACGACCGTCGGCAGCAACATGCCGAGCACCGCGATCCGCGCGATCATGCCGGTGCGCCCGTTGAGCACCTCGACCGTGCGATCCCAGACCGTTCCCATCTTCACGCGTGCGTTGACTATGCCCGTCGTCGCGCCTGTCGTCGCCATGCCTGTGCTCCCGCCATTCCCGTTCCTGCGCGAGGTAGCCCAAGCCCTCGCGCTTGACCACATGGTTGAAACGCTCGCCGCGGTTGCAACTTCGGATGCGGGTGCGCAATTGGGATCGGTGACCACCCGTACCCTCTCCGATATCGAATGGCGGACCAGCGTCGGCCTTACCCCTTACGCGGACGCGCTGGCCCAGATGGAGGCGCGGGCGGTAGCCGTCGGCGTGAACGAGGCGCGCGAACTGCTGTGGATGCTCGAACATCCGCCGGTCTACACCGCGGGCACCAGCGCCGAGCCGGGCGACCTGATCGACGCGCGCTTTCCGGTGATTCCGACCGGGCGCGGCGGGAAATACACCTATCATGGGCCGGGGCAGCGGATCGGCTATGTCGTGCTCGACCTGACCAAGCGCGGGCGCGACGTGCGGTGCTACGTCCACGCGCTCGAATCCTGGGTGATCGCAGCGCTAGGCGAGCTGGGCGTCGAGGCGTTCGCGGTCGATGGCCGGGTCGGCATCTGGACGCTCGATCGGGGTCGCGAGGCCAAGATCGGGGCGATCGGGGTGCGGGTCAAACGCTGGGTGACGCTCCATGGCTTCTCGGTCAACGTCGACCCGGACCTGTCGCACTTTGGTGGTATCGTGCCCTGCGGCCTTCCGGAATACGGCGTTACCAGCCTGCAATCGCTCGGCATTCCGGCCGACCTTGCAACTTTCGACGCGGCCCTGGCGTTGACGGCCGATGCTTTCCTTGAAACAGTTTCTTGTCCTTGAGAAAACGAGGCTTGAGGGCAAAGCGTTATCGGATTAATGTCCACTACGATTTGGGTATTAAGGGCGAGCAGCCAGCCAAATCCTCTATCTAGGGAGCTTCCACATGCGTGCACTCATTTCCAAGGTTCTGACCGGTTCGCTGATCGCCAGCGCAGCACTCGCTGTTTCGGCTTGCGGTCCCAAGACCGAGACCACGACCGACAACACGATGGTCACCGACATGAACGCCACTGAGGGCATGGACACGATGTCCGACAACATGACCGCAGTCGACGGCGCGTCGAACGGTGGCATGATGGCCAACGACACCATGATGGCGAACGACACGATGATGTCGAACGACACCATGATGACGAACAACGCGATGACCACCAACGCAATGTAATTTCCGCAAGGAAACTACGACGTTGTGGAGGGCCGCCCGGGCAACCGGGCGGCCCTTTTCGTTATTGGTGGTGCGCGATGGGTTTCGGCGATCGAAGCACGTGCGGGAGCACCCCCACAGCTCCGCTGTCGAGCGATCGTTTCGGCGCCGACGGATTTCTGACGTTCCCACCCGGCAACGGCGTCGGACGACAGGTCGAAAAGGTTAAAATCGCTTGGGAGTTTCACGGAAACGCTTTAGATTCGATCACTTGGAATGCCCTGGGGAGGTTGGAATGAAGGTGTTGCGTACCGCGCTCGCGCTCTGCGTGGCGTCGAGTGGGCTCGCTGTGGCGCAGTCGGCGTCGGCGCAGTTCTTTTTACAGTCGCGCGATTTCTCGGGCGCAGCCGTCACCGGTGAAGAATCCGACCTTGGCCAGGCCCTGCCCGGCGCGACGTCGGCGGAGATGCGGGCGGCGTTGGTGTGGCACATGCGTGCGGCGCTCAACGTCGCGGCGTTGCAGTGCCAGTTCGAACCGACGCTGTTGACCGTGCCGAACTACAACTCGATCCTGGCCGATCACGGCGAAGAGCTGAAGGGGGCGTTCGATACGCTGACCAAGTACTTCGTGCGCGTGAACAAGGCGGCGGGCCCCAAGGCCGGCCAGACAGCGCTCGACCAGTTCGGGACGCGGACCTATTCGAGCTTTGCCACCGTGGCCGCGCAATACGGCTTTTGCCAGACCGCAGGGTCGATCGGGCGTGATGCGGTGTTCGCACCGCGCGGTCATTTCGCCGACGTCGCACTGGCGCGCTCGCGGGAGTTGCGCAACAGCCTGATCCCGTGGGGGGAGCAGCGCTTTCCCCGGTACATCGGTCGCGAACGGGGAGCACCGATGATGATCCGCCTCGATCCGATCTGCTGGAACAAGAAGGGCGAATGGGTCGTGAAGAAGTGCGGCGCGCAGAACTGGCCGCCGGTCGGTTTGGGTATGGCGACTCGCTGAGAGGGCTGGCTCGGGGGTTGAGTGATCTGGAGAAGTACCTCCCAGTCCTCACCCTTCGCACCTGGCAACCGGCCGCCGGGCCTTCCCTTTGTTCAACATCCTGATCACCTAGCGTTACGCAATACCCACGCGAGAGCTGGAGTGGTGCGTGAGGCTAGGGTTAGCGCAGACCGAGCAGCTTGTGCGTCTGGAGCGACAGTCGCCATTGCGGGCGTTCCATCACCAAATCTACGCACGCCTCGCGGTTCGCATCCGCCCGCGGATCGTCGAGCGGCTGGAGCAGGAAGTTCTCGAAGTCCCAGGTTTCGACTTCCTCAATGTCACTGCCCGGCTGCGGCCAGACGAGCTTCAGCTCGTGCCCGGCGCGCTGGACGACGATGCTGCCGGCCTTGGGGCTGATGCAGATCCAGTCGATTCCCGGATGCGCCGGGATCGTGCCGTTGCTCTCCATCGCGATGCGGAAGCCGTACGCATGCAGCGCATCGACGATCGCGTCTTCGATCTGGAGCATCGGCTCGCCACCGGTCAGGACGACGAATCGATCGTGCACCCCTTCTCCCCAGAAGCCCGCTACCGCTGAAGCCAAAGCTTGCGCGTCGGCGAACTTGCCGCCGCCAAGCCCGTCGGTACCGACAAACTCGGTATCGCAGAACTTGCACACCGCGGTCGCGCGGTCCTGTTCGCGGCCCGACCACAGGTTGCAGCCGGCGAACCGGACGAACACTGCGCGGCGACCGGCGTTGACGCCCTCCCCCTGCAACGTGAGGAACATTTCCTTGACGGCGTAGCTCATGTCAGGCCGGCTTGACGGCGTAGCGCGTCGGATCGGCGATCCCCGCCTCGTCGAAGCCGCGCGAACGCAGGCGGCAGCTGTCGCACTCGCCGCAATGCTCACCGGCGGGCGTCGGATCGTAGCACGACCAGCTGAGGCCCAGATCGAGCCCGAGGCGCGTGCCTTCGCGGACGATATCCGCCTTGGTCATCATCTGGAGCGGCGCCTGGATACGGAACGGTTCGCCTTCGACGCCGGCCTTTGTCGCGAGTTCGGCGAGCCCTTCGAACGCAGCGATGAACTCGGGACGGCAATCGGGATAGCCGGAATAATCGAGCGCGTTGACGCCGATATAGATGTCGCGCGCGCCGGCCGCCTCGGCCCAGCCGAGCGCGAGGCTGAGGAAGATCGTGTTGCGTGCAGGGACGTAGGTGACGGGAATGCCACCGCCGTCTTCGGTACCAGCGCCGTCCTTCGGCACGTCGATGTCGGCGGTCAGCGCGGATCCGCCGAACGCGGACAGGTCCATCGGCAGGACGATGTGGCGCTCGGCACCGAGTGCGCTGGCGACGCGGCGTGCGGCGTCGAGTTCGATCCGGTGACGCTGGTTATAGTCGAACGATAGCGCGAGCACGCGCTGGCCGGCTTCGCGCGCGAGCGCGGCGGATACCATCGAGTCGAGCCCGCCCGAGACGAGGGCGACCGCAAAGGGAGCAGGGGATGTCATGATGCGTGTTCGCTAGGCCAGCGAGCGCAAAAAAGAAAGGGGCCGCCCGGCGGAGCGGCCCCGAGTTTGGCGCGGACGCGCGCCACAAGGGAGAAACGTGCTGAATAAGAGCACGTGACCGGAAATAGGGGCGAGGCGTAAAAACGCCGTTAACGCCGCACTTCCCCTCTCCCCTGGGGGGAGAGGGAGGGAGGCGCCGTAGGCGACGGAAGGGTGGGGGGTAGTTGGGACTAGTGTCCTGAGCCTCACGCCCCTCACCCTCCCACGACTACGTCGCGGGCCCCTCCCTCTCCCCTGTAGGGAGAGGGCTTAGTCCTCCACCGCCACCGGGAACTTGGTCGCGCAGAACGCGCAGTCGACGATGATAAAGCCGGTTTCGTCCGCCATCGAGCGCCGTTCTTCGATAGGAAATTTCGAAATCACGCCCCGGATATAATCCGGATCGCAGCGGCAGCCGCGCATGATCGGGATGTCGGCGAGGATGCGGACGTCTTCCTCCTCGTTGAACAGGCGCCAGACGAGCGTTTCCAGCGGCAACGTCGCATCGGTGAGTTCATCGACGCCCATCGTGTTGCCGAGCGTGGCGACATGCTCCCATTCCGGATGATCGAGCTTGGTATGCAGGCGCTCGCGCCCGTCCTCGCCCTCCGGGAGGTGCTGGAGGAACAGCCCGCCCGAGATACAGCGGCCGTCGGGGCCTTTCGCCATCCCGGTGCGGATCATCGTCGGAATCTGCTCGGACTGCGTGAAATAGCTCTGCGCGGCCTGCGACAGTGTGTCGCCATCGAGCGGCACGATGCCCTGATAGCGCTCGTTGCTGGTCGCCATGTCGAACGTGATCGCGAGATAGCCGGCGCCGAACAGCGCGAACAGCGATGGTTCGGCAGGCGCTTCGGCGAGCTTGCCGGCATCATATT
Organism: Sphingomonas sp. 320_CC; assembly: GCF_059691795.1. Classification (NCBI taxonomy): domain Bacteria; kingdom Pseudomonadati; phylum Pseudomonadota; class Alphaproteobacteria; order Sphingomonadales; family Sphingomonadaceae; genus Sphingomonas; species Sphingomonas sp. 320_CC. The sequence continues at coordinate 200,826 of NZ_JCAWAE010000003.1, read as the reverse complement.
CGATGTAGCCGCGCACTTCGCCGCCGCGGTAGTCGCAGACGAGCAACTGGACGACGCCGTTGTCGGTGCGCGTCTGCATCGTCAACTGGCCGCTCGAATCCTTGAGCGTCGAACCGATCAGCGCGGCGAGCGTCAGCGCTTCGGAGAGCAGCTTCTCGATCGCGGGCGGATAGGCATGCGCGGCGAGCACTTCATCGAGCGCGGTGCCGAGCCGGACGATCCGACCGCGCGCACTGCGCGCGGGGATCGCGAAGGCCAGCGCGCGGTCGAGATCGGTCACATTGGGGTCGAATTTTGGCGTATCGTTCATCGTCCGCCAGATGGTGACCCTGCCCGTTCAGGTCAACCGATCTGCCCGAAGCACCAGCGCAGGACAGACTTCTGCGCGTGGAGGCGATTTTCGGCCTCCTGCCAGATCAGCGACTGCGGGCCATCGATCACGTCGGGCGTGACTTCCTCGCCGCGATGCGCGGGGAGGCAGTGGAGGAACTTCGCGTCGGGCTTGGCAAGCGCCATCAAGGCGGTGTCGACCTGGTACGGGGTCAGCGCCTTCAGCTTCGCTTCGGCATGCGCCTGCCCCATCGAGATCCAGGTGTCGGTGACGACGATATCCGCGCCTTCGACAGCCTCCCGCGGGTCGGCGACGACGCGTGCCCGGCCGGAGGCGCGGACGATCGCCTCCTCTTCGGGTTGGAACCCCTGCGGGCAGGCCGCGACGACGTCGAACTGCATCAGCCCGGCGGCCTCGACGATCGAGGCGAGCACGTTGTTGCCGTCGCCGAGCCATGCGACCTTGAGGCCGGGCAGCGTCTTGCCGCTCTCGATGATCGTCAGCAGGTCGGCCATGATCTGGCACGGATGCGACGCGTCGGTCAGGCCATTGATGACCGGGACGGAGGCGTAATGCGCCATCTCCTCGATCTTGGCATGATCGTCGGTACGGATCATGATCGCGTCGACATAGCCCGACAGGATGCGCGCGGTGTCGGCGATCGACTCGCCGCGGCCGAGCTGCATCGAGCCGCCGTCGGACACGATCGAAGTGCCGCCGAGCTGGCGGATCGCCATGTCGAACGAGAAGCGCGTGCGGGTGGAGCTCTTCTCGAAGACCATCGCGAGCGTGTGGCCGGCGAGCGGCGTGTCGGCATCGACGCGGCCCTTGGGGAAGCCGGCGCGCGCCGCCTTGCGGTCGAGTGCGTCGGCGAGCATCGCGGCGATGCCGTCGGCTCCGGCGTCGGTGAGATTCAGGAAATGGCGCATAATTCCTCCCCGGCACGGGGAGGGGGACCGCGCTCGCAGAGCGGGGTGGAGGGAGTTTCAGGCCGGATCACCCCCCGGGTGATCCTAGAACATGCGGGGCATATTCTACCTGAAACTCTCCACGGGCACTGCGTTGCGGGGAAGCCCCCCTCCACCATGCTTCGCATGGTCCCCCTCCCCGTATCGGGGAGGATTTAAATCAATCGTCGGCGGCGGGCACGTAGACGCGCGCGGCGGTCGACAGCTTGTCGATGCACTCGGCGATGTGGCTCTCGTCGATCACCAGCGGCGGCAGGATGCGAACGACGTTCTCGCCCGCCGACACCAGCAGCAGATTATGGTTGTCGCGCGCGAACGCGACGAACGCGCGGCTGTCGCTCTTGAGCTTCAGCCCAAGCATCAGCCCGGTGCCGCGGACGCTGTCGAACAAATGATCGTGGTTGGGGATCATCTGCTCGAGCCCCTGCCGCAACCGGTCGCCCATCGCGGTGACGTTGTCGAGGAACCCGTCCTCGAGCATCACGTCGAGGATCGCCTCGCCCGCCGCCATCGCCAGCGGATTGCCGCCATAAGTCGAGCCGTGCGTGCCGGCGACCATGCCCTTGGCCGCTTCCTCGGTCGCGAGGCAGGCGCCCAGCGGGAAGCCGCCGCCGATACCCTTGGCGACCGCCATGATGTCCGGCGTGATGCCGTACAGCTCGTGCGCGAAGAACTTGCCGGTGCGCCCATAGCCGCACTGGACCTCGTCGAGCACCAGCAGCAGGCCGTGCTCGTCGCAGGCTTTGCGCAAACCGGTGAGGAACTCGTGGCTCGCCTGGCGGATACCGCCCTCGCCCTGGATCGGCTCGACCAGGAAGCCCGCGGTGTTGTCGTCGATCAGCGCCAGCGCACCTTCGAGATCGTTGAACTTCGCATAGGCGAACCCCGGCAGCAGCGGCTCGAACCCGTCGCGCATCTTCGCCTGATTGGTCGCCGAGATCGCGCCGAGCGTGCGCCCGTGAAACGCGGTGTCGAACGTGATCAGCGTGTGACGCTGCGGATTGCCGTTGGCGAAGTGATAGCGCCGCGCAGTCTTGATCGCGCACTCGACCGCTTCCGCGCCCGAATTGGTGAAGAACACCGTGTCGGCGAAACTGTTGTCGACAAGGCGCTGCGCGAGGTGCTCGCCCTGCGGCGACCCGTACAGGTTCGACACGTGCATCAACGTGGCGGCCTGATTGGCGATCGCCTTGGTCAGATGCGGGTGGCCATGGCCGAGCGCGTTGACCGCGATGCCGCTAGCGAAATCGAGATACTGCTGGCCGTCCTCGCCGAAGAGGTACGCGCCCTCGCCTCGGACCGGACGCACGCCACACCGCGGGTAGACGGGCATGAGCGGGGTGATGGTCACGACGGCAAGCTCCTTCAAACAGAGAAGGCGACCCTTAGCGGCCGCCCGAACCGCCTGATACGAGCGCGCGACGCCGGGAGCAACACCGCTTGCATCACCCACCAAAGCTGACCGAGATTATATCGCCGTCACCCTGTCGCATCACCCTAAACAAGCGCATGCATCGGAAGACGCGGCGCCAGGATCCTGTGTGCTTTGATTCGATTCGAATGACCTCGTCGAAGTACAGGGGAGATAATCATGATCAAACTTACAATCGGCGTAGCATTGATATCGACCGCGATATCGCCGGTAGTCGCGCAAGACGTCCTGTCGGGTACTTGGAAGGGTGATATCAGTGCCAGTCAATTGTCCACCAAACCTTCCAGCACGTTGATAGACAAGGGACTATACATCTGCGCCACCTGCAAGCCGGTGGTGAAGGTCGCCGCCGACGGTGGCTGGCATGCGGTGGCTGGACAGCCCTACTACGACGAGATGTCGGTCACCGTCGTCGATCCGGCGGTCGTGAAATACGCGACGAAGAAGGGCGGCAAGATCGTCAGCGAAGCGACCGAGACGGTGTCTGCCGACGGAAAATCGATTGCGACGGCCTTCAGCGAGACGGTGGGCACGACCGGCGTTCCGATCACCGGCACGTCGGTCAGCGATCGCGTTGCCCCCGCCCCTGCCGGCGCGCATGCCACGTCGGGCTCTTGGCGCCAGACCAAGGATGCGCAGGTGTCCGACAGCGGGCTGACGTTCACGTTCGCGCAGGTCGGCAAGGTCGTGACCTACTCGACGCCGATCGGCATCTCGTTCGCCGCGACGATCGGCGGTCCGGCAGTGCCGGTGACGGGCGATCCAGGCTGGACGACCGTGTCCCTGACGCAGCCCAGTGCCCGCACGTTGCACGAGACCGATATGTTCGAAGGCAAGGTGACCGGCAAATTCCTCATGACGGTCTCGCCCGACGGCAAGACGATGACGATCGACGTCAACGATATCAAACGTGGGAAAACGTCGACGCTGGTCGCCTACAAGCAGTAGGTGATCGTTTGAGAGCCATGACGGTGCCCAGCTAGTGTACTCCCGCGAAGGCAGGAGCCCAGGCTGGGCACGAGCCTTCGCGGGTGAACACAGTGGCGGTGGCAAGCTTGGCGAACTCGGGCCGCCTCCGTGTCGTTTTCGGACGGGCGCGACATCGCCACCCGTTCCCTACACGCTCTACCGTTACGTCACGCGTCGATCGCTTCCTCGTCCATCCGACCCGCGTTCTCCTGGATGAACGCGAACCTGTGCGCGGGGTTGTTGCCCATCAGGCGGTCGACCAGGTCTTTCACCTGCGCGCGCTCCTCATATTCCTGCGGGAGCGTGATGCGGAGCATGCCGCGGGTGGCGGGGTCCATCGTGGTTTCGCGGAGCTGGCTCGGGTTCATCTCGCCGAGGCCCTTGAAGCGGCCGACATCGACCTTCTTGCCCTTGAAGACGGTGCGTTCGAGTTCGGCGCGATGCGCGTCGTCTCTCGCATAGACGCTCTTGGTGCCGACAGTCAGGCGGTAGAGCGGCGGTTGCGCGAGGTAGAGGTGCCCGCGGCGGACGAGTTCGGGCATCTCCTGGAAGAAGAACGTCATCAGCAGCGTCGCGATGTGCGCGCCGTCGACGTCTGCGTCGGTCATGATGACGATGCGTTCGTAGCGGAGCGTGTCCGGCGTACAGTCCTTCCGGGTGCCGCAGCCGAGCGCGAGCGTCAGGTCGGCGATTTCCTGGTTGGCGAAGATCTTGGCGCTGGTGGCCGACGCCACGTTGAGGATCTTCCCACGGATCGGGAGGATCGCCTGCGTCTTCCGATCACGCGCCTGCTTCGCCGAGCCGCCAGCCGAGTCGCCCTCGACGATGAAGAGTTCGGTGCCTTCGGGCGAGTTAGCCGAGCAGTCGGTGAGCTTGCCGGGGAGGCGGAGCTTCCGCGCGGACGTCGCTGTCTTGCGCTTGACGTCGCGTTCCTGCTTGCGGCGCAGGCGTTCGTCCATCCGCTCCAGCACATAGTTCAGCAGCGCCTTGCCGCGCTCCATGTTGTGGCTGAGGAAATGGTCGAAGTGATCGCGTACCGCCTTCTCGACGAGGCCGGCGGCTTCGGGGCTGGTGAGGCGATCCTTGGTCTGGCTTTGGAATTGCGGTTCGCGGATGAAGACCGACAGCATCAGTTCGCTGCCGACCATGACGTCGTCGGCGCTGATATCCTTCGTTTTCTTGTTGCCGACGAGATCGCCGAACGCGCGCAAGCCCCGGACCAGCGCCTGGCGGAGGCCCTGTTCGTGCGTGCCGCCATCGGGGGTCGGGATGGTGTTGCAATACCAGCTGTACGAGCCGTCGCTCCACAGCGGCCATGCGACCGCCCATTCGACGCGACCCTGCGTTTCGCCGTTCGCGCTCGGGAAATCCTGCGAGCCCGAAAAGAAGTCCGAGGTCGCGCATTCGCGGCCGGCGATCTGGTCGCGCAGGTGATCGGCGAGTCCGCCGGGGAACTGGAACACGGCCTGGGCGGGGGTATCGTCGCCGATCAGATCCGGTGCGCAGTGCCAGCGGATCTCGACGCCGGCGAACAGATACGCCTTCGAGCGGACCAGCTTGTAGAGACGCTGCGGCTTGAAGTTCAGTTCGGTGCCGAAGATCTCGGTGTCGGGCGTGAACGCGACGCTGGTGCCGCGACGGTTGGGCGTGGCCCCGAGATGCTCGATCGGGCCGAGCGTCAGGCCTTTGGCGAAGCGCTGGCGGTACAGCTGCCGATCGCGCGCAACCTCGACGACGGTGTCGGACGATAGCGCGTTGACGACGCTGATGCCGACGCCGTGCAGACCGCCCGATGTCGCATAGGCCTTTCCCGCAAACTTGCCGCCCGAGTGGAGCGTCGAGAGGATCACCTCGAGCGCGGACTTGTCGGGAAACTTCGGATGCGGATCGACCGGGATGCCGCGGCCGTTGTCGACGATCGTCAGGCGGTTGTTCGCTTCGAGCGTGACTTCGATGCGCGTCGCGTGACCGGCGACCGCCTCGTCCATCGCGTTGTCGAGCACTTCGGCGGCGAGGTGATGCAGCGCGCGCTCGTCGGTACCGCCGACGTACATGCCGGGGCGGCGACGTACGGGTTCGAGGCCTTCGAGCACCTCGATCGAGGACGCGTCATAGGTGTTGGCGGCGGTTTTGCCGGCGCCGGGCGTCGAGGGGGACGCGAACAGATCTTCAGCCATGGCGGGAACGTAGCCGCAGGCGTCGGACAAAGCCACAGGCTCCGTTTGTTCTCCCTGTGATGCAAAAGTCACATTGATATAGATTGTTGCTTTGGGGGGATAACTTTCGCGGAACCGGCCGTTTATGAAAAACCTGTCATGAAGTTTCCGGGAGTGAATATGACTAAGACGATGATGGTGGCGCTTGCCGGCGCCGCTACGCTGGGTTTTGCCGCAATGCCTGTCGCGGCACAGGAGATCACCGAAGACGCACCGTTCAGCGGCATCTATTTCGGTGCGGCCGGTGGCTATGACGTGCAGCCGAACGACGAAGGTTCGTCGATCCTGTTTGATCGCAACCTCGACGGCCGCTTCGGCGATGCCGTCACGACCGCGGCTGGCGCCAACGCGTTCTCGCCCGGCTTCTGCAACGGCGCCGCGCGGAGCAGCACGGCTCCTGCCGTCGGTGGCCGTGGCTGCCGCAACGACAAGGACAACACCGCCTATTATGCGCGCGTCGGCATCGACCAGCAGCGTGGTAACATCGTCGTCGGCGTCGTCGGCGAGTTCGGCAAGTCGAACATCCGCGACAGCGTCACCGCCTTCTCGACCACCCCCGCCTTCTACACGATGACGCGCGACCTCGACTGGGAGGCCTCGATCCGCGGCCGCGCCGGCTATGCGGTCAACACGACGCTGTTCTACGGCACGTTCGGTGCGGGCTATGCGCGCATCAACCGCGATTTCTATTCGAGCAACACCGCCAACGCCTATGCCCAGAGCGGCAAGAAGAACCAGTTCGGCATCACCGGCGGCGGTGGCATCGAGCAGAAGCTCGGCAAGAACATCTCGGTCGGCATGGAATACATGTTCCACCAGTATCAGGACGACGACGCCCGCGTTCTCGTGACGCGCGGCACGCAGCCTGCGAACAACCCGTTCGTGCTCGCGCCGAACACGGCTGGTACCGCGTTCAAGCGTTCGGATGACAACTTCCGCTGGCACAGCCTGCGCGGCACGGTGGCGTTCCGGTTCTGAGGCGAAGGGCGGCCTGCACCAAGCTGGTGCAGGACTCGCCCAAGCCCGGCCGGCGCGGCTAGCCGCGGCCGACGACGTGGGCTTTGCCCATGGCTAGCGTAATATGAAAAAGGCCGCTTCCCAACACGGGGGGGCGGCCTTTTTTGGTTCCATGCAAAGTTTGTTTTCCCGCGAAGGCGGGGATCCAGTCTGGGCTCCCGCCTTCGCGGGAGAACAAGGTGGGGATGCTCGCCCTCAACCTCGTCCACCACCCCGGCGAAGGCCGGGGCCCAATTGGGCAACGTAGTCAACTGAGCGAAACCCGTCATCACCATGACCTTCCCAATTGGGCCCCGGCCTTCGCCGGGGTGGTGTAACAGTCAGAAAAAAAGGCCGCTTCCTCACCCGAGGAAACGGCCTTTTCTACATCACGCTAGCCATGGGCAAAGCCCATGTCGTCGGCCGCGGCTAGCCGCGCCGGCCGCGCTTGGGCGAGTCCTGCGCCAGGTTGGCGCAGGCCGCCCTGCGCCTCACCTGGGCCGCGGTCCGCCGAACGGCAGTGGCGGGGTCGGACGCCGATCGCGACGGGGCAACTGCGCCTGGTAGGCATGCCCGCAATGATCGACGCAATACGGGAAGCCCGGGTTCACCGCCTTGCCGCAGAAATGGAAGTCCGGCTCGCCAGGATGGCCGAGCGGCCATTTGCAGATGCGGTCGTTCAGTTCGAGCAGGCTCGTCTTGTTGGCCATCTCAGCCGACGGCTTGGCGGGAACCAGACGACGCGGCGGGGCTGGCGTGCTCGGAGGCTGCTGCTCACCGGGTGCCTGGCGGAGGAAGCCGCCTGGGCCGACCGAGCGCAGAATTGGCTGCGGCGCGCGGACGGGCGCGGCCACAGCCGGAGCCTCGTCCTCGTCTTCGTCCTCTTCGTCCTCAGGCTCTTCAGCGACCGGCTCCGGCTCGACCGGTGCAGCAGGCTTGGCCGCTGCCACGACGGGCTCTGCGACCGGGGCGGGCTTGGGGGCCTCGACCTCGACCGCCTCCGGTGCCACGACCGGCTCGGGGGCAGCCGCCGCGGCCGACGCCGACGCTTCTGCCGCAGCAGCCGCCTTCGCCTCGGGATCGTTCGGCTTCACCGGCGACGGGCGCGCCTGTAGCTCGAGGCGATGCGCCTTGCCGATGACGGCGTTGCGGCTGACGCCACCCAGTGCTTCGGCGATCTGGCTGGCGGTCTGGCCGGCCTCCCACATCGTCTTGAGCGTCGCGATGCGCTCGTCGGTCCAGGACATGTTCGTTCCTTAGTCTTGCTCAGCCGGGTTGCGGGCGGCAGCGGCAGCGATTACCCGCAACGCCTATGAGCAGCCAGCCCCCAATCGGTGAAATCCATTCGGCGGTGCATTCCGCCCCCGGCGTTCCCGTCATAAAGAGCGTGAACTGGGAGGGATTGCGAACCCTCTATATCAAGGAGGTGCGCCGGTTCTTCAAGGTGCAGCTTCAGACGGTGTGGGCGCCGGCGATCACGACGCTGCTGTTTCTGATCGTGTTCACCATCGCGACGGGCGCGAAAAGCCCGGTTCCGGTCGATGGCCAGATCGTCGCGTTCGCCGATTTCATCGCGCCGGGGCTGATCATTGCGCAGGGGATGATGGGGCCGGCGTTCGCCAATGCGAGCTTCTCGCTGCTGGTCGGCAAGATGCAGGGCACGATCGTCGATTACCTCCAGCCGCCCTTGTCGACGGGTGAACTGCTGGGCGCGCTGGTCGGTGGAGCGGTGACGCGCGCGGTGATCGTCGGGATCGTCGTGTGGGCGGCGATGGCGCTGTATCCGGGCGTGCACGTGACCCCGCATGCGCCGCTTGCGATCATCTGGTTCGGGTTGCTGGGTGCGACGTTCCTCGCGCTGCTGGGCGTGCTGACGTCGATCTGGGCGGACAAGTTCGATCATGCCGCCGCGGTCACCAACTTCGTGATCGCGCCGTTGTCGCTGTTGTCGGGCACGTTCTATTCGGTCGACAAGCTGGCGCCGGCGTTCCGCGCGTTCAGCCATGCGAACCCGTTCTTCTACATCATCTCGGGGTTCCGATACGGGTTCCTGGGGATCGCCGACTCGCCGGTGATGATCGGCGGGATCGTGATTCTGGTGATCGATCTGGTGCTGGCGACGCTGTGCTACCGGTTGCTGAAGAGCGGTTGGAAGCTGAAGAACTGATGCGGGGCCTCGCGCTTTGGCTGGTGGCGTTGGCGGTGGCCTTGCTGCCGGTCGGGGCGGTGGCGCAGGGCGCGGTGGCGGACCCGGCTTTGCGGGCTAGGGCGGATGCGCTGGTCGCGATCCTCGACGGTCGCGGCGCCTACGACACGTATTTCGCGGCGAGTTTCCGCGAGAAGGTGCCGAAAGCGCAGTTTTCGGCGATCACCGCGAAGCTGAAGACGACGCTGGGCGTGCCCCAGAAGATTGAGTCGTTGACGGCGACGTCGGCATGGTCCGCGGATCTGGTCGTTGGCTATGCGCGGGGTACGGCGAGTGTTCGGCTGGTGATCGACCCCGCGGCGCCGCATGCTGCGACCGGGTTGCTGATCACCGGCACGGGGGCGCGCGACGATAGCCTGGCGAAGGTCGAGGCGGAGTTTCGTGCGCTGCCGGGGGCTAGCGGGTTCGGGCTGTATGCGCTCGGCGAGGGTAAGCCCGAGCCGATCCTGGAATACCGCGCGGACGTGGCGGCGCCGCTCGGATCGGCGTTCAAGCTCTGGGTGTTGGCGGAACTGGCCCGGCAGGTGGCGAGCGGCGAGCGGCGTTGGGAGGACGTCGTGAACGTCGGGGCGCCGTCCTTGCCGTCGGGCGTGTTGCAGACCTGGCCCGCCGGGTCGCCGGTGACGGTACAGACGCTCGCGACGATGATGATCTCGATCAGCGACAATACCGCGACGGATACGCTGCTGACGACGCTCGGGCGCGCGAAGGTCGATGCGATCGCGGCGGCGGCTGGCGGGAGCGTGCCGGTGATGACGACGCGGGAGATGTTTGCGCTGAAGGGGGATGCGGCGCTGACCAAGACTTGGGCAGCGGGGTCTGTGGACGAGCGACGGGCGCTGCTGGTCGACAATGCGGTGAAGATTTTGACTGCCAAGCTGGATCCTACCGTGTTCGCCGGGAAGCCTGTGGCGATCGACAGCGTCGAGTGGTTTGCGAGTCCGGCGGCGATGGCAGGCGTGCTCGATCGGTTGCGCAGGGCGGATGCTACGACTCGGGCAGTGCTGGCGGTGAATGCAGGGATCGATCCGGCGATTGCCAAGCGGTTTGGGTATGTCGGGTTCAAGGGTGGCGGCGAGCCTGGGGTGCTGGCCTTGAACTATGTGGTGCAGGCGAAGGACGGGCGCTGGTATGCGGCGACTGGGAACTGGCACCGGGCTGATGATGGCGTGAACGAGGTTCGGTTTGCGGGGTTGATGGGGCGGGCGCTGGCTTTGCTCGCGGCGCGGTAGGTTAGCTGCCGTTTCAGACAGACAGAGAGAGAGAGAGAGAGAGAGAGAGAGAGAGAGAGAGAGCGCGCTCGACTTTTTTGCCACCACCCCGGCGAAGGCCGGGGCCCAGTTGGTGAACGTTGCTAATTGAGGGCGGCGCGCCGTTACGACCACCTTTCCAACTGGGCCCCGGCCTCCGCCGGGGTGGTGTAATCTGGGGAAGGGCGGCGGCTAAGCCCGCCCAGCCGCCTGCCAGCTATCCGCGCAGAGCCCGTAGATCAGGCTGTCGCGTAACCCCAGATGCGTTTCCCACTCGTCGCGCAACAGGCGTTCGCGACGAAAGCCCAGGCGTTCCAACAGGACGATCGAGGCGGCGTTCTCGGTATCGGCATCCGCGAAAACCCGACTCCGGCCTTCTGCGAACAGGCGATCGATCACCGCCGACACAGCCTCCCGCGCGATCCCCCGCCCCCAAGCTTCTCGTGCCAGGATAAAGCCGATCTCCGTAACCCCTGCCCCATCGGCCTCGCTCCCCGAGACCCAGCCGATCGCGCGGTCGTCGCCGGTGCGGGTGATCGCCCAGGTACGCTGGTTGCCCGGCGCGGCTTCCTCGGCGAGATAGGTGCGCACGTCGTCGACCGAGCCCAAGGGGCCGTCGGCGGAATAGGCCATCAGCTCCGCATCGGCGAGCATCGGGTGCAGCGCGGTCGCGTCGCCCTCGACGAGCGGCCGCAGGCGCAGCCGACGCGTCTTCAGCACCGGTGATACGCCGGCGCGCCGTGGTCTGCGTCCGGGTTGCCTCACGCGGTCAGGGCATCCACGAGCGCGCGGACTTTCTTCTGACGCCACTGCGGGAGCGGGGCGACCAGCCAATACCCCCCCTGCGACGGCTGCGACTCGCCGATCAGCCGGACGCGGGCCTGCGCAAGGTCGCGGCGGGCGAGCAGTTCCGGCACCGTTGCGCGGCCAAGCCCCGCCGCCGCCGCGTCAATCGCGAGCCCGGCATCGGTGACGCGGACCAGCGCGACGCCGTCTTCTCCGGACCAGGCAATTGCCGACTCGGTGTCCGTACCGGGCTTGGCGATCGTCACCATGCCTTCGGATTCGAGCGCCTCGCCCTCATGCTCGCCGGGACCATCGCCCCAGCGGATCGCGAGGTCGAGATTGGCTTCGGTGAAGTCGACATTCTCGTCGGCCGTGATCAGCACGAAGCGCAGTTCGGGATCGGCCTCGGCAATCTGCGCAAGCCGTGGCATCAGCCACTTCTCGGTAAGGTCGCGCGGTGCCGCGATCGTCAGCGATTTCGACGACTGCCCGGCTTGCATCGCGCGGACAGCTTCCTCGAACTGGAGGAACCCGCCGCGGAGCGCGCCTAGCCCCGCTTCCGCTTCGGGAGTGAGTTCGAGCCCGCGCGTGGTGCGGCGGAACAGCACGACGCCGAGCGTATCCTCCAGCGCGCGGATCTGCTGCCCGACCGCCGCCGGCGTTACCGCCAACTCGTCCGCGGCACGCGTGAACGACAGATGCCGCGCCGCCGCGTCCAGCACGCGCAAGCCGTTGAGCGGGAGATGCGTGCGCTTCAATTGAGCACCGCGGGGGCGAACAGCGAAAAGCGGGGAATCTCGACCGCGAACACGGCGCCGTCTTCGCGGACCATCTGGTAGCTCCCCTGCATCGCACCCGACGGGGTCGCGAGCGGGCATCCGGAGACGTAGTCGAAGCTGGCGCCCGGTTCGATCACCGGCTGTTCACCGACCACGCCTTCGCCCTCGACCGAGTGGCGCGCGCCGCGACCGTCGGTGATCACCCAGTGGCGGGTGAGCAACTGGACGGTCTCAGTGCCCTCGTTCTCGAGACGGATGTGATACGCCCAGAACCAGCGGCCCCGCTCGGGCTCGGACTGTTCGGGCAAATAGCTGACCGAGACGCGCACCGTCACCCCATCGGTCGTCGCCGCGTTGGGGAACAGCGCCTTCACAGGCCCGCCTGGCGCAGCGCCTGGTCGAGGTCGTCAATCACGTCCTGCACGTCCTCGAGCCCGACGTTGATCCGCAACAGCCCCTCGGTCACGCCCATCTCGATCTGCTTGTCGGGCGATACGCTCGCGTGCGTGGTCGAGGCGGGATGCGTCATCAGCGAGCGTGAGTCGCCGATATTGTTCGAGATGTCGACCAGCTCCAGCGCGTCGAGCAACGCATGCGCCTGCTCGCGTCCCTCGACCTCGAACGCGAAGATCGGTCCGCAGGCGTCCATCTGGCGCTTTGCCAGTTCGTGCTGCGGATGGCTCGGCAGGAAGGGATGCAGCACGCGGGGTACACGGCCTTCGAGAAATTCGCCGACCTTCATCGCGTTTTCGGACTGGCGGTGGATGCGCAGGTCGAGCGTTTCGAGGCCCTTGAGCACCACCCACGCATTGAACGGCGACAGCGTCGGGCCGGTGTTGCGCGTGAACGGCAACAGCGTGTTGGTGATGAAATCCTCGGTGCCACAGACTGCACCGGCGAGCACGCGGCCCTGCCCGTCCATCATCTTGGTTGCGCTGTAGGCCGTGACGTCAGCGCCGAACTCCATCGGCCGTTGCAAGGCTGCCGTCGCGAAGGCGTTGTCGACCACCGTCGTGATGCCGCGTTCGCGCGCGATGTCGCAGATCGCCTTCAGGTCGGCGATGTCCATCGTCGGGTTGGCGGGCGTCTCGAAGAAGAATACCTTCGTCTCGGGACGGACCGCGTCGAGGAACGCCTGCGGATCGCGCGCATCGACGATCGTCGTGGCGATGCCGAATTTCGGGAGCAACGTGTCGGTGAGCCAGCGGCACGACCCGAACGCCGCGCGGCCGCCGACGAGGTGATCGCCGGTCTGGAGCTGGCACAGGAGCGACGCGGTCATCGCCGCCATGCCCGTCGCCATCGTCCGGCACGCCTCGGCGCCCTCCAGCAGCGCGATCCGCTCCTCGAGCATCTGCACGGTCGGGTTCTGCAGGCGGGAGTATGTCATCCCCTCCTGCTCGCCGGCAAAGCGCGCCGCGGCGTCGCCTGCCTTGTCGTAGCAATAGCCCGATGTGAGGAACAACGCCTCCGACGTCTCGCCATACTCGCTGCGGGCGGTGCCGCCGCGGATGGCGCGCGTCGCGGGACGCCAATTCTGAGTGATCGAACGATCCTGGCCGGTCTTGCGCTTCATGCGCGCCGCTTTGCCGGGGGGGAGCCGCGATGACAACCCCGGGGACAAGCGTTGCGGGCGTGAAGAGGCTGGGCCGAGCGTCTCGATCCTCCCCCGCAAGGGGGAGGTGGCGCCGAAGGCGACGGAGGGGGAGGACCACGCAACCAAGGTTACCCTTTCCTCCCCCTCCGTCTGGCGAAAGGCCAGCCACCTCCCCCTGGCGGGGGAGGATCGAGGGTTCGATTAATACCGCCCCCAGGTGAATTTCGACGACAGCGCGTAGTTCCAGACCGCGCCGACCAGCACGCCGATCAGCGCCGAGGCCGCCCAGGCACCGTCCCGCATCTCGTACAGGAACGCTGCGATGCCGACATTGGCGACCGCGCCGACCGAGCAGATCACCGCGAACGACACCCAGCCGTCGACCAATTGCCGCCACCCCTTCAACCGCCGATCACGATACGTCAGCGCGTTGTTGAGGAAGAAGTTGAACGTCAGCGCGGCCAATGTCGCGACGATCTCGCCGACCAGGAAGTGCGTGCCGAACCCGACGAACAACGCGGTCAGCACGGCCATGTGGATGCCGACGCCGAGCACGCCGATCGCCGAGAACATCGCGAACCGCACCGGCACGACCCGCCCGAACATCCGGTCGTAGATCGCGATCAGATATTCCATCGCGACGACGTGATCGAGCTTGCTCTCGCCCTCGGTCCGGCAGCGGAAGGTGTACGGCACCTCGACGAAGCGCAGCGGCGTCGGCGACGCGGTGAGCAGGTCGAGCAGGATCTTGAAGCCGATCGCCGACAGCGACGGCGAGAGGTGGCGGACGATGTCGGTGCGGATCATGAAGAAACCGCTCATCGGATCGTTGAGATCGCATTTCAGCACGCGGCGCGACAGCTTTGTGGCAAGCGCCGACTTGGCGACGCGGTCGCTGTCCCACTCGCCGGTGCCGCCGCCGCTGACGAAACGCGAACCGATTACCACGTCGGTCTCGCCGTCCTTCAATAGATCAAGCATCGCCGGCAACAATGTCTCGTCATGCTGGAGATCGCCGTCGATCACCGCGACGATCGGGGCAGCGGTGGCGCACATGCCCTCGATGCATGCCGACGACAGCCCGCGCCGGCCGATCCGCTGGATCACGCGGACGCGCTTGTCGAGCCGGGCGATCTCACGCGCGGCGTCGGCGGTGCCGTCGGGACTGTCGTCGTCGACGAAGATCGCTTCCCAGTTCAGCCCGACCAGTGCCTGGTCGAGCTTGGCGATCAACGTCGCGACATTGGCCTTCTCATTGAACGTCGGGATGACGACCGCGAGTTGCAGCAGGTCACCGATCACTGGGCGGTCAAACGAGGTTAGCCCGCACTGCATCGCCCATGTCGCGGGTCGACAGCGTGCCGCCGAGATCGGGCGTGCGCGCGCCGCCGAGAATCGCGGCAGCGACGGCCGCTTCGATCCGATCCGCCGCTTCTGGGAGGTCGAGTGAATGGCGCAGCATCATCGCGGCGGACAGGATCGCCGCGCAGGGGTTGGCCTTGCCCTGCCCTGCGATGTCGGGCGCGCTGCCGTGGATCGGCTCGTACATGCCCTTGTTCGAGCCGTTGAGCGCGGCGGACGGCAGCATGCCGATCGAGCCGGCGCACATCGACGCTTCGTCCGAGAGGATGTCGCCGAAAAGGTTGCCGGTGACGATCACGTCGAACTGGCCGGGGTTCCGAACCATCTGCATCGCCGCGTTGTCGACGTACATGTGGCTGAGCGCGACGTCGGGATAGTCGGCCGAGATCTCGATGACGACGTCGCGCCAGAGCTGAGAGGTCTCCAGGACGTTGGCCTTGTCGACCGAGAGCAGCTTGCCCTTCCGGGTACGCGCGGTCTCGAAGCCGACGCGAGCGATGCGCGCGATCTCGGTCTCGTCGTAGCGCATCTCGTCATGGCCTTCGCGCAGGCCGTCGGCGGTCGTGCGGATGCCCTTCGCGCCGAAATACACGTCGCCGGTCAGTTCGCGGACGATGACCATGTCGATCGACCGGGCGATCTCGGGGCGGAGCGCGGAGGCGTCCTCCAGGCCGGCGAACAGCTTGGCGGGACGCAGGTTCGCGAACAGGCCGAGGTCCTTGCGCAGGCCGAGAATGGCTTGTTCGGGGCGGAACTGGCGTTCGAGCGCATCGCAGTCGGGATCGCCGACTGCACCGAACAGGATCGCATCGGCACGGCGGGCGAGCTCGAGCGTCTCGGGTGGCAGCGGATGACCGACCGCCTTGTACGCGGCACCGCCGACCAGGCCTTCCTCATAGGTCAGGTCGAGGCCGAGCGTATCGAGCACGCGACGGGCCTCCGCCGTGACTTCGGGTCCGATGCCGTCGCCGGCCAGTATCGCGATCAAGGGCATGTGCGTTTCTCCTGCGCGGCCCCTTGCCGGGCGGTGCGCGCTCACGCAACCGCCCTTTTGAGGCGATCGACCAGCCGGTCGCGCGCCGCCAACGGATCGGCGCGACGGTCGACGAGGATGTCGCGGGCGAGGAAGTGACCGGTCAACCGCAGGCCGTCGAAGATGTCCGGCCATGCCGCTTCACCGCCTGCCAGCAGGAAATCGGGTAATCGCAGGAGCTTGCCTTCATACCCGAACGCCGCCCCGCGCGAGACGGCTGCGCCACTCTTGGGCGACACGAAGCCGAGATCGTCCTCCGCTCCGGTCGCGACGCAGCGGTCGAGATCGAGTCCGAACCCCAGTTCCGCCAGCACCAGCAATTCGTACCGGACCAGCGCCGCCGCCCAGCCGCGGGCGGATGGAGCGCTCTCGATCGCACCCAGCACGCCGTCGAGCGCGTCGTGGATCTGCGGATAGGGCTGTGCTTCGGGAAGAGCGGCGGCGGCCAGCGCAGTCGCCCATTCGAGCGCACCGGCGGCGAGCGGCTCGCCGTGAAGCGTCGCGCGGCTGTGGATCAGCTCGGCGGTCAGCGAGGCCAGTTGCTCGCCGGTCCGCGCACGCCACTCGCCTTGGATGACGTTCGCCTGCAGCAGCACCGGCCGCATCGCGCGCGACCGCCCGCCGCGAACGTAGCCGGGCTGGACGCCGTCGTTCCGGGTCAGCGCGCGCACGATCGCGCCATGCTCGCCATGCTGGCGAACGGCGACGACGATGGCGGAGGCGCGGAGGTGCATGGGTTACCTTGTACCGCTCTGGCTCGAAGGAGAGGAGAGATTTAGCCGCAGATCGTCTCGGCCATGGCAAGCGTTCGCAAGCCGAACCGAACCCTCTGTGCCACGACCAAGGCGTATCAGGTGCGCCGCGACCGGGGGCGTTCCGAAATCCAGTTCGACCACAGCTGTTCGGCCTGTCGCCAGCGCGTGCGCACCGGATCGGGGCCTAGCGGCACGTCGACGCGATCGAGTTCGAGCACGGGGCGATCGGTGAAGTGCGTGGTCGGCAGCACGTCGCGCATCTCCGCAAGCATCGTGCATAATGCCTGGAAGCGGCGGACATGGACCGCATTGGCGCGCGTGCCGCGGCGGTTGGCGAGTTCGAAGCCGTGGCTGACGATCGTCACCGCGGCATGGTGCGACACCGCCGCATGTTCGAGCGCGTCGTAGCTTTCGCCTGCGGACAAGGCGCAGAGCTGGAAGGTGCGGATCCGGCCGCGCAGGTCCTCGATCACGGTTACCGGGACTTCCGTGATGCCGGTGTCGCCGGCACGGCGGACTGGGGCGATCTGCCGTGCGGGGAGCGAAATGCGGCTGGTGTGCGGCGCCTCCGACCCGTTGTGGCTGCTGTCATAGGCGAAGCCCAGGCCTTCGAGCGCGGTGAGCGTGTCGTCGTTCGCGGCGTAGCTCCCTGCGCGAAACGCGATCGGGTGCGGCGCGCCGGCCTCGACCAGCAATTCCGTAGCGCGAACGAGCAGGTCGGTCTGTTCGGCAAGGCTGTACATGTAAAGTTGGAACCGCTCGTGCGCGACGCCGCGATCGCCCGCTCGCGCGCTGGTCCAGTTGGGGTGGAGGTGGAGCTGGACCTCTTGCCCGGCCTCAAGGATCGTATCGATCATCCGACGGATCGGAGCCGGTCCGAACGTGATCGCGGGCATCGGATCGACGAAGAAACACGCCTTCAGATTGTGCCGGGCCAACTCGGCCAGTTGATAGCCCAGCCCTACCCCGGCCGGCTCCAGCGACCGGGCATAGATCGCGTCGCAATCCAGACCGGCGGCATGGTGGCGCCACGCGAACTCGGTGTCGATGGTCAGGAAGACAGGCGTAGTCACGGATTAGTATGTAACAATCAGTAGTGAAAATGGCGTTGTGATTTTATACAAATCAACTTGATTTGGGTTATAATTTTTTCCCGATCCGGGACGTCATCATCTTCAGGCCCGCATGACGATCTGTGCGTTCTCGATTGGCGGCCAAGTCCATGCGGCTACCGTGAATGATAGAAGTCGTAGACCTGTTGCGCGACGCCTGCGGACACGCCGGGTGCTTGTTGCAGGTCCTGCAAGCTCGCGTTGCGCACTGCGCGGCCGGTGCCGAAGTGCATCAGCAGCGCCTTTTTCCGCGCCGGGCCGATGCCGGGGACTTCGTCGAGCGGGCTGGCGCCGATGGCCTTGCTGCGCTTGTCGCGGTGGACGCCGATCGCGAACCGGTGGACCTCGTCGCGCAGCCGCTGGAGGTAGAACAGGACCGGGGCGTTGACGGGGAGCTGGAACTCGCGGCCGTCGAGCATGTGGAACACCTCGCGACCATCGCGACCGTGTTCGGGGCCCTTGGCGATCCCGACCAGGCACACGTCCTCGACGCCGATCTCCTCGAGCGCGGCCTTCACCGTGTTCAGTTGGCCCTTGCCGCCGTCGATCAGCACGAGGTCTGGCCAATCGCCCGAATCGCGATCGGGGTCCTCGGCCTGCGCGCGCGAGAACCGCCGCGTGAAGACCTCGCGCATCATCGCGAAATCATCACCCGGCGCGGTATCCTTGTTCTTGATGTTGAACTTTCGATACTGGCCCTTGCGGAAGCCCTCGGGCCCCGCGACGACCATCGCGCCGGTCGCGGCGGTGCCTTGGATGTGGCTGTTGTCGTAGATCTCGATGCGCTCGGGCGGCTCGGCGAGGTCGAACAGGTCGGCGACTTCGCGCAGCAGCTTGGCCTGCGTGGTCGATTCGGCCTGCCGCCGCTCGATCGCCTCGATCGCGTTGCGCTTGGCCTGGTCCATCAGGCGGCGGCGATCGCCACGCTGCGGGACCTGCAAAGCGATCTTGTAGCCGGCGCGTTCGCCTAGTGCTTCGGCGAGCAGTGCACCTTCCGTCAGTTCGCGGTCGAGCAGGATCTGCTTGGGGGGCGGGACCTCTTCGTAGAACTGGCCGAGGAAGCTGGTCAGCACCTCGTCCTCGGGGACGTCGTTGGTGTGTTGCGGGAAGAAGCTGCGATGCCCCCAGTTTTGACCGCCGCGGATGAAGAACGCCTGGATGCCGATGAGGCCGTCCTTGCACGCCATCGCGAAGATATCGGCGTCGCCCACGCCCTCCGCGTTGATCGCCTGCGTGCCCTGGATGAAGGTGAGCGCGCGGAGGCGATCGCGGAGCAGCGCCGCGAGTTCGAAGTCCATGTTCTCGGCGGCGGCCTGCATCTGCGCGCCGAGCTTCGCCTGCACCCCGGTCGACTTGCCGCCGAGGAACGCCTTCGCATCTTCGGTCAGTTCCCGGTACGCGGCCTCGTCGATCCGTCCCACGCAAGGCGCGGAGCAGCGCTTGATCTGGTAGAGCAGGCATGGCCGGTCGCGCGTCTTGAAGAAGCTGTCGGTGCAGCTGCGCAGAAGGAACAGCTTCTGGAGCGCGTTGAGCGTGTTGTTGACCGACCCGGCGCTCGCGAAAGGCCCGTAGTAATTGCCCTTCGCCCGGCGCGCGCCGCGGTGCTTCTGGACGCGCGGGAAGGCGTGGTCGTCGCGCAGGAGGATGAACGGAAAGCTCTTATCGTCGCGCAGCAGCACGTTGTAGGCGGGGCGATAGCGCTTGATGAGCTGCGATTCGAGCAGCAGCGCCTCGGCTTCGTTGTTGGTCGTGACGATCGTCATCGACCGGGTCTGCGATACCATCCGCTGCAGGCGCTTGGTGAGGCGCTCGACCTGGACGTAGTTCGCGACGCGGTTTCGGAGCGCGCGCGCCTTGCCGACGTAGAGCACGTCGCCGCGAGCGTCCTGCATGCGGTAGACGCCGGGGCGGATCGGCAGCGTGTCGAGCACATTGCGGATCGCCGCCACGCCGGCCGCGAGGTCGGGCGCTTCACCGCCACCGCGGACGGCGAACGTGGACTTGTCTTCGTTGAACCGGTCGGGGGAATTGGGGGAGGACATCGTTGGGGAATCTAGGGAGTGCGAGGGGGTTATGCCAGCTTAAGACAGTGATGTTCACGCGAAGGCGCAAAGACGCGAAGAGAAGGGAGGAGTTGGTTCACGCGGAGACGCGGAGACGCGGAGACGCGGAGAGAAGATACGAGCACTCAGCGTTCGTTCTCAACCTGCCGAAGGCTTACATCCACTCGTGGCGGCTCGGTACATCATCCCGAGCCGCAACACCTCCGCGGCTCCGCGTCTCCGCGTGAACCAACCTTCTGTTCCTCTTCGCGCCTTTGCGCCTTCGCGTGAATCAATCTTCTAAGCCCTGCGGGCGAAGAGGGGCGGTCAGGTTTGGGCGAAGACCTTGGTACCGACGATGCCGACCACGGTCAGGGCCATGAAGCAGGCCTGGATGCCGCTGACCTTGTCGCCGAACAGGATGACGCCGCCGATGATGACGCCGATCGCGCCCGCGCCGGTCCAGATCGCATAGGCGGTGCCGGCGGGGAGGCCGCGCATCGCGAGGGCGAGCAGACCCATGTTGACGAAGCTGAGGATGATCGGGACGCTGGAGGCTTGCCACGTGGCGACGGTGGCTGCCCATTTGAGGCTGAGCGCCCAGCAGATTTCGGTGACGACGGCGACCGCGAGGATGAGCCAGGACATAGGTGTTCTCCAACGGGCTCAGATTGGAGACTCAGCCGCCGGAAACCCGGGAAGAGACGGCCGTCTGTGCAAAACAGGAAAAGCGCCAAGCGAACTACCGTTCCCTCGCGGAGGCGGGGGTCCAGGGTTGCAGGC
Organism: Sphingomonas sp. 320_CC; assembly: GCF_059691795.1. NCBI lineage: Bacteria > Pseudomonadati > Pseudomonadota > Alphaproteobacteria > Sphingomonadales > Sphingomonadaceae > Sphingomonas > Sphingomonas sp. 320_CC. The sequence goes on along the minus strand of NZ_JCAWAE010000003.1, from coordinate 180,209 downwards.
GCTGTCTTATGAGATCCTGGGCCCCCGCCTCCGCGGGGGAACGGCAGCGCTTCGAGCGCTGCCCCCGGTTAGTTGAGGCGGCTGAGACCGGAGATCGAACGGTCTATCATCATGCGGTCGGCGGTTGCGTCGTGGTGCTCGGCGATGAGGATGCCGGCAGCCTTCGCCGCAGCATCCGCCGCCCGCGCGCGAACTTCGGCAATCGCAGCGCGTTCGGCCGCGGCGATCTTGTCCTCGGCCATCTTCGCGCGACGGGTCATGAGGTCTTCGGCGCCCGCTTTCGCCTTGGCGATGATCGCCGCGGCTTCGTGGTGTGCGTGGGCCTTCATGGCTTCGGCTTCGACGTGCGTGGTCTTGGCCTTGGCCTCGTACTCGGTGCGGATCGCTTCAGCTTCGGCACGGAGCGCCTTGGCCTCGTCGAGCTGCGTACGGATGCCGGCGATGCGCGTGTCGAGCATCTTGCCGATCATCCCTGGAACCTTCTTCCAGATCATCAGCAGGATGACGACGATCATCGCCACCGCGACCCAACCGGTCGAGGTCAGGCCGAGCGCGGTCGGATCGGGCACATGCTCGACGCCGCCGGGTGCGGCCGTGTGACCCTGGATGCCCTGGTTGTCGACCGCACCCTCGGGCGCCATGCCCTCGCCGTGGATGACCTTTGCGGCCGAATCTGGATTAGCCATGCGCCGTCGTCCTGCGTACCGCGTCGGTCGCCGCGTCCAGGCTGACCTGGAGGCCGGCGACCTTGGCGGCCAATTGCTGTGCTGCTTCGGCGGCGACACCCTGCAAGTTCGAGAGCGCCTCGGCCTTCGCGTTCGCGACCGCCAGATCGTGATGACCCAGACGCTCGGCGAGTTCGGCGTCGGCCGCGTGGACCTGTTGCTCGAACGCGGTCGCCGCACGCTTGGCTGCTGCCGCGGTCTCGGCCTGCGCCGCGACGCGGGCCGCGTCCATTTCGGCCTGCCAGTTCGCCTGGACCGTATCGGCCTGCGTACGGGCAGCGACCGCTGCCGCCAGATCGCCCGCGATTCGGCCTTCGCGCGAGTCCACGTTGGACACGATCTTTGGCACCATTCCCTTGCCGATCCCGAAATACAGGATGCCGAAGGTGAGGAGCAGCCAGAAGATCTGCGAGGCGTAGGTAGCGGCTATCTGGGAAATCTGGGGCATGTCGGTCCTTCGTGAAACGGCCGGGCGCGGTCGCCCGGCCAATTCAGCGAGTTGTTAGGCGACGAACACGAGAATGATCATCGTGACGAAGGCGAGCAGACCGAGAAGCTCGGCTGCTGCGAAACCGATGAACAGACGGCCCTGCTGGCTGTCGGCTGCGCCCGGGTTGCGCAGAGCGCCGGCGAGGAACTGGGCGAACACGTTGCCCACGCCGAGTGCCGCGAGGCCCATGCCGATCGCTGCGAGGCCGGCACCGATCATCTTTGCTGCTTGTGCGTCCATGGTAAATTCCCTTTGAAAATCAGTTGGTAATGGAAAACTTAGTGGAGATTGACGGCGTCGTTCAGATAGACCGACGTCAGCAACGCGAACACGTAGGCCTGGATCGCAGCAACCAGCAGCTCGAGCAGCGTGATGCCGATCATCAGCAGCATGCTCGGCGCGCTGACCAGACCGATATACATCCCACCGAGGTTCAGACCGTTGATCACGAACGCGGCCAGCACCTTGAGCAGGATATGCCCCGCGGTCATCGCCACGAACAGTCGCAGACCGAGCGAGAACGGACGCACCAGGAACGACATCAGCTCGACCACGAAGATCAGCGGAATCATCAGCGCCGGCGTGCCGCTCGGCACGAACAGCGAGAAGAAGTGGAAGCCGTGCTTGCCGAAACCGACGAGCAGCACGATCGCGAAGCTGATCAGCGCCAGCACGCCAGTGACGGTCATGTGGCTGGTCACGGTGAACGGGTGCACGCCGGGGACGATGCCGAATGGCAGGAGCCCGATGATGTTCGCGAACAGGATGAACATGAACAGCGAGAAGACGTACGGCACAAAGCGCTTGCCGCCGGGGCCGACATTCTGCTCGAGCATGCCCGAGATGAAGCCGGTAAAGCCCTCGACCGCCATCTGCCAGCGACCGGGCACGAGCTCACGCTTCATGCCACCGATCATGAACGCCCAAAGCGCGACCAGCGTCACCACCATCCACAATGCGGAATTGGTGAACGACAGGTCATAGCCACCTACGATCCAGTGCGAGCCGAACGCCGGCTCGATCAGGAACTGGTGCATCGGATCGATCTTGCCGCCCTGTTCTGCCGCCACGTGGAATCCCTGCCGTCTTGATACGACAAACGCCCGGTTACTCCGGGCGTTCGCCTGAAATTCGAATGATCTGCCTGAACGCGACCGCTATCCCGAGGAACAGCAACACGATCAGCCCCCAAGGGCCAGTGCCGAACCAATGGTCTATCAACCAGCCGATCAGCGCACTGCCGACAAGACTCCCGATTAGAGCGGAAATGACGCGATTGCCTTGCGAGTACCCCCGCTCGGCATCCGCCCCCTTCTGCCCCTTTGCGAGCGTTTCCCGATGCTGCGCCTCTCGCAATCGCTCATCGAGCGCGGAAAGTCGCGGATCTTCAACACCCTGGGGGTCCTGTCCGGGTTCGATCTCCGCCACGCACGTTCCTCCACCTGATTACGCATCGGGGAGGAAGCAAGCAGCGACGAGCGATCCCGCCAAGGCGCGGTCCGTTTAGAAAAGGGGGGGGTGCAAGTCAACCGGTGTGACACGGGCGTCATTAATGGGGCGGCGGATGGGATTGGCGATAACGTTCGGTGCGATCAGTAGAGAAGCTCGGAAGGACGCTCGCTCTTCGTCATCCCGGCGAAAGCCGGGACCTCGCGCCACGAGGGGAAGCTCCCTTCTTCGTCACCCCGGACTCGTTCCGGGGTCCACCGTTCCGCACGCTCACTACTATCGAGTACGCGGAACCGTGGATGCCGGAACGAGCCCGGCATGACGGGAGGTCAAACGCAGCGCGAATCGCGTTCGGGCGCACCGGCGGTGCGGGTCTTCCAGACACCGTTCGGCGTCTTGTACTTCTCACCAGGGTTGGTCTGCATGATCAGGTTGCAGCCGCTAGTGAAGGCGAGTTGCTCGACCGTCGCACCGCTCGCCTGCGCCTTTACCGTGTAAGCCGACTTGCGCTGGATGTTGATGTTGTTGACCAGCGCGCGCAAATCGCCGCTCGCCGCGCCGACCAGGCCGAGATAGCCGTCGGGCTGCTCGCCGACCTCGCCCCCGGCACGCGCCGCGGCATAGGCCGGATCGCGCTGCGCGGTTGCCGCGACAGACAGGCCACCGAGAGCCGCCGCTGCGGCAACCACCATAAGGACCTTGGTCTTCATCTTAGAATATCCCCGGATTCTGCTGGATCAACGATTTCGCCTCGCCATCGAGACGATAGACCACTTCCTGCGTGACGTTGATGTTGAGGTTGATCTCGATCGGCTTGTCGGGCGCCGACACGTTGATGCAGCCCGGCAAGGCCCCCGTCAGCCCGATAATCGCGATCGTCCTCGTCATCCTATGCAAGATCGGCCTTTGCTCCCGCTTCTTCAATCCTGTTTCGGTCATGGCACGATCCTGCTTGCGGGAGGCTGAATGGTCGGGGGTTTCGGAGGAGGCGGCGCAGCTTGCTGCTGCAGCAACGCCGGCAGGTTTCGCTGGATCAGCCGCTTCGGATCGTAGAAGCTCTGCGCCGAGTCGAGCAGGCCGCGGAACGGCGCCTTGATCCGGATATTGAACACGAACGGCAGCTTCTGCAGGCGGCGGACGATGAAGTTCGCCTTCGCCCCCTCGCCCTGGCTGATCCCGGCGAACCGCACGTCGGTGACCATCTCGCCCGCGAGCGGCCCGTTCAGGCCGACGCGCAACGACTGGTAGCGCAACGACTTCAGTGCGCCGAACGCGATGTTCGCCCAGACGCCGAGATCCTTCTGGGTGAGATCGCCGACATAGGCGAGCGTCCCACCGCCCGGCCGGACGCGCAAGTCGCCGCCTTCGATCCGGCCGCCGGTCTCGTCGAAGATCATTGGCAGCACGCCGTCGAAGATGCCGGTCGCGTCGAGATTCTTGAAATCGAACTGTTGCAAGAACTGGTCGGCCGCCATGTTGGCGACGTGGAACGTCATCCGCCGCTCGGATTGCGCGGAGAAATCGAGCAGCGTCGGGTCGAGCGTCAGCGATCCACCCGCGAACGGCCACGAGCCACCCTCAACCTGGACGCGCGCGCCCGGCAGCGTCTGGTAGCGGATCGTGCCGTCGCTGACCGGTATGCCGGGGTTGAGCGTGCGGATCGTCGCCACCTGCCCCGGCGCGCTCTGGAGATTGAGCAGGTCGGTGAAATGGATCTCGGTGGCGATTCCCGTGACCGGTCCGAACGCGGCGGCGAGATCGGTGCCGGCGGTACGGAACACGCCGGTGCTGGTCACCCCGTCGGGGTTCCAGGCGATATGCCCCTCGCCGCTGACCGATCCGTTGACGTCGGCGATCACGCCGAAGGTCAACGGGGTCAGCGCGTCGGGTTGCAGCTTGTCCTTGGCGAACGCGATCGCGGGTACGGCGAGGTCGGCCTTGCCTGCGCCGGCACCCAGAGCGTGGGTCAGCGTTACGTCGGCGACCTTGGTGTTGGTGGTCGGTTCGAACAGCGTGCCCGCCGCGGTAATCGTGCCGTTGACGAGCGCGAGTGTAACGCTGCGGGCAGCAAGCGGCTTGAAGCGCGGGGTCGGCGCGGCATCGGATACCCCCATCGCGCCGGTGAGGTTGAGCGCGCCTTTGACGAGCGTCCAGTCGCCGGCGGCGTCGCCGAGCAGCAGCGGCACGTTGGCGATCTGGCCAGAGCCGTCGGTGAACGCGCCCGCGACGCCCTGCCCGGTCATGCGACCGGTGACGGTGCCGAAATCGAGTCGCGTGATGCGTTCGGACGCGCCGATCCGGGTCTGCACGCCGTTGATCGCAAAGCCGCGATCCGCCAACCGCACGGTCGCACCCGCGGTCGTCAGCGTAATCGGGGTAGTGCCGAGTCGCCCACCCAGCTTGGCCGCGGCGATCTTCGCACCACCGCTGACCCGCGCGCCATCGACTTGGACCAGCGCGCCATTGAGCGGGCACAAGGTCAGCCGCGAGGGATCGAGCACGAGGCCGGAGATCGCAAAGCGCTGGACCGCCAAAGGCACGCAACCGGTGTTGACGACCAGCCGCCCGCGACCGTTCCACAGCGCCGCAACCGGCATCGACAGGCCATCGACCCGGTCGCCGGGACCGCCCGCACCGATCGGTCCCCCGAGCGTGACGCGCGTCGCGATCGAGGTTGCCCCGCCCGGCGTTGCGCTGAAGGTGACGGGGGTCAGCGCCAGGCTCGCGCCACCCGCCGCATAAGGAGCGATGGTGGCAACGCCGCGGATCGCCGCGCCCGGTTTCCCCTGCGCGAGCGACACGCGCGCCTCAGGCAGGCCGCCGCCACGCATCGCGAGGACCGTGTCGAGCCGCACGCCGCCGTTCGGCCAGCCGAACGCGACCCCGCTGCCGCCACCGAGCGCTACACGCGCACCACTGGCGGAGGCGAGGGCCAGACGCGACAGCACGGCCTTGCCGCGCCCGCCGTCGATCCGCACGCGAACGTCGGCGTCCGCGGCAAATCCGCGGCCGGCCTTATGGATCGCCTGCGTCACCGCGCTCGCCAACGGCGCAACGGGCGTGCCCGCGGCCGCACCGCCTATCCCCGCCAGCCCCGCGAGTCGCTTTTGCGCCACCGCGGCGCCGCTCGCCTGGACGCGCCCGTCGAACGCGATCTGCTGGCCGATCCGGTACGTGCCTGTGAGCGCAACCCGGCGCGCGCCGCCCTCAGTGGTGCGAACGGTATCGGCGGCGATGTTCGCCTTGCCGCCGGTCGCCGCCGCGGTTCCGGTGAAGTCGATCGTGCCTCCGACACCAGCCAAAGTCGCACCCGGCGTTCGTGCCGCGCCAGTCTTGAGCGTAGCCTTGCCCTGCCAGCGATCGAGCGCCGCAGAGAGGCCAACGTCCAGATCGGCCACGATCCGCGCCGCCTGCGTCGTGCCGCAGGCGAGCCGCGACACGCGCATCGGCCCGGTGATCGTCGGTTTGGCCGCGTCGATACGCAGCTTCACCGTTGCCGCCAGCCGGTCGATCACACATCCGCCGATATCGAGCCGCTCGCTGATCGCCGCCAACGTACCGCGGAACCCGTCGTCGAGCTTGCCGGAGCCTGCCAGCTTCAACCCGACGATCCCTTGCGGTGTCTCTAGTCGCATCCGACCGTCGGCGACCGATACGTCGAGCGCCGGTAATGCGAACGGCTTCCCCGACGGCGCGGGTAACAACCTGTCGATCGCGCCGAGCGACACTTTCCCGTCCACCAGTCTCCCGCGCAACCGGACCTTCCCCGCGCGCACGCCCTCCAGATACGGCCCGGACAGCCCGACGCCGGTCCGCGTCTCGACCCAGTCGGCGACCAGATCGGGATGCGCCGGATCGCCGATCACGACGTTGGTCAGTCGCTGGCCGCCCAGCGCGAGGTCGGCAATATCGTACCGCGCAGGTACGCCGGCCTTGGCGAGTTCTCGGTCGATGAACCCTTCGGCGATCGGTTTCCGCACCAGCCACAACACGACCAGCGCGGCGATCAGGAGCAGCGCGATCCCCAGCGCAACGCGGCGGGCGGTCACGGTACGGCGAGGATGGGCCCCGGGGTCGACCCCCGTCTCGCTCGTCTCGGTCACCCACTCACTCCGCTACGCTTTCGCGGCCTGCATAGGCGGGAGCGAGGGCGTCATGCAATTGCCCAGGGATGTGCTAGCATCGCAAAATGGCCGATCCGGACGAAGACGCTGACGTCCGGGGGGACGATCTGAAGGGCCATCGCGGCCGCCTCCGCAAACGCCTGTTCGAAGGCGGCAGCGACGCGCTGCTCGACCATGAACTCATCGAATACCTGCTCGCGATCGCCATACCCCGCGGCGATACCAAGGCGCTCGCCAAGGCCCTGATGCGTGAGTTCGGCGGGATTGGCGGGGTGCTTACCGCGGATGCCGAGGCGCTCGGCCGGGTGAAGGGCATGGGCGAAATCTCTACCGCGGCGATCAAGATCGCGCACGCCGCCGCGATCCGCCTGCTGCAATCGCACGTCAGCGACCGTCCGGTGCTCGCCAACTGGCAGGCGCTGCTCGACTATCTCCGGGCCGACATGGCGCACCACGCGATCGAGCGCTTTCGCGTGCTCCATCTCAACACCAAGAACATGCTGATTCGCGACGAGGTGATGAGCAAGGGGTCGATCGACCAAGCCGCGGTGTATGTCCGCGAAGTCATCCGCCGCGCGATCGACCTCGGATCCGCGTCGATCATCCTCGTCCACAATCACCCGAGCGGCGACCCCTCCCCCAGCCGCGCCGACATCGACATCACGCGAACGATCGCGGAGGCGGGCAAGCGGCTCGGCATCACCGTCCACGACCATATCGTGATGGGCACCGGCGGCCATGTTAGCCTGCGTGCGCAAGGGTTGATCTGACGCAATCAGATAAAGGAGAAACATCCGAAACTCCTCGTGCCTTTTCATCCGTATCTTCGTTGTCACGGCAAAGGAATTGCATGTGGATAACAAGTTGCACGACGAAGCCTCGGAGGTAACCGCCGAGCACGGTCAGGTCATGGTCGACGGGCCGGACGGGGTCGCGGTATCATTGACGCCCGACGCCGCGGCCGAAACTTCCGATCGGCTGCTCAACGCCGCCGTCGAGGCGCAGGGGCAGATCCTGGCGGAGACCCGCATTGCGCAAGATCGGGTGCGCAAAGCCGACTGATCTACCGCAAGTCGTAGCTCTCCGATCTATAGTAGCGATATGCGCAACTATCGACCGGAGACGCGATGCGCCAAATTCTATACATGAGTTCGAGCACCATAGCCGGCGACAAGGCCGATCTCGTGGGAATATTGCAGCAGTCCCGGCACAATAATGCGCTGCATGACATCACTGGATTGTTGTGGTCGGACGGCACGCATTTTCTTCAGGTGATCGAGGGACCAACAGCTTTCCTCGACGCGACGTTCGGCCGTATTACGCAGGACGATCGTCATTACGATCTGTCGCTCCAGCACAATATCCCGATCCACGAACGGCAGTTCGGTGCCTGGACGATGGCGCACAGGCGCGCGGACGATCCTGTCGATGCGTATGATGCGCGCATGCGGCGCTTGCTCAACGGCGCGTCGCAGCGGGTGCGCGATCCCTTCCTTGCGCTGATGGCGACGGGTTCGCTGGACGGCTGACGTGACGAAGGCCGCCGGGCGTAAACCCGACGACCTCGATCCGTGCGATGAGACTTTGCGGACGTGTCGTGGCCGTCAGCCCTGTGACAGGAAGCTGGTGACCTCGGTCTTGGTCAGCGACTTGCTCTTGTCGGTATCGGCCTGCGCGAAGGCGGCGGATACCCATTTCTTGGTCTCGGGCGCGTCGGGCTTCGTCGAGGGATCGGTCTTGCTCTTCAGTGCGACCATCCAGCCGCCGAATTCGGTCGCGCTGAGTTTGCCATCGCCGTTCTTGTCGTAGGTCGGGAACTCGGTGTCGACGACCTGCGCGACCTGGCTGCCGGTCGCGGGCTGCTCGCGCGTGGCGGGTTGCATCGGCACTGCATCGGTTGGCGCACCAGATGGAGCGGCCTGCCCGACAGCAGCACCGCCCGACGCCGAAGTCTGCGGGGATGTCGTGGTCGTCTGTGCCAGTACGGGTGCAGCAACCAGTACCGCGCCGGCCAGCATAGCATATTTCAACATTGCGTCTCTCCGGTGGTGTTCTACGCGTCTACTAAGCGACGTTGCGACCATGCCTGATATATACTCGACATAGCGAACCGCTTACCGACTCTATACGCGCCACATCACCGGATTTATACCTCGCGACGGGTGTTTGAACCTTCCCCTGCGTCCTGCTACCGCGTTTCGCGAGCAGCCGCGGGCCGAACGGCACGCGACGCGCCCTACCCTTCACGCTCCCGAGGAAACCCGATGGTCCCCCGCTATTCCCGCCCCGACATGGTCGCGATCTGGACGCCCGAAGCGCGCTTCAAGATCTGGTTCGAGATCGAGGCGCACGCCACCGACGCGCTCGCCGAACTGGGCGTGGTCCCCAAGGAAGCCGCCGCCGCGATCTGGGAAAAGGGGACGTTCGAGGTCGACCGGATCGACGAGATCGAGCGCGAGACCAAGCACGACGTCATCGCCTTCCTGACCAACGTTGCCGAGCATGTCGGCCCCGAGGCGCGCTTCATGCACCAGGGCATGACCTCGTCCGACGTGCTCGACACGTGCCTCGCGGTGCAGCTGGCCAAGGCAAGCGACATCCTGATCGCCGATCTCGACGCGCTGCTCGTGGTGCTCGAACGCCGTGCGCGCGAGCACAAGATGACGCCGACGATCGGTCGCAGCCACGGCATCCATGCCGAGCCGGTGACGTTCGGGCTCAAACTTGCGCAGGCGCATGCCGAGTTCGCGCGCAACCGCGCGCGGCTGGTCGCGGCGCGCGAGGACGTCGCGACCTGCGCGATCTCGGGCGCGGTGGGGACGTTCGCGAACATCGATCCGTTCGTCGAGGAGTATGTCGCCGGCAAGCTCGGGCTGTCGGTCGAGCCGGTTTCGACGCAGGTGATCCCGCGCGATCGCCACGCGATGTTCTTCGTGACGCTGGGCGTGATCGCCAGCTCGATCGAGCGGCTCGCGACCGAAGTGCGGCACTTGCAGCGCACCGAGGTGCTCGAGGTGGAAGAGTTTTTCTCGCCCGGCCAGAAGGGCTCGTCGGCGATGCCGCACAAGCGCAACCCGGTGCTGACCGAGAACCTCACCGGGCTCGCGCGGATGGTGCGCGGGTACGTGACGCCGGCGATGGAGAATGTCGCGCTGTGGCACGAGCGGGACATCTCGCACTCTTCGGTCGAGCGGTACATCGGGCCGGATGCTACGATTACGCTCGACTTCGCGCTCGCGCGGCTGACCGGGGTGATGGACAAGCTGGTCGTCTACCCCGAGCGGATGTTGAAGAACCTCAACAAGATGGGCGGCCTCGTCCATTCGCAGCGCGTGCTGCTGGCGCTGACGCAGGCGGGCGTGAGCCGAGAGGACGCGTATCGCCTGGTCCAGCGCAATGCGATGAAGGTGTGGGATTCGGACGGCGCGCTGTCGCTGCTGGAGTTGCTGAAGGCGGATCCGGAAGTGACGCTGAGCGATGCGGAGCTCGAAGACAAGTTCGACCTTGGCTATCACCTCAAGCACGTCGACACGATCTTCGCGCGGGTATTCGGCGCGGCCTGAGGACTAGGGCGAAGGTTGCTCCCCTCCCTGAAAGGGAGGGGTTGGGGGTGGGTCGGCTGGTTCGAGTTATCCCGTCTGGAATTTGCGGAAGCCGACCCACCCCCTGCCCCTCCCTTTCAGGGAGGGGAGAGCGTTGCGGATCGGGCAAATGTGACGCCCAAATCGCGCCGAATGCACGCAATGCAATTGCGATTACGCGTTACAAAATTGCGACAGCACGCAACTATGCCCATATCTCGCTTGCCGGATATTGTTCCGGCATCGGAGACCAATCCATGCGCATGTTCGAAACCGTGACCAGCACCATGCTGGCGATCGCGGCTCAAGCGCTGGTGGTCGGGGTGGTCATCACCGCCTTCTGATCCATCGGCCCGCCCGCCCCCTTCCGAGGGGGCGCGGCTAGGCCGGCAGTTTCAAGACCCGCGAATAATCACCGCTTGCGCGGGTAGCGCGCGGCGAATTCCTCGTCGGACATCATCAGATAGCGGATCATGTCGATCAGCGCCCAGGGCGCGCTGATGATCAACCCGATCACGGTGATGCTCAGCACCAGCATGATGATCCCGGAGCCGGTCCGGCCGAGGTAGAAGCGGTGGATGCCGAGCGTGCCGATCACGAACGCCATGACCGCGGCGACGTATTTGTTGCGGTCGTTGGTCGGGAGAGCCTCGGCCGGCACAGCGCGACGGGGGCCCGGTGCGGTCGGCATCGGGAAGACGCTGAGCGCGCGGTCGTTGGCGGCCTCGAAATCGACTTCCAGGCCGATTGCTGGTTCGCCGCGATGCGCCCAGTCTTCGCGCGCGAACCGATAACGCTGTCCGTCCTGTCCCGCGACGAGTCCTTCGCCCGTGCGGGGATCGACGCCTAAAACCTGTCCGCGCATATCATTCCTCGGTGTTGGTTTCGCATTCTGGCGGATGATGCGAATCAGGCAAGCTCGAACTCACCCTCGGTGTCAGGCGGCAAGCGCGGTTTGACGCCAATGCCTGTCGTCGTCGTTGTCTGCATTCGTCGATCGCTTCTTCCGCGAGCGGATCGCGCGCTTGTGCTTTTGTGCAGCCGGGCGGCGAGTGAATACGCTGAGCCGGCGCGTCATGAAGCTCCGGAAACGCAGGCTGGATGCCGCAGCGGCCAGCGCCATGAGAATGTCGACATAGGCCGAAACCTCGAATGTCGTGATCCAGATCGCGACATCGGGGGCGGCCAGAGTAAGCAGCCTGATACCGTCGCCTTCGCCGACGAGCGTGACCATTGCGGCCGTCAGCATCAGCAGGAACATGACGGCAGCATCGCCCCGCGTGAACCGTGCCAACCGGACTGCAGGCTTGTCGATCAGCACCCGACGCAAGGTTTCGCCGATTGGCGTCCGGGGGGCGGTGGCCATGAGCAGCCAACAGGCGAGCGCGATGAAAAGACATGCCAGCATTGCGCCCCCCTTGGTTCAGTATGTAGCCGGGTTTATTCTCCGGCGAACACGCCCTTCAGCTTGGCGAAGAAGCCTTGGCTGGCCGGGCACTCATCGCCCGTTTCCGTCTCGCGAAACATCTCGAGCAGTTCCTTCTGGCGGTTGCTGAGACGCGTCGGGGTTTCGACGTCGATCTGGACGACGAGGTCGCCGTGGCCGCGGCCTTGCAACACCGGCATGCCGGCACCGCGCTGGCGGAGTTGCTTGCCCGACTGGATGCCCGCCGGGATCTTCACCTCGTGTGTGCGACCGTCCAGGCCAGGGATCGACAGCGACCCGCCGAGCGACGCGACCGTGAAGCTGATCGGCGCGCGTGCGAACAGCGTCGTGCCTTCGCGCTCGAAGAGATTGTGCTTGGTCACGTGGAGGAAGATGTAAAGGTCGCCAGCCGGAGCACCGCGTGCGCCCGCCTCGCCTTCGCCGGACATGCGGATGCGCGTGCCCTCGTCGACGCCGGGGGGAACGTTGATCGACAGCGTCTTGGTCTTCTCGACGCGACCTTCGCCGCGGCAATCCGGGCATGGATCGGAGATGACTTCGCCCGCGCCATTACACACCGGGCAGGCGCGTTCGACTACGAAGAAGCCCTGCTGCGCACGAACCTTGCCGTGGCCGCCGCAATGCTGGCAGGTCTTAGCCCGCGTACCGGCTTTCGCGCCCGAGCCGTCGCAGGTGTCGCAGAGCGCGGAGACGTCGATCGTGATCTCGGTCGTCTTGCCGTGGAAGGCTTCCTCGAGGCTGACTTCCATGTCGTAGCGCAGGTCCGCGCCGCGCCGCGCCGCCGAGCGACCGCCGCCGCGCTGCGCGCCGCCCATGAATTCGCCAAAGACGCTTTCGAAGATATCGCTGAAGCCGCCGAAATCCTGCGCGCCGCCACCGTGACCGCCGCCGCCGCCGTTCTGGAACGCGGCGTGGCCGAAGCGATCATAGGCCGCGCGCTTCTGCGGATCCTTGAGGCATTCGTACGCCTCGCTGACCGCCTTGAACTGCGCTTCGGAATCCTTGCAGCCGGCGTTCTTGTCCGGGTGATATTTCATCGCGAGCTTGCGGTAGGACGACTTGATCGTCCCCGCATCCGCGGTCCGCTCGCATTCGAGCAGTTCGTAATAATCTGTCTGGGTACTCATGATCTCAAGCCCTCTCCCCTCCGGGGAGAGGGTTGGGAGAGGCGCGCCACACGCGGCCCCTCTCGGTACTGCCCCTCACCCCGACCCTCTCCCCGACGGGGAGAGGGGGACGTCGGTTACGCCTTCGGGTTGTCGTCGACTTCCGAGAACTCGGCGTCGACGACATCATCGTCCTTCTTCGCCGCGTCGCCATCAGCCGACGGCGAAGCGTCCGCCTGGGCCTGCTTCTCGTAGATCGCCTGGCCGAGCTTCATCGCGACCTGGGCGAGCGCAGTGCTCTTCTCGGTCATCGCGTCCGCATCGCCGCTCTCGACCGCAGCCTTGGTCGCGTCGATCGCGGCCTGGATCTCGGCCTTCAGCGACTCGTCGACCTTGTCGCCATTGTCGGCAAGCTGACGCTCGGTGGTGTGGACCAGCGACTCGGCGTTGTTCTTCGCCTCGGCGCCCGCACGACGCTTCTTGTCCTCCTCGGCGAAGGTCTCGGCGTCGCGGACCATCTGGTCGATGTCGTTGTCCGAAAGACCACCCGACGCCTGGATGCGGATCTGCTGCTCCTTGCCGGTGCCCTTGTCCTTGGCCGAAACGCTGACGAGGCCGTTGGCATCGATGTCGAACGTGACCTCGATCTGCGGCACGCCGCGCGGTGCGGGCGGGATGCCGACGAGATCGAAATTGCCGAGCATCTTGTTGTCGGCCGCCATCTCGCGCTCGCCCTGGAACACGCGGATCGTCACCGCGCCCTGGTTGTCGTCGGCGGTCGAATAGGTCTGCGACTTCTTGGTCGGGATCGTCGTGTTGCGATCGATCATCCGGGTGAACACGCCACCCAGCGTCTCGATGCCGAGCGACAACGGCGTCACGTCGAGCAGCAGTACGTCCTTGACGTCGCCCTGCAGCACGCCGGCCTGGATCGCGGCGCCCATCGCGACGACCTCGTCCGGGTTGACGCCGGTGTGCGGCTCCTTGCCGAAGAACTGCTTCACGACTTCACGCACGCGCGGCATGCGCGTCATGCCGCCGACCAGCACGACTTCCGAGATGTCCTCGGGCTTCAGGCCGCCGTCTGCGAGCGCCTTGCGGCAAGGCTCGAGCGTACGCTTGACCAGATCCTCGACCATCCGCTCCAGATCGGCGCGGGTGATCGACTTCACCAGATGCTTCGGGCCGTTCTGGTCCGCGGTGATGAAGGGCAGGTTGACCTCGGTCGACTGCGCCGAGCTGAGTTCGATCTTCGCCTTCTCGGCCGCTTCCTTCAGACGCTGGAGCGCCAGCTTGTCCTTGGCGAGGTCGATGCCCTCGGCCTTCTTGAACTCGTCGGCGAGATACTGGACGATCTTGTTGTCGAAATCCTCACCACCCAGGAACGTGTCGCCGTTCGTGGCCTTCACCTCGAACACGCCGTCGCCGATTTCCAGCACCGAGATGTCGAACGTGCCGCCGCCGAGATCGTAGACCGCGATGGTCTTGCCGTCCTGCTTGTCGAGGCCGTAGGCCAGCGCAGCCGCAGTAGGCTCGTTGATGATGCGCAGCACTTCGAGGCCAGCGATCTGGCCGGCATCCTTGGTCGCCTGACGCTGTGCGTCGTTGAAGTAGGCCGGCACGGTGATGACCGCCTGCGTGACCGTCTCGCCGAGATACGATTCGGCGGTTTCCTTCATCTTCTGCAGCGTGAACGCCGAGATCTGCGACGGCGAGTAATCCTTGCCACCCGCCGAGACCCATGCGTCGCCATTCGGGCCGCGCGAGATCTTGTACGGGACCAGCTCGGTGTCCTTCTTGGTGATCGGATCGTCGAAGCGACGGCCGATCAGGCGCTTCACCGCGAAGATGGTGTTGTCGCCGTTCGTCACTGCCTGGCGCTTGGCCGGCTGGCCGACCAGTCGCTCGCCATCCTTGGCGAATGCGACGATCGACGGCGTGGTGCGCGCGCCCTCGGAATTCTCGATGACCTTGGGCTTGCCGCCTTCCATGACGGAAACGCAGCTGTTGGTCGTGCCGAGATCGATACCGATTACTTTAGCCATGAGTTCTGATTAGCCCCTCACTTGAAACGAAAATACGAAACCGGTTCCACCCCGTTACGGCAGTGGAACCTTTCTGATGATGGGCGCGATATAGGTGGCCTCGCGCTTGCCGCAAGATTGTACCGGTCATAGGATGCGCAAGTGGTCGGGCCCGGAGAAAAGTAACCTATGCGTATCGTTTTCGGACTGGGTGTTGCCGCGATGGCACTGGCGTCGTGCTCGCCGCCCAAGGAACTGTCCGTCGACGGGGCCTGGGTGCGGCTCGGCGCGGTGACCGGACGGCCTGCGGCGGCGTACTTCATTGTGCATGGGGGGCCGGTGCCGGCGACGCTGATCTCTGCCACGACCGACGTCGCGATCAGGTCTGAGATGCACGAGACGATGGACAAGGGCGGCATGTCGACGATGACGCCGCTCGCGAAGGTCGAGATTCCGGCGAATACGGACGTAGCCTTCGCGCCGGGTGGGCGGCACGTGATGCTCTTCGACATGAACTCGGGGATCAAGCCCGCCGATCGCGTCACGCTCACGTTCGCGTTTGCCGATGGGACACGCATCATCAACAACGCGACCGTGGTCGCGGCGGGAACTCCGGTAGGGAAGTGACCGGAGCAGGCTCAAGGCGCGGGCTTACCGAGGGAGAGACGGCGCTCGCGGCATCGGTGTTCGGGGGTGCGATCGATTACTCTTCGGTCAGCTTGGCACGTCGCAAATGGGCGTTCTTCCAGCCGCGCGATACGGTGATGGCACCCCGCGGCTGTATCCACTTCCACCCCAAGGGCGACCTGTGGTGCGACGACTTCGCGCATGCGAACCTGACGTTGCAGGGACTGTTCGTCCACGAGATGACGCACATCTGGCAACACCAGCGCGGCGTGTTCCTGCCCTTGGCGCGGCATCCGTGGTGTCGGTACGACTATGCGTTCCGGCCGGGGGTGGCGCTGCATCGCTACGGCATCGAGCAGCAGGGGGAGATCGTGCGCCATGCCTTCCTACTGCGTGCGGGAGCGAAGGTGGCGGGCGCGCCGCCGCTCGCCCAGTACGAGACGGTGCTGCCGTTCACGCCGTCAGCGCTCGCCTAGACAGGATCGCTATTATAGTTGGGACCACGCCAAGCCCACCCCGTCACCCCGGACTTGTTCCGGGGTCCACCGTTCCGCGAACTCAAAGACCGATGAGCATGCGGAACGGTGGATGCCGGAACAAACCCGGCATGACGGAAGGGTTCAAACCGATCCGACCTCAGAGCCAGCTACGACCATCCGGCCCGGCACAGCCGTAAGGCGGCAACTGGCCCGGGAACCGTGCCTGCATCTTGTGGCAGCCCCAGGCGCGCATCGGCCCCGGTGCATAGCCGTTCAACGCGATGCCGACCTCGTCATACGGGCTCGATCCGCGCGCGACGTACATGTACCAGCGACCGCCGAACATCACCGCCGCCGCGATGAGCACGACACAAACGACCTGGACGATTTTTTGCATTGGGAACCCTTTTTGTAAAGAAGGGCGCCCCGTTGCAGACAACATGGATCAATTTCAACCACCGATCTGGTAGATCGCGATCCACTCAATCGGCAGAAATCCGCCGTTTACAGCGCGTCGAAATCGATAGGTCGTGTTCTATCAAGTGCTTGCGGCGCCTCGGGCATCGGATATTTCAGTCCGGTCGCGCAGTTGAAAAGAACGACCTTGTCGTCCTCGTCGACCAGCCTGGTGTTCAGCGCCTGATGATACGCCGCCAGCGTCGCGCCGCCCTCGGGGCATAGCAGCAGCCCATCCTGCTTCGCCGCCGCGTCGACCGCCTTCAGGATAGCCGGATCGCCGACCGCCAATGCCTGCCCGCCGCTCTCGCGAACCGCACGGAGGATCAGGAAGTCGCCGACCGCTTTCGGCACGCGAATCCCCGCCGCGACGGTGCTTGCGTCTTCCCAACGCTCGGCATGCTCCTCGCCCGCTTCGAACGCGCGGACGATCGGCGCGCACCCGCTCGCCTGCACGGCGAACATCTTGGGGCGCTCGGAGCCGATCCAGCCGAGCTTCTCGAGTTCGTCGAACGCCTTCCACATCCCGATCAGCCCGGTGCCGCCGCCGGTCGGGTAGAAGATCGCTTGCGGAAGTTTCCAGCCGAACTGCGCGGCGAGTTCGAGCCCCATCGTCTTCTTGCCCTCGATCCGATAGGGCTCCTTCAACGTCGAGAAATCGAACCAGCGGCCCTCCGCGGCGCCCTTCCCGACGATCGCGCCGCAATCGTCGATCAGCCCGTTGACCCGCCAGACGCGCGCGCCCTGCATCGCGATCTCGCGGACGTTGATCTCGGGGGTGTCGTCGGGGCAGAACACGATCGTCTCGATCCCGCACCGCGTGGCGTAGGCGGCCAGCGCCGCGCCCGCATTGCCGTTGGTCGGCATCGCGATCTTGGTGACGCCCAGTTCCTTCGCCATCGCGACGGCCATGACCAGCCCACGCGCCTTGAAGCTGCCGGTCGGGAGGCGGCCTTCGTCCTTCACGAGCACATTGGGCCCGCCGGACTTGGTCAACGGCACCAGCGGCGTCTCGATTTCGCCGAGGCTGACGATGTTGGACGTGTGGCGGACGGGGAGCAGTTCACGCCACCGCCATAGATCGGTCGGCCGCGCTTCGATCGTATCACGCGAAACCGAGGACCGCACCGCGTCGAGGTCGTAGCGGACGAGCAACGGTCGCCCGGCGCGCGACAGCCCATGAAGCTGATCCGCCTCATACCGCTCGCCGGTAATCGAGCATTCGAGATGCGTGACGAAGGTCTGGCGATCGGTCGTGAGGTTCTGGTTCATTTTTTATCCTGACGAGGCCCAAAACCCCCGTCACCCCGGACCTGTTCCGGGGTCCACCGATCCGCGAACCAAGCGGCCGTGAATGCGCGGCGCGGTGGATGCCGGAACAAGCCCGGCATGACGGAGTGTTTAGATGAACATGAAGACGATACCCGTCAGTACGACAACCACCGCCAGCCAAATGAAAAACTGCTTCCACGTATCCGGGATTGCGGCGCCCAGTCCCTCGATCAGCACTCCGACCAGATCGTGCACGCCGCTCTCCCTACAAGTTACCCGGCCTTGGCGACGCCGACCATGGCGGGACGCAGCAGGCGATCCTTAATCATGTAGCCCGCCTGCATCTCCTGGACGATCGTTCCGGCCGGCTGGTCGCTCGGGACTTCGAGCATCGCCTGGTGCTTGTTCGGGTCGAGCATCTGGCCCTCAGCCGCGATCTTGGTGATGCCGTGGCGCTGGAACACGCTTTCCAGCTCGCGACCGGTCGCTTCGAGCCCGGTGACGAGCCCCTTCATCTTCTCGTCCGCCCGCAGGTCCGCCGGGATTGCCGACAGGCCGCGCGAGAGGTTGTCCGCAACCGAAAGCACGTCGCGCGCGAACGCCGTCGCGGCATAGGCGCGCGCGTCCTGCGCTTCCTTCTCGGCGCGGCGGCGGACGTTCTGGATCTCGGCCTGCGCGTAGAGGACGTTCTGCTTGGCTTCGGCGAGCTGGTTCTCGAGCTCGGCGACGCGGTCGTTCGAGGCCACTTCAGGTGCGGCGTCGGCGGTCTCTTCGCGCAGGTCTGCAGGCGTGTTCTGGTCGATGTCGGACATGGTTTTCCCTATAAATTGGGCCGGCTCAACCCATCAACCGGGCGAGCGTTGCAGCCGTGAAATCCACCATGGGCACGACGCGCGCATAGTTCAACCGCGTCGGGCCGATGACACCGACCACGCCGACCACCCGACCGTCCAATCCGCGGAAGGGCCGAGCGATCACCGAAGACCCTGACAACGCAAACAATTTGGTCTCCGCGCCGATGAAAATCCGGGTCGAATCGCCAGCCCGCGCGCTGTCCAAAAGCGACGCGACTTCCTGCTTTCCCTCGAGATCGTCGAGCAGGTCGCGGACCCGATCGAGATCGGCGGCGGCGGCGGCATCGATCAACCGCCCCTGCCCGCGCACGATCAGCACCGGGCGACGATCGGCATCCTCGCTCCACACCGCGATGCCGCGCTCGACCAGCGTCCGCGCCGCGCCGTCGAGCGCCGCCTGCCCGTCCGCCAGCTCACGCTCGATCCGGGTCCGCGCATCGGCGAGCGTCAGGCCGCCGAGCGTCGCCGACATGTAGTTGCCCGCCTCAATCAGAGCGGACGGCGACATGCCCTTGGGCAGTGCGATCACGCGGTTCTCGACCGAGCCGTCCTCGCTGACCAGCACCGCGAGCGCCTGCTCGGGCGACAGCGCGACGAACGCGATCTGGCGGAGCTTCAGTTCGCGCTTGGGGACCATGACCAGTCCGGCGCAGGCCGACAGCCCGGAGAGCGCGAGCGTGGTCGCGGCGAGCGCCTCCTCGACCGGGCCTCCGACGCCGGCACGTGCCTCGATCGTCTGGCGCTCTTCGAACGAGGGTTCCATTGCCTGCATCATGCCGTCCACGAACAGGCGGAGACCACGGTCTGTCGGCATGCGGCCCGCGCTGGTATGCGGGCTGGCGAGCAGGCCGAGACCTTCGAGTTCGCCCATCACGCCGCGAATCGAGGCGGGCGAGAGGCTGAGACCGGTCAGTTGCGCGATCGTCTTCGACCCCACCGGCGTGCCGCTCGCGAGATAGCTGTCGACGACGGCACGGAAAATGTCGCGCGCGCGATCGGTCAGTTCGGTGACGGGGGGCGTGGCCATACGTCTGATCTAGGGCTGATCGACGGGCGTACAAAGAGGAATGCACCTATCCACCCGTCATCCTGACGAAAGTCAGGACCCAGGGTAACCGAACGGTGTCCTGCGTGGCTCTGGGTCCTGACTTTCGTCAGGATGACGGCGGTGGTTGGGCTGGCGAGCGACCAAACGAAAGGCTAGGCAGCGGGCAACCACTCACTCCCGTTAGGATAAGACTATGCGCCCATCCGGCCGCGCCCCAGACCAGATGCGTGCGATCACGATCGAGCCGCGCTTCACCAAGCATGCCGAGGGCTCCGTCCTGATCGGCTTCGGCGATACCAAGGTGCTCGTCACCGCCAGCGTCGAGGAGAAGGTGCCGCCGTTCATGCGCGGCAAGGGCGAAGGCTGGGTGACCGCCGAATACGGCATGCTCCCACGCGCCACCAACACGCGCAACAACCGCGAGGCCGCCAAGGGCAAGCAGTCGGGCCGCACGCAGGAAATTCAGCGACTGATCGGCCGTAGCCTTCGCGCGGTGGTCGACCTGAAGCTGCTCGGCGAGCGCCAGATCGTGATCGACTGCGACGTGATCCAGGCGGATGGCGGCACGCGCACCGCGTCGATCTCGGGCGGCTGGGTCGCGCTTCGACTCGCCATCGATGGCCTGCTGGCGAGCGGCAAGCTGACCGCCGACCCGCTGACGCAGAAGGTCGCGGCGATCAGCTGCGGGATCTACCAGGGCAATCCGGTGCTCGACCTCGACTATATCGAGGATTCGGGCGCGGATGCGGATGCGAACTTCGTGCTGCTCGAAAACGGCAACATCGCCGAGGCGCAGGCGACTGCGGAGGGCGCGACGTATGACGAGGAGGCGCTGCTCCGCCTGCTGCGTCTCGCGCGGATCGGCTGCACGGATATCTTCGCGGCGCAGGCGAAAGCCGTGGCCAAGTGAGCGGCGAAGGCAAGGAACCGCAGGCGATCCGCAAGCTCCAGCCAGGCAAGCTGGTCATTGCCAGCCACAACAAGGGCAAGGTTCGCGAGATTGCGGCGTTGTTGGAAGGCCGGGGACTCGAAGTCGTCTCCGCCGCCGAGCTCGATCTGCCGGAACCCGTCGAGACGGGCACGACCTTCTTTGCGAACGCCGAGCTGAAGGCACGCTCTGCCGCCGATCTGTCGGGCTATCCCGCGCTCGCGGACGATAGCGGGCTGTGCGTCGACGCGCTGAACGGCGATCCGGGCGTCTACACGGCGGATTGGGCTGAGACGCCGAACGGTCGCGACTGGGTGATGGCGATGCAGAAGGTCGAGGACGCGATCGTTGCCAAAGGCCCCGACGTGGGCCGCGGCGCCCATTTCGTCAGTGTGCTGGCACTGGCTTGGCCCGATGGTCATGTCGAATGGTTCGAGGGGCGTGCCGAGGGGACGCTCGTCTGGCCGCCGCGTGGGGATGTCGGGTTCGGGTATGACCCCGTGTTCGTGCCGCTGGGCTACGACCAGACCTATGCCGAACTCCCGCACGAGACGAAGAACGCGATCAGTCATCGGAACGAGGCGTTCAAGTTGCTGGAAGCGGCAGTGTTCTGAGAGACTTACTTCCCGTTCCCCCGCGAAAGCGGGGGTCCAGGAGCCACGAATGTCACGCTCTTGACCCTGGGCTCCCGCCTTCGCGGGAGAACAGCAGGGACCGACCCTGTCTAAACCGCGATCGCCTGCTTCTCCGGCCATATCACCGCAGGCAGCGCTTCGAACGCGGGTTTTGCCAGCAGATACCCCTGGATATACCGCACGCCGAGACCACGCAGCGCCTCGAACTCGCCACGCGTCTCGACCCCCTCGGCGATCACCGTGATTCCCAGCGCCGTGCACATCCGCAGCATCCCCTCGACGATCATCCGCCGCGGCAGGCTCGTGTCGATGTCGCGGATCAGCTCCATGTCGAGCTTGATGATGCCCGGCTGGAACCGCGCGAGCAGGTTGAGCCCGGCATGCCCTGCACCGAAATCGTCGAGCGCGGTACCGAACCCCATCTTCTGATACGTCGCGATGATGTTCGCGACATGCGCGGGGTCGAGCATCTCCTCGTTCTCGGTGAACTCGAAGATAAGGCGGTCGGTCGGCATGCCGACTGCCGCCGCCGTCTTGAGCGTCAACTGGATGCACGCTGCCGGCGAATAGACAGCGTTCGGGAGGAAGTTGATCGACAGCCGCGCGGGCGTGTCTAGCAGCCCGGCCTTCACCGACGCCTCGATCGCGCGCACCCGGCATTGCTGGTCGAACGCGTAGAGATTCTTGGCATCGACCTGAGCCAGCACGCTCGCCGCCGACTGGCCTTCGGGACCGCGCACGAGCGCTTCGTAGGCGAAGACGGTCTCGGTCTCGACGTCGACGATCGGCTGGAACGCCATCGAGAAGGCGAAGGACAGGCCGGCGCCGTCTCGGCATCCGACGCAGCCAGTTGGCCGAGCGCCATCGGGTTTGGATACTGGTATCATTCGACCAGATTAAGCGACGACCGCTTAAGAAAGTGCCACCAATTTGGGTCTAACCGCTTGCTCCAGATCAATAAGCGCGCTCGCCGAAGACGTTGCCGGGGGGCGAGTAGCGGCACACCAGATAGTCGTCGGTCTTGTTGCTCGCCATCGCGCAGCCGACCTGCGTCGAGCCGCGCCAGACGATCTGCGTATAGTGCGCGACGTCCTCGAACTTGCCGGTGCGGCTGAACCCGGGGGTCGGCTGGTTGATGAAATCGCGCTTCTCGGCGACCCAGTGCCCCATCATCTCGGTATACGCATAGGCATAGCGCGTGCCGGTCCACAAATTCTCGCCTTCGCGCGACATGCCCTGGGGTTGCGGCGCGTGCGCGAATTTGCCGGTGCGCGCGAGTTCCTCGGCATAGGCGCGCGCGGTGGTCGCCAGCGTATCGCTCCAGGTGAGCGGCGCCACGCCGACGGCGGCGCGCGCGGCATTGTGGCCGTCCATCATCGCGGTCTTGAGCAGGCTCGCACCGCGCGGTGCCGGCGCCATCGTATCGCGACGCTCGACGACACGCTCGGGGCCCTGCGCGCAGCCTGCCATCAACAGCGCCCCGGCGATCGCCAAACCCATCCGTGCCGTCATTGCGCTTCCTTCGGCCGCCCCGTGCGACCATATGCGCGAGATAATGCCCGTCTTCGAAACACCAAGCCCCCGGTCCGATTCCCCCGGCGACCTCGCGCTGTACGTCCACTGGCCGTTCTGCGTGTCGAAATGCCCGTATTGCGACTTCAACAGCCACGTCCGCGAGGAGGTGGACCAGGCAGCGTGGCGGGAGGCGCTGCTCACCGACCTTGCGCATGAGGCGCGGGTATTGCCGGGGCGCAAGTTGCAGTCGATCTTCTTCGGGGGCGGCACGCCGTCGCTGATGCCGCCGTCGACGGTCGCGGCGGTGCTGGATGCGGCGGAGAAGGCCTGGGGATTCGCCGAAGGGATCGAGATCACGCTGGAGGCGAATCCGTCTTCGGTGGAGGCGGCGCGGTTTGCGGATCTGGCGCGTGCCGGGGTGAACCGGGTGTCGCTGGGGCTGCAATCGCTCGACGATCAGGCGCTGAAATTTTTGGGGCGTTCGCATGACGTGAACGAGGGACAAGCCGCACTGGCAACCGCGCAGAGCGTGTTTCCGCGCGTCAGTTTCGACCTGATCTATGCGCTTCCCGGCCAACGGCTCAACGATTGGCGCGCAGAACTGGCGCGCGCGTTGAGCCTGGGGACGGAACATCTCTCACTGTATCAGCTGACGATCGAAGCCGGCACACGGTTCGCGACCGAGGCGCTGGCGGGGCGGATCGTGATCCCGGATGGCGATTCGGCCGCCGATCTGTTCGAGGCGACGCGTGCGGATACCGCCGCGGCGGGTCTTCCCGCATACGAGACGTCGAACCATGCGCGGCCGGGGTCGGAGAGCCGCCACAACCTCGCTTACTGGCGGTACCAGGATTATGCTGGGATCGGGCCGGGGGCGCATGGGCGACGCGGCGGGCTGGCGACGGTGCGGCGGAAGAAGCCGGAGAACTGGCTGGCGGCGATCGAGCGTAACGGCCACGGAATGGAGGTGGAGGACCCGCTGACGCCCTCGACCCGCGCGACCGAGGCTTTGCTGATGGGGTTGCGGTTGGCGGAAGGCGTCGATCTGGAGCGGATCACGGCGTTGAACGCGGGCGTGGTGCCGGTGGATCTGGCGGCGGTGGCTCAGCTGGAGGAGCTGGGGCTGATCGTGCACTCCCCGGGCCGATTGCGGGTTACCGAAGCGGGGGCGCTCCTACTCGACGCGATCCTGCCGGAAATCGTCACCGCGTAGGCTGATCTTCGATCATCCCCCTCCCTGGAAGGGAGGGGTTAGGGGTGGGTCGGCCAGTTGGCTATCGGTGCGCCCGCCCCATACCGACCCACCCCCTACCCCTCCCTTTCAGGGAGGGGGAAGCTTACTTCCCGAACCCGGCCGGTGCGGGCGAGACCACCGTGGTCGTGCCGCCGCGGATTTCCTTAACCTCGAGCGCGCGCTCGGCGACGCTGTCCTTGCCGAAGCGGAACGCCCCATCGATGCCGGCGAAGCCATCGCCGTCGCGCAGGCGGTTGACCGGGAACGGCGTACCGGGCTTCCAGTCGCGCGCGATGCGGACCGTCAGCAGCACCGAATCATAACCAAGGCTCGACAGACGGTATGGCCCTGCCCCGAACCGCGCGCGGTATTTGGCGGCATATTGGCGGTACAGCGTGTCCGAAACGCTCGCATACCAGGCGCCGTTGAGCGCTGCCTTGGCGGCGATCGCGGTGTCCGAATTCCAGAGTTCGGTGCCTAGGATACGCGTCGAAGCGCCGCTGCCACGCTTGACCATCGCGGCCGCGGAGGCTGCGTTGGCGCCGCCATCGGCGATCAGGACCGCGTCATAGGGGGCCTTCGCCGCAAGCCGCGTAACTGCGCCTGAGATACCGCCGGGGCCCCGCGCGTAGGTCTGGAGCGAGACGACCTGACCGCCCGCGCCTTCGACTGCGCGAAGGAACGCGGTGGACGCACGCTCGCCGTACAGGCCGTTGGGGACGAGGCCGGCGAAGTTGCTGACGCCGCGCTCCTTGGCGAAATCGACGACGCGCGCGATCGACTGGGTCGGGACATAGCCCATCAGGTACGTGCCGCTGCCCGCCACGCCGAGATCGTTGGAGAAGCTCAGCACCGGGATGTTCGCGGCGCGCGCAATCGGCGCGACCGCACGGACGTCGTCGGCGAGCAGCGGCCCGAGGATCAGCTGAGCGCCCTCGGCGATCGCGCGCTGCGCGGCAGCGGCGGCACCGGTCGCGGTGTCGTAGTTGGTAATCCGGACGCGCTGGTTCTGCGTATCGAGCAGCGCGAGCATCGTCGCGTTGGCGATAGAGGTGCCAACGCCGGCATTGCTGCCCGACAGCGGCACGAGCAGCGCGACCCGGTTACGCTCGGCATCGCGCGGGATGCCGGTCTCGACGCCGATCTCGGGGCGATCGACGGGACGCGTGGTCGGGCGCTGCTGCGTCGGCTCGACTGGACCACGCGGGACGATTGTCTGGCACGCGCCGAGCAGGCACGCCGCGACAAGGGTCGCCCATCGCCCTGCAGTACGTGCGGATTGCCCTATCGTCGTCGCGTCTGCCATGACCGTCCCCATGAACCCTGAAACTCTTCTCGATCCCGGCCTCTACATCGTCGCGACCCCGATCGGCAATCTTGGCGATCTGTCGCCGCGCGCCGCCGACATCCTCCGCCGCGCGGACGTGATCGCGGTCGAGGACAGCCGCGTCACCGCCGGTCTGCTCCGCCACATCGGCACGAAGACGCCGATGGTGCCGTATCACGATCACAGCGCGGAAGGCGTGCGCCCGGCGCTGATCGCGCGTATGGCGACGCAGGCGGTGGCGCTGGTGTCGGACGCGGGGACGCCGCTGATCTCGGATCCGGGGTTCAAGCTGGTGCGTGATGCACGCGCGGCGGGGCATCTGGTGGTGACGATCCCGGGGCCGTGCGCGGCCGTGGCGGCGCTTACGCTGGCGGGGCTGCCGACCGACCGGTTCTTGTTCGTGGGGTTCCTGCCGTCGAAGATGCACGCGCGGGCGGAGGCGATCGCGGAGGTGGCCACGATCCGCGCGACTCTGGTGATGTATGAGTCGGGGCCGCGGCTGGGGGCGTGTTTGGCGACGCTGCTCGAAGGTCTCGGCGACCGAGAGGCGGCGGTGACGCGCGAGATCAGCAAGAAGTTCGAGGAGGCGGTGACGGGGACACTCTCGACGCTCGCCGCGCGTTATGCGGATGCGCCGCCGCGGGGGGAGATCGTGATCGTCGTCGCGCCGCCGGGGGAGGCGCCGCCAGCGAGTGCGGAGGATGGCGATGCTGCGCTGGTGGAGGCGTTGACGCGCCTGTCGACCGGGCAAGCTGCGAGCGAGGTGGCCAAGAAGCTCGGGCTCGACCGCAAGGCGCTGTATGCTCGGGCGCTGGAATTGAAGCCCAAGCCCTGATCTCCCCTCCCGCTTGCGGGAGGGGTCGGGGGAGGGCATGCCATAGACGTGCCGCCCCCGCCCTCCCCTAGCCCCTCCCGCAAGCGGAAGGGGACACACGACCGAAAGGCTGCGGAGGCGACCGGCCGTCGCGGCGAGCGGATGGCAGGGTGGTGGCTCCGCCTCAAGGGCTGGAGCATCCTCGATCGCCGAGTCCGCACGCCCGCCGGCGAGGTCGACCTCGTCGCCCGCAAAGGCAACCTCGTTGCCTTCGTCGAAGTGAAAACCCGCGCGACCGCCGCCGAACTCGACTTCGCGATCGACGAGCGCCGCCTCGCCCGCGTCGCAGCAGCCGCGGAGTATCTGATGCCGCGCTACGCCGGACCCGGCGACGACATCCGCGTCGACGTCATCCTGCTCGCCCCCGGCACCCGCCCGCGCCATATCGAGAATGCCTGGATCGGGTGACGCCGCCCGGTGACTTCGCGCCCGCCCGCGCCTACATGCGCTCGACCGAACAGAAGGAAGACGCATGAGCCTCACCGTCGCCGTCCAGATGGACCCGCTCGACAGCATCAACATCGCCGGCGATTCGACCTTCGCGCTGATGTTGTCTGCGCAGGACCGCGGGCACACGCTCTTCCATTACTCGGCCGAGGATCTGAACTACCGCGACGGCCGGGTCTGGGCGAAGGCGCATCCCGTCACCGTGCAGCGCGTCGTCGGCGATCACTTCAGCGTCGGCGAGCCCGTGAACCTCGACCTCGGCGACGAGGCGGACGTCGTTCTCATGCGCCAGGATCCCCCGTTCGACCTCGGCTACATCACCGCGACGCACCTGCTCGAGCGGATCGCCGACAAGACGCTGGTCGTGAACGATCCCGCGCAGGTGCGGAACGCGCCCGAGAAGGTGTTCGTCCTCGATTACCCGCAGTTCATGCCGCCGACGCTCGTCACCCGCTCGCTCGACGAGGCGCGGAAATTCCTCGCCGAGCACGGCGCGATCGTCATCAAGCCGCTGCACGGCAATGGCGGCAAGGCGATCTTCAAGGTCGAGTCGGACGGCGCGAACCTGTCGGCGCTGATGGAGGTCTTCAACATGACGTGGCGCGAGCCGCACATGGTCCAGGCGTTCCTCCCCGACGTGGCCAAGGGCGACAAGCGCATCGTGCTGATCGACGGCGAAGTCGCGGGCGCGATCAACCGCCTGCCGGGCGAAGGCGAGATCCGCTCGAACCTCGCGGTCGGCGGCTCGGCGGAGAAGTCGGTGCTGACCGACAAGGAGCGCGAGATCTGCGCGGTACTCGGGCCGGAACTGAAGAAGCGCGGGCTGTTGTTCGTCGGGATCGACGTGATCGGCGGCACATGGCTGACGGAGATCAACGTGACCTCCCCGACCGGGATCGTCGCGATCTCGAACTTCGATGGAACGGATCTGGCCGCCATGATCTGGGATGCGATCGAGGCGAAGGTCGCGGCGCGGTAACCGTCCGAATCTGTTCGGCACTTACCCCCTGAAACAGGGGAAGCTTGTTTCCCCGCGAAGGCGGGGACCCAGACTGGGCTCCCGCCTTCGCGGGAGAACAAGGAAGTGCAGACGGTCATTCAACTATTGTCGGTGATCGATCATGCGGAACGGTGGATGCCGGAACACATCCGGCATACCGGCAGTATGTGATACCCATGACTGAATTCATCCTCGATCTCATCGCCTGGGGCGGATATTTCGGTATCTTCCTGTTGATGGCGCTCGAGAATATCGTGCCCCCGGTGCCGTCCGAGGTGATCATGGGCCTCGGTGGCATGGCCGTCGCGCGCGGCGACATGAGCGTCGTGCCGCTGATCGCCTGGGGCACCGCGGGCTCGGTCGTCGGCAATTACTTCTGGTATTATATCGGCCGCAACATCGGCTACGAGCGTTTCCGTCCGTTCATCGAGCGCAACGGCCGCTGGCTGACGATGGAATGGTCGGACGTCGAGAAGATCCACCGGTTCTTCATGAAGCGCGGCGGCTGGGTAATTTTCGTGTTCCGGTTCATGCCGACCTTCCGCACCGTCATCTCGCTCCCCGCGGGAATGACGCGCATGCCGATCTGGCAGTTCGTGATCTGGACCGCGGCGGGCAGCGCGATCTGGAACACCGTGCTCACCTATGCCGGCATCCTGCTCGGCTCGCATTTCGAAGAACTCGATCGCTATGTCGGACCGGTCGCGGTGGCGACGTTCGTCGTCATCATCATCGGTTATGGCTGGCGCGTGCTGACCTGGAAGCCGAAGGGCTAGACGCCGCCATGCGGGTGGGCGTTGCGATAGACGTCCATCAAATGCGCGGCATCGACCTGCGTGTAGACCTGCGTCGAACTCAGGCTCGCATGGCCGAGCAACTCCTGTAGCGCGCGCAGGTCCGCCCCCCGCCCCAGCAGATGAGTCGCGAAACTATGGCGCAGAGCATGCGGCGTCGTCCGATCGCCCAGTCCCAGCCGCGCCCTCGCTGACTGCACCGCCCGGCGGATCATCACCGGCGACAACGCCCCGCCCTTCGCCCCGCGGAACAGCGGTTCGCCGCGCGTAACCGGCCACGGCGTCTGCGCGACATACGCTTCGATCGCCGTACGAACCTGCGGTAACAAGGGCACGACGCGCGTCTTGGCGCGCTTGCCCGTCACCCGGATCGTCTCGCCGAGCGGCAGGATATCGCCCCGCAGCGTCAACGCCTCGCCGATTCGCAAGCCTGCGCCGTACAGCAGCATCAACACCGCCCAGTCGCGCGCGCTGATCCACGGCTCGGCCGCATCGTCCGCCACCTCCTCCGCCAACGCGACCACCTCGGCCGGCGAGATCGGTCGCGGCACGCCCGCCTTCACGCGCGGCCCCCGCATACGCGGCTGCTCCGCGCCTTCGTTCGCCCAGGCGAGAAACCCGCGCACCGCGGACAATTCCCGCGCCGCCGACGCGTTACCCAACCCGGCTTCTCGGCGTTGCGCCAAATACGCTCGCAGGTCTGTCGCGGTTACTCGTGCGAGCGCCCCGCGCGTGATCCGCTCCCCCCAATGTCCGACCAGGAACGCCGTCAGCCGTTCGGCCGACGCCCGATAAGCCCGGATCGTGTGGACCGATCGCCGACGATCGCGCTCGAGGTGCTCCGCCCAGAGCATCGACGGCGGCAGAATTTCCAGCGTCTGGTCTTTATCGGTGGGCATGTGTGGACAGTAACGCCCCGAACAGGCAAAGAAAATTAACCCAGCCGCTATATTCGAGTTTCATGTCGCCTGTCGATCTCATCACAGACAACTTTTCAGACGAAGCACGGCGCGTGGCTGCGCTTCAGGCCTTGGCGTTGCTCGATAGCGAACCCGAGCTTGAATTCGATGCATTGGTCGCGTTGGCCGCAGAAATGCTGGGTTGCCCTAACGCTTTGCTAACACTCGTCGACAGCAATCGGCTCTGGATCAAGGCGGCGAGCGACGGCGAACGCGGTGAGATCTCCCGCGAAATCGGCATGTGCAATTACACGATCCTCGGCAAAGAACCGATGGTCATCGAAGACGTGTCGAGCGATTTTCGATTCGCGGCCAATCCTCGGACGCAACCGCCTGACGGTATTCGGTTTTACGCTGGCGCGCCGGTTAATGCGCGCGACGCGAGCGGTGAATATTATGCGATCGGCTCGATCTGCGTCGTCGATACTGTACCGCGCTCGCTGAACGATGCCGGGCGCAAGGCGCTGACTCATCTGGCGACCCTGGCAGAGGCGATGATCGCCGCGCGGTCCGCTGCACGCGAGGCCATCGCGATTGCGACGACCGCGGATCGCCAAGCGGCTGCGCTGGCCCGTCAGGACCGCGTTTTCCGGCAGGCGGAACGGATGGCGGCGATCGGATCGTGGCGCGTGTCGCTGGCCGACGACAAGCTGCAATGGTCGGACGGCGTCTATCACATTCACGGCCTGCCGATCGGCGACCTGCCCGAGATGCCGGTGGCGATGGAATTCTATCCGCCGCATGCCCGCGACGAGATGAACGCATCGCTTCGGCGGACGATCGAAACCGGTGCGCCGTTCGATATCGAAGTCGATTTCAAGAACGCGCAGGGTGAACAGCGCCGTGTCCGCGTGCTCGGCGAGTGCGAGACCGTCGACGGCCAGACCATAGCGTTGGTCGGCGTCTTCCAGGACGTAACGGAACGCCACGCGCTCGAGGTCAATTTGCGACGCTCGGCGAATACCGATTCGCTGACCGGCATCGCCAATCGGGCGGCGTTCGATCGTACGCTCGATGCAGCCATGACGCGGTCGCATGCCGACGGCACGCCGTTGTTGCTCGCGCTGGTCGATCTCGACGGGTTCAAGGCGATCAACGACACACTTGGCCATACCGCGGGCGACGACGTGTTGCGCGGCGTCGGCCGGATCCTGAAGGCTCCCTGGCTCAAGAACAGCTTTGCCGCCCGCGTCGGTGGTGACGAATTCGCGATCCTGATCGAGGATCCCGGCATGGCCGCGAACCCTGGCTATATCTCTGCCCGGCTGGAGGAAGCGTTACGCTTTCCGATCGCGCTGAACGGCCTCGCGATGGTCAGCGCGGGCACGGTCGGCATCACCGCTTTGGACCGCGACTGCCTTTCGGTGCGCGATTTCATCCACCGCGCCGATACGATCCTGTACCAGGCGAAGCGCGCGCGTGTCGGCGAACGACGCCGTCCGAACCGCGACGCTGCGTAAGGCGGCATCGACCGACCCGACGTAAGCGGTTCACGCGGAGTCGATCTGTCCCCATATACCGACACGATGTCGTCCCGCGCCCGTGTCCTGATCCTCAACGCCGCCCTCGGGCCGCTCGACTACCGCGTGCCCGCCGGCATGAGCGTCGAGCCGGGCTCGATCGTGGTCGCCCCCCTCGGACCGCGCCAGCTGCTTGGCGTGGTGTGGGAGGCGGAGCGGATGCCATCCGATGCGGAGGTCGGCGACAACCGGTTGCGCAACCTGCTCGCGGTCGCCGACGTACCGCCGCTGGGAGCGCCGCTACGGCGACTGGTCGAGTGGACCGCGGACTATTACCTCGCGCCCGCGGCGTCGGTGTTGCGGATGACGCTGGCGTCCACCTCGGCGCTGGAGGGGGCACGAACCGCTGTCGAGTATCGTTCTACCGGGGTCGTGCCCCCTCGCCTGACGCCACAGCGCGAGCAGGCGCTGGAGCGGATCGGTGACCGCCAAGGCCTCATCCGCGAACTAGCAACGCTGGCGGAGGTCAGCGACGCGGTGATCCGCGGGCTGGTGAAGGTCGGCGCGATCGAGGCGGTCGAGGTCAGCATCGACGTCCCCTACCCCGTACCCGATCCGCAGCATCATGAGCCGACTTTGTCAGAGGACCAGCGGGCAGCAGCCGATGTCCTGGTCGCTGGCGTCGCAGAGCACGCGTTCCACCCGACGTTGCTCGACGGCGTTACGGGCTCGGGGAAGACCGAGGTGTATTTCGAGGCGGTGGCCCAGGCGATCCGCGACGGCCGCCAGACGCTTGTCCTGCTCCCCGAGATCGCGCTGACCGAACCCTTCCTGAAGCGCTTCCACGACCGCTTCGGCTGCGAGCCGATCGCGTGGCATTCGGGGCTTCGATCGACCCAGCGGCGGCGCGCGTGGCGCGCGATCGCGAGCGGCGAGGCGCTGGTGACGGTCGGCGCGCGGTCGGCGCTGTTCTTGCCCTACCACGACCTCGGGCTGATCGTGGTCGACGAGGCGCACGAGACCAGCTTCAAGCAGGAAGAGGGCGTGCATTATCACGCGCGCGACGTGGCGGTGATGCGCGGCAAGTTCGAGGGGTGCCCGGTCATCCTCGCCTCCGCAACACCGGCGATCGAGACTCGGCAACAGGTCGCGACCGGGCGCTACGCGGAGCTGAAGCTGCCCGGCCGGTTCGGCGCGGCGGAGATGCCGACGATCGAGCCGATCGACTTGATCAAGGAACCGCCGGAACGCGGCCGCTGGCTGGCCCCGCGCCTCGTCAAGGCGATGCAGGAGACGCTGGAACGGCGCGAGCAGTCGCTGCTGTTTCTCAACCGGCGGGGCTACGCACCGCTGACGCTGTGCCGGACGTGCGGGCACCGGTTCCAATGTCCGAACTGCACTGCCTGGATGGTCGAGCACCGCCTCACGCGCCGCCTCGCCTGCCACCATTGCGGCCATGCCGAGCCGACGCCGCGCGTGTGTCCCGAGTGCAAGGGCGAGGATACGCTGGTCGCCTGCGGGCCGGGTGTGGAGCGGATCGCCGACGAGGTGACGGCGCTCTTCCCAGAGGCGAAGACGGCCGTCGTTACGTCCGACACGATCTGGTCGCCGGCCAAGGCGGCGGAGTTCGTCGGGCGGATGGAAGCCGGTGATATCGACATCGTCGTCGGCACGCAGCTCGTGACGAAGGGGTATCACTTTCCAAACCTCACCCTGGTCGGCGTCGTGGATGCGGATCTAGGCCTCGACGGTGGCGATCTGCGGGCGGCGGAGCGCACGTTCCAGCAGATCCGGCAGGTGTCGGGGCGCGCCGGGCGTGGCGAGAAGCCGGGGCACGTGTTCATCCAGACGCATAGTCCAGGGGCACAGGTGATGCAGGCGCTCATCACCGGCGATGCCGACGCGTTCTACGCCGCGGAAACGGACGCGCGAAAGGATGCAGGCGCGCCGCCGTTCGGTCGGTACGCAGCGATCGTGGTGTCGTCGGAGGACCAGTCCTGCGCGCACGAGACGGCCAAGCTCGTCGGGCGGAGCGCACCTGAAGTCGACGGCATGCACGTCTACGGCCCCGCCCCCGCCCCGCTGGCGATGCTGCGCGGCCGGCATCGCTACCGGCTGCTCGTCCATGCGCGGCGCGCGCTGGATGTGCAGGACGTCATACGGGACTGGCTGGGGAAACTGGAATGGCCATCCAAAGCGCGCGTGACGGTGGACGTCGACCCGTATAATTTCCTCTGATCGTGCGGGCAACGCGGCCTTAACGCTCGGCCCGGTATGCGTGCCGGATGACGCCGTCCCGCATCGCACCCATCCAGTGGCTTCGCGCACTCGCAGCCACGCTCGTGTTGCTGATGCACGCGTCCGACATGATCGATTCCGGGCCGGTCGCGCTAACCGGCAAGTTCGTACCGTCGGTCCCCAATCTCTCGATGTTCGGCGCGAGCGGGGTCGATCTGTTCTTCGTCATCAGCGGGTTCGTCATGGCGCAGTCGCTGGCGACCGCGGACGCTGATTCGTGGCGGTTCCTGGCAAAGCGATGGTTGCGGATCGTACCGTTGTTCGCGTGCGTCAGCGCAGTCTACATGCTGATCATGCACGACCCCTTGACCGTGCCGGCGGCGTGGATGTCGATCACCGTGCTGCCCGTTCTCGACGGAGCGGGCTACCATGTTCCCGCGCTGTATCCCGGCTGGACGCTCGGGTTCGAATTCGCGTTCTACGCCATCGTGGCGGTTGCCATGCGGGCGCCGCAGCGCCGTGTTGAAATGCTGCTAGCCCTCACGGTGGCGCTGGCGGTGATCGGCAGCGTCGTTCATCCCGGCTGGGCACCTTTGAGGCTGCTGCTGAACCCGCTCCTGCTCGAATTTGCGCTCGGCGTAGGTGTGTGGATGGCTTGGCGCAGCGGGATCAGCGCACGCTATGCGACGCCTGCGCTCGTCATCGGGACCGTGCTGCTCGTGGTCGGGATCGCCTTCGGACTGGGCGTGCCGCTATCGCTTCAGATCGAGGTTGCCGTTGCCGGTACCTCGGGCCTCGCGCGGACCTGGACGTGGGGCATTCCCTGGGCACTGGTGGTAGTCGGGGTGATCGACACATCGGCGGACGGACGGTTCGAACGGATTGTCGCGCGCGTGGGCGATGCGTCCTATTCGACGTACCTGACCCATCCCTGCCTGATCGCGCTGCTGTGGATGGTCGGAGGCTATGCCCCAACCATGTCACCCTATCTGTTCGCGCTGGCGTTCATCGTCGCATCGACGATGCTGGGATTGGCGGTGCATCGGTGGATCGAGCGGCCGCTGCTGGCGCGGTTGCAGCGTCGGCCGTCGGTATCGATCGGGCGAGCACCGGCGCTCGCCTGACAGGCGTTACTCGCCAGCATGTTCGGCGAGGACGGTCAGGCCCTTGGCGTTGACCTCGGCGAAACCGCCCTTGATCGCGATGATCTCGGGGGTGCCATTCTGCGTGCGGAAGATCTGGACACCGCCGTCGCGGACCGTCGACATGAAGGGGGCGTGGCCTTCGAGGACGCCGAAATCGCCTTCGGTGCCGGGGACGACGACCATGTAGACCTCCTCCGAGCGGACGAGCTTTTCTGGCGTGACGAGTTCGAAATGCAGCATGTCTATCTTCTCACTCCCTCCCCTTCAGGGGAGGGTCGGGGTGGGGGAGTGCGGCAGGCGCGACGCGCGCGGTCAGGCCCCACCCCAACCCTCCCCTAAAGGGGAGGGAGCTAAGCTTAAGCCTCGGAAGCCATCTTCTCGGCCTTGGCGACGGCTTCGTCGATGCCGCCGACCATGTAGAACGCCGCCTCGGGGAGGTGATCATACTCGCCCTCGACCACGGCCTTGAACGACCGGACCGTATCCTCGAGCTGGACGAACTTGCCGCTGATGCCGGTGAAGACCTCGGCGACGTGGAACGGCTGGCTCAGGAACTTCTGGATCTTCCGCGCACGCTGGACGGTGAGCTTATCCTCTTCGCTCAGCTCGTCCATGCCGAGAATCGCGATGATGTCCTGCAGCGACTTGTACTTCTGCAGCGTCGACTGGACGGCGCGTGCAGTGTCGTAATGCTCCTGGCCGACGACGCGTGGCTCGAGCAAACGCGAGGTCGAATCGAGCGGATCGACGGCCGGGTAGATGCCCAGCTCCGAGATCGCGCGGTTGAGGTTGGTCGTCGCATCGAGATGCGCGAACGACGTCGCCGGGGCCGGATCGGTGAGATCGTCTGCGGGAACGTACACGGCCTGCACCGAGGTGATCGAGCCCTTGTTGGTCGACGTGATGCGCTCCTGCAGCGCGCCCATGTCGGTCGACAGCGTCGGCTGATAGCCCACCGCCGACGGGATACGGCCGAGCAATGCCGAAACCTCTGCGCCCGCCTGCGTGAAGCGGAAGATGTTGTCGACGAAGAACAGCACGTCCTGGCCTTCGACGTCGCGGAAATACTCTGCGATCGTCAGGCCCGACAGCGCGACACGGGCACGCGCGCCTGGCGGCTCGTTCATCTGGCCGAACACGAGCGCGACCTTCGAGCCTTCCGACTGCGGATTGCCGTCGGCATCCTTGGCGATGACGCCCGCGTCGAGGAACTCGTGGTACAAATCGTTGCCCTCGCGGGTACGCTCGCCGACGCCCGCGAACACCGAGGTGCCGCCATGGCCCTTGGCGATGTTGTTGATCAGTTCCTGGATCAGCACGGTCTTGCCGACGCCGGCGCCGCCGAACAGGCCGATCTTGCCGCCCTTCGCATAGGGTGCGAGCAGGTCGATGACCTTGATGCCGGTGACCAGGATCGCGCTCTCGGTCGACTGGTCGACGAACAGCGGCGCCGAGGCATGGATCGGGGCGGTCGTCTCTGCGCCGACGGGACCACGCTCGTCGATCGGCTCGCCGATGACGTTGAGGATGCGGCCGAG
This sequence comes from Sphingomonas sp. 320_CC, assembly GCF_059691795.1. NCBI lineage: Bacteria > Pseudomonadati > Pseudomonadota > Alphaproteobacteria > Sphingomonadales > Sphingomonadaceae > Sphingomonas > Sphingomonas sp. 320_CC. The sequence goes on along the minus strand of NZ_JCAWAE010000003.1, from coordinate 144,433 downwards.
CGTCTTGGGGCCGACCGGTACGCGGATCTGCGAGCCGGTGTCGGTGACGGTCTGGCCGCGGGTCAGGCCCTCGGTTGCGTCCATCGCGATCGTGCGAACGGTGTTCTCGCCGAGATGCTGCGCGACTTCGAGGACGAGCCGGTTGCCGTTATTGTCGGTTTCGAGCGCCGACAGAATCGCGGGCAAATTGTCGGGGAAATGCACGTCGACGACCGCACCGATGACCTGCGAGATGCGGCCGGTGTTGTTGGTGGCCTTGGGGGCGAGCGTGGTTCCGAGGGTCTCTGGGGCGGTTGCCATTGTCTGCTTCCTTGGACTTACTTGAGCGCTTCGGCGCCCGAGATGATTTCGACCAGCTCGGTCGTGATCGCGGCTTGGCGGGTACGGTTATACTGGATCGAGAGGCGCGTGATCATGTCGCCAGCGTTGCGCGTGGCGTTGTCCATCGCGTTCATCCGCGAGCCCTGCTCCGACGCCGCGTTTTCGAGCAGCGCGCGGAAAATCTGGATCGCGACGTTGCGCGGCAGGAGATCGGCGAGGATCGCTTCCTCGTCGGGCTCATACTCGACCACGGCTTCGGCGGGCGCACCCGGCTTGGCTTCCGCCCCGGGGATCGCCGAGAGCGGAATCGGGATGATCTGGATGCCGGTCGGGACCTGCACCAGCGCCGAGACGAACTTCGCGTAGAACAGATGCGCAACGTCGAACTGACCTTCGCCGAAGCGCTTGATCAGGTCCTCGGACACGGCCTGCGCGTCGCTGAACGCGAGCCGTTTGATCTGCCCCATCTCGTGATCGGCGATGATGTCGTTCGGATAGAAGCGCTTGATCACGCGCCCCTTCTTGCCGGCGACATAGAACTTCACGGTCTTGCCGGCCGCGATCAGTTCCTCGGCCTTGCGACGCGCCGCGCGGACGATGTTGGTGTTGAACGCGCCCGCGAGGCCACGCTCGGACGTCGCGATGACGATCAGGTGGACCTGGTCCTTGCCAGTGCCCGCGAGCAGCGGCGACGCGCCCGGCGCGATGCCGACGCGCCCCGCCAGGCTCGCCATCACCGCTTCGAGACGCTCGGCATACGGACGCCCGGCAACCGCCGCGTCCTGCGCACGGCGCAGCTTCGCAGCGGCGACCATCTTCATCGCCTTGGTGATCTTCTGCGTCGACTTCACCGAGCCGATGCGGATCTTGAGGGCCTTAAGTGATGCCATTCTAGTTCGTCACCGTCCCTAAACCGTCATGCCGGACTTGTTCCGGCATCCACTCCTCCACCAGTCCTACGGGATCTGAGGCACGGTGGACCCCGGAACAAGTCCGGGGTGACGGTGTGTGTATGTCGTTTTCTACGCAGCTCAGGCGAAAGTCTTCGCGAACGCTTCGAGCGCTGCCTTCAGCTTGTCCTTCGCCTCGTTACCCAGGTCGCGGGTATCGCGGATCAGCTTCAGCACGTCGGCATGGTTCGCACGCATGTCGGCCAGCAGCGCCTGCTCGTAGCGGGTCACGTCGGCGACCGGCACCTTGTCGAGATAGCCGCTGGTACCGGCGAAGATCGACACCGTCTGCTCTTCGAACGGCAACGGCGAGAACTGGGCCTGCTTGAGCAGCTCGGTCAGTCGCGCACCACGGTTGAGCAGCTTCTGCGTCGACGCATCGAGATCCGACCCGAACTGCGCGAACGCCGCCATCTCGCGGTACTGCGCCAGCTCGAGCTTGATCGAGCCCGACACCTTCTTCATCGCCTTGGTCTGTGCCGCCGAACCGACGCGCGACACCGACAGGCCGACGTTGATCGCCGGGCGCACGCCCGAGAAGAACAGGTCGGTCTCGAGGAAGATCTGGCCGTCGGTGATCGAGATCACGTTGGTCGGGATGTACGCCGAAACGTCGCCCGCCTGCGTCTCGATGATCGGCAGTGCGGTCAGCGAGCCGCCGCCATTCGCGTCCGACATCTTCGCCGCACGCTCGAGCAGGCGGCTGTGGAGATAGAACACGTCGCCCGGATACGCCTCACGGCCGGGAGGGCGACGCAGCAGCAGCGACATCTGGCGATACGCGACCGCCTGCTTCGAGAGATCGTCGTAGCAGATCAGCGCGTGCATGCCGCGATCGCGGAAATACTCGCCCATCGCGACGCCGGTGTAGGGCGCGAGATACTGCAGCGGTGCGGGGTCCGACGCGGTCGCGGCGATGACGATGGTGTATTCCATCGCGCCATTCTCTTCGAGCGTCTTGACCAGCTGTGCGACGGTCGAGCGCTTCTGGCCGATCGCGACATAGACGCAATACAGCTTCTTCGACTCGTCGTCGCCGGCGTTGGCGATCTTCTGGTTGATGAACGCGTCGATCGCGACGGCGGACTTGCCGGTCTGGCGATCGCCGATGATCAGCTCGCGCTGGCCGCGGCCGACGGGAACGAGTGCATCGATCGCCTTGAGCCCGGTCTGGACCGGCTCGCTGACCGACTGGCGCGGGATGATGCCCGGCGCCTTCACTTCGACGCGGCTGCGCTCGGTGGTGTGGATCGGGCCCTTGCCGTCGATCGGGTTGCCGAGGCCATCGACCACGCGGCCGAGCAGCTCCTTGCCGATCGGCACGTCGACGATCGTGCCGGTGCGCTTGACGATGTCGCCTTCCTTGATCTCGGAATCGCTCCCGAAGATCACGACGCCGACGTTATCGGCCTCGAGGTTGAGCGCCATGCCCTGCACGCCGTTCGAGAATTCGACCATCTCACCGGCCTGGACGTTGTCGAGGCCAAAGATGCGCGCGATGCCGTCACCGACGCTCAGCACCTGGCCGGTCTCGCTGACCTGGGCCTCGGTGCCGAAATTGGCGATCTGATCCTTGATGATCTTCGAGATTTCTGCGGCGCGGATATCCATTAGCTTAGCCCTTCATCGCGTGCGCGAGAGTGTTGAGACGCGTCTTGATCGACGAATCGATCATCTGGCTGCCGACGCGGACGACGAGTCCACCCAGCAACGATGGGTCGACGCTGAGGTCGACGGAAACTTCACGGCCGACCCGCTGGCGGAGCTGATGCTTTAGCTCGATCACCTGCTCGTCGGTCAGCGGATGCGCAGACGTCACCTCGGCGGCGATCTCGCCGCGATGCTGCGCGGCAAGTGTCCGGAATGCCTTGATGATCTTCGGCAGCGCGCCGAGCCGGTGGTTCTCGGCGAGGACACCGAGGAAGCTCTTGGTGGTCGCATCGACACCGAGCTCGTCGGCGACCGCTGAGACAGCCTTCACGGCCGCGCCACGCGACACCATCGGGCTGGACGTCAGCGTGCGGAAGTCCTCCGACTGCGCGAGCGCGTCACGCACGTTCGCCAGGCTCGACTCGACCGCGTCGATCGTCTTCGCGTCACGCGCGAGTTCGAACAGGGCCAGCGCGTAACGCCCGCCTAAGCTCGCTTGAATACCGCCGGATGTCTCCACGGACCTGTCAATCCTCGCCTGAAACCGAAATAGTGCCGTCCCACAGGGGAAGAGGGCGCGAAAGCACCTCTCATGGGACGCGGCGCGGGTAGCATCGGGTTCGCGGATTGGCAACCCGGCGGGAAGGTCGTGGGGACGGGTTTGTGACTGTTCTGTCATTGATCAGGGGTTGAAAGGCCACGATTCCTCTCCTCTCCGTCATCCGCGCGCAGGCGGGGATCCTTATCTCCCGGAATCGGCGCTTTCCCCGCACGGCCTGCCACTATGGGTTCCCGCCTCCGCGGGAATGACGGTATTGGCAGGCGTTACGACCAATCGACGAGGACGAGAGAATGACCGGCACGATGGAAACGATGACGATGTCCGACGGCGCGACCGTCGCGGTCTATCACGCGCAGCCGACCGGCGAGCGCCGCGGCGGCCTCGTGCTGGTGCAGGAGATCTTCGGCGTGACCGACCATATCCGCGACCTCTGCGACGAGTACGCGGCCGATGGCTACGAGGTCCTGGCCCCCGCGCTGTTCGACCGCGAGCATCCCGGCTTCGAGGCGGACTATTCCGGCGAAGGCCTAGCGCGCGGCGTCGAACTCGCGCGGCAACTTCACCCGTTCGACCTGTCGCTGAAGGACGTCCAGACCTGCATCGACACGCTCGCCCCCGCCGGGCCGGTGTTCGTGGTCGGCTATTGCTATGGCGGCTCGGTCGCGTGGTTCGCCTCGACCAAGCTCACCGGCGTCGCGGCGGCGAGCGGCTATTATGGCAGCATGATCCCGGCGGCGGCGGACGAGGAACCGAAGGTGCCGGTGATCCTCCACTTCGGTCGCCACGACCATGGTATCCCGATGGAGGGGGTCGAGCAGGTCATCGCCAAGGATTGGCCGAACGCGACGGTGTATGTCTACGAGGCAGGGCACGGGTTCAATTCGGACCGGCGGAAGGATTACCACGAGCCGAGCGCGGATTTGGCGAAACAGCGGACGCTGGACCTGTTCCGCGCCAACGGGGGCTGATCGGCCCCTTCCCATTTGCACCACCCCGGCGAAGGCCGGGGCCCAATTGGAAAGGTGGCAATAATTGAGGGATGCGTTCCGTTAGCAACGTCCCCCAATTGGACCCCGGCCTTCGCCGGGGTGGCGGCTTTGGTAGAAGGCCTCACGCAGGCTAGCGCTGTAGACGTGAAGCCAACCTCTGCTCCCTTGTTCTCCCGCGAAGGCGGGAGCCCAGTCTGGGTCCCCGCCTTCGCGGGGAAACAACTCTCTCTCGCGCTGCTCCGAGATTATTCCTCCGGAAAATCCGCCCCAAGGCTATCCGCCTTGTGCGCCTCAATCTCCTTCAGCCGCTCAGCCAGCTTCTTCGTCACAGCATCATACCCCCAGGCCCCCAGCACCAGATGCCGCGGCGGGTTCGCATCCTCGGTCAGCGCAATCATAGCTTCACCGGCCCGCACCGGGTCACCCGCCTGCGTCCCGCTAACCTCCCGAGTACCATCCAGCCGCTTGCCCGCCGTATCGGCGTAGTCCGCGATCTTCACCGGCGTCTGCTTCAGCGAACGCCCGGCCCAATCCGTCCGGAACGGCCCCGGCTCGACGCACGTCACGTCGATCCCAAGCGGCTTGACCTCGGCAAGCAACGCATCCGACCAACCCTCCACCGCATGCTTCGACGCGGCATAATACCCCGAGCCCGGAAACCCGACCTGACCCGCGACCGACGTAATATTGATGATGTTGCCGCTCTTCTGCGCACGCATCACCGGCAGCACCGCCCGCGTCAGCGCGAACAACCCGAACACGTTCGCATCGAACTGCGCACGGATTTCGGACTCGACGCCCTCCTCGACCGATGCCTGATAGCCGTAGCCCGCATTGTTCACGAGCACGTCGATCCGACCGAACTTGGCCTTGGCTTGCGCGACCGCATCGTCGATCTGCGCCTGCTCCGTCACGTCGAGCGACAGCGCGAGCACACGATCCTCGGCGCCCTCCGCCAGATCGGCGACGCGATCCGCATCCCGCGCGGTCACCACCGCACGCCAACCGCGCGCGAGCACGAGCTTGGCGAGTTCGCGACCGAAACCGGTCGAGCAGCCGGAAATGAACCAGACGGGCGTGTCGGAGGCCATGAGACATCTTTCGTTAGGGGGTATGCACAAGAGAACGGCCGGGTCGGCGATTGGCTCCGCTTTGACCGCAAGCCACGGGATGCACGCGCGGCAACAGGGCCTATAACCACGCGATGACCACCGCCCCTGCCCTCGACGACGACATCGCCTGGACCGCGTTCGAAGCCCGCGACCGCGCGTGGGACGGCCGGTTTATCGTCGGCGTGAAGACCACCGGCATCTACTGCAAGCCGAGCTGCCCCGCGCGGCACCCCAAGCGCGAGAACGTCACCTTCCACCCCAACGCGCCAAGCGCCCGCGCCGCCGGGTTTCGCGCATGCCTGCGCTGCACCCCGGACGAAGTCGGCCGCGACCGCATCGCCGTCGCCGCAGCCATTGTACTGCTCGAAGCCGCCGAAGATCGCCTTGCGCTGGACGAGGTCGCCGCCAGAGTCGGCTACGCGCCGCATCATTTCCACCGCCTGTTCAAGCGCGCCACCGGCGTTACCCCCGCCGCCTATGCCCGCGCTTTGCGCACCGGGCGGGCGCGCGACGCCTTATCGGAGGACTCGACCGTGACCGAAGCAATCTATGACGCCGGCTATTCCGCTCCCAGCCGCTTCTACGAAGCCGACGCCAAACGGCTCGGCATGGCCCCCAGCGCGTGGGCGCGCGGCGGCGAAGGCGTCACGATCCGCTGGACCATCGCCGACACGAGCCTCGGCGCCCTGTTCGTCGCCGCCACCGACAAAGGCCTGTGCCGCGTGTCGTTCGACGAAGACGCGGACGAACTCCGCCGCCGCTTCCCCAGCGCCACGATCGAGCCGGGCGACGAAGCCCTCGCGGACCTGGCAGCGCACGTCGTCGCGGCCGTCGAATCCCCCGACCGCGACCAAGACCTCCCACTCGACGTCCGAGGCACCGCGTTCCAGGAAGCGATCTGGCAAGCCCTACGCACCATCCCGATCGGCGAAACCCGCACTTACAGTGAACTCGCAGCGCTCGCCGGCCGTCCTGCCGCAGTCCGCGCCGCCGGCACCGCGTGCGGCCAGAATCCAGTGTCGATCGTCATCCCCTGCCACCGCGCGCAGCGGATCGGTGGCGCGCTCGGTGGCTACGCCTACGGGCTGGACCGCAAGCGCGCGCTACTCGCCTCCGAAGCTCAGCGCGCCGACTTGCAGGAATAGACCAGCTTCTCGTTCGGCAACGGTGGCAACACCGCACGCACCGCAGCCTGCTGCCCCGCAAGCCGACTCAACGCCGCCTCATCCATGTTGCACACGTTCGGCACGACGCCGCGCGCGGTCCGCGCTGCCTCCATCCCCGCCGCCGACATCAGATAGCGCGTGTTCGAATAGACGCGCGTCGCCGGGTCGAACGATAGCACGGAGACGGTCTGCTCGACGTCGGGCACCAGCACGCGGTCCCAGCGGCCATTCGCTCCTACATATTGCGTCTTGCCGTTCACACACCCCTTCGCGCCCCAGTCGATCGGCACGTCCTCGCTGGACGAGATCGTAATCCGGCTGCGCTCCGGGATCAGCGTGCACATCAGCTTGCCGAGCGCCGCATCGGGCGTCGATATCCGCGTCTTGGGCAGCGCGGACAGCGGCACGTCGACCTCACCCGACGGGCGCAGCACGAACACGACAATCGCAACCAGCACGCTCAGGCCGCCGATACCCAGCGCCCACACCGCCTGCCGCCGCTGCCCCCGCGATTCGAGCAGCCCTGCACTTCCGATCACCAGCGCCCCTGCCACCAGTAGCAGCCCGGCAAGCGCCATGACGTTCTCGCGAGCCCGCCCGGCCTCGGTCCGCGCCTTCTCCAGTGCGACCTCGCGAGTCATCGCATCCTGCGTCGCCGCATCGCGCTTGGCCGACGCCGCATCGGCGGTCGCCTTCGCATCCGCGTCGGCGTCCTGCCGCAAGCGATCCTCGATCGAGGTACACCCCGTCCCGATCGATGCGTAAGGCTGTTTCGCATCGTGGAGAAAGCCAGCCAGCTCGGTATCCGCAATCGCGAACCCGAACGTCGAATCGCCCTCTTCGCCGCGCGTGATCGCCGAGTTAACCCCGATCACCCGCCCGCATCGATCGAGCAACGGCCCGCCCGAATTGCCGCGCGCGATACTCGCCGTGTGCAGCAGAACCTCGACGCTACTCAGCACGCGGCGACCGGAGAGCACGCCCTCCGACCGCACCGGCGTCATCGGCCGGATATAGTCCGCCGCCGACCGCGCCGTTGCCAAGTCGACGTTCCCCGGGAAGCCGAGCGACACCACCGGATCGCCCTCGGTCATCGGCCCGGTATAGAGCGCGCTCGGCGGCAGGCGCGCGCCGGTGAACTCGATCAGCGCCAAGTCACGCTGCGAATCATACGCGATCACCTTGCCCTGATAGGATTTGCTCCCCTCTGTCGGGACGATCCCGACGACGACGTTGTCGGGGTAGCGTTCGGCGAGATCGACGACGTGCGCGTTGGTGACGATCCGGTTGGGCGCGATCGCAAAGCCGCTGCCGTGCCCGAAGCCGACCACCTGATCGTCGACCACCGCGATCGTCACGACGCGCACGACGCCACGCCCGGTGGCGGCGATGTCGTCCGCAGATGCGGAGCTCGCCAACCCGAAGGTGAGCGCGAGAAGAAGCAGCAGGCGGATCATGTGCCTGCCTTCGGGGAGTTCGCGGCGGCGATCAACCCTGACCATCGCACCGCGCGACAGCGGCCCTTTCACGCGCCTGTTTTGGTTAGCAAATTATCAAGCCTTCGCGCCTAACCCGGTCGGCATTCATCCAGGGATACAGGCATGAGCGCATTCGGGCGTCGTAATGGCATCAGCGGGGGGCAGTCGGCCCGTCCCGCATTCGGCGTCGCGCGTCCGATGCAGGGAAGCTCGGGCAGCAATCCCGTGGCGCGCGCGGAACCCGAGGGCGGCGCGCAATTTCCGCCGATCGATTCGCTGCCGATGCCGGGGGAGACCGACGGATTCAGCTCGGGCATGATGCCCGCCGGCCAGCTGGACGCGATGCAGCGCCTGTCCGATCGCCAGAATGCGAGCGGGGAAGCGGGCAACAGCCGAACCGAGGGCTTCGAACAGTCGATCCACAAGATCAAGGAACAGGTCCTGCCGCGCCTGCTCGAACGCGTCGACCCGGAAGCCGCGGCAACGCTCAACAAGGACGAGCTGGCCGAGGAATTCCGCCCGATCATCGGTGAAGTGCTCGCCGAGCTGAAGCTGACGCTCAATCGCCGCGAACAGTTCGCGCTGGAAAAAGTGCTGGTCGACGAGCTGCTCGGGCTCGGACCGTTGGAAGAGCTGCTGGCCGATCCGAACATCACCGACATCATGGTGAACGGGCCCGACCAGACCTATGTCGAGCGCAAGGGCAAGCTCGAACTCGCGCCGATCCAGTTCCGCGACGAGGAGCATCTGTTCCAGATCGCGCAGCGGATCGTCAATTCGGTCGGCCGTCGCGTCGACCAGACCTCGCCGCTCGCTGATGCGCGTTTGAAGGACGGCTCCCGCGTCAACGTGATCGTGCCGCCGCTGTCGCTGCGTGGCACCGCGATCTCGATCCGTAAGTTTTCCGCCAAACCGATCACGCTCGACATGATGGCGGGGTTCGGCTCGATGTCGCCGAAGATGGCCACCGCGCTGAAAATCGCGGGGGCGTCGCGGTTCAACGTCGTGATTTCGGGCGGTACCGGTTCAGGCAAGACAACGATGCTCAACGCGCTGTCGAAGATGATCGACCCGGGCGAGCGCGTGCTGACGATCGAGGACGCCGCCGAGCTCCGCCTGCAACAGCCACACTGGCTCCCGCTCGAAACGCGCCCGGCCAATCTGGAAGGCCAGGGCGAAATCTCGATCCGCGATCTCGTCAAGAATGCGCTGCGTATGCGGCCGGACCGGATCATCCTTGGCGAAATTCGTGGCTCGGAGTGTTTCGACATGCTCGCGGCCATGAACACCGGTCACGATGGCTCGATGTGTACGCTCCACGCCAACTCCCCGCGCGAGGCGCTCGCCCGTATGGAGAACATGGTGATGATGTCCGACATCAAGGTGCCGAAGGAAGCCATCTCGCGCCAGATCGCCGATTCGGTCGAGCTGATCATCCAGGTGAAGCGCCTCCGCGACGGCTCGCGCCGCGTGACCAACATCACCGAGGTGATCGGCATGGAAGGCCCGGTGATCGTCACGCAGGAGCTGTTCAAGTTCGAGTATATGGACGAGTCGGCGGACGGTAAGATCCTGGGCGAGTACCGGTCGATGGGGCTGCGACCGTATACTCTGGAGAAGGCGAAGCAGTTCGGGTTCGACCAGGCGTATCTGGAGGCGTGCCTGTAGGGGAGTCGCCGATTGCACCCACTTCCTCGACTGTTACCGTCCCTGTTAAGCCGATCACCTGGGCGTAGGCCACCACCCCGGCGGAGGCCGGGGCCCAGTTGGAAAGGTGGCAATGACGGAGCGCGGTCCGCTGTCATCACCGTCCCCCAACTGGGCCCCGGCCTTCGCCGGGGTGGCGGCCGTTGCGAGCGTTGAGTGCATCCCGAACTGTTCTAGGCTGGTCTCGGCACGCTAGTTCGCCGGGCTGATTGCGAGACTGGTTCAAGCCACTGCACGCCCCTTCTACCGTTCCCTCGCGAACGCGGGGGGCCAGGAGTCACGAACGCCCCCGCCTGTGACCCTGGACTCCCGCGTTCGCGGAAGAACAATTATTGTTTCGCCAGGCCAGGCTTAACTGGATCAAGATAAAGCGCACCGTGCCAAGCGGATACTGTCTCGCAGGCAAGCACGCCGCATCGCTATCCACCCCGTCTCCGCCCCGCCCCGGCGAAGCCCCCGCTTGTACCCGTCCCCCGACCCGCTAGGGGACAGCGCCACATGCGTCGTGCCCTGCTCACCCTCGTCCCGCTGATCGCGGTCCTCTTCGTCTCAGCGCGCGAGCCCTCGAAATCCGCTCCGGCAACCGCGACCTCCCCCGCCGCACGCGAGCGCGGCGTGTACCATCTCGCGGCGGACGCCGAAGCGCGCTGGATCGCGTTCGACCTCACCCCCGGCAACCAGATCCGCTTCAAGATGCAGCTCGACGGCCGCGACGTGACCGCGATCCTCGACACCGGCGTCAGCTACACGCTGCTCGCCAAGGCCTCTTCTGCGGTCGATCCCGCCAAGCTGGTCGCGGGTGGCAGCGCAACCGCGATCGGCGGGTCGGTCGCACTCGGCTGGATGCCGACGCGCTTGGTCGCGCTCGGCGGCCTCGCGCGGACCGGTGGCGGCGTGACAGTCGCCGACCTACCCGCGATCGCCACCGGCAGCGCCTCCGCGGTCGACCTGCTGGTCGGTGCCGACATGCTCGCCGGCCATGCGCTCGACATCGATTACGCCGCCAAGCGCTTCCGCCTGCTCCGCTCCGGCCGGCTCCCGTTCAAGGGCGAGAGCGCACCGCTGCGCGTCTCCGCCGAGCGCAGCGTCTACGAAAGCGCGCTCACGCTGGGCGGCCGGCGCCTCGCGCCGATCGTGGTCGATACCGGCGACGGCTCGTCGATCACCGTCACGGCGGCGGGATGGCAGGCGGCAAACCTGAAGGCGTTGCGCACCACCAGCGCGATCGCGTTCGGGCTCGCTGGCCCGGCGGTCAGCGGCCTTGCGATCGTTCCCGAGATTGGCGTCGGCGAGATGATCGCGCGCGAGGCAGAGGTCCGGATCGAGCCGGCCGGCGGCTTCTCGCAGGCGATCGGCACCGCCGGGCGGATCGGCTCCGGCTTCCTTCAGAACTACCGCGTCCTGCTCGATCCCGGCGCGCGGCGGATGGTGCTCAGCCGAGGTCCCAAGGCCGACCTGCCGCCGCCGCGTTCGACCAGTGGCCTGCTCATCGGCATCGAGAAGGACCGGCTGAAAGTCCTTCACGTGATGCGTGGCGGCCCGGCGGCGGGATCGGGCTGGAAGGACGGCGACCTGATCTGCGCGATCAACGGCACACCCGTCACCAGCGGCTATCCGACGAGCCCGATCGCATCATGGACGGCGGGCATGCCCGGCCGCGTCGTGACGCTCGGACTGTGCGACGGCACCATACGCAAGCTCGAATTGACGCATTTTTATTAGGACTGCCCATGTTTAGCCTGCGTCACCGATCGGGGCAGGCAATTCTGCTGCTCCTCGTCGCCTTCGCGCTCCGTAGTCCGTTCTTCGGCAATCCGGTGATCCATAGCGACGAGCAATTCTACCTGCTCGTCGGCGATCGCCTGCTGCACGGCGCATGGCCATTCGTCGACATCTTCGATCGCAAGCCGGTCGGCCTGTTCCTGATCTTCGCCGGCATCCGCAGCGTCGGCGGCGATGGCGTGCTGATGTACCAGCTTGCCGCGACGCTCGTCGCCACCGCCACGGCATTCCTGGTCGCGCGGATCGTCAGCCGCCTGTCTTCTGATGATGCGAACCCGTTGGCGAGCGTCGGCGCGGCGCTGATCTATCTCGTCTGGATCATCGTGTTCGACGGGGCGGGCGGGCAGTCGGCAATATGGGGCAATGCCTTGATGGCGGCCGCCGCGCTGCTGGTGCTCGATACGACGCGCGGCCACCGGCATATCTCCTTGCGCGGTGCCGGTGCGATGCTGCTGATCGGCCTGGCGATGCAAATCAAGTACACTGCCATGTTCGAAGGGATATTCTTCGGCCTGACGCTGGTGTGGGCCGCGTATCGCGAGGGGCGGTCGATCGGTCGCCTAGCGGCCGATGCCGCCTTGTGGATCGGCGCAGCGCTGTTCCCGACCGCGCTTGCCTGGATAGTCTATGCCGCGGCGGGCCACGGCGACGCCTTCGTCTTTGCCAATTTCCTGTCGATCTTCGGTCAGCAGGACGACGACACGCTCAGCTCCAACCTGCTGAAGCTGTTGGGCGGCGTGGGCATGAGTCTGCCGCTCGCCTGGCTTGCGTGGCGTGGCCGTCGCACGGGAAGCTTCGCGCTCGGATGGCTTGCGGCGGCGGTGATCGCGATCCTCATCATGCACACGTTCGAGCTGCTCTACCTGCTGCCCCTCGCGCTGCCGCTGTCGGTCGCGGCCGGCACGGGGCTGAGCGGCCCGACCGTTCGCACGACCATGGTCCGCCTTGCCGCCGTACTGGTGTTTGGCGCACTGGCGGCGACCGTCATGACGAGTATCCGCATCGGACGGCGTGGCAATGCCCACCAGATCGCGCAACTCGTCCAGATGATCGGCCAGCAACCCCGCAGCTGTATGTTCGCCTATGGCAGCGAACCGATCCTATATTTCCTGACCCGGTCCTGCCTGCCGACGCCCTATATCTTCCGCAGTCATCTGGGCCAGACGGCCGAGTCGCACGGCACGGGGATCGATCCGGTCGTGGAAGTCGCGCGGTTGCTCGCAGCGCGTCCTGGCGTGATCGTCGTACGCGCGCCCAAGCCCAGCACGAACCTCGCGACCCAGGCGCTGGTACTGCGCGCGATCGCCACGCGGTATCGACTGGTCGGCTCGGTGAAGATCGGCGGGTTGCCGCAGAGCGTCTATCGCCTGCGCACCGACGCTGCCCGTTGACGAGGCGCGGTTACCTCAGGTCTTGAACGCGAGGCCGATCGTCACCGCGAGTCCGATCAGCGCCAGCATCTGGACGGTCGGCCAGTCGACCCAGCCCACCGAATCCGGATCGCGCCGACGGCGGCGTCTACGTTCGCCTAGCCCCGCCACAACAGCAAGCGCGGCGAGACCTGCGCTCAAACTCCACAGAACCGGGGCCATCGTTCAGCCGAGCTTCTCGACCTTTTCCTGCAACTTGGCGAGTTCGTTGCGCAGCGCAGCGATCTCGTCGTCCTTGCTGGCGGCGGGTGCAGGCGCAGGTGCGGGCGGCGTCATCGCCTGTGTTGCGGCGTCGAACATCTCGAGGTTGCGCTTGGCGATGTCGGCGAAGGGCGAGTTCGCGAACGCGCCTTCGACTGCGGACTTGAACTGGTCGTGGTTGCGACGGAAGCTGTCCATCGACGCCTCCAGATAGCCGGGCACCATCGTCTGCATCGAATCGCCGTACATCGAGATCAGCTGGCGCAGGAAGTTCACCGGCATCATCGTCTCGCCGCGGCTCTCCTCCTCCATGATGATCTGCGTCAGGACGTTGTGCGTGATGTCCTCGTCGGTCTTCGCATCGACCACCTTGAAGTCGCGGCCCTCGCGAGTCATCGTCGCGAGATGATCGAGCGTGATGTAGGATGACGACTCGGTGTTATAGAGCCGCCGGTTGGCGTACTTCTTGATGATGACGATTCCGTCGGCAGCCTTTTGCTTCTTCATGGATCCCCCGTCTTATGTTTGAAACGGAAGCTACAGTCTTTGATGACGCACCGCAACAAGGTCCGAGGCCCTTACCCTTGTTCCTTTCCGTGCTGCGCAACGAGACTGCAGCATCGCCGGAACGCATGGCCCGCGCGCTAGCGGGATTGCGCGCCTATCAGGCCGCAATGCGAGAGGAACGCCCCGTTCCGCGGCCTGCGATCCACCGCGCGGGCCGGGTCGCGTTGCGCGATTATGGCGGCGAAGGGCGTCCCGTCGTGTTCGTCCCATCGTTGATAAACCCGCCCGATATCCTCGATCATTCGCCCGAGTCTTCGCTGGTGCAATGGATCGCCCAGCAAGGATTCCACGTTTGGCTGGTCGACTGGGGATCACCCGGCGACGCGGACCGCGACCTCGATCTGGCGGCGCATGTCGAGCGGTTGCTGGTTCCGCTGTTCCAGTCACTCCCCGAGCCACCGGTGTTGGTCGGCTATTGCCTCGGCGGCACGCTCGCACTGGGCGCCGCTGCGATCACGCCCACCGCCGGTGTCGCGACGATCGCCGCCCCGTGGCACTTCGCCGGTTATGGCGAAGGCCGTCCCACGCTCGCCGCGACCTGGGCCGCGGTCCAGCCCGCCGCCGCGATGCTCGGCCTGCTCCCGATGGAAGTGCTCCAAGCGGGCTTCTGGCAACTCGACCCTGCGCGTACGATCGCCAAATACGAAGCGTTCGCCGACCTCCCCCCCGACAGCGACGCGGCCCGCGCGTTCGTCCGGCTCGAGGACTGGGCCAACGCAGGCGCCCCCCTCCCCTACGCCGCCGCCGCCTCGCTGTTCGAGGACTGCATCGCCAACGACCTGCCCGGCAAAGGCCGCTGGGAGATCGCCGGCACCCCGATCGACCCGCTCACACTAGCCTGCCCCACGGTCGAGTTCGTATCGCTCAGCGACCGCATCGTCCCCGCCGCCACCGCGATCGGCCTCGCCGACCGCCGCGACCTCGGCGCAGGCCATGTCGGCATGATCGTCGGCCGCTCTGCGCGCGCGCGCCTTTGGGAACCGCTCGCCAACTGGATCGCCGCGCTCGGCTGACCTACATGGGGTCCAACCATAGAGGATCCCGACATGACCGACCTGAACCCCCACGACGTCGTCATCACCGCCGCCAAGCGCACCCCCGTCGGCAGCTTCCTCGGCGCGTTCGCGAGCGTACCCGCGCACGAACTCGGCCGCATCGCGATTGAAGCAGCGCTCGGACAGGCGGGCGTGGCGGGCGAAGACGTCTCCGAAGTCATCCTCGGCCAGGTCCTCACCGCCGCCCAGGGCCAGAACCCCGCCCGCCAGGCCTCGATGGCCGCCGGCGTGCCGAAGGAAATCCCCGCCTGGGGCGTCAACCAAGTCTGCGGCTCGGGCCTCCGCGCGGTCGCACTCGCGGCACAGGCGATCCAGACCGGCGACGCGACCATCGTCGTCGCGGGCGGCCAGGAATCGATGTCGCTCTCCGCGCACGCGCAGTCGATCCGCGGCGGCCAGAAGATGGGTAATCTCAGCCTCGTCGACACGATGGTCAGCGACGGCCTGACCGACGTCTTCAACGGCTATCACATGGGCATCACCGCCGAGAACCTCGCCGAGCAATACCAGGTCACGCGCAGCGAGCAGGACGCCTTCTCGGTCGCCTCGCAGAACAAGGCCGAGGCCGCGCGCGGCTCAGGCCGCTTCAAGGACGAGATCGCGCCGGTCACCATCAAGGGCCGCAAGGGCGACACGGTGGTGGCCGATGACGAATACATCCGCGCTGGCGCGACGATCGAGAGCGTCTCCGGTGTGAAGCCCGCGTTCAAGAAGGACGGCACGGTAACGGCGGCTAACGCCAGCGGCCTAAACGATGGCGCCGCCGCCCTCGTCATGATGCGCCGCGACGAAGCCGAACGCCGCGGCTCGACCATCCTCGCGACGATCAAGAGCTGGGCCTCCGCCGGCGTCGACCCGTCGATCATGGGCATCGGCCCCGTCCCCGCCACAAGGCGCGCGCTGGAGAAGGCCGGCTGGACGCTAGCCGACCTCGACCTGATCGAGGCGAACGAAGCCTTCGCCGCCCAGGCACTGTCCGTCGGCAAGGAACTCGGCTGGGACGCATCGAAGGTCAACGTCAACGGCGGCGCGATCGCGATCGGCCACCCCATCGGCGCCAGCGGCGCCCGCGTCCTGACGACGCTGATCTACGAAATGCAAAAGCGTGACGCGAAGCGCGGGCTGGCGACGCTGTGCATCGGCGGCGGCATGGGCATTGCGATGTGTCTGGAACGCTGACGTACTTTCGAAGGTAACTTTATGTCGGGGTGATACGCCATATGACCATATTGTGACGATTTTGTCACAATTGGTTACAAACGGAACGACGGGCTGGTCTGAACCTTAACGCAGGCTTGCCACTAGTCGCCATTCGCGGTTGTAAGGTCCTCATAACGGCGAAAGTGCCGGTAAACGGGGGACTTTAGTTGAACAGAGCGTATCACCTTCTATCCGCGACGATCCTGGCAACGGGCGCGATGACGCTACCGAATTCCGTAGCTGCGCAGACCGCGCCATCCGCTACGGATGGCACCGCCATGGAAACCGGCACTCAGGTCGCGGCCGAGGCCGCTGCCGCGCCGGAAAACGAAACGATCGTCGTCACGGGATCGCGCATTGCCCGTCCCAATCTCGATTCGCCGTCGCCGATCACGTCGCTCAGCATTCAGGAACTGACCCAGACCGGCGAAGTCTCGCTCGGCGATACGCTGAACAAGTTGCCGTCGCTGCGCGCGACGTTCAGTGGCTCGAATTCGACTCGGTTCATCGGCACGGCCGGTATCAATGCGCTCGACCTGCGCGGTCTAGGCACGAACCGGACTCTGGTCCTGGTGAATGGCCGCCGTCACGTCACCTCGACTCCCGGCGAAAGCCGCGTCGACATCAACACCATTCCCGTCGATCTGATCGAACGCGTCGATGTCGTAACAGGCGGCAATTCGGCGGTCTACGGGTCCGATGCGGTCGCTGGCGCCGTGAACTTTGTCTTGAAGCGGGACTATGAAGGCTTCCGCCTTCGCGGCCAGAGCGGTGTGACGTCGCGCGCCGATCGCCCATCGTATTTTGGCAGCCTGACGGCCGGCAAGAACTTTGCCGATGGTCGTGGCAACATTGCAGTCTCGGCCGAATACAGCGAGTCCGACGCGCTCTATTTCACCGATCGCACCCGGTACAGCACGACCGGCCGTCGCCAATTCAATCTGACCGAAAACGTCTTGAACGAGCCGGGTAGCGGCAATGGCGTTCCCGACACCACCTTCCTGACCAACGTCCGCAACATCGCCATATCCGAAGGTGGCGCGATCACGTCGGCCTGCCCTGCCGCAGTGGCCGGCAACGCGGCCGTCACTGCCCGTCGTGCTTTCAACTGCACCGGCGAGAACAGCAACACGGGCGCGGCACTCGGTCGGGTGTTCGTGTTCGACAATTCGGGCAACCTCGTACCGAACAACGTCATCAAGGACTTCCGTCCGTTTGGTTCAGGCAATGCGATCGGCGGCCTGGGTTCCTCGCAGCGCCTGACCGGTCAGTTGCAGCCCGGCATCAAGCGCTATTCGGCGAACGTCCTGGCGCATTACGACGTCTCGGACGCGTTCCGTCCGTTCGTCGAGGCAAAATATGTCCGCGTCGACGCAATCCAGGAAGGCCAGCCGACGTTCCTGCAGGGCACGCTGCCCGCGATCTACAACGTCAACAATCCGTTCCTAACGGCTCAGGCACGCTCGGTGCTCGCGCAGACGCTGGCGCCTGGTGCCACCACGTTCCAGGCGCAGCGCATCAACGTCGATTTCGGTGCCCGTGGCGAAAACCATCGTCGCGAAACCTATCGTATCGTTGCCGGCGTCGAGGGCACGTTCAACACCGATTGGCGCTATGAGGCCGCCTTCAATTACGGCCATCTGGACACGTTCTATGCGACCCAGGGCAACGTAAACGTCCAGAAGTTCAAGAACTCGCAGGATGCGGTCCGCAACGCCGGTGGCAATATCGTCTGCGGCATCAACGCCGATGCAAGCACAGCCAATGACGACGCGAGCTGCGTTCCCGTCAACCTGTTCGGCCAGGGTGCACCCAGCGCCTCGGCATTGAACTATTTCGTTGTGAACTCGACCCGCCGCCAGCAGGCCGACCAGTATGATGCGACCGCGTTCGTGTCGGGCGACCTTTCGCAGCTGTTCGAACTGCCGGGCGGCCCGGTCGCATTCTCGATCGGCGGCGAATATCGCCGGGAGACAGCCTATTCGGCATTCGACGACGTCACGCGGAGCGGTGCGACCTTCCTCAACGCCATTCCGATCTTCGACCCGCCGGCGCAGGTCGTAAAGGAAGCGTACGGTGAAATCCGTATTCCGCTGCTGAAGGACGTTCCATTCTTCCAGGAACTGACGATCGATGGCGCAGGTCGCGTTTCGGACTATAACATCGGCGCAACCGGCACCGTGTATTCCTACAATGCCGGCCTGACCTGGTCGCCGGTACGCGATATCCGTCTCCGTGGCAGCTATGCCCGTTCGGTTCGTGCACCGACCCAGGGGGATCTGTTCTCGGCACCGAGCCAGACCTTCCTCAATGGCCTGATTGACCCCTGCAGCCAGAATAATATCCGCAACGGCCCGAACCGTGCGGCTAACTGCGCAGCCGCAGGCGTTCCGACGACCCAGACGTTCAACGGTATCACGGAGCCTTTCACCAACGTTCCGACCTCCGGCATCAGCGGTCTGAACGGCAGCAATCCCAATCTGCGCGAGGAAACCGCAGACAGCTTTACTGGCGGTTTCATCCTCCAGCCCAGCATCATCCCGGGCCTTACGCTGTCGGTCGATTACTACAACATCAAGATCACCAACGTGATCTTCGCGCTGGCGCCACAGACGATCATCAACCAGTGCTACGACAGCCCCAGCGGCATCAACAATCAGTATTGCGCGGCATTGACGCGTAATCCCAACGGCACCTTCGCCGGTCAGACCGGCGTCACCAACGGTGGCGCGCAGATCTCCTTCCCGGCGACCGGGCAGTCGTTCCTGTCGGGTCCATTCAACTTTGCCAAGCAGAAGACATCCGGTGTCGATGCCGATCTGAGCTATAGCCATAACGTTGGCGGTGCGAAGGTAACGTTGCGTGGTATCGTCAGCTACCTGATCAACCGCGACAACTATACCGACATCAACACCCCAAGCTTCATCGACCAGCAGAAGTTCGAAGTCGGAGATCCGGAATGGTCGGGTTCGTTCACGGCCAATGTCGACTTCGGTGTGTTCGACCTTAACTACAACTTCCGTTACGTCGGCAAGCAGACAGTCGCCGCCGAGTATGAGACACAGAACTCGGTCCAGGGTCGCCCGGCTCGGGATCCCGACGCGTTCCCGTTCACCTTCTACCCGGATGTGACCTACCACAACATCCGCGTCGGTGCGGACGTCACGGACAAGTTCCGCTTCTATGCCGGCATGGACAACGTGTTCGACCGCCAGCCCCCCTACGACATCACCGGCACGACCGGCGCGCAGGGCATCTACGAGAACGTCGGCCGCTTCATGTACGCAGGCTTCGAAGCCAAGTTCTGATCCGCCGATCTACCAACTGAAAAGGCCGCTCCTTACGGGGCGGCCTTTTTTTTGCTTGGAGCAAGTCCTGATGCCGGCCTGCGGTGCCGCATGATGCGCTTGTTAACGCCAAACTCGCGAATAGCGTCCGCCAAGACTGGTCAACAGTTCGTATTGCGACATCCCCGATACCGCGGCTGCATCGGGCAGCGCGAAATCGAGCGCGAGCCATGTCCCTTCGTGCACTGCTGGTACACTCGTCACGTCGATGGCCACGAGATCCATCGATACGCGACCGATAACGGGCATCGCGATGCCGCCCGCCGATGCGGTTCCACAGTTCGAAAATCCGCGGAAATAGCCGTCGGCATAGCCTAGATTGAGGATCGCCACCTCGGTGTCGGCCGGCGCCGTCCAGGTCGCGTTATAGCCTACCGTTTGTCCCGCGCGTACGCGGCGGCACTGGAGGATTTGCGCTTCGATCGTGACCACGAACTTGATCGCATCCGCCAGGCCGGCGCGGGGGACCCCGCCATATAGCGCCAGCCCAGGCCGTGTCAGGTCGAACGCATAGCCGTTGAGCGCGATGCCGGCGGAGTTGGCGAGACTCATGCGCTTTGCCGCCGTCGCGCCCGCAAGCGCAGCGAACCGGTCCCGCTGCTCCGCGTTCATCGGTACATCCTCGTCGGCGCAGGCGAGATGGCTCATCAGCGTTTCGATCTGGAGGCCATCGAGCAGACCGGCCGCAATATCGTCCACCGACACGCCCAGGCGGTTGATGCCGGTGTCGACCATGACGTCGCATGCGCCACCGCCAGCCCCTTTCCAGCGCGCAACTTGTGTCGGGGTGTTGAGGACCGGGCGGGCGAAGCCGGCGGCCGCGGCGGGCATGTCTTCTTCGCGGACGCCGTGGAGGACGGAGACGGTCAGGCCCAGCGGCGCGAGTTCGGCGGCTTCCTGCCAGTTCGAGACGAAGAAGTCGCGGCAACCTGCGTCTGCCAGGCGGTTTGCGACTTCGATCGCGCCGAGACCGTAGCCGTTCGCCTTCACCGCGGCGCCGCACGCTGCGGTGCCGCTCATGCGGTCGAGCGTGCGCCAGTTCTGGACGAGAGCGTCGCCGTCTAGGCGCAGGCGGAGGGGGGCAGGAATATCGATCACCCGGCGCGGGATAGTGCCACGGGCGCGGCGCGTCGACCGTCTATGCTGCTTCGATGCGTCCGACCGGCACGAGCAGGCGGCGGCCATCGTCTTCTAGGGAGGTAACGCGGACCCCAAATACGCGGCCGAGCGTGTCGGCGGTCATGACCTCCGCGACGGGACCAAACGCGACGACGCGGCCATCGGCGAGCAGCAGCGCGTCGTCGGCCGCGCGCTGTGCCTGGACGAGGTCATGGAGGACGATCGCCACCCCTGCCCCGCCGAGCGCATAGCCTCGCAGGCGGGCGAGCAGGTCGATCTGGTGCGACGGGTCGAGGCTCGCGAGCGGTTCGTCGGCGAGCAGCCAACCTGGCTCGCCCGCCAGCACGCGTGCGAGCAGGACACGCGCCCGTTCGCCGCCGGAGAGTTCGCCGACCGGGCGATCCGCGAGATGCTCGGTCTCGGTATCGTGCATCGCGCGGTCGACGGCGGCATGATCTTCGAGCGATGGAGCAGCATGCGCGCCGAGGTGCGGCAGGCGGCCAAGCGCGACGACATCGCGCGCGACGATGTTCCAGTGCACCGTTGCGTCCTGCGGGAGATAGCCGATCGCGCGCGCTCGAGCGCTCGGGTCCATCGCGGCGACGTCCTGCGCGTCGAGGCGGACGCTGCCGGTGCTGCGGTCGACGAGCGCCGCGGCGGCTTTGACGAGCGTGCTCTTGCCAGCGCCGTTGGGGCCAAGGATCGCGGTGACGCGGCCGGGACGGAGGTGTACGGATACGTCGCTCAGGACAGCGCGCTTACCGAGCTTCACGCCCAAAGAGTCGATGATCAGATCCATGCGCGGCCTCGTTCCCTGACCAGCAATCCCAGGAAGAACGGCGCGCCGATCATCGCCATCGCAACGCCGAGCCGGATTTCGCCAGCGCCGGGTGTGAGACGGACGAGGCTGTCGGCAGCGAGTACGAGCGCTGCGCCGCCAAGTGCCGAGGGTAACAGCAAGGCGCTCGGGCGGTGGCCGAAGATCGGGCGTAGGAGGTGCGGCACGACGAGCCCGACGAAGCCGATCACGCCGGTCACCGCGACGCCCGCGCCGACAACTAGGCCGGTGCCCAGCACGACGAGCAACCGGACGCGACCCATCCGTATCCCGAGCGACCTTGCCGCCGCCTCGCCCAGTGCCAGCGCGTCGAGCGAGCGGCCTGTGAGCAACAGCAGCACCGCACCGACCACCATCGGCGGCAGCGCGAGCGTCACGTCGTCCCAGCCGCGATCAGTCAACGCGCCCATGATCCAGTCGATCACCTCGGCGACCGCATAGGGGTTCGGCGCGATCGAGATCAGGAACGCGGTCAGCGCGCCGGCAAGACTCGACAGCACCGTGCCCGCGAGGATGAAGGTGATCGCGCTCGGCGACCGCCATGTCAGCGCCGCGAGCAGCGCGACCGCACCGCCTGCGCCCAGCATCGCGGCGACGAAGATCGCGGGGCCGGAGCCGAGCCCGAACACGATTGCCGCGACCGCCGCCAGCGCCGCGACCGACGACACGCCGACGACTGCGGGGTCGGCGAGCGGGTTGCGGAGATAGCCTTGCAGCACCGCTCCCGACAGGCCGAGCGTGGCGCCGAGCGCAAGCCCCAGCACCGCGCGCGGCAGGCGGAGTTCGAGGATGATCCACCAGCGCGGGTCGCTCGAGAACCACGCGTCTAGCGGCACCCAGACCTTGCCGCAGCCGAGCGACAGGCTGAACAGGAGGACGACCAGGACGGCCAATACGGCAAGTTTCAGCGTGCGGGTCATCAGAGCGCCTCTTCGCCCGTACCGACCACCGCCACCACCCCGGCGAAGGCCGGGGCCCAATTGGGGGACAGTCGTGACAGCGCGCGGCAGGTCATTACTTCGGTCATCCCAATTGGGCCCCGGCCTCCGCCGGGGAGGAGCACGGGCGGTGAGCCGTTCGCGATTCTAAGCGCTCGCATCACAGCCCCGCCCGGATCGCGGCGAGGCGTTCGAGCGCAGGCGGGATGGTAGGCCCGCCGCAATTGATCAGGACGCGCGGGAAGACGGCTTGCGGCGTGTTCGGCAGCAGGCGGTGGCGCAGCGCGGTGCCGCGGCTTTCGCGTTCGGAAGCGATCACGACGGCGGGGGGCTGCGTCACGATCGTCTCGGCTGACAGCGTGCCGGTATGCGTCAAGCCGTAGCTCGCGGCGGCGTTTCGGAAGCCGACGCGCGTCATCATGTCGTTCAGCAACGTGCTCCCCCCCGTCGCGAGATCGCCGCTGATATAGAGCAACGCGCTCGGCGACCGTCCATCCTTGTGGCTCCAGCGGGCCACCGCGCGGTCGATCTCGGCATTGATCCGCGCGCCGCCCATCGGCGCTCCGGCAGCATCGGCGATCTGCGTGACCTGCGCCTGGCTCTCCGCGATCGAGTCGGGAATGCCGACGAGCAGCGTCTTCAGACCGGCCCGCGCGTACGCCGCCTGAGTCGCGGGCGGCGTGTAGGTGCTGGCGATGACGAGATCGGGGTGGAGCGCGATCACCTCCTCGGCGGTCCCCGCGATGCCGCGAAACCGGCGCGCGACGGCGAGCGGGATCGATGTCGCGGACGGATCTTGCGAATAGTGGCTGATCCCGGCGATCCGCGCGGGCGGCAGGATCCGGACCAGCACCGAATCCACGCACGGATTGGTCGAGACGATCCCCCCGCCACCGCCCGCTCCGGGGGATTGCGCGCAGCCCCCGAGCAGGAGCGCGAGGAGGATCGCCCCGCGCCTCACTTCAGCCGCAACCGTACGCCGCCATACGCCGCGCGACCGTAATTGCCGTAGCCCGCGACCGTCTCGTACCGCGAGTCGGTGAGGTTATCGACGCGGCCGTACAGTGCAATCTGGTCGGTGATCGGCATTTCCACGCGGACGCCCGCCAGCGCATAGCCGTCGAGTCGCACGGTGTTGGCGGCGTCGTCGAAGCTGTCGCCGACCATCGTCACGGTGCCGCCGACCGACAGCCCGAACGCGAACCGGTAATCGGCGTCGACGCTCGCGGTCTGCTTGGGACGGCGCGCGAGATCGTTGCCGAAATCGCTGCCGATCGAGCGGTTCTCGGTGTCGATATAGCTGTAGTTCGCGGTCAGCGTCAGCGCGTCGACCGGGCGCAGCGCCAAGGTGAACTCGACGCCGTCCGCCTCGGCGCGGGCGATATTGTCGTAGACGCCGAACGGGCGGTCGACGCAGATCGAACCGGCGGTCGTCTGCTCCGCCGGACTGCAGTCGCGGAAGTCGATCTGGTTGCGCGTACGCCGGTTGAAATAGGTCACCGCGACGCGCGCGCGGTTGTCGAGGAACGCCTGTTCGACACCGACGTCGAAGTTGCGCGCGGTCTCCGGATCGAGGCCGCGATTCCCGTAGTCGGAGAAGAGCTGGTACAAGGTCGGCGCCTTGAAGCCTTCGCCATAGCTCGCGCGGACGGTGGTTCCGGTCCGCAACGCCAGCGCGGCGTTCGCGCCGAACGTCGTGTGGCTGCCGAAATCGTCGTGGTCGTCGTTACGGACGCCGCCGGTGATCGTGAGGACGTCGAGCGGCTTGACGATCAGCTGGCCGTAGACGCTGGTGATGCCGGTATCCGCGAAGGTGAAGCCGTCGTTGAAGCGGCTGTTCTCGCGCTCGACGCCTGCGACGACGCGCACTTGGTCGAGGGGGCGGAAGTCGCCCTGATACTCGTAGCGTTCGCTGCGGCCGCGACCGATGAACGACGGATCGCTGCCGAAGCTCGGGTCGTAATTGTCGCGGTTGATGTCGGCGATCGTGAAGGCCACGCGGTTGTTGAACCGACCGTCGGCGAAGTTCGCATGGAGCCCCGCGTAACCATAGGCTTCGCGCGTCTTCGAATATTCGGCGGTGTCGGCGAGCACGTAATCAGGGGCCGGGAAGCCGTCGATCGCGACGCGACTGTCGGCGAAATAGCCGCGCAGGTCGAGGCCGATGCCCGGCGCGAACTCGACGCCGACCCGCCCGGTTGCGCCATATTGGCGATAGCCGTCGCGCTCGGTGCCGCTGGCCGCCGACGAGATGCCGTCGGTGCGCAGATATCCGCCGGTCAGCGATCCGGACACCTGACCCGACTTGCCCGACACGCCCGCGCTCGCGAACACGCTGTCGGCATAGCCATATTCGGCGTTGGCGCGCGCCTGGACGCCTTCGGTCGGTGCGGCGGTGATGATGTTGACGACGCCGCCGATCGCCTGGCTGCCCCATGGCACCGAGTTAGGACCGCGCAATATTTCGATCCGCTCGACCGAACTCGACAGGAGGTTGCCGAAGTTGAAGCCGCCGCCGGTCGACGAGGGATCGTTGACGCGCACGCCGTCGATCACGACGAGCGTCTGATCCGCCTCGGCACCGCGGATGCGGACGCTGGTCAGCGCGCCGACCGTGCCGTTACGCGTGACGGTGACGCCAGGCGTGGTCGCGAGCAGGTCGGAGACGATGGTGGTCTGGCGGCGCTCGATCTCGGCGCGGTCGATCACGGTCACGGCCTGGCCGATCTCGCTCAGCGGTTGCGCAGCGCGGGTCGCGGTGACGACGATTTCGGGGGCGTCTGGGTTGGATATGGTCTGAGAATAGGCGGGCGATGCGATCGCCGCGGCACTCAGGAGAAGGAAGAATTTCGTCATTCGGCTGCGTCCTAACCAGAACCGCCAGCGACCATTCGCCGGGCGGCCAGACGTCTCTCGCTCGAGGAAACCCGGCTGGACCGGAGCACTCGTCCGCGCCGGACACCCGCCCGCGCAGTGGATCGACCGTGACAGGCAGGTCTCCTGGCTTCCGGGTCGCCGCGCCCACCCCACCTTCCCAGGCCGAGACCCAGTGGCATATCGGGGTGGCCGCTATCCGGTCACAGTTGCGGGTACAGCGCCGGTCTTGCGGATTTGGATCGTGACGACCCGGCCCGCGCACCGACTTCCCTTTTGATCCCGTTGCGGGGAACCCTTCACGTACGCGGCATTAGTCGTGCGCCAGGCACGGGTCAACGCGGGGCCTGCTGATCCTCCCCCGCCAGGGGGAGGTGGCTGGCGCTTGCCAGACGGAGGGGGCGGACACGGAAACGGGGGTGATCGCATGCCTCCCCCTCCGTCACCTTCGGTGCCACCTCCCCCTTGCGGGGGAGGATCGTAAGCTCCCTCACCGTCCACCGCACCACCCCGGCGGAGGCCGGGGCCCAGTTGGGGAATGTCACTAACTAAGCGCGGTCCGTCGTTACTGCGACCTTGCCAACTGGGCCCCGGCCTCCGCCGGGGTGGTGGCGTGTTAGTCGGGACGTCGCTTTCCCTCCCTTGTTCTCCCGCGAAGGCGGGAGTCCAGTCTGGGTCCCCGCCTTCGCGGGGAAACATGATGCCTTCGTTTTCCTTAGCAGAAAGAATATCACCGCCCGCCGTAGCGCAGCCCGACCCAGATCGTCCGCGGGGTGGCGCGCTCGACGATGTTCGCGCCGCTGACCCCTGCCTCGACCCGCTCGTTGAGGAAATTCTCGGCCCGAAACTCGGCAACCAGCGACCGCAGGATCGGCAACGCTGCATACGCATCGAGCGTCGTCGCAGCCCCAAGCACGCGCGTATTCTGGTCGTCGTCGAACTGCTGGCCGATATGCCGCACCGTCAGTGACAGCGTCGCCGCGTCGCGTCGCCAGTCGACCGTCCCAGAAACCTGGTCGCGAGGGGTCTGCGCCGGTCGCACGCCGTCCAGCGCAGCCGTGATCCCCGATCCCTCGACCTTTGAGTTCGTGTGCGACCACGACGCCTGAACACCAAACGGACCCGGCCGATACGCCGCATTCAACTCGAACCCATGCGCGCGGATCGCGTCGAGGTTCTGGCGAACGCGGTAGGTCGTCACCCCCGGCAACACCTGCGTCGGCGTGGTCGTCGTGACGTTCGCCACCGCATCCTTCAGCCGGTTGTAGAAATACGTCGCGGCGATGCTCACGCCCGGCGCAGGCGTCAGCGTCACCCCGCCCTCGACCCCGGTCAGCCGCTCCGGCGACAACAGCGCATTCGCCGCGGTCGCATCGTTGCCGACGCGAAACGGCCGATACAGCTCGTTGAGCGTCGGCAGCCGCCACCCGCGATACCCGGCCGCGCGCAGCGTGATCGCCTCCACCGGCTGATACGCTACGCCCGCCCGGCCGGTCGTCTCGCTGCCATCGCGGTCCGCATATCGAAGATTGGTCAACGCCGCGCCGCCGGCCAGCGGCCGTTCGGACAGATAGCCGCCGTCGATCGACCACCAGTCAACCCGGCCGCCAAGACTGAACGTGAAGTCGCCAGCAACCAAGCTCCCATCGGCAAACACGCCGGTTGTCGTCGTGCTCCCGCCGGCCTCGCGCCGCCGCGTCGGCACGGTGTTGACGAACGTATACAGCTCCTGCGTCTTGCCGCTGACATCGCGAACATCCGCGCCCAGACGCAGCGTGATGCTCTCGCCCAGCGGCGGAGCGATCTCGATCCGTCCGCCAAGCCCGGTGGCGGGCGTATTATACTGGTTCAGCGACTGGATCGCGGTCGTCCGCGCGGCGTTGATGCTGTTGAAGCTGCTCGCGAACGCGCGCGTTTGCAGATACGCCAGCGCCGAATACCCCCAGCGCCCGCGCCCGATGAGCCGGACGCTCGCGTCCGCGCCTTCGCTCTTGTTGTCGGTAAAGTCGCTCCCCCGGTCGCGCCGATCGGTGAACGCGCTCGCATTCATCTGCAATTCGGTCTTCGAGCCGATCCCGACGACGGTCCGCAGCGCGCCCGACGCCTGCTCGTACGGCGCGGCGCGATCGACGATTCCCCGGCTTTCCTCGACGGTCGGCGTGAAGCCGTCCCCGCGCGCATAGGCTCCGGACAAGGTCGCAAACCCAGACCCGTGCACCAGTGCCGCAGAGCCCTGTGCATCGACCGAATCCCGGCTGCCATACGCGACACTGCCCTGGAAAGGCGCCGCCTGGTCCGGCGTCGCGCTCTCGAGCTCGACCGTCCCCGCCAACGCCCCCGGCCCCTGATACCCGCTCCCGCCGCCGCGCGTCACGCGAATGCGCCCGAGCCGCCCCGTCGCATACGCCGGAAACGCGACCCAGCCGCCGAACGGATCCGCCTGCGGCACGCCGTCGAAGATCAGCAGCGCGCGACTGGAGGCATTGCCGCCGATCCCGCGCAGCGAAATCCCCTGGCTGGTCGGGTTGGCGCTGCGCGAGTCCGACCGACGAAACTGCTGGAGCCCCGCGACGTCGGCCAGCACGCTCTCCAGCCGATTGCTCGCATTCGCCTGGATCCGCGCACGATCGATAGTGACGACGTCGTACGCACGATCGCCGGGCGCATCGGCCAGCCCGCGCCCGGTGACGACGATGTCAGCCTGCTGGTCGCTAGGCGCGACAGTCGTCTGCGCGACCGCACCCCCGGACGAAATCAATACGAAGGCAAGCGTAGAGAGCGAGATACGGATCATCGCCGCCGCATGGCAGCTTTTCGGCCCGCCCGGAATACACGTCCGGCGTCAGGCCGCGCCAAGCTTCGCCGCGTTGCGCGCAATCGCCGCCGCGCCGCCAAGAACCACCGCATCCTCGACGAAACCCGTCGGCGTCTGGCCGTACTGCGACATCGCCGCCATCCGCGCACGCCAGCCCGGATAGGACGCGGCCACCGCCGTCAGTCCGCCGACCGCTGCACCGATCCACCGCTGCCGCCGCGGGACGAGCGACGCGCCCGCGATAGCCGACGTGACGAACCGCGCGGCCAGGCCGATCGCGACGATCCGGTCGGGCGCGGTCTTCTGCTTGTCCCCCGCCATCTCGCCGATCGCGAGCGCCAGCGCACCCGCCGCGACGACGGGATGCGACAGCAGCTTCGGCGCACCATTGTCGGCGGGCAATTCGTCACGAGCGGCAGCGATGGCGACCGCGGCGAGCGGCGTCATCGCGCGCTGGCCACCGACGAGGCCCATCAGGAAGGATGCGAGCATGATGATCTCCGGTAAAAGCAGGTTCGAGCGCATCAACGCACGCGAGACCGGCCAGGGTCCGCCGTTGGGACTGACCGGCGATCTCCTTGATTCAGCAAGGAAACCGGTACGCGCGTCGGTCGTTCATCGCGTTATCTCCCAAAGCTTCAGGACACAGATCGATGAGATTCGATGGTAAGATCGTAGTGATCACCGGCGCCGCCTCCGGCATCGGCGAAGGCGCCGCGCGTCGTTTCGCCGCGGAGGGCGCGACGCTCGTACTCGGCGACAAGGACGCGGACGGCCTCGCGAAGGTCGCCGCCAGCCTCGACGGCACGACCGTCGAAACGCTCGAAACCGACGTCTCTGACATGGCCGCCTGCGAGGCGCTGGTGGCGCATGCGATCGACAAGTTCGGCCGAATCGACGTGCTCGTCAACGACGCCGGCGTGGACCATCTCGGCAAGCTCGACGAGGGCGACCTCTCCGAATTCACCAAGGTCATCGAAACCGACCTCTACGGCGTCGTCCACATGAGCCGCGCCGCGATCGCCACGTTGCGCGCAAACAAGGGCTGCATCGTCAACGTTTCGTCCGTATCGGGCCTCGGCGGCGACTGGAACCACAGCTTCTACTGCGCCGCCAAGGGCGCGGTGACCAACTTCACCCGCGCGCTCGCGATGGACGAGGCGAAGCACGGCGTCCGTGTCAACGCGGTCAACCCGTCGCTGACCTACACCGCGCTGACCGCGGGCATGAAGGACCAGCCCGACCTTATCGCGAAGTTCGAGGAACGCATCCCGATGGCACGCGGCGCACAGCCCGAAGACATCGTCGGCGCCATCGCGTTTTTGGCTAGCGCCGACGCGCACTATATAACCGGGGTCAACCTGCCGGTCGACGGCGGCCTGTCCGCCTCGAACGGCCAACCGGCGCTCTCCTGAGCGCGAGAGGATCACCATGACCGACTACAAGAAGACCGACGAGGCGATCGCCAAGCTCACACCCGAGCAGTTCCACGTCACGCAGCAGAGCGGCACCGAGCGGCCCGGCACCGGCGAGTATCTCAACACGCGCGAGCCCGGTCTCTACGTCGACATCGTCTCGGGCGAGCCGCTGTTCGCGTCCGCGGACAAGTTCGATTCGCATTGCGGCTGGCCGAGCTTCACCAAGCCGATCACGCCCGAGCACGTCGCCGAACTCCACGATCGCAGCCACGGCATGGTCCGCACCGAGATCCGTTCGGCAGGCGCCGACAGCCATCTCGGCCACGTGTTCGAGGATGGCCCGCAGGACAAGGGCGGCCTGCGCTACTGCATCAACTCGGCGTCGCTGCGGTTCGTCCCGCGCGCCGAGATGGAAGCCAACGGGTATGCCGCCTACCTGCCGCAGGTCGACGCGGCAGGCTGACGATAGCGCATGATGGTGTGCCGCACGGGCACACCGTCACGCCCTAAAGAGACTTCCGTTCAGCGCCGGGTCGCGAGCTTCGCGCCCAGCGCCGTGACCAGCCCGAACGCCGCATGGTTCACGCTGTGCATGCCGATCGTCTTCGCACCGGCCTGCCACTCCGGCGGCTTCACGCCAAGCAACGGCCCCGTAATCCAGTGCATCGCCGCATAGAATGCCGCACCGAACATCAGGCCCGAGCCGATGACCGACGCTTCCTCGTCGACGGTCGCGGCGTAGACCGCACCCGCCGCCGCAGACAGCAACAGGTGACCGCCCTGCGTGACCGCTTGCTCGCGCGACGACGGCAGGGCATCCGCGGCAGGCGTGTCGATGCCCAGCTTCTCAGCGGTCTTGCGTTCGAGCGTGACGATCTCGGACGGTTCGCCGCTCTTGCGCTCGCCCGCCATCAGCAGCGCGGTAATGCCCAGCCCGGCCACCACGCCACCTGCGACCGCACCGGCCATCCGTCGTGAATCCGCCCTACTTAAATCCATCGTCGTGCTCCTGAAGTTCTGCGATCCACAACGCGCGGATCGCAATTCGGCCCACCACGTCGCGCCGCCCGATCATCTTTGCGGATCATTGGCTTAGCCGCCGGAACAGCAGCCTCCCGAGACTGTTTCGATACCAGGACCCTTTCGCGTCGGCCCGCTCCACCATGAGCTTCCACAACGAGTCCGACGCCCCGATCCGACGAGGACCATCATGCCGATCCAGACCACCGACGATCTCGAACTCGCCTACGCCGATACCGGGCCGCGCGACGGCCAGCCGGTCCTGCTGATCCACGGCTGGCCCGACGACGCATCGACCTGGGACGAGGTCGTCCCCGCGCTCAACGCAGCCGGGTTGCGGACCATCGTGCCAACCTTGCGCGGCTTCGGCGAAACCCGGTTCGTGCGTGATGCACCGCGCACCGGCAACAGCGCGATCCTGGCGATGGACATGATCGCGCTGATGGACGGGCTAGGGATCGAGACGTTCATGGTCGCCGGGCACGACTGGGGCTCGAACACCGCGGAGGCGCTCGCGGTTGGCTGGCCAGGCCGTGTCGAGCGGATGGCGATGCTCGCCACCCCGCCCCGGCTCGGCGGCATGCCGACCCCGCCGTTCGAGCAGGCACAGCGCCAATGGTATCACTGGTTCATGGCCACCGCGCGCGGTGCGCAGGCCGTTCGCGACGACCGCAAGGGCTTCGCGCACATCCACTGGGTCAACTGGTCGCCCCCCGGCTGGTTCGACGAAGCGACCTTCGCCCGCGTCGCACGCTCGTTCGAGAACCCCGACTGGGCCGACGTCACGCTGCACAGCTACCGCGCGCGCTGGAACGAGGCCGAGCCCGATCCGCGCAGCCAGTGGCTCGAGGACAAGGTGAAGGCGACCAGGACGCTCTCCTTGCCGACGATGTATTTCCAGGGCGCGGTCGACGGCGTGAATCCGCCGTCGGCGAGCACCGCGGTACCGGCCAAGTTCACCGGCCCGTTCGCTTTCGTGACGCTCAACGGCGTCGGCCATTTCATCCAGCGCGAAGCCCCCGACGCGGTCGCGCGCCATCTCATCCAGCTTTTCACCGGCAACCCCGCCGACCTGTCCGACACCACCGACCGGAGCCTTATCATGTCCAAGACCAAGCCCTTCCTCGCCGGCGCTGCCGCGATCGCCGTCGTCGCCGCCGCCGCGATCGGCGTCGCCAGCGCGCAGACCGCATCGCAGACCGGCGGTCGCCCGCTCACCCAGGTCGCGCAGTTCGATCACCAGGCGACCGGCGTCGCCGTCACCGCCGACGGCCGCCGCTTCGTCAACTTCCCGCGCTGGACCGACGACGCGCCGATCTCGGTCGCAGAAGTCATGAAGGACGGTTCGCTCAAGGCCTATCCGGACGCCAAGTGGAATAGCTGGCGCAACGCGAAGTCGGCGGAAATGCCGGTCGGCGATTATTTCGTCTGCGTGCAGTCGATCGTCCCCGACGGCCACGGCAACCTCTGGGTGCTCGATCCCGGCGCGCCCGGTAACGAGAAGATCCTCGAAGGCGCACCCAAGCTGGTGAAGGTCGACCTCGCCACCAATCGCGTGACAAAGGTCATCAAGGTGCCGCTCGATGTCGCGCTTCAGGGCACCTAC
Organism: Sphingomonas sp. 320_CC; assembly: GCF_059691795.1. Taxonomy (NCBI): domain Bacteria; kingdom Pseudomonadati; phylum Pseudomonadota; class Alphaproteobacteria; order Sphingomonadales; family Sphingomonadaceae; genus Sphingomonas; species Sphingomonas sp. 320_CC. The sequence goes on along the minus strand of NZ_JCAWAE010000003.1, from coordinate 112,288 downwards.
CTCAATGACATCCGCTTCTCGCCCGACGGCAAGACCGGCTACATCACCGATTCCGGGACGCGTGGCGCGATCATCGTCATCGATCTCGAAACCGGGAAGGGTTTCCGCGCGCTCGACGGCCATGGCTCGACGCAGATCGACAAGACCGTGAAGGTGATGACCGACGGCAAGCCGCTCGTCCGCCCCGACGGTCGCCAGCCCGCCTTCGCCGCGGACGGCATCGCGATCTCCAACGACGGCAAGACGCTCTATTACCAGGCGCTCACCGGCAAGACGCTCTACTCGATCGACACCGCGCTGCTGCGCGACGGCGTTAGCGAGGCAACGCGTGCGGCAGGCGTGAAGACGGTCGCGCAGACGCACGTCGCCGACGGCCTGTGGATGAGCAAGGCGGGCACGCTCTACCTGACGTCGCCGGTCAACAACGGCATCACCCGGCTGGTCGGCGATCATGTCGAGCCGGTACTGACCGACGCCCGCCTGCGCTGGCCCGATACCCTCTCGGAAGGTCCGGATGGCCGCATCTACGTCACCGCCAGCCACATCCAGGATACCAACTGGTTCAAGCCCGGTGCGCCCGCGTCGCTCAAGACCGAGCTGTTCTCGTTCGTACCCGCAAAGTGAGGGCCGACATGACCTATCTCCGCTACAGCGACGACATCGAGACGATCCAGCCCAACGAGCAGGAATCGATCGACGGCATCATCCAGGGCATGTCACAGCAGACGCAAACCGTCGAGAAGCGCGAGGGCCATGCGGTCCGCGCGAGCCACGCGAAGAGTTCGGCGTGCGTGATCGGCGAACTGACGATCGCGCCCGGCCTGCCGCCCGAACTTGCACAGGGCGTGTTCGCGACGCCCGGCACGCACCCCGTCGCGATCCGCTTCGCGCAAGGGCCGGGCGAGACGCTCGGCGACCGCGTCTCGACGCACCGCGGCATGGCGATCAAGATCTTCGACGTACCCGGCGAAAAGCTGTCGGGCCATGATGCCGACACGCAGGATTTCGTGTTCGCGACAGGCACGACGTTTCCGTCCGGCACCGCGCAGGGCTTCCTGAGCGACGCCAAGAAGATCGGTGCGGCCGTACCCTTGCCGGAGGGCTTCAAGAGCGCGGTGTCGAGCCTCGCGCGCAACGTGAACAAGGCACTGCACGCAGTCGGCACCGAGAGCCCCAAGGCGGACTTTTTCGGCCACCCGTTCAGCCATCCGCTCGCCGAACCGTATTTCAGCCAATGCCCGATCCGTTACGGCGATTACGTCGCCAAGCTCGGTGCCTTCCCCGCCTCGCCCGAACAGGCCGCGCTGAAGGACTGGGAACTCGACCCCAAGCAGGATGAGGACGGTTTCCGCCACGCCGCCGTCCGCTATTTCGGCGAACACGACGCGGTCTTCGAACTGCGCGTACAGCTATGGGCGAACGCCGAGACGCAGCCGATCGAGGATACGTCGGTCGACTGGCCCGAGGAGGACAGCCGCTACCTGACGGTCGGAACGATCCGCATCCCCCGGCAGGAAGCCTATAGCGCCGCCCGCGTCCGGTATTTCGACGATGTGATGACGTTCCGCCCCGCGCACGCACTCGCGGCGCATCGTCCGCTGGGTTCGGTGATGCGCGCGCGCCTACAGGTCTATCAGGCGCTGTCGAAGCTGCGGCACGGCGAGAACGGCATCAAGGCCGAAAACACCGCGAAAATCGACCAGATACCCGCCTGAGGCGAGGGTCCCTTCGGGGACCCCGCTTGCGCTCCGGGCAAATAAAAACCCCGCTAGTCCATGGGACTAGCGGGGTTTTCAATGGTGGGCGTGGCAAGGATTGAACTTGCGACCCCTGCGATGTCAACACAGTGCTCTACCACTGAGCTACACGCCCGCCGGAGGGCTCCACTAGCCGCGCTCTTCGCGCCGTGCAAGCTCTCAATGCATGCCCGTCACATTATCCATCTCGAACAGCCGGTCGACCTCGGCGACCAGGTCGCGCAGGTGGAACGGCTTGGACAGCACGCGGGCCTGCGGCATCGCCCGCCCGGCCTTCAACGTGACCGCCGCAAAGCCGGTGATGAACATCACGCGCAGGTCCGCGCACATCTCGCCCGCCTTCTGCGCCAGTTCGATGCCGTCCATCTCGGGCATGACGATATCGGTCAGCAGCAGATCGAACGTCTCGGTTTCGAGCAAGGGAATCGCCGCCGTCCCGCGGTCGACCGCGGTCACGGCATAGCCCGAGCGTTCGAGCGCCCGAGTCAGATACTCGCGCATGACCTGATCGTCCTCGGCCAGCAGAATTCGTAACATCGATCTAAAGTCCCGTTTTCACACGCACATTCCGCGGCCGCCCTACCCTGAAAATGGTTAACATATCCAGGTCGATTGCCCATGCCCGGTGCTGGCCCTAGCGTGGTGCGATGCAGTCTTCTCCCTTCGAGCGCCTGGGCGCAATGCCGCCCGTGAGCCCGGTGGTCGTGTCCGTCCCGCACGCAGGCCGGGACTATCCGCTTGCGCTCAAGACGGCGTTGCGCGTGCCGCTTGCCGGGCTGCTGCCGCTCGAGGACCGGCTAGTCGATGCGGTGGCGCGTGCCGCACGGACCGACCAGACGACGATCGTCCAGACCCGCGCGCGCGCCTGGATCGATCTCAACCGGCGCGAGGACGAGCGCGATCCGCTGCTCGACGAGGGTGCGCAGTCGCTGCCGCTCGCCCAGCAATCCGCCAAGCTGCGCAGCGGGCTCGGGCTCGTCCCACGCCGCGCATCGGGGGCGGGCGATCTCTGGGCGCGGCGGTTCACCGATGCCGACGTCACCGCGAGGATCGCCAACGATCACCGTCCTTACCATGCGGCGCTCACGGCGGCGCTGAAGGCGGCGCACGACCGATTCGGCGTGGCGGTGTTGCTCGACGTGCATTCGATGCCGCCGCTCGGACCGAGTGGATCGCGAATCGTGATCGGCGACCGGTTCGGCCATTCCGCCGAGCCGCGCTTCGTCGCGCGGATCGAGGCGGAGTGTGTCGCGCGCGGGTTCTCGACCGCGATCAACGCGCCCTATGCGGGCGGCCATATCCTCGAACGCCATGCGTGCCCGGCCGCAAACGTTCACGCGGTTCAGTTCGAACTGGATCGCACCCTGTATCTCGATCGCAAACTCCACGCGCCCGGCGCCGGCTTCGCGCGCGTGGTGGACCTGGTACGCGCGATTCTGGCGGCGCTCACAGACGAGGCCTTGCCCGTCCCGCTCGCCGCGGCCGCCGAATGACCGAACACGCCTAGCCGATCAACGCGTCCAGCAGTTCCTCGATCCGCCCTGCCCGCGTGATCGGGTCGGCAATGCCCTCGGCGGCGATCCACCGCCCGTTCTTCTCGACCAGGTCGTCGAGCGGTTTCGCCGCAGTCCGGTCGTGCGGCGTGAACGCGATCGCCGCGGGACCGGCGTCGATCTGTCGTACGCCCGCCTCGCGCGCCATCATCCGGATACGCGCCACCTGCAACAGTCGCAGTGCCGCCTCTGGCGCCTTGCCGAACCGATCGTCGAGCTCGGCCTCGAACAGATCGAGCGCCGAGACGTCCTCCAGCCGCGCAAGGCGACCGTAGAGCGACATCCGCACCTCCATCTCGGGGATCCACGCTTCGGGAAGGCTGCCGCCCAGTTCGAGATGAAGTTCGGGAATCCAGTCGTCGATTGGCGCCCCGCCCTCGCGGTCGATCCGTGCCAGCCGCAACGCGCGACCGAACAGATGCTGGTACAGGTCGATCCCGATCAGCTTCATGTGACCAGCCTGCGCCTCGCCGACCAGATCGCCCGCGCCCCGCAGGTCGAGATCGCGCGCGCTGATCGCAAAGCCCGCGCCCAGGCGGTCGAACGCTTGTAGCGTGCGCAACCGCTTGAGCGTCGCCTCGGCGATCGTCGCCTCGCCATCGGTCAGCAGCATCACCTGCCCCCGCCGTCCGCTGCGACCGACGCGGCCGCGAAGCTGATGCAGCTGCGACAACCCGAACCGGTCCGCGTGATGCACGATCATCGTGTTCGCGCGCGGCACGTCGAGCCCGGCCTCGATGATGTTGGTCGCGAGCAGCACGTCGCCGTCGCCCGCCGCAAACGCCACCATCGCCTCGTCGATCTCGCCCGCCGGCATCTTCCCATGCGCCTGCACCAGCCCGAGTTCGGGCACGAGCTTGGCCAGCTTGGCGGCAAGCGGCGCCATGTCGTCGATCCGCGGCACGACGACGAAGCTCTGTCCGCCTCGCGCCCGCTCGCGACGCAGCGCCGCGCGCACCGTCGCGTCGTCGAACTGCGCGACCGACGTGCGGATCGGCTGGCGACGTGCCGGCGGGGTGGCGATGACCGACAAGCCCTGCAACCCGATCATCGCGGATTGCAGCGTGCGCGGGATCGGCGTCGCGCTAAGCGTCAGGACATGCCCCGCCCCCAGCGCATGCATCTTGGCCTTGTCGGCCGCGCCGAACCTTTGCTCTTCATCGATCACGACGAGCGCGAGATCCTTGTACGCGACGCCCTTGCCGGCAATCGCCCCCGTGCCGATCACGACGCCGATCGATCCGTCCGCAAGCCCCGCCCGAACCCGTGCCTTCTCCGCAGTGCTCGACAGCCGCGACAGGCCGGCGACGGCCACGCCGGTCCCTTCGAACCGCTTCGAGAACGTCTCGATATGCTGACGGACCAGCACCGTGGTCGGCGCGGCGATCGCCACCTGGCGCCCGGCCAGTGCGACGGCAGCAGCGGCACGCAACGCGACCTCGGTCTTGCCGTAGCCTACGTCGCCGATGATCAGCCGGTCCATCGGCTTGCCGCTCGCCAGGTCCGCCAGCGTTGTCGCGATCGCCTTTGCCTGATCCGGCGTCTCGGTGAAGGCGAAGCCGGCGGCGAATTTCTCGTACCGGGCACGGTCGGGCTCGATCGGATCGGTCGTCCGTGCGTCGCGTTCCGCAGCGATCGCTGCGAGGTCTCGCGCGCTTTCGGCAATCGCGGCATCGATAGCGCCTCGCCGCTTCTGCCACGACGCGCCGTCGAGCGAATCGAGCGTGACCGCGTCGATCTCCGCGCCATACCGCCAGATCCGGTCGGCCTCGCGCACCGGCACCAGGCGGCGGCCTTCCTTGGCATATTCCAGGACGATCGCGTCGCCGTCGGTCCCCGGCAGCATCTCGAGCCCGCGGACGACGCCGATCCCGAACTCCTCGTGCACGATCACGTCGCCGCATCGCAGCTCGCTCGTCAATCCCGGCAACATGCCCGCGCTGCCGCCTGCGATCTCGTCCCCACGCGCCCGCCCACCGAGCAGGTCCGCGCCAGCAACGACCGCGGTCTCACTCGCGACGAACCCGCGATCGACCGGGGCGACCAGCAACATCGCCGTGCCGGGCTTCGCCGAAACGACGTCCGTCCAGCGATCGACCGACGTGAAGCTGATCTTCGCCGCTCGCTCGAGCCTGGGCTGGAGGAACCGCAGGTCGCGCGGCGATCCCACGACGAGCAGACGCCCATCCGCAAGCGCGTCTTTGGCAAACCGGGCAAACGCGCGCGCCGGATCGCGCCGCTCGATGAACCGCGGGGGCATTTCGTCGCCGACGTCGAACGCGGCCGTTTCACGTTTCCCGATCTCGGTTGCCCAGACCTTGTCGAGGACCAGGTCGGCGGAGGCACGACGTCGGGGTAGGCCATCCGCGGCGATGGCAAGAAACCGATCGCGCCGCTTTTCCGCATCCCGGTCGAACGCGATCGCTGCATCCGGTAGGTGCGCGAGTATCGACACGCCCTTCTCGACCACAGGCTCGGTCGCGCGGCCGATCTCGACGACGTCGACGTCGCCCAAGCCGAGTTGCGACACCGGATCATAGTCGCGCAGGCCGGTAATGCGGCCATCGGCAAACTCGATGCGGACCGGGGTTTCGCGATCGGCGGGGAACACGTCGATCACGCCACCGCGTACCGCGATCTCGCCGGGTTCGTCGATCCGATCGTCCGTCAGGTAGCCGACCTCCTCGGCGATCGCGGCAAACGCCTCGATGTCGATCGGATCGCCGACCTGCAGCCGCGGTGGCGCCACGTCGAACATCGGTGGCGGCGGATAGCGTACCGCAGTCGCCTCGGCAGTCGTCACCACCAGGATCGGTGCCGCCTTACTCTCAAATCCCGCGCGCAGCCGCCGCAACGCCGCAACGCGACGTCCGACATTGGCAGGCGATGCCGGCGCGTCATCGCCCGGCAGCGCATCGCTCGACGGCACGTGGACGACCAAAGCATCGGGCGCGAGCGCCGCCGCAATGGTCGCGATCTCCGTCGCACGCTGATCGTCCGCCGCGACGTAGACGAGGTTCCCGTCAGACAAGCGCTCGACGATCGCCGCCGCCAGCGGCGCCACCGCCGCGCTAGGCTTCGCCGCTATCGCTGGCGCGATATCCGCATTCTCGACGTCTTGACTGACCTGAAGCACCGATACGCATCCTTCTTTCGAGGATGAACGTGATGTCGGCAGCGTGCGTTCCGGCGATACTATCCTCGATCAGGGTATTCGATCACCATTCGAAGGCAGGAACGATCGTGCGCTGTCCGACCAGGAACGCGTCCGCCACAAGCCGCAGCGGTGTTACGTCCACGTCACGGGAGTGCGAACCGACGAGCGCCGCGAACTTGGCATAGAGCCCGGGATATTCGGCGTCCGTCGCCTCGGTGACCGTGCCGTCGATCTCCAGGATCGCGCCGCCCATGCTCAGCTTTAGCGTACCGCCGTCGGTCTCGACGACGATGTCCCACTGCTGCGGGCCTTCGTGCAGGAAGTCGAACGCCGCCGTCACGGGGATGTCGCCGCAGGTGAGATCGATATCGGCAGCCAGCGGCGACATGCGGCCTTCCGGCACCTGCAGGTCCGCACGATGCACGACCCAGTCGCCGGGGAGGATCTCGGTCACGATCGACAGCGCGTTGATGCCCGGATCGAACACGCCGAACCCGCCCGCTTCCAGGATCCAGTCCTGGCCGGGGTGCCAGCGCCGGATATCCTCGCGCCATGCGATCGTGACGCGCTCGACCGTGCGATCGGCGAGCCACGCCCGCGCCGGCGCCACGCCGGCCGCTTCGCGCGAATGCCAGGTTGCGAACAGCGAGCGGCCCGCGGCAACCGCATGTGCCTCGATCCGCGCGACCTCGGAAAGCGTCGCGGCAGGCGGCTTCTCCATCATCACGTCCAGCCCGGCATCGAGCGCCGCCATCGCGATCGCGGACCGTCCGACCGGCGGCGTGCAGATCGAAACGGCATCGAGGTCATGCCCGGCCGCGAGAAGCTCGGCGATGTCGTGATAATTATCGACGCCGTCGACCACCGCATTCCGGCTGACCGCCGCGACCAGTTCGAAGCGCGGATCGTTCGCGATCGCCGGCAGATGCTGGTCGCGCGCGATCTTGCCAACGCCGATGATCGCCAGCCGGATCGGCTTTGCGGACTTTGCCTCGGTCGCCATTAAAACCCTCTCAGTTACAGTATAACGGTGCTTACTCGTCGCCGATCAGCGTCAGCACGTCGCCGATGATCCGCGTCATCGCGATCCGCGCCGCAGCGGGGTCACGTGCGATGATCGCGTCCGCAACCGCGGCGTGATCGGGGATATTGGCGGAACGGCCCTTGATCCGGTTGGTGAAGCGGATCGACGTCCGCAGCGCGGTCGAGACAACCGACTGGAACTGCGCGTAGAACGGGTTCTTCGACGCCCGGAGGATCGCCATGTGAAACGCGATGTCGGCCTCGAGCGGATCGGCCGTCCCCGCCTCGCCCGCTTCCATCTGCGCCAGTCCGTTGCGGATCGCCGCCTCATCCGCGGCGTCGCCGAACCGCGCCGCCAATGCCGCGGCCTCCGGCTCGATCGCGACGCGCAACTGGTTGAAGTGCCGCAGCAACTCGACCGAGAACTTACGCTCCAGCGTCCAGCGTAGCACGTCAGTATCGAACAGATTCCACGAGCTCGCCGGCTGTACAACGGTCCCCTGCCGCGGCCGTGCGCTGACCAGGCCCTTCGCAGTCAGCATCTTGACCGCCTCGCGCGTCACCGATCGGCTCACGCCGTGCGTCTTGGCGATCTCCGCTTCGGTCGGGAACGGACGGTTTTCGTAGCGTCCGGTGACGATCGCCCGCCCGAGCGTGTCGAGCATCCCATGCGTCAGATTACGGCCCAAGATCGCGGTGGCCGGAAGAACGTCGGTGTCTGTCGTATCGGTCGCCATCGGCCGGGTTTTGGCGCAACGCGCTCCTGGTGTCACGCGTCTTGCAACGTGCCGCAACGATATCCGGTGGAAGGCTTGCGGCAATCATCCTACAATTGGCGACGATGCGGGCGGATACAGGCGAAACCGTCAAGCTCGCGACGACGTCGAGGTAGAGTTATGCAGCCTTTCATTGCAGTCGACTGGGGCACCACCAATCGGCGCGCGTTCCGGATCGAGGACGGTACCGTCGTTGCGACCGAGCGCGACGACCGCGGCGCCGCGACCGTGGCGACCGACGAGTACGGCGCCGAGGTTGCGGGTATCCGCGAACGGCTGGGCGACCTGCCGATGCTGCTGGCGGGGATGGTCGGATCGAACATCGGCTGGCGTAGCGTGCCCTATGTCGCCGCCCCCGCAGGACTTGCAGAAGTCGCCGCCGCGCTCGACCGGGTCGACGATCGGACCGCGATCGTCCCCGGACTGTCGTACCGCGATGGGGTGCACGCCGACGTGATGCGCGGCGAGGAAGTGCAATTGCTCGGCGCGGTCGCCGCCGGGCTGGTGTGCCAGCCGGGCACGCATTGCAAATGGGCGACCTTGGACAAGGGGCGGATCACGCGGTTCACCACGGCGATGACCGGCGAGCTGTTCGCCCTGCTCCGCGCGCACGGTGTCCTGTCGCGACAACTCGGCCATCCGGTCGAGCCGGGCGCGGCGTTCCTCGAAGGCGTTGCGGAAGGGGCCAAACGCGATCTCGCCGCCAGCCTGTTCGCGATTCGCGCGCGCGGCGTACTCGGGATCGCCGACGACGCCCACGCCGCCTCGTTCGCCAGCGGCCTGCTGATCGGCGCGGATACCGCCGCGCGGATCGAACCCGGCGCGACCGTCCACATTCTCGCCGATCCCGCCCTCGGCGCGCTGTATGCCAGCGCGATCGATGCTCTCGGCGGCGCGTCGCACCATATAGACAGTCAGGCCGCGTTCGTGGCCGGCATCACCCGTATTCAGGACCTTGCAGCATGACCACACATCGCCAAGCCTTTGACGACGCCTTCGCGAAATGCCCGCTGATCGCGATCCTCCGCGGCGTAAAGCCCGACGAGGTCGAGGCGATCGGCGAGGCTTTGGTCGAGGCGGGCTTCACGATCCTCGAAGTGCCGATGAACTCGCCCGATCCGCTCGACAGCATCGCCCGACTGGCGCGCCGGTTCGAGGGCCGCGCGGTCGTTGGCGCAGGCACGGTGTTGCGCTTCGAAGACGTCGAGGCGGTCGGCGCGGCGGGCGGCACGCTGATCATCGCCCCGAACGCCAACGTGCGCGTGATCACTGCAGCCGCGGACAAGGGCTATGTCGCGCTCCCCGGCATCGCCACGCCCACCGAGGCATTCGCGGCGCTCGACGCCGGGGCCGCTGCGCTGAAGCTGTTCCCCGCCGAAGCCGCCGGCCCCACGGTGTTGAAGGCGATGCGCGCAATCCTTCCCAAGGATGCGCGCGTGTTGCCGGTCGGCGGGATCGTGCCGGAGCTGATGGCGGATTGGCGGAAGGCCGGCGCTGCTGGCTTCGGTCTGGGCTCCGCCCTGTTCGCGCCCGGCATGACCGCAGCGGACGTCGGCGCACGCGCGAAGACGTTCATCGAGACGTGGAACGCTGGTTAGACCCAAGACTCGAAGCAGGGATCGTCTTCGCGGCGCGCAAGGTTTAGGGCGGCGCGATGATGTTCGCCGAACAGGAACGAGACCTCGCCAGACTGACGGCTGCCGACCGGTACCGATCGCTCCGGCCGCGTACGGGCGTCGACTTCGCTTCGAACGACTATCTCGGACTCGCCGGATCGGACCGGCTCCGCGCGGCGATGACCGATGCGTTGCAGCGCGGCGTCCCGGTCGGTTCGGGCGGGTCGCGGCTATTGCGCGGCAATGCGCCCGAGCATGAAGCACTGGAGGCGGATGCCGCGCGGTTCTTCGGGAGCGAGGCCGCGCTGTTCTTCGCGAGCGGGTATGTCGCCAACACGATCCTGTTCGCGACGCTGCCACAACGCGGCGACCTGATCGTCCACGACGCGCTGATCCACGCCAGCGCGCACGAGGGCATGCGTCTCGCTCGAGCAACCTTCGTCGCCGCCGCGCATAACGATGCCGATGCGTTCGAGGGCGCGATCGCCGCATGGCGCGCGTCGGGCGGCACTGGCCGCGTGTGGATCGCGGTCGAGAGCCTCTACAGCATGGACGGCGACCAGGCTCCGCTCGCGGCTTTATCCGAAATCGCGGACCGCCACGACGCCGTCCTGCTGATCGACGAGGCACATGCGACGGGTGTGTTCGGCACCGATGGTCGCGGGCTAGCCGAAGCGCTCGACGGGTGCGAAAACGTCATTACCTTGCGGACCTGCGGCAAGGCGCTGGGGTGCGAGGGCGCTCTTTTGTGTGGCCCCGCGGTCATGCGCGAATTTATCGTCAACCGCGGAAGCGGGTTCATTTTCTCGACCGCACCGTCGCCACTAATGGCACTGGCGGTTGGCGAGGCACTGCGGATCGTCGCGGACGAACCGGCGCGCCGGGAGAGGCTCTGGACGTTGATCGCCAAGGCAGAGCGCGCGCTCGCACCCTACGGTGTCGCGGCGACGGGGTCGCAGATCCTGCCGCTGGTGCTGGGGGACGCCGCGCGGACGATGCATGTGGCGGGCGCGATCCAGGCGGCTGGGTTCGACGTGCGCGGGATACGTCCGCCGACCGTGCCCGAGGGCGGATCACGGTTGCGGATTTCGTTGACGCTCAACGCGAAGGTCGCGGATATCGAGGCTCTGGCTGACGTCATGGGAGAGGCATTGCAATGACGATCGTCGTTACCGGAACAGACACCGATATCGGCAAGACCGTGTTCGCCGCCGCGCTCACCGCCGCACTCGGCGCGCGGTATTGGAAGCCGGTGCAGGCCGGACTTGCAGATGGCAGCGACGCAGCCTCGGTCGTGACGCTCGGCGTGCCCGCGGACCACGTGCTACCCGAAGCATACCGGCTGACGACACCGTGCTCGCCGCATCTCGCCGCCGAGATCGACGGTGTCAGCATCGATGCGGACCGGCTTGCGCTACCCGAAATCGATGGTCCGCTGGTGGTCGAGGGCGCGGGCGGCGTGATGGTCCCCGTGACACGCGACCTGATCTTCGCCGACCTGTTCGCGCGGTGGAACACGCCGATCGTACTCGTCGCGCGCACTGGGCTCGGCACGATCAACCACAGCCTGCTCTCGATCGAGGCACTGCGCAGCCGCGCTGTCCCCATCCTGGGCATCGCCTTCGTCGGCGACCCGGTCGAGGATAGCGAGGCGACGATCGCCACGCTCAGCAAGGTCCGTCGGCTCGGCCGCCTGCCCCGCCTCGATCCACTCAACGCTGCGACGCTGGCGCAGGCGTTCGCCGCGAACTTCGACCTGGAGGCGTTCCGGTGACCGACTCTCCCGTCTGGCACCCCTTCACGCAGCACGGCCTGTGCGAGCCGATCCCGCTCGTCACGCATGCCGAGGGCGCCGCGCTTTACACCGCCGACGGCCGCCGGATCGTCGATGCGATCTCGTCCTGGTGGGTTACGACACATGGCCACGCCAACCCGAAGATCATGGCGGCGATCGCCGAGCAGGCGGGGAAGCTCGACCAGATCATCTTCGCCGGCTGGACGCACCAGCCGGCTGAAGACCTCGCGCGCGGCCTGACCGCGATTATGCCGCCCGAGCTTACGCGAGTTTTTTTCTCCGACTCAGGCTCGACCAGCGTCGAGTGCGCGCTGAAGATGGCACTCGGCTACTGGCTCGACCGCGGCGAGGATCGCCACCGCATCCTGGTGCTCGAACACGGCTATCACGGCGACACGATCGGCGCGATGTCGGTCGGCGCGCGCGGCGTCTACAACCGCGCCTACGCGCCGTTGCTGTTCGACGTCGGCACGATCCCCTTCCCCGCCGCCGGGTGCGAGCAAGCAACGCTCGACGCGCTGGAGAAAGCCTGCGCCGCACACCCCGCCGCGTTCATCGTCGAGCCGCTGCTGCTCGGCGCGGGTGGGATGCACATTTATCCCGCGCATATCCTCGCCGAGATGCGGCGGATCTGTTCCGCGCACGACGTCCTGTTCATCGCCGACGAGGTGATGACCGGCTGGGGCCGCACCGGCACTTTGCTCGCCTGCGAACAGGCGGGCGTGGTGCCCGATATCCTCTGCTTGTCGAAGGGCCTGACCGGCGGCGCGATCCCGCTCGCGGTGACGATGGCGACCGAGGCGATCTACCAGGCGCATTACGGCACCGACCGGGCGCGGATGTTCTTCCACTCCTCAAGCTACACCGCCAACCCGATCGCCTGCGCCGCCGCCAATGCGAACCTCGCGATCTGGCGCGACGAGCCGGTGCGCGAACGGATCGCCGACCTCGCCGCCCGCCAGGCCTCGCGGCTGGAAGCTCTCGCCCGCCACCCCCGCATCGCCAACGCGCGCCAGATCGGCACTATCACCGCGGTCGAACTCCGCGGCGAGGACGGCTATCTGTCGCAGATCGGCCCGCGCCTGCTTGCGTTCTTCGGCGAGCGCGACCTGCTGCTCCGCCCGCTCGGCAACACCGTCTACGTCATGCCGCCCTATTGCATCGACGATCCCGATCTCGACCGGATCTACGCGGCGATCACCGAAGCGTGCGATACGATCAGGCATTGATCCTGACGTTCTTGCTGCACTGCAGCAACAAATGATGTACTTGCGACGTTGAGATAAGATCGCGGCCGAGTACGCTGGCGACGAAAGGCTCGTTTACCGTGAGAAACATCGCCGATACCCTCGCCCGCATGGCGCGCGCCGGAGCCCCGACGCCGCGCGACACCGCGCCCAGCCGCCTGACGCCACTGGCCGAGTTCGGGACCAACCCGGGGGCCCTGCTGGGCTTCAGCTACGTTCCCGCCGATCTGCCAGTGAACGCGCCACTGGTCGTCGTGCTCCACGGCTGCACGCAGACCGCGGCCGGGTATGACCACGGGTCAGGCTGGTCGAAGCTCGCCGATCGCGCGGGTTTCGCGCTGGTCTTCCCCGAGCAGACGCGCGCGAACAATCCCAATCGCTGCTTCAACTGGTTCGCGTCGGAGGACACCGCGCAGGCGGGCGGCGAGGCCGAATCGATCGCGCAGATGACCGAGACGATGATCGCGCGCCACGGCCTCGATCGCAGCCGCGTGTACGTCACCGGGCTGTCGGCGGGCGGCGCGATGACGATGGCGATGCTCGTCACGCGCCCGGACCTGTTTGCGGGTGGCGCGGTGATCGGCGGGCTCGCCTACGGTACCGCGACCGGCGTGTCGCAGGCGCTCGATCGGATGCGCGGGCATGGCGACACCAGCGATGCCGCGCTGGTCGACATGGTCCGCAGCGGCGCTCGTGGCCACGACGGACGCTGGCCGACGCTCGCGATCTGGCACGGCGGCGCGGACGCGACGGTGAGCGTGGCGAACGCGGACACGATCGCGCGGCAATGGCGCGGCGTCCACGGCGTCGACGCCAAAGCGATGCGCACGGAGCGGGTAGGCACCGCCGTCCACCGGATCTGGTCGGACGCGGAAGGGCGCGATGTCGTCGAGGACTGGACCGTCCCGGGCATGGGCCACGGCACGCCGATCGATCCATTGCGTGGTGAGCGCTTGGGGGTTGCGGGACCGTTCATGCTCGATGTCGGACTTTCGAGCACGGCGGTGATCGCGAAGTCCTGGGGCCTGCTAGCGGCGGCGAGGGTGGAAACTGCGGCCAAGCCGGCCTCGGTCGAACGCGTCGCCAAGATCGCCATTCCCGTCTCGCCGAAACCTGCGGCAAAGCCCCGCACCGAAGCCCCCGCCGGTATCCAGGCGACGATCGAGAACGCCCTCCGCGCTGCCGGGTTGATGCAGTAGAATAGAGGCCAGCGTGGGGTCGGACGTCAGCGTGCGCCAAACTCCACCCGTCATCCTGACGAAAGTCAGGACCCAGAGCCAAACCGGACGACGTTCGTTACCCTGGATCCTGACTTTCGTCAGGATGACGGAGTGGTTGGGAAGCGTTGGGCAATTCGACTCGTGCCGTTCGCACCGAATTTGTGCCTATCGATCCTCTTCCGCCAGGGGGAGGTGGCAGGCACTCGCCTGACGGAGGGGGCGGCATGGATGACATCCGTTGCGTTTCCTCCCCCTCCGTCGTCTCGAACGCCCCCGCTCCCGGGGGAGGATCGACGGGAGCAATCGACAAGCCGCCCAACCCGGCTAAAGCCAGCGCATGACGTCCACCCCGCCCCGCCCCTGGCGCACCGAGTTCGCCGCCACACTGAAACTCGCCTGGCCGCTGGTCGCGACCAACCTCGCCCAGGCGCTAGTCGGCGCGACCGACGTCGCGATGCTCGGGCGACTGGGGTCGGACACGCTCGCGGCGGCGACGCTCGGGCTGAACCTCTACCTCGTCTTCCTGATCTTCGGCATGGGCCTCACCACCGCCGCCGTCCCGATGATCGCGCGCGAGCGCGGTGCGCGGCCGCATGCGGTACGCGACATCCGGCGAACCGTGCGCCAGACGATATGGGTCGCCGCCACGCTCTGCATCCCCTCGTGGATCGTGTTGTGGAATGCAGAGCCGATCCTAGTCCACCTGCTCGACCAGGATCCACTGCTTGCGCACGAAGCGGCGCGGTTCGTCCGCGCAGTGATGTGGGGGATGCTGCCCAGCCTATGCTTCCTCGTGCTCCGCGCATTCGTCGCTGCGCTGGAAAAACCGGCATGGTCGCTGGTGGTGATGGTCGGGTTGCTGGTCGTCAACGCCGGGCTCAACTGGCTGCTGATCTTCGGTCATGCCGGTCTCCCCGCGCTCGGCCTGCTCGGCTCGGGGATGGCGAGCAGCATCGCGAACGGCCTCAGCTTCATCGCGATGGCAGCGGTCATCGTCTACGCCAGGCCGTTCCGCCGTTATCGCCTGCTCGGCCGGTTCTGGCGCGCCGACTGGCCCCGATACCGCGCGGTCTGGAAGCTCGGCCTGCCGATCGCGATCACGCTCGGGTTCGAATCCACCGTGTTCATCGCGGCGGTGTTCCTGATGGGGCTGCTCGGCACCGTGCCGCTGGCGGCGCATGCGATCGCGATCCAGATCGCCAGCGTCACCTTCATGGTCCCGCTTGGCATCGCGCAGGCGGCGACGATCCGCGTCGGCCTGGCGTCTGGGCGTGGCGACCGCGCCGGCATAGGGCGCGCAGGTTGGGCGGCGTTCGCGATCGGCGAGAGCTTCATGGTGCTGACCGCCGCATTGCTGATCCTCGCCCCACAACTGCTGATCGGGATCATCCTCGACGTCGATGCGCCTGCGAACGCGCCGGTCGTCGCGCTCGCGATCTCGCTGCTCGCGGTGGCTGCGATATTTCAGGTGGTGGACGGCGCGCAGGTGATCGGCGCAGGCATGTTGCGCGGATTGGGGGATACCACGGTGCCGATGATCTTCGCCGCGATCGGTTATTGGGGGATCGGCATCGGGGTCGGCGCGTGGCTCGCCTTTGCCCGCGGCTGGGGCGGCGTCGGTATCTGGACCGGGCTGGCGACCGGATTGGCGGTGGTGTCGGTGCTGATGATGGCCCGGTGGCAGGCGCGCGAGCGGCTCGGCCTTGGTTGACGCTCCGCTGGGCGTGTTTTCGCGATAGGCCGGTACCGTTAACGCGTAGAGCGCGTTAACTTATATTGCATCACGGGAGCCTAACATGTCCGACCCAGACCGTATCGTCGCGATCGGACTTCTCACGCAACGCGACGTGTTTGCGCTGGGGCACGATCTTTCGCGCGTCTATCCGATCGACGATGCCCCCTGCTTCGGCGCATTGCTTGGCGCGATCGACGACGCCGACCGCGCATTTCATCGCGAGCACGATGCCCGCCAATCGCTTGCCGATCAGCAGATCAAGGTTGCAACACAAGCACGCTAGCAGCGTTCGAGACCCGCTGCTCTAGCGGAGATCGATCATGACGCATTTACCGACGGAATTGCTGCTGCTCGGCTGGTCGACGGTCCTGCTGTTTGCGTACGTCATGATCCAGGGGCAGACGGCTACGCGCGATCGCGGGCTCGACTGGAACGCAAGCCCGCGCGACGGCGAACAGAAGCCGCTCGGCGAGATGGCCGGCCGCGCCGAACGTGCGCTCAAGAATTTTCAGGAAACCTACCCGGTCTTCATCGCGCTAGCGCTGGGCTTGGCCGTGACCGATCGCACCGGCGGACTCGGTGCGATCGGCGCATGGCTCTGGTTCGGTGCGCGGATCGCCTACATCCCGCTCTACCTGTTCGGCATCAAATATGTCCGCAGCCTGTGCTGGACGGTGTCGATCCTCGGCCTGCTGCTGATGCTGATCCGCTTCCTCTAAGACCTAACCGCGCAGCGTGCGGATGATCGCCGAGAAGTCGAGGCTACCCTGCCCGGCCTCGGCAAACGCCTCGTAACGCTCGGCTGCTTTCGCGCCCATCGGCGTATCCGCGCCGGTGTCCTTTGCCGCCGCCATCGCAAGCCGCAGGTCCTTAAGCATCAGCGCCGCCGCGAACCCACCCTGATAGTCATGATCGGCGGGCGTATCGGGACCGATGCCGGGCAGCGGCGCGTACGTGGTCATCGACCAGCTCTGCCCGGACGAGACGCTGGCGATATCGTAGAACGCCTGCGCATCGAGGCCCAACTTCTCCGCCAGCACGAACGCCTCGCAGGTCGCGATCATCGTCGCGCCGAGGATCATGTTGTTGCAGATCTTCGCCGCCTGCCCCGCGCCGTTCGCACCCGCGTGAATCACCGCCTTGCCCATGTCGGCAAGGATCGCCTGCGCCCGGTCGAACGCCTCCGCCGACCCACCGACCATGAAGGTGAGCGTCCCTGCGTTCGCCGCGCCGATCCCGCCAGAGACGGGCGCGTCGACCGCAACGAGGCCCTTGGCCTGCGCCGCGGCGGCGACCTGCTTGGCGGTGGCGACGTCGATCGTCGAACAGTCGATCAGGATCGCGGACGGCGACGCGACGCCGAACAGCGCGTCATAGACCTCCGCGACATGCTTGCCGGCAGGGAGCATCGTCACGATCGCCTCGGCACCGTCCGCGGCTTCGGCAGCGGACGCGACCGGCAGGCATCCGGCGGCCTTCGCCTTGTCCAGCGCGTCGGCGCTCAGGTCGAACGCGCGGACGTCGTGGCCTTTCTTGGCGAGGTTCGCCGCCATCCCGCCGCCCATGTTGCCGAGCCCGATGAAACCGATCCGTGCCATGTTCTCTCTCCTAAATTCTACTCCCCTCCCGTTCACGGGAGGGGTTGGGGGAGGGCAGTGCCGCAAACACGTCTCGCGTGGTCGCGGCACGCCCCTCCCCTGACCCCTCCCGCAAGCGGGAGGGGAATTACGATCATTTCCCCGTCCAGGTCCCGGCGCGCTTCTCGACGAATGCGGCCATGCCTTCGCCCTGGTCTTCAGTCCCAAACAGCCCGTGGAACAACCGCCGCTCGAACTGGACGCCCATCGCAAGCCCCGTCTCGAACGCCGCGTTGACCATTTCCTTGTTCGCCAGCACCGCCAGCGGCGCCATCGCGGCGATCGTGGTCGCCGTCTTCACCGCCTCCTCGACCAACTCGTCCGCCGGCACGATCCGCGAGACGAGCCCAGCGCGCTCGGCTTCTGCCGCATCCATCATCCGCCCGGTCAGGCACATCTCCATCGCCTTGGCCTTGCCGACCGCGCGCGTGAGCCGCTGCGATCCGCCCATCCCTGGCGACACCGCCAGCTTTATCTCAGGCTGGCCGAACTTGGCGGTATCCGCGGCGAGGATGAAGTCGCACATCATCGCCAGCTCGCACCCGCCGCCGAGCGCATAGCCCGCGACCGCCGCGATCATCGGTTTCCGCGTCCGCGCGAAATGCTCCCAGCCCGCGAAGAAGTTGCTCGCGTACATCTCCGCGAAGCCCTGTGACTGCATCTCCTTGATGTCCGCCCCCGCCGCGAACGCCTTGGCCGAGCCGGTCAGCACCGCGCAGCCTTGCGACGTATCCGCATCGAACGCGGCAAACGCGGCGATCAGGTCGGCGAGCACCTGCGAATTGAGCGCGTTCAGCGCCTGCGGACGGTTCAGCGTGACGAGCGTAACGCCACCGCGCTGCTCGACCAGGATCGTTTCGTAGGTCATTCACTTACTCCTTGTATCCCCGCGAAGGCGGGGACCCAGTTTGGGCTCCCGCCTTCAGGGCCCCTTCAAAGTTATACTTTGAAGGGAAACCCTTCGCGGGAGAACATCGTTCGATCAGCCCGGGGTCCAAGCCTCATGTTCCGGCAAAGGCGCGAAGATCTGGTCGATCACGTGATCGGTGACATCCTCGGGCGTCGCGGGGTCCCAGCGCGGCGCATTGTCCTTGTCGACGATCACCGCCCGCACGCCTTCGATAAAGTCATGCAGCTGCACGACATGCGCGCCGACCGCATATTCCTGCCGCATCTCGTCGGCGAAACTCGCCATCGCCGCGCCCTCGTGGAGCAATCGAAGAGAGACCTTCATCGTCTGCGGCGACTTGGTCTTCAGCGTCGTGAGCGTCTGAGTCGCCCACTCCCCACCATCGGCGTCGAGCGCGTCATAGATTTCTTCCAGCACGTCCGACGCAAACAGCCGGTCAATATCGTCTTTGCACGCGAGGATCTTCGCGTCGGGTGCCGACGTCGCCAATGCGTCCAGCACGCCCACAATATCCTGCGGCGTCTCCGCAATCCGCGCCTTGGCCGTATCAAGCGTATCGCTCGCGAGAAAATGCGTCGCCAACCCAAGCGCGAGACACTCCGCGCCATCGAACCGGTGCCCGGTCAGCGCGAGATACTGCCCGATCCGCCCCGGCAACCGCGACAGATACCAGCCGCCACCAACGTCCGGGAACAACCCGATCCCCGTCTCGGGCATCGCGAACTTGGTGTTCTCCGTCGCCACCCGGAATCGGCACGGCAGCGCGAGACCGACGCCGCCGCCCATCGTGATCCCATCCATGAACGCAACGATCGGCTTGGCATACGTGAACAGCCGATGGTTCATGCGGTACTCAGCATGAAAGAACGCCCGCGCCTCAACGCCATCGGTCGCGCCCGAGGCTGCAAGCATGCGGATATCCCCGCCAGCGCAGAACCCACGCCCTTCCGCATGATCGATCACGATCGCCTCGACCGCCGCGTCATCGCGCCACGCCTCCAGCGCCTCAATCACGCCTTCGCACATCGCCAAGTTCAGCGCATGCAAGGCCTTAGGCCGATTGAGACGAATACGGCCGATCGGGCCCTCAACAGTGGTGATCAGGTCTTCGGTCATTCGCTCTTCCTTGTTCTCCCGCGAAGGCGGGAGCCCAGACTGGACTCCCGCCTTCGCGGGAGAACATGCTATTGCCGCGTCAGTTCGCGACCGACGATCATCCGCATGACCTGGTTCGTCCCCTCAAGGATCGAATGCACGCGCAGGTCGCGCCAGAAGCGTTCGATGGGGTAGTCTTGCAGATACCCATACCCGCCATGCAACTGCAACGCGCGGTCGACCACCGACGAGCCGGTATCGGTCGCGAGCCGCTTCGCCATCGCCGCGAACTTGGTCTTGTCGGGCGCGTTCGCCGTCACCTTCGCCGCTGCCATGTAAAGCAGCGCCCGCGCCGCCTCCAATTCGGTCGCCATGTCCGCCAGCATGAACTGCGTGTTCTGGAAGTCCGCGATCGCCTTCCCGAACTGTTTCCGATCCTTGGTATACGCGATCGCCTCGTCGAGACACCGCTGCGCGCCCCCCAGCGAGCACGCACCGATGTTCAGCCGCCCGCCATCGAGCCCCATCATCGCGATCCGAAAGCCCTCGCCCTCGCCGCCGACCATGTTCGCCGCCGGCACGCGGACGCCATCGAAGATTACCTGCCGCGTCGGTTGCGAATGCCACCCGAGCTTCTTCTCGTTCGCGCCGAACGACACGCCCGGCATGTCCTTCTCGATCACGAGGCAGGAAATGCCCTTCGGTCCGTCCTCACCGGTACGGACCATCGTCACGTACACCTCGTTCTCGCCCGCACCCGAGATGAACTGCTTCGAGCCCGTCACGATCCAGTCGTCGCCGTCGCGAACCGCGCGCGTCTTCAGCGCAGCCGCGTCGGAGCCGGAGCCCGGCTCTGTCAGACAGTAGCTGCCTAGCCGGTCCATCGTCACCATGCTGGGGAGATACTTGTCCTTCACGCCCTGTGATCCGAACCGATCGATCATCCACGCAGCCATGTTGTGGATACTGATGAACGCCGACGTCGAAGGACATCCGTACGACATTGCCTCCATGATCAGCGCCGCTTCGAGCCGCCCAAGCGCGATCCCTCCGCTCTCCTCGCTGACGTAGATCGCCGCGAAGCCGAGTTCGGCCGCCGCCTTGATCGTCTCGCGCGGGAAGATGTGTTTCTCGTCCCACTCGGCCGCGTGCGGGGTGATCCGGTCGGCAGTAAAGCGGCGCGCCAGCTCTTGGATTTCGCGCTGGTCGTCGGTGAGGTCGAACTGGTTGGTCATAGGTCTCTCTTCCGTCATGCTGGGCTCGACCCAGCATCCAGAGCCAGGAACGCCGAAACTGGTGGCTCGGAATCCTGACTTTCGTCAGGATGGCGACTTGGGGGAATGGTATGGCTAGGCAACCGGCGGTCTATATCATGGCGAGCTGGCGCAACGGAACGCTGTACGTCGGCGTGACGTCCAACCTGATGGCACGGATCGTTCAGCACCGCGAGGGGACATTCGATGGTTTCTCAAAACGATACGGCGTGAACCAACTGGTGTGGTTCGCGATGGCCGACACGATGGAAGCCGCCATTACCCGCGAGAAGCAGCTCAAGGTCTGGAAGCGCTCCTGGAAGATCGAATTGATTGAAACCCACAATCCCACCTGGCGCGATCTGGCCGAAGACTGGGGTTTCGATCCCCTCCCGTCATCCTGACGAAAGTCAGGATCCAGAGCCACGGGCGTAGCGCCTCGTAACTCTGGATCCTGGATCAAGTCCAGGATGACGGGATGGGAGGGCACCACCCTACTCACCCCATCGTCGGGATAACGAACGCGTCGTTATTCCGCGCCGGACCGCCATCCTCGGCCATCGCCGGCAGCGCAGACCCATCCGGCCAGCGCTGCGTGATCGTCTTGACCTTGGTCCAGAACTTCACGCCTTCCATCCCGTGCTGGTTGGTGTCGCCGAACGCCGAGCGCTTCCACCCGCCGAACGTGTGATACGCCACCGGCACCGGGATCGGCACGTTGATGCCGACCATCCCGACGTTCACCCGCGCCGCGAACTCGCGCGCCGCGTGCCCGTTGCGGGTGAAGATCGCGACGCCGTTGCCGTATTGATGCTCGCTCGGCAGGCGCACGGCCTCCTCGAAATCGGCGGCGCGGACGATCTGGAGCACCGGCCCGAAGATCTCCTCCTTGTACGCCGACATCTCCGTCGTCACATGGTCGAACAGCGACGGCCCGATGAAGAAGCCCTTCTCATGCCCCTGCAACGCGAACCCGCGCCCGTCGACGACCAGTTCCGCGCCCTCGTCGACTCCGGTCTGGATCCAGTTCTCGATGCGGGTGCGATGTGCCGCGTTCACCACCGGCCCGTAATGCGCGTCGTTGTCCGTCGACACACCAACCCGCAAAGCAGCGATCGCCGGGATCAGCTTCTCGCGGAGGGCAATCGCGGTCTTCTCGCCCACCGGCACCACCACCGGCAGCGCCATGCAACGCTCGCCGGCCGAGCCAAACGCCGCGCCCGACAGGTCCGCGACGACCTGGTCGAGGTCAGCGTCGGGCATGACGATGCCGTGGTTCTTCGCGCCGCCCATGGCCTGGACGCGCTTGCCCGCCTCGACGCCGCGGCGGTACACGTAATGCGCGATGTCGGACGATCCGACGAAGCTGACCGCCGAGATCGCCGGATGATCGAGGATCGCGTCGACCATTTCCTTGTCGCCGTGGACGACCTGAAAGATGCCCTCGGGCAGCCCCGCCTCGACGAACAATTCGCCCAACCGCACCGGCACCGATGGATCACGCTCGGACGGCTTGAGGATGAAAGCGTTGCCGGTGGCGATCGCGACGCCCGACATCCACAGCGGGATCATTGCCGGGAAGTTGAACGGCGTAATGCCCGCACCGATGCCAAGCGGCTGGCGCATCGAATAGACGTCGATCCCCGGCCCGGCGCCCTGCGTATATTCGCCCTTCAGGATGTGCGGGATGCCGCAGCAGAACTCGATCACCTCGAGCCCGCGCTGGATGTCGCCCTTCGAGTCCGCGATCACCTTGCCGTGCTCGGACGAGAGCAGCCGCGCGAGTTCGTCCATGTTCGCCTCGACGAGCCGCTTGAACTCGAACATCACGCGAGCACGACGCTGCGGGTTGGTCGCCGCCCAGCCCGGCTGCGCCTTCTGCGCCGCAGCGACCGCACGGTCCAGATCGGTCGCGCCGGACAGCCGCACGCGCGCCTGCACCTCGCCCGAATTCGGGTCGAATACATCACCGAAGCGCTCGGCCGTGCTGGCCGCACCGCTAACGAAATTCTCGATAGTCCGCATGGCATCCTCTTCTTGTTGCACGCACCGTCGGGCATAAGCGTTTCGCAGCCAAGCGGGGTTGTTTGCAGAATCGCTCTGCGAATATGCAGCATAGGGTGAGGCGTTCATGGATTGGGACGACGTCCGGTATTTCCTCGCTCTGGCGCGCACGCACCGGCTTGGGCCAGCGGCAAAACTGCTGGGACAGGACGCGACGACGGTGTCGCGGCGGCTGCAACGGCTGGAGCGACGACTCCAGACGACGTTGTTCGAACAGACGGTCGCCGGATACGCGCTGACCGAACGCGGTGCGGCGTTGCTCGACCATGCGGAGACGATGGAAGCGTCCGCGCTCGGTATCCAGGAGGTCGTCGGCAACGATGCAGGCGTGCTCGCCGGCCCGATCCGGCTGAGCGTGTCCGAAGGGTTCGGCAGCCGCATCCTTGCGCCGCGGCTTGCGTCGTTCACCAACCAGCATCCTCGGATCGCGATCGATCTGATCGCGTCGACCGGTTTCCTCAATCCCTCACGGCGAGAGGCGGATATCGCGGTAATGCTCGCGCGGCCGAAGAGTGGCCCGTTGGTGGCGCGGAAGCTGACGGACTATCACCTCGGGCTCTACGCGCATCCCGATCACCTCGCACGGTCGGGACCGATCGCGACCACTGCAGACCTGATGCGGCACCGCCTGATCGGCTACGTACCGGACATGATCTACGCGCCCGAACTCCGCTATCTCGCGGAGATCGACGGGCGCCTGGATGCGTCGATCCGCAGTTCGAGCATCGTCGCGCAGGCCGAGCTTATCGCCGCGGGCGCGGGATGCGGGATACTTCCGTGCTTCATCGGTGACCAAATGCCGGGACTGGTGCGCGTGCTGCCCGAAGCGGTCGACATCCAGCGCTCGTTCTGGCTCGTCGTCCACCGCGACGTCCGCCGGATCGCGCGGATCGACCGGTTCATCGCCTGGCTGGACGTCACAATCGGCGACCTGAAGCCGCTGATGCTGGGCGCGTCCTCCCCGCCGATTGCCGCCCCCGAGTGACGCCCGTATAGATCGATGTTGCATGGCAGCATCGCCGGGCCTGGAGCAGCGCGTTGATCCCCAAACTCTATCACCAGATGATCGACGCGATCGGCGACGGCACCGGCCTTCCCGATATCATCCTCCATATTCATGCGGGCATGGCGCTGCTGATGATTGCCCGGCTGATCACGCGGCGGTCATTCGGGACGTTCATTCCATGGTGGGTGGTCGTCGCGGGCGAGGCGTTCAACGAGATCATGGACCGATTAAATTTCGGCTCTTGGCGTTGGGAGGATACCTCGCTGGACATCATCAACACGTTGCTGTGGCCGACGGTGATCTGCCTTGGGGTGCGGTTGCGGCCGATGATCGCGCAGCGGGTTACGATCAAGACGGGTGAGGTGGAGACCGGGCCGGATGCTGTTGTCCCGGTAGAAGGCGCTCTCGTCGAGACCAACCACTAACCCCAACCCCTCCCTGGAAGGGAGGGGTTGGGGTGGGTCGGCCGATTGGCCGGCGCTGTGGATCCCAAGCAGCCTACCCACCCCTAGCCCCTCCCTTTCCAGGGAGGGGAACGCGTCGTGGTCGTGATTGAGTTCAGCCCAGCGCGATGTAACGCTGCAGATGATAATCCTCATCACCCAACTGGTGGTCGATCATCACCAGCCGCTTGGCGTAGTGCGACACCGCATATTCCCACGTCATGCCGATCCCACCGTGAAGCTGGATCGTCTCCTCCGCGACCAATGCCCCAGTCCGCCCGATCGTATATTTCGCCGCCGCCAGCGCCCGCTCGCGCGCCTTCGCATCATCGCCATCGAACGCCGACGCCGCGTTGATGACCGCCGAATGCGCTTGCTCGATTTCCAGCAACACCGTCGCCATCCGATGCTGGAGCGCCTGGAACTTGCCGATCGGCACGCCGAACTGTTTTCGGTCGCGGAGGTAACCGAGCGTCGCCTCCTTGACGAACTCCATCGCGCCGACAGCTTCGGCCGAAAGCGCGAGCAACCCCGCGCCGACCGCCGCATCGACGATCGCCTGCCCCTGCCCTTCGCCACCAACGCGCGCATCCGCGCCGACAATAACGTTCTCGAACGTTACATCACCAGCCGCGCCGCCTTCGACAACGTTGAAGCTGCGCACCGATATCCCGGCCGTATCCGCCGGTACGAGCAATACGAGCGGATCGCCATCCTGCTCGACCGTCACGACGAACACCGATGCCGCACCCGCCTGCGACACGACTGCTTTCGTCCCGCTCAGCATCCAGCCATCGCCACTCTCCGTCGCAGTCACCGGCGTCGCGCCGTCGTCGTACGCGAACGCGGCGATCGTCTCGCCGGACACGATTCCAGCGAGCGTCTCGTCATGCCCGCCGGCCTTCGCCAGCGCACGCCCCGCCATCAGCGCGCCCAGGAACGGCTCGACCACCAGCGCGCGGCCGAGTGCCTCGAACACCACCATGATGTCGAACCCGCTGCCGCCGAAGCCGCCCGCCGCCTCGTCGAACAGCGCGGAGACGATACCAAGTTCGCTCAACTGCTGCCAGACCGCCGGGTCATACCCCGTGTCGCCATACGCGCCCGCGTTGCGCGTCTCGATCGGATAGCCGTCGCGCAACGCCCGCACGAGCGTGTCGGCGAGCATGCGGCGGTCGTCGGTGTGTTCGAAGTTCATGGTATCAGAGACCCAGGATGGCTTTGGAGATGATGTTCTTCTGGATCTCGTTCGACCCGCCGAAGATCGACAGTTTGCGGTTGTTGAAATAGCTCGGCGCCGCCATCGCCGCGTCCTCCGGGCCGACATCCTCGCCATTCCACCCGGCCTCCAGAGCTTCGGGTATGTAGGGCGCCGCGTACGATCCATAGGCGCGACGCGTCAGCGACGTGATCTCCTGCCGGATCTCGGTGCCCTTGATCTTGAGCATCGAGCTCTCCGCACCCGGCGCACCGCCACCAGCGACCGCCGCGAGCACGCGGAGGTTGGTCGTCTGCATGTTGGCCAGATCGATCTCGACCCGCGCCATCCTTGCCGCGAACAACGGATCATCCGCCAGCGAACGCCCGCCTTTCTTCTGCATCTGCGCGACTTCCTTCAGCCGCTCGAACGACGCGATCGAGAAGCCGACGCCGGCGATGTTGGTGCGCTCATAGGTCAGCAGATACTTTGCGTAGGTCCAGCCTAGATTCTCTTCGCCGACGAGGTTGGCGACGGGCACCTCGACATCGGTGAAGAACACCTCGTTCACCTCCTGCTCGCCGTCGATCAGCGTAATCGGGCGGACCTCGATGCCCGGCGACTTCATGTCGATCAGCAGGAAAGAGATGCCCTCCTGCTTCTTCGCGGTCGCGTCGGTACGGACGAGGCAGAAGATCATGTCGGCATGCTGGCCGAGCGTCGTCCAGGTTTTCTGGCCGTTTACGACATAGACGTCGCCCTTCCGGACCGCGGTGGTCTTGAGGCCCGCGAGATCGGACCCGGCGCCCGGCTCCGAATACCCCTGGCACCACCAGTCGGAGCCATCGAGGATCCGCGGCAGCCACTGCTTCTTCTGCTCTTCGGAACCGAATTTGATCAGCACCGGTCCGAGCATGTTGACGCCGAACGGCACCACGCGGGGCGCGTGCGCGAGCGCGGACTCATTGTCGAAGATGAAGCGCTGGATCATGCTCCAGCCGGGGCCGCCCCATTCCTCGGGCCAGTGGTTCGCCAGCCAACCGCGTTCGTTGAGGATCGCGTGCCATTCCTCCATGTCCGACTTGCGCAGCCGCTTACCCTCGCGAACCAGCGTCGAGAGGCGCGCGGGCAGTTTGTCGCGGAAGAAGCTGCGGACTTCCTCGCGAAAGGCTTCTTCCTCGGGCGTGAAGCTGAGATCCATGGCCATGTGACTCCTGATGTTGGAGCCTGTGTGCCACAGTCGATCGTAGAATTGAAGGACCGGTATGGTCCGAAACGAAGAAAACGCGGCGCCGAACGACGCAGGTTAATCCAGACGGTATCCGACGTCTTTCCCCTCCCTGAAACGGAGGGGTCGGGGGTGGGTAGGCCGCTCGAACCACGCGCGTTCGACCATGCGGAAGCCGACCCACCCCCAGCCCCTCCCTTCCAGGGAGGGGGGAAAACGTCAAAACCGGTAGCTGATCCAGCCAGCCAGGAAGTCAGAGTTCTTGTATCCCGCGTTCGTCAGCGCAGGCCCGGCGATCAGATGCTCGTAGCGCCCGGTGAAGGACAGCCGCGAGGTGAACGGGTACACCGCCTGGAACCGCAGCGTATCGGCGATCTTCTTGCCCCCGAAATTCTGCGTGCCTGCAAACGCCGAGCCGTTCGCGCGGTACACCGCATCGCTCGTCGTATCGCGCCACGAGCGCTGATATTCCGCGGTCAGCCGCAGCTTGTCGAACACGCTGAACGTCACGTTCGGCGCCAGCGCGACCAGGTTGGTCGGCGTCGCGAACAGCTGATAGCTGTAATAGATGTTGTTGCCGAACGGCGCCAACGAGTTGCGCAACGTGCCGTTACCGTACGCGCCGCCGCCGCTCGCATAATCGGCGTGGAAGCCGACGCGGGGCGCGGACTTGCCTTCGCCGAGCTTGTAGGTCTGCGCCAACAGGATCAGCCACGCCTTGATCGAGCGATTGTCGTACGAACCGCCCTGGTAATTGATCGTCCAGTCGAGATTGACCGGCCCGGCATCACCCCAGACGTGCAGGCCGTAGAAGTTGCGAACTTCGCGCGCATTGTCCGTGCCCCATACCGCCGCGCGGTTGCGCAGGCGCCAGAGGAACGGATCGACGTACAGCTTCGAGCCCCCGAACAGCGTCTCCGGCACGACGATGCCCGTCGAGATGCCCGAGAAGCGCCGCGCGCTCTCCGCATTGTCATCCTGTGTACCGCCATTGCCATACGCAGTCGGCTTGAAGTCGAACACGTCGGCGCGGACGCCGGCGGTGCGTGCCCAGGCGCGGAAGCCGTTGAAGCCGAAGAACAACGTGTTGTTGTCGCGCGGCACGACCAGCAGGTTGGGACCGTCCGCAAACGTCTGGCGGCCATAGCGCACGCCGACGTCGACATCGGCGACCGTCCCGGTCAGATCGACGAACGCCTGCTGCACCGCAAGCTTGTTGCGCAGGTTGGGCAATGCGGTGCCGAGATTTCGACCGTCCAAAGTACCGTGGGCCAACTCGCCGTAGAAGCGGAGATGCTCACCGACATGCAGATCGGCCCCTCCAAACAGGCGGAGAATGTCCTGCCGCTGTGCCTCGGCATCGCGCAGATTGGGGTTGGTCGTCTGGTTGACGCGCAACCGCGCCTCTCCCGACAGCGTCAGATAGACGTCGCCATCACCCGAGATCGAGATGAACTTCAGCTGGTCGACGATGTCCTTGCGCTTCTTCGGATCGCGCAGCTTCGACCAGTCCTCCGCCCAGCGCGACTGGTTGTAACCACCCGCCGTCACGCCGTCACCGATCGCGGCATTGGGATAGCTCTCGGCGATCGGCGAGGCCTCGGCGATGCTCGACACGTCCTTGGCGCCGGCATTCGCCTGTCGCGAGGGCGGCGCTTCGGCCTGCGCCATGGCCGCGCTCGAAAAGGCCAGGGTCGAAAGTGCGGACGCGGCAAAGCCGGCCGCATACGCCATGCGGCGGATCGTCATCGAGGTCATAAGCAAATATCCGGTACAGGACGCGGGACCGGCGAACCGGCCCCGTACGCGTCAGTGGGCGGTAGCAGCGGCGGGGATCGCCGCCGGCACGAACTCGGGGAGCTTGCCCGACAAGGCGGCATCGAGCTTGTCGCGGTCGAGACCGCCTTCCCAACGGGCGACGACGATCGTCGCGACCGCGTTGCCGATGAAGTTGGTGAGGCTGCGGCACTCGCTCATGAAGCGGTCGACGCCAAGGATCAGCGCCATGCCCGCGATCGGCACCGTCGGCACGATCGACAACGTCGCGGCCAAGGTGATGAAGCCCGCGCCGGTGACGCCCGCCGCACCCTTCGAAGAGATCATCGCGACGACCAGCAACAGCAGTTCCTGGCCAAGCGTCAGGTGCGTGTTGGTCGCCTGCGCGATGAACAGCGCCGCCAGCGTCATGTAGATGTTGGTGCCGTCGAGATTGAACGAATAGCCGGTCGGCACGACCAGCCCGACGACCGACTTCTCGCAGCCTGCCGCTTCCATCTTCTGGATCAGGTTCGGCAGCGCGGCTTCCGACGACGAGGTGCCGAGGACCAGCAGCAGTTCCGCCTTCAGATAACGGATCAGCTTGAAGATCGAGAAGCCGGTCAGCCGTGCGACGGTGCCGAGGATGACGATCACGAACAGCGCCGCGGTCAGATAGAAGGTCGCGACCAGCGCGCCGAGATTGGCGAGGCTGCCGATCCCGTACTTCCCGATCGTGAACGCGATCGCACCGAACGCGCCGAGCGGGGCCGCGCGCATCAGGATGCCGACCAGCTTGAAGACGATCAGGCTGAGCCGCTCGAGGAAGTTCAGCACTGGCTTGGCAGGCTCGCCGACCAGGCTCAGCGAGATGCCGAACAGGATCGCGACGAGTAGGATCTGGAGGATGTTGCCCTCGGTGAACGCGCTGACCATCGTGTCCGGGATGATGCTCATCAGGAACCCGGTGATCGTCGTCTCGTGCGCCTTCACGGTGTAGTCGGCGATGCCCTTGGTATCGAGCGTGGCGGCGTCGATGTTCATCCCCGCGCCCGGCTGGACGACGTTGGCGACGATCAGACCGACGATCAGCGCCAGCGTCGAGAAGAACAGGAAGTAGGCGAACGCCTTGCCCGCGACGCGGCCGACCGAGCCGAGCTCCTTCATCCCGGCGATACCGGTGACGAGCGTCAGGAAGATCACCGGTGCGATGATCATCTTCACCAGCTTGATGAACGCATCGCCGAGCGGCTTCAGCGCCGCGCCATAGGTCGGATAGAAATGCCCGAGCGCCGCGCCGAGCGCGATCGCGATCAGGACCTGGATATAGAGCTGGCCGCTCCAGCGCTTCCGTGCGGGCGTTTCCGCGACGCCATATGTCTGAGTGGGTAGGGTCAACATCGCCTCCTGGTATTCTCGTCCACTCACGCGGGACGTTATGTGCGACGGTAATGCCGGGCCGGACCGGGGACTACAAGACCAGCCCCTTCATCGCTTAGAACGTTGGTTTTCAGCCATTTACCAGCATACCCATTGTTCGGACGTGTGGAAATCGCCGCGTTTCACCAATGGCGCGGCCAGTGCGTGTGTGATAATCCGCACAAAATGACGCGACTCCGATCTTCCCTTTTCATCACGGCGTTGACGGTGCTGATGGCGTTCGCGGCGCTTGGCACGATCGTCGCGGGAGTCGCCTCGATCTACGGCCAGCGCGCCGCTCAAGACGCGCGCGCAGGCGTTCGGATGCGCGCGGTCCAGCAGACGCGGAGCAACCTTCGCCTGCTCGAAGCCGAGTTGCAGACCTATCGCCTGCTACCGATCATGCTCGGCGAATATCCCGACGTCCGCGCGGCGCTGGCCTCGGGCAAGGTCGACCCGGCGCTCAACACCAAGCTCGCGCTGCTGGCGGAACGCACCGGCGCCCCGGTGATCTACGCACTCGACACGCAGGGCATGGCGATCGCCGCCTCGAATGCCGGGCGCCCCGACAGCTTCCTCGGCC
Organism: Sphingomonas sp. 320_CC; assembly: GCF_059691795.1. NCBI lineage: Bacteria > Pseudomonadati > Pseudomonadota > Alphaproteobacteria > Sphingomonadales > Sphingomonadaceae > Sphingomonas > Sphingomonas sp. 320_CC. The sequence continues at coordinate 81,818 of NZ_JCAWAE010000003.1, read as the reverse complement.
ACGACTACCGGTTCCGCGACTATTTCACCAAGGCGATGGTGTCGGGCGCGACCGAGTTCTTCGCGCTCGGCAGCGTCAGCGGGCGGCCGGGCCTGTACCTGTCGCGACGGATCGACCGCGCCGGTCGACCGCTCGGCGTGGTCGTGGTCAAGGTCGAGTTCGAGAAGATCGCGCGCGCGTGGATCCAGGACCGGATGGCGACCTTCGTCACCGATCCCGACGGCGTCATCCTGATCTCCAGCGATCCGAAGCTCGAATTTCGGACCACCCGCCCACTCTCGCCTTCGCGCCGCGCCGAGCTGGTCGAGACGCGCCAGTTCGGGGCATCGCCATTGGCCCCCGCCCTACTCACCCTTGCCGAGGGGGTTTCGCGGCTGCCCGACGGATCGCCTGCGATCACGGTGTCGCTGCCCGTGCCGATCTCGGGCTGGCGGCTGGTGCATATGGAGCCGCTCGACGCCGCCCTGCGCACCGCCGCCGCCCGCACGCGCTGGGCCACCGCGATCGCCGCGATGCTGACGATCGCGGCGATGCTCGGCGCGTGGTGGCTGTACGAACGGCGCAAGCGCAACGTCGGCGCGCGCGCGGAACTGGAGGCCGAGGTCGCCCGCCGCACCGCCGAGCTCCGCGCCACCGCCGACCGCCTCCAGATCGAGGTCGAGCAGCGCGAAGCGTCCGACCAGCGCTTCCGCCAGGCGCGCGAGGAACTGGCGCACGCCAACCGCGTCGGCTCGATCGGCACGATCACCGCCAGCGTCGCGCACGAGATCAACCAGCCCGTCGCCGCGATCCGCACCTTCGCCGACAATGCCGCGGCCTTCCTCGACCGCGGCGAACCGGCACGCGCGGCAACCAATCTCCAGTTGATCGTCGACCTCACCAGCCGGATCGGCACGATCACCGCCGGGCTCAGGCGCTATGCCCGGCGTGGCGCAGGCTCGATCGGCCCCGTGGCGCTCGACGAGGCGATCGACGGCGTCCGCTTGCTGATCGGCGACCGCTTCCGCGCCAAGGGCGTGACGTTAGACCTCCCAACCGGCCCCGAGGCGCGCTTGACGGTGATCGCCGGCCGCGTCCGCCTGGAGCAGGTGCTGGTCAACCTCCTCCAGAACGCGCTCGACGCGGCCGCCGACCGCCGAGATGCCCGGGTGAGCGTCACCGTCGGTCGGAAAGGGCGCGACGTCGTGCTGACCGTCGCCGACAACGGTCCCGGCATCGAGGCCGACATCGCCGACCACCTCTTCACCCCGTTCGCGACGAGCAAGAAGGACGGCCTCGGGCTCGGTCTCGGCATCGCGCGCGACATCATGACCGAGTTCGGCGGCACGCTCGACCTCGTCCCCGCTCCAGAAGGCGCCATCTTCCGTATGATCCTGGTGAAGGCATGAGCGAGCAGGCCGTCTTGCTCGTCGACGACGACGACGTGTTGCGCGGGGCGCTGGAGCAATCGTTCGAACTCGCCGGGATCGCGGTGATCGCCGAGCGCGACCCGACCGTCGCGCTCGCCCGCGTGACCGCCGGGTTCGACGGCGCGGTGGTGTCCGACATCCGCATGCCGAAGATGGACGGGCTCGAACTCTTCCGCCGGATCGCCGCGATCGACCACGAGATCCCGGTGCTGCTGATGACCGGCCACGGCGACGTCGCGATGGCGGTCGCCGCGCTCAAGAACGGCGCGTTCGACTTCATCCCGAAGCCCTTCGCCACCGATCACCTGATCGCCGGAGCGCGCCGAGCGCTCGAAATGCGCCGCCTCGTGCTCGACAACCGCCGCCTCCGCGCCGCCGCCGAGGAAACAATCGGTGCCGAACCGCTGATCGGCGAGACACCGGTAATGGTCCGCCTGCGCGAGACGATGCGCCAGATCGCGCAGGCCGATATTGACGTGCTGGTCGAAGGCGAAACCGGCACCGGCAAGGAACTCGTCGCGGTCCTCCTCCACCGCTGGAGCAACCGCCGCTCCCGCCCCTTCGTCGCGGTCAACTGCGCCGCATTGCCCGAGGCGGTCGCCGAGATCGAGCTGTTCGGCCATGACGGCGACTCGCGCCTGCCCCGCACCGGCCGGATCGAAGCCTCGAATCGCGGCACGCTGTTCCTCGACGAGATCGAGAGCACACTCCCCGCATTCCAGGCGAAGCTGCTCCGCGTGCTGGAGGAGCGCGAGGTGATGCCGGTCGGCGGCGACCTGCCGCGTGCGCTCGACCTCCGCGTGATCGCCGCCGCCAAACCCGGCCTCGAACAGGCAGTCGACGAAGGGCGGTTCCGCGCCGACCTACTCTTCCGGCTCGACGCTGTTCGCCTCCGCATCCCGCCCTTGCGAGAACGCCGCGACGACATACCGCTGTTGTTCGGCCACCTGCTCCATCAGGCGGCAGAGCGGTTCGGCCGCGAGGTGCCGACGATCGACACCGCGACGCTTGCCTATCTCGGCCAGCACGACTGGCCCGGCAATGTCCGCGAACTCGACAACCTCGCGAAACGCCTAGTGCTGCGCGTCGAGGCCGAGGATGCGGCGGACGAAGACGGCATCCCCCTCCCCGCCCGCGTCGACAAGTTCGAGGAAGCGACGATCCGCGCCGTGCTCCAACAGGTCAGCGGCGACGTCCGCTCGGCCTTGGCCGCACTCGGCATTCCGCGAAAGACATTCTACGACAAGCTCAAGCGCCACGAGATCGACGTCGAGGCGTATCGCCCGACGAAGGGCTGATAGCGCTCAAGCGATGCCCAACCAGTCTTCCGTCATGCCGGGCTTGTTCCGGCATCCACGGTCCCGCACAGTCAACGGCCGATGAGTATGCGGAACGGTGGACCCCGGAACCAGTCCGGGGTGACGGATCGATCGGGCAAGACCTCTCAATCTAAGTCGGAATACCCGGCGGCGGCACTCTGCCCTGCCGCGTTACCACGAACTTCGCGAGCGGCGGCCCGATCAGCAACACCCCCAGAAACCGCAACACCTGCAACGCCATCACGAACGGCACGTCCACCGGGCTCGACGCAGCGATGATCGCGACCGAATCCATTCCTCCCGGGCTCGTAGCCAGATACGCGGTGACCGGATCGATCCCCCACCAGCGCGTCAACGCCGCCGCGATCCCGCCGCAGAACGCGATCAGCAACGCCACCGACAACAGGATCCGCGGCATCGCCTTGCCCGCCACCCGCAACGTATCGCGCGTGAACGACAGCCCGATCCGCCACCCCACCACCGCATAGCTGATCGCCAGCAGCCACTGCGGCAACACTGGCTGCGCAACGCCGGTGACGTTGAGCGCCGCCCCAGCGACCAGCGACCCGAGCAGCGCGCCGGCGGGAAGCTTCAGCACGACGCCAACGCTCGCACCGACACCGGCAATCGCGATCGTCCGCAGCACGGCGACCGGGTCTACAGAGGCGAACCACGTCGCCGCGACATGATGCCCGCTCCCACCGCCGACCATCACCGCCGCCAGCACCGACGCGACCACCGCCACGCTCACCACCCGCGTGTAGGTCATCACCGCGACCAGCCGCGAATCCGCGCCATAGGCCTGCGCCATCAACACCATCGCGCTCGCCGCGCCCGGCGTCGATCCCCACACCGCGACGGTCCCCGGAAGCACCTGCCACCGGCTCAGCAAGTATCCAAGCACGCTGCTCGCCGCGAGCGTGACGAAATTGACCATTAGGAAAACCGGCCAGTGATCCGCCACCGTCGCGACGATCCCGGTCGTGATCGACCCCGCGATCAGCGTCCCGACCGCCGCCTGTGCGCCGCGAAACGCAGACGTCGGCACGCTCAGCGACCATCCCCGCACCGCCAGCACGACCGCGGCGACCATCGGTCCGAGCAGCAACCCCGCAGGCAGCCCGGCCAGCTCCAGCAGCCCCGCGATCACCGCCGACAGCGCGATCAAGACGGCCCACCGCCAGATCATGGCTTGGTAGCGAACCAGATCGTGTGCCGCGCGCCGCCCTTCCGCGTAGCCCGCGCGATAACCTCGTCGACCGCGAAGCCCGCTTCGACAAGTCGCATGGCGAACGGCTTGCTTGGCGCAGAAGACCATACGGCGAGCACGCCGCCCAGTCGCAACGCCGCACGTGCTTGAGACAACCCGCGCGCGCCGTAAAGCCGGTCATTACCCGGCCGCGAAATCCCGTCGGGTCCGTTATCGACATCGAGCAGGATCGCGTCCCAATCACCCTCCGCGATCGCCGCGGCGACATCGCCCTCGACGATCCGCGTCCTCGGATCGGTCAGGCTGTCCCCGTGCAGCGCCGCCATCGGCCCGCGCGCCCATTCGATCACCGCCGGCACGATCTCCGCCACAACTACCTCCGCGTCAGGCCCAAGCCGAGCCAGCGCCGCGCGGAGGGTAAACCCCATCCCAAGCCCACCGATCAGCATCCGAACACCCGGCCGCCCACCGATTCGCTCGCAAGCCTGCTCCGCCAGCGCCTCTTCCGATCCGCTCAGCCGGCTGTTCATCAACTCGTTCACACCGAGCATGATCGAGAACTCGGCACCACGCTGGAGCAACCGGAGCTCACCCCCACCCGGCACCTGCGCCGTCCCAAGGAGTACGCGAGGGATCATGCCGACCAAGCCGCGATATCGTCCTGCTCGCCAATCAAGGCCAGCCCATGCGCGATCGACGTCAGTTCGCCGCCACTCATGATCGCGGCCTCGCCGAACCGCTCGACGAAGATCCGCCGGATGCGCGGGATCAGCGACGATCCACCGGTCAGGAACACCCGGTCGATCTCGCCGCCACCGACGTTCGCCACCTCCAAGGCCCGGTCGACCGCCGCCTCGATCCGCACGACGTCGTCGGCGATCCAGCCCTCGAACTGCGCGCGCGTCACGTCCGCCTCGATCTCCAGCCCCGCGCCCGCAAAGTGGAAATGCGCCTCCTCACCACTCGACAGCGCGCGCTTGAGCGACCCGACCGCATCATACAGCGGATAGCCAAGTTCGTTCTCGATCACCGCAATCATCCGCCCGATCGCGTCCGGATCGACCGCGGTCTTCTGCAACCGCTCCAGCTCGGTCATCGTCTTGCGGTTGCGCATCAACGCCAGCCGCGACCAGTCCGCGAAGTCGGCGAAATACGCGCGCGGGATCTCCAGTTCCTTGCCGAACGACTTGTACGCGCCGCCCTTGCCCAGCATCGGCAGCACCAGCCGGTCGAGGATCCGGTAATCGAACCGATCGCCCGCGATCCCGACGCCTGCGTGACCCAGCGGCGTACACCGCCGCGCCGCGCCCGGTTCGGCCACGCGCACCACCGAAAAGTCGCTCGTACCGCCACCGAAATCCGCCACCAGAATGGTCGCCGGCTCGGTCAGCCGCGTCGCGTAGCTGTACGCCGCACCGAGCGGTTCGTAGACGTAATGGATCTCCGCGCCGAAGCCCTTGAACATCGCGTCATACCGCGTCCGCGCGAGCGCCTCGTCAGGCCGCGCGCCGGCATATTCGACCGGCCGCCCGACCACGATCCGGTGCGGCCGCGTATCGAGCTTGCCGTCGGCGTGCGAAATCAACTTTTCGAGGAACAGCTGGCCCATCTCCTCGAAGCGATAACGCTTGTCGAAGACCGAGGCCTGCTCGAACGTCTTCATCGCCGCGACCGACTTGAACGACTGGATGAACCGGCTGTCGAGCGGGTACTCCATATATTCCGCGATCGCCCACGGCCCTGCATCCGACGCGAGCCCCTTGCCGCTGTCGTCCTGCCAGAAGCACAGCGCCGAACGGAATACCGGGCTCGTCTCCGCAGGGGCGGCGAACGTCACGAGTTCGGGCGTCCCGCCGCGCGTCCCCAGCGCCACGACGCTGTTGGTCGTGCCGAAATCCAGCCCCAAAGCGGGGCCGCCAGCGTCCGTCTGCATCGCGTCGTCCTTCAATGAACGCGCGCCTATGCCGATGCGGGGGCCGGGATGGCAACCCCGTGCGTGCTTCGGCGGACCAGTTGAGCGGGTTTGGTTGAGCCGCGATCCATGACTGGATGACCGCACACAGCGGAAGCCCGTTAAGAGTCGGTCTCCAGCGGTTTGCCCTTTTCCGAGCGAGCCGTTCGCCCAGATTTTATCGGGCACGCCTCTTTTCCCGCGGACGAAACAAGGCCGGTCCCTCGCAGCGTAACCAAACGCTAAGCTCTTGGGGATAAGCATGCGCGATGTTCGTATCGCTGACAGCGCGTATCACCGCGATCGGGCTCATAGTCCTCATCGCGTTGGCGTCTTTGGCGGGGCTCCTCGCCGATGCGTCGTATCAGGCCAGCCAGAGTGTTCACTGGGCCGCGCATTCCGCCGGGATCATCGAGACGACCGAGGCCGCGCTGGGCGATCTGCGCGAGGCCGAATCCGGCCAGCGTGGCTTCGTCATCACGCGCGATCCAGCCTATGCTCGGTCGTACGCCGAACGTGTGGATAGCGCTGCCCGAACCATCGCCCGAGTCGTTGAACAGACCGACGACAATCCGCTTCAGCATGCACGGGCGCAGGAAATCGCGTTGCTGATGAAGGAACGCTCCGCCTTTTTGCTGCAACCGTTGAATCTTGCCCGCCGGGGTGATTTTTCCGGCGCAGTCACGGTCATCGCGAGTGGCCGCGGCCGCGAACTGATGGATGCGATCAGCGTGCGCGCGCAGGGCTTTCTCGACGAGGAACGCGCGCTCCAGTCCACGCGGCAGGACGCGGCGGTTCAGCGGCTGGAAAGCGGCAAGAGACTGGCGATACTCGGCGCGATCGCCGTCGCCCTCGTCGTCGTCGGCAGCTTTGCACTGCTCGTTCGGGCGATCCGCCGCCCCCTGGCGACCATGATGCGAGCGATGACCGCGCTTGGCAGCGGCGAACAGGACGCCCGCATCGATACTGCGATGGGATCGCGCGAATTTACCCGCCTTGCCGTCGGCTACAATGCGATGGCCGACCGATTAAGGGGTGCCGTCGCAGACCAGGGCACCAGCGAGCGGCAATTGCAGATCGTCAACACCGAACTTGAGCAGAACACGAAGTCGCTTCGTGAACGCGGCGACGTGATCGAACTGCTCGGCGGCATGGCGCATCGCATGCAGGCCGCGCGCACCGACGACGAGTTGGCGCAGATCGTCCGAGTGTTCGTACCACAGGTGCTCCCCGACATCCCCGGCGCGCTGTACGCACACAACAACTCGCGCAATTGCCTTGCCCCCGTCGCGAGCTGGGGCGGCATCACCGTGCCGATCGAAGGCTTTGCGCCGGAGCGGTGCTGGGCGCTGCGTCGCGGCCAGAGCCACTCGGTCGAAGACCCCAGCCGAGAAATCGTCTGCGGGCATGTCGCGGAGAACGAGGTGTATCACTGCGAACCCCTGCTCGCGGGCGGCGAGGTCATCGGCGTGCTCTATCTCCAGGGCAGGATCGGAGCCGAGAACCGCTTCCGGATGAACGTGCTGACCGAGAACATCGCATCCGCGCTGGTCAACCACCGCTTGCAGCGATCGCTGCGCGAGCAGACGATCCGCGATCCGCTCACCAGCCTGTTCAATCGTCGCTACATGGAAGAAACGCTCAAGCTGGAGATCGCCCGATCCTCGCGCGCGGGAACTCCGCTCAGCCTCGTCATGTGCGACATCGATCATTTCAAGCGGTTCAACGACGAGTTCGGCCACGATGCCGGCGACTCTGTGCTGCAGATGGTCGCGGCGGAGATGCGCAGCCGGTTCCGCGACGGCGATGTCATCTGCCGCTTCGGCGGCGAGGAGTTCACGATCATCGCGCCGGGCACGACCGCGGAAGCGCTTGCCGGTCGTGTCGAGACCGTGCGACGCGCCATAGCGGAACTGGCCGTCCGACACGGCAACCGCACGCTGGGCTCGACTAGCATGTCGTTCGGCATCGCGACCTGGTCCGACGCCATGGACCGGGATGGCGCGACACTCATCCAGGCGGCGGACATGGCGTTGTATCAATCCAAGCGTGACGGCCGCAACCGCGCCACCATCAGCATGCTAGCGGCTTGATCCGGGTCGTTCGGACCGGTCCCGGCGCGCCGTCGACTGGAACAGCGTCGCATTGAGAACCGGATTGCCCGGATAGACGATCTCACCGGACTGAAGTCTCTCTCAGACCCCGCTCCGCTTCCAATCGGCTGCGGCAGGAATCACATCAGCGGTAGCGCGCAAGCCACGCGGTGCGCCGATCGGTCTGCTTGGTCAGGCAGGCGGGATGGTTCAGGCGTTCAATCGTGCCGACGCCGTCGCCTTGATCGAGCGGGCAGGCAGCGTCGCGCTGCTTGATCCAGGCGCGCTGCGACGTGCGCAATGCGGCGCGACGCGCAGACGGCAACCGTTTCATGGCGGCGGCATAGGTCCTGTTCAGTCGCCCATCTGCCCGCTTGTAATCCGCGCCGAAACAGGCCGCCATCGCTGGGGTGATACCCTGTGCGGCCTCCCCGGTGTTGAGGCAGCGGTCGAGGTCGGATGAGCCGGCCAGGGTGAGGGCAAACGCTAGAATCAGCATTTCAGGTCTCCTTTCCCAGTCCAACGTCGCAAGGCCGGGTCGGTTCTGTTGCGCATGCGTAAATCGTCAGCCACGCGGGAGCGACGTATCGGCACGGAGCGCGATTGCGGTATCTAGCGCACCGGAATTGACAATTCGGAGGTCGCGATGCGCGTGTTGGTGACGGGATTGGGCGACATCGCTCACAAGGGGTATCTGCCGGTGCTGGCGGCCAACCCCGAACTGGAGCTGCATCTGGCGACGCGCGATCAGCAGGTTCTCCGTGAAGCCGGACGTTCGTTCCGCGTGCCCCACCTCCATGCCAGCGTAGAGCGTGCATTGGCGGCGGCGACCTTCGACGCGGCCTTCATCCACGCCGCGACCGGTGCGCATCCGGCCCTCGTTCGACTGTTGCTGGAGCGGCGTATCCCCACCTTCGTCGACAAGCCACTCGCCGACAATCTTGCTGAAACCCAACAGCTTGTGGCGCTGGCCGAACACCAAGAGACCCTCCTGACAGTCGGGTTCAACCGCCGGTTCGCGCCGGACTATGCGGCGCTTCGTGGTACCGGCCCGAGCTTGATCGTCATGGAAAAGCACCGTCACCGACAGGCCGACACCCCGCGCAAAGTGGTGTTCGACGACTTCATCCATGTCGTCGACACGCTGCTGTTTCTGGCGCCTGCCCCAGTGCAACGCCGCACGATCGAGACTCATGTCGAGCATGGACTGCTCAAAGCGGTGACGCTGATGCTGGCCGGCGACGGCTATACGGCCATCGGCACGATGCACCGGGATAGCGGGCTCGATGAAGAACGACTGGACGTGATCGGGAACGGCGTGCGGCAGTCGGTCCGGAACATGGCGGAACTGGTGCGCTCGGCAGGCACGGAGTGCCACCACCGGCGCGGTGACTGGACTTCCGTCGGCCGTCAGCGTGGCTTCGAAGCGATGTGCGCCGACTTTCTGACGGCAGCACGCGCGGGCCGTACCACCCCGGCCGCAGACATTCTGGCGACACACGCGCTCTGCGAAGCCATCACCGCCCATGCGGATGCGGAAGCAACACCGGACCGACCGTCTTATACAAATATTTCAGCTAATTAGAACATCATTCGAGGCACTTGAGAAATACGCATCAAGTATCTCAAACCAAATCGGTTGGGTTTGAGCGTCGAATTCTCCTCGTCGTAAGCAACTAGTCCGCATCAATAACCGCTACAATTATCTGTCCGATCCGGACATGTTATCATCAGGAACTCACTCGGTCTGGAATCGTTGGTGCCCCGCAGCCGCAACGGCTGTTCCATGAGAAGAGTGACTTATGATTAAAACATTGATTCTCGGCGCGTCCGCCGTCGCCATGACTGCCCTGCCAGTTGCGGCCAACGCCGCGCCTGTCGCCAATTCGGCACAGTCGCTCTCGGTCGCGTCGCCGGTTCGTGCAGGCACGTCGTCGAAGAAGGCGAGCAATCTCACGGGCGTGAGCATTGTTCCGCTGATCATCGGCGTCGGCATCGTCGCTGGCGTGACGTACCTGATCGTCGACCATGAAGACGACAACAACTCCGACAGCAACTAAGTGAAATGGGTCGGGTAACACCGGCCCATTTTTCTATCGAACAGATTGCCGCGGATCGACCCGCATCGAGGCGAACCGATGACCCGCGCATGGCTTCTCCTGACGCTGCTGGCATCGCCCGCCGACCTTGCCGCAATGCCGTCGGGTGATCCTACCGGCACCAGCTTGGCGCGTTGCCTCGAGCGCGAATCCAACGCCTCCACCGCCGGCCAGACCGAATGCCAAGCTACAGCGCTGCGCGACTATGATCGGCGCCTGAACCTTGCGTACGCGGCACTGCTGCGGCGGCTCCCTGCCTCGGCAGCGCAATCCCTGCGCCAATCGCAAAGGGCCTGGATCACCTTCCGGGATGCCGAGGACAGGGCGCGAACTGCTATCTACGCCACCCGCAGCGGCACGATGTACGTCCCGATGGAGGCGGCCGCCGGAACAATCCTGACGCGAGACCGCGCGCTGCAACTGGAAGGCTATGCGCGCATACTCTCGATTGAGCGCTGACCGTCCGATCGCCTAGTTGGCCAGCCGGGCGACGAGGAAGTCGACGAACACGCGCACGCGCGCCGGCGTGTTCGTGCCGCCGACGAACACCGCGTGGATCTGCTCGACATCGCCAGGGTTGAAGTCCTCGAGTACGGGCACGAGCCGTCCTGCGGCGATGTCGTCGACGACGCTGAACGCGCCGACACGCGCGATTCCGACCGCCGCACAGGCAAGCTGGCCCAGCGTCTCGCCGTTGTTTGCCTCGATATTGCCCTTCACCGACAACGCGATATCCTGCCCGTCGCGGCGGAATGGCCAAACCGGTTCGACGCGACGAAAGTTGAAGTTGAGGCAATTGTGCGTGTGCAGGTCTTCGGGGACCATCGGCGTCCCGCACCGTGCGAGATAGTCGGGCGCCGCGACGATGACGCGCCCGCTTTCGCCCAGCTTGCGCGCGGTCAGCAGGCTGTCGGCCAGCGGACCGAAGCGGACCGCGACGTCCGCTTGCCCGCCCGCGACATCGACGAGCGTATCGGTCAGCGCGAAATCGACCAGGATATGCGGGTACGAACGCGCGAACTCGCCCAGCAACGGCACGATGCACAACCGCCCATGCGATAGCGCGGCGCTGATCCGCAGCCGCCCGCGCGGCGCGCCCTGATCGGCGATCTGCTGCTCCGCGTCGTCCAGGTCGGCAAGAATCCGCCGCGCGGTCTGCAGATAGACCTGCCCCTCGACGGTCGGCGTCAGGGCCCGCGTAGAGCGCAGCAGCAACCGCACGCCAAGCCGTGTCTCGATCCGGTCGATCGACCGCGCCACCGCCGATGGCGTCAGCCCCAGCGCGCGCCCAGCCCCCGAGAAACTGCCCTCGCGCATCACCGTCGCGAAGATCTCCAGCGCACGGGCCCGGTCGGCGCCTATCCCGATCTTTGCGTCCACGTCACAAATCCTTCGCCGTCACATCGTCTAATAAGGGGGCACCATACCGTCCATCTATGCACCAACGCGAACATCGGGGATACGCACATGGACTATCGGCAATTGGGATCATCGGGCTTGCGCGTTCCCGTGTTGAGCTTCGGCACCGCGACCTTCGGCGGCACCGGGCCGTTGTTCGGCGCATGGGGACGCAGCGACGAGACCGAAGCACGGCGGCTGGTCGATGTCTGCCTGGAAGCGGGCGTGACATTGTTCGACACCGCCGACGTCTATTCGAACGGTGCCTCGGAGTCCGTGCTCGGCGCGGCGATCAGGGGGCGGCGCGACCGGGTGTTGATCTCGACCAAGACCGGCCTGCCGATGGGTGACGGCCCGCAGGATTGGGGCGCGTCGCGGTCGCGACTGATCCGCGCGGTCGAGGATTCGTTGCGGCGGTTAGGAACCGATTACATCGACCTGCTCCAACTTCACGCCTTCGATGCATCGACCCCGACGGAGGAGGTGATGGGCACGCTCGACATGCTGATCGCTGCGGGCAAGATCCGCTATGCGGGCGTGTCCAACTATCCAGGCTGGCAGGTGATGAAGGCGCAAGGCATCGCCGACCGCCACGGCTCGCCGCGGCTGGCCGCGCACCAGGTCTATTACTCGCTGATCGGCCGCGCGTACGAGGCGGACCTGATGCCGGTCGGCGCGGACCAGGGAGTCGGCGCGCTGGTGTGGAGCCCGCTTGGTTGGGGTCGCCTGACCGGCAAGATCGGGCGCGACCGGCCGATCCCCGCGGGCAGCCGCCTGCACGACACCGAACAGTTCGCACCGCCGGTCGAGGCCGAGCACCTCTACCGCGTGATCGACGCGCTCGAGGCGGTCGCGGCGGAGACGGGCAAGACGGTGCCGCAGGTCGCGATCAACTGGCTGTTGCGCCGCCCGACCGTATCGTCCGTCATCATCGGCGCACGCAACGAAGCCCAGTTGCGCGACAATCTGGGGGCGGTCGGCTGGGAACTGACGGCCGCACAGGTCGCTGTGCTCAATACGGCCAGCGATGTGCTGCCGCCCTACCCCCATACGCCCTATCGCCAGCAAGAGGGTTTCGCCCGGCTGAACCCCGCGCTGGTCTGAGGAACGACATCATGAAACTCAATCCCGGCCTGCTGGCCCTCGCCGTCGGCGCGTTCGGCATCGGCGTGACCGAATTCGCGCCGATGGGGCTGCTTCCCGTCATCGCGAGCGATCTCGGCGTGTCGATCCCGACCGCGGGATTGCTGATCAGCGCCTATGCGCTCGGCGTCGTTATTGGTGCGCCATTGATGACGTTGACCACCGGGCGGGTGCCGCGGCGGACGTTGCTGATCGCACTCGCCGGTATCTTTACCATTGGCAACCTGCTCGCGGCGGTATCGACCGGCTACGGCATGCTGATGGCCGCGCGGATCCTGACCTCGTTCAACCACGGCGCGTTCTTCGGCGTCGGGTCGATCGTCGCGGCCAGCCTCGTGCCGGCGGAACGGCGCGCGGGCGCGGTGGCGGCGATGTTCATGGGCCTGACGATCGCGAACGTCGTCGGCGTGCCGCTCGCGACCTGGGCAGGCGACCATCTCGGCTGGCGCGCGTCGTTCTGGGGCATATCGGCACTCGGCGTGGCAACGATGGCGGCGCTGCGGCTGACGCTGCCGGCTTTGCCTGCGCCCGAGGGCAGCGATGCGATGGCGGAACTGCGTGTGCTGACACGGGGCCCCGTGCTCGGCGCGCTTGGCCTGACCGTGGTGGGCGCGAGCGCGATGTTCACCGTGTTCACCTACATCACGCCGATCTTGCGCGAAGTGACTCACGCCTCGCTCGGCTACATCACCGCGATGCTGGTGACCTACGGCCTGGGGCTGACGCTCGGCAACTGGCTCGGCGGCCGTTTCGCCGATCGCTCGGTCGACAAGACGTTGATCATCACGCTCGCCTCCCTGACGGCGATCCTGATCGTGTTCGCACTGCTGATGCCGTTCAAGATTCCGACCGCGATCCTCATCTTCCTCTGGGGTATCGCGAGTTTCGCGCTCGTTCCGCCGCTGCAGATCCGCGTGATGCATGCCGCGGCGGACGCGCCCAACCTCGCATCCGCCATGAACATCGGTGCGTTCAACCTGGGCAATGCGATCGGCGCGGCGGTCGGCGGCGGCGTGATTGCGGCAGGGTTCGGGTATCCGGCGGTGGCGATGGCGGGTGCCGTCTCGTCGGCGCTTGGCCTCGTCGCGGTGATCGTCAGCGTTCGTCGGAATACGGTACGCGATCAACGCCATCCGGCTTCGGCGAGTCCGGTCGAGGTTATGTAGAAGCCGCCCCCTGATCGATGGGGACCGAACGCGCATCGCCTGCGTTGTACGGCCGCTATCATCAGGAGACGCGGCATGAATCCGACCGGCAACACCATCCTCATCACCGGCGGCGGGTCGGGTATCGGCGCCGCGCTGGCGCAGCGTCTCCACGATGCGGGCAACGCGGTGATCGTTGCCGGCCGACGTCAGGAAGCGCTCGACGAGACGATCGCGGGGCGCGAGAACATGAGCGCGATGACGCTCGACATCGACGATCCCGCCGCGATCGAGGACTTTGCGCAGCGCCTAATTGCCGAACATCCCGCGCTCAACGTTCTGGTCAACAATGCCGGCATCATGAAGCTGGAGGACGCCGCGACCCGCCGTGATCTGACCGATGCGGAGGCGACGATCGTCACCAATCTGCTGGGTCCGATCCGACTGACCAACGCGCTGGTCGATCATCTTGCAGCGCAATCCGGCAGCACGATCGTCAACCTGACGTCTGGGCTTGCCTATGTCCCGCTGACCGCCGCCCCCACGTATTCGGCGACCAAGGCGGCGATCCATTCCTACACCGTGTCCCTGCGTCGCGTTCTGGACGGCAAGGTCGAGGTGATCGAGATCGCACCCCCCGGCGTACAGACCGGCCTTACCCCCGGGCAGGAAACGCGTCCCGGCTATATGCCGCTGGAGGCGTTTGCGGATGAGGTCATGACGCTCTGGACGCAGCAGCCGACGCCTAACGAGATACTCGTCGAACGTGTTCGGCCGTTGCGCAATGCCGAAGCCGATCATCGCTTTCCGGAAGCCGTCGTGCAGTTGAACGAGATGGCCGAACGCGCGCGCCGCGGGGGCTGATCGCTGGTGCCTCGACGTACGAAACGTCGAGGCACCACCCGCCTTTTCTGCTAACTATTCTCAATAGCCTTGATCTGCCTGTCGCGAGCCGATAGGCGGACGACTGTGAACGCCTCCCAAACTTCCCCGTCGCCCGCGACGATCGCCAAGCGCAAACGCAAGTGGCGAAGCTGGTGGCTCAAGCAATTGCACAGCTGGCACTGGATCAGCGCGGCGCTGTCGCTGACCGCGATGCTGCTGTTCGCGATCACCGGCATCACGCTCAATCACGCGGCATCGATCGGTGCCAAACCGGTCGTCGTGGAGAAAAGCGGCACGTTACCGCGCTCGCTGCTCCACATGCTGAGCGCGCCGCATACCGCCGACGCGCCGCTTCCCGTTCCCGTGGCTAAGGCGGTCGTCACCGCGGTCGGGCTCGATCCCGCCGGCAAGCCCGTCGAATGGTCCGATAGCGACGCCTATGTCGCCTTGCCCCGCCCCGGCGGCGACGGCTGGGTCAGCATCGCGCGCGCGACCGGCGCGATCACCGCGGAAACCACCGATCGCGGCTGGATCTCCTATCTGAACGACCTGCATAAGGGTCGCAACGCGGGCGCGGCGTGGTTCTGGTTCATCGACGTCTTCGCGGGCGCGTGCATCCTGTTTACGCTTACCGGGCTGCTGTTGCTGCAACTCCACGCGCGGCACCGGCCTTCGACCTGGCCGATCGTCGCGGCCGGGCTCGCGCTTCCCGTCTTGCTCGCCATCCTGTTCATCCATTGAGGGGTTTCGCCATGCGTCCTACCGCGTTCCTGTTGCTCGGCGGGGCGATCACCGCGCCTGCCCTGTTGTCGCCTGCGGTTGCAGCGCCGCCCGGTGCGGTGACGATCACGATTCCGCGGCTCGACGTCGCCGAATATCATCGCCCCTATGTCGCGGTGTGGCTGGAGCCGGTCGGTGGGGGCGCGCCGCGGACGCTGGCGGTCTGGTACGACCTTAAGAAGCGCGGCAACGATCCCGGCACCAAATGGCTCGCGGACCTGCGCGCCTGGTGGCGCAAGGGCGGCCGCAGCATGACGATGCCCGCCGACGGCGTCAGCGGCGCGACGCGGACGCCGGGCCAGTACACCATCCCCCTGCCCGCCGACGTCAAACCCGGCCAGTATGTCCTCAACGTCGAGGCTGCGCGCGAGACCGGTGGTCGCGAACTCGTCTCCGTACCGCTTACCGCCGGAGCCCGCACCACGGGCAAGACCGAGCTCGGCGCCGTCGCCATCTCCGCCCGCTAAGGATCACAGCATGAAGCCTTTTGTTGCACGCCTGATGGCCGCCGCTGCGCTGCTGTCGATCCCCGCCGCACTGTCGGCGCACCGCATGTGGTTGTTGCCGTCGGCCACCGTGTTCTCAGGGACCGATGGCTGGGTCACGGTCGACGCCGCCGTCTCGAACGACCTGTTCTTCTTCGATCACCAGCCGCTTCGCCTCGACGGCATGAAGGTCTGGCAGCCCGACGGTAGCGAAGGCGCACTGCAGAACGGCGCAACCGGGCGCTATCGCTCGGTATTCGACGTGAAGCTCGACAAGCCCGGCACGTGGAAGATCGGCACGCAGATGTCCGCCGTCATGGGCAGCTTCAAGGTCGATGGCGTCGAGAAGCGCCTCGGCGGTCGTCGTGGTCCGCCGCAGCCGAACGCGCCTGCCCCGCTGACCGTCGCCGACATCCCCGCCAACGCGACCGACGTTAAGGTCACCGAGGTGTCGGGCCGCAACGAGATCTTCGTGACCGCGGGCGCGCCGACCACCACCGTCTTCAAGCCGACCGGCAAGGGCCTCGAGTTCGCGCCGATCACCCACCCCGACGAGCTGGTCGCGGGCGAGACCGCCAAGTTCCGCTTCCTCGTCGACGGCAAACCCGCGACGGGGCTGAAGGTGACGGTGATCCCAGGCGGCAAGCGTTATCGCAATGAAGAGGGCGCACGCGAGCTGACCACCGGCGCTGACGGCGTGCTCAGCGTCTCGTGGCCGACCGCCGGGATGTACTGGCTCAACGCGACGCTGGCCGACGCCAAAGCGACTTCGCCGCGGGCAACCGAACGGCGGATGAGCTACGTCACGACGCTCGAAGTGCTTACGCCCTGAGGCGTTCGGCATGAGTTTGGCGGCATGAGTTTGACGGCATGAGGATCGCGCTGCCGCCGACGATCGACGCCGCGGCGTTCGCGGCGCGCGATCCGTCGGCGGTGGTGCTCGATCTGCACGGCGAGACGATGGGGACGTCGTGGAGCGTACGCTTCGCCGCGCCCGCCGGCACCGATCCGTCGTCGATCCGCGCCGTGATCGTCGCGCGGCTGGCCGGGCTCGTTGCGGAGATGAGCCACTGGGCATCGGATTCGCTGCTGTCCCGCTTCAACCGGTCGCCGGGCGGCACCTGGACGACGCTCCCACCCGACTTCGCACACGTCATGACGCGCGGCCTGGCGATCGCGGAGATAACCGACGGCGCGTTCGATCCGACGATCGGCAGGCTCGTCGATGCCTGGGGGTTCGGCCCCATCCCCGTCGTCTGCCCCCCCGGCACGCTCGAAATCGAGAAAGCGCGCGCGACATCGGGCTGGTCCCGGCTCTCGTTCGCCGCCACCGGCGCGCACCTCCGCCAACCCGGCGGCATCGCGCTCGACCTGTCGGGGATCGCCAAGGGCCACGCGGTCGACGCCATCGCCGACCTGCTGCACGACGTCGGCATCGCCAACGCGCTAATCGAGATCGGTGGCGAACTCGTCGGTCGCGGGATCAAGCCGGACGGCGATCCCTGGTGGGTCGACCTCGAAAGCCCCCCAGGGCTGACACTCCCCCCGCTCCGGATCGCGCTCCACGGCCAAGCGGTGGCAACCTCCGGCGACTACCGCCGCGGCGCTCACACGCTAGATCCACGCACCGGACGCCCGATCGAAACGCACGTCGTATCCACCAGCGTTATCCACCACACCGCGCTCGACGCCGACGCCTGGGCAACCGCACTCACCGTGCTGGGGCCGGACGGCCTCGACCTCGCGCGCAATCACGGCATCGCCGCCCGCCTCGTCACCGAGATCGACGGCACCGCGCAGGAGTATTTGTCGCCTGCCCTGTCGGCGATGCTCGAAGACTGACCACCACCGTCATTCCCGCGGAGGCGGGGCCCCATATCGGCAAGCCTCACGATACGATCATGAACTTTCCGAGGGTAAGCAATTCCGTCGGTGCAGCGACCATGCCTGCGCAAGACCAGCCTTCGCAAAATTGGGACGCAGGAGCATGCCCGCTCCACCCCACGACGCTACCCGATCCCGCCCTCGCGCGTTACCAAAGCCAATGACCGACGCGCTCCCCTCCGCCATCCCCGCCGCGACGCTCGTCATCTTCCGCGACACGCCAGCCGGCCCCCCGGAACTGCTGATGGTCGAGCGTGCCAAGGCGATGGCGTTCGCGGGCGGCGCACTGGTATTCCCTGGCGGCCGCGTCGATCCCGGCGACCACGCGCTGGCGGCGGTGCTAGGCTCGCCCGACAACGAAACCGCCGCGCGCATCGCCGCGATCCGCGAAACGATCGAGGAGGCCGGCCTGCCGATCGGCCTGTCACCGATGCCCTCTATTCAAGCCTTCGAGCGGTTGCGCGCCGCCCTTCACGCCGGAACCGCGTTCGGTGAAGCACTGGCGGACGCAGACACGTCCCTCGATCTCGATGCACTGGAATATTTCGCCCGCTGGCGGCCAGCACACGCCCACGCGCGCATCTTCGACACGCGCTTCTATCTCGCCCGCCTGCCCGCCGACGCCCCCGCCCCGCGGGTCGACGAGACCGAGAATGTCCACCTGTTCTGGGCAACCGCCGCGCACATTCTCGCCGAGACCGATGCCGGACACGCGACGATCATCTTCCCGACCCGCCGCAATCTCGAACGCCTCGCGCAGTTCGCCGATTTCGACGCCGCGGTCGCTAACGCCCGCGCGCATCCGATCCGCACCGTCACGCCGTGGACCGAGATACGCAACGGCGTCGAGTATCTCTGCATCCCCGACGACCTCGGTTATCCGATAACGTCGGAGCCGATGTCGGACGCGGTGCGCGGCTGACATGCGCGCGGTGCGGAGGACGATCGGGTGGCTGGTGGCGCTGGTCGTCATCGCGACGCTGGCGCTGATGCTGTGGGCGGGCCTGCGTGGCCGGCCGCAGGACCTGCCTTGGGCGCCGCTCGATCTCGGCCAGCCGGTCGGCCTGTTCACGGGCCGCGCGCTCACCGCGCTGACCGAGGATTTCCCGCAATGCCGCGCGCTGCTCGACCGCGCCGGCGTCCGCTACACCGTCCTGCCACCGCGCAAGGGCGACGGGCAGTGCGGCTATGCAGACGGCGTGCGCCTGACCGGCGGTGCTCGAAAGATCGCCTTCGCACCTGCCGGGTTGGGCGTCGCCTGTCCGGTCGCCGCGGCGCTGGCGATGTGGGAATGGAACATCGTCCAGCCTGCCGCCGAACGGCACTTCGGCGCACGCGTCGCGACGATCGATCATTTCGGCAGCTATAGTTGCCGCCGCATCGCCGGCAGCCATTCGAGCAACTGGAGCGAACACTCGACCGCCGACGCAGTCGACATCGCCGGCTTCCGACTGACCGACGGCACGCGCATCACCGTCGCGCGAGACTGGAAAGGCGACGATCCCAAGGCCGCATTCCTCCGCGAAGTCCGCGACGGCGCCTGCCAGCTGTTCGCGACGACGCTGTCCCCCAACTACAACGCCGCGCATGCCGACCACCTGCATCTCGACCAGGCGAACCGTGGGTCGATGGGATGGCGTGCGTGTCGGTGATCCGATCCCCCCTGGTTACCCCACCCCCGGCGAAGGCCGGGGTCCAATTGGGAGACCTCGCTAAACGAAGGGGTGTGCATCGTTACTGCGACCTCTCCAATTGGGCCCCGGCCTTCGCCGGGGTGGATAACGCCCTGGCAGTCCGCCTCGCTAACCGCGAGATTTCAGCTCGCCAAGGTTGTCCCCGAATCCACCTTCTCGACCCAGTAAGGAAAGAAAGCCGGCTGCCGGTTCGACCAACCCGACGCGGTCGCCGCCGCCTCGCTGATCGACTGAAGCAGTTTGCGCCGCAGTTCCGGATGCAGATGCGGCAGCGCCGCCGCCGCGCAGAACGCAGACGGCAGCCAGGGCCGAACCTCAGCCCCGATCAACCGCTCGTACAGGAACCGCAGCGCCGAAAAACTCGTCAGCCGTCCCTGCCCTAGGTCGAACGCGACCAACGTCATCAGCGGCGCCAGGAACGGCTCGATCGCGTCAACCCCGCTGTCGTCCGGCACCATCGCGCGCAGATCGGAAAGATTGTTGTACAGCCGCGCCTGCGCCCGGATGCTTGCCGCCTCGACCACGTCGCGCGACCAGCGCTGCATCGCGTCCTCACGGTCCAGCCCCACGTCGAGCGAACGCCGGATATACCGCTGCGTCGAACTCGGAAAAGCCGCGAATTCCTTCATCTCGGCGAGGGTCGTCGACCCCTGTGCCGGTTTCATTCTGGAAGCCATGTCGTCACCCCGCTCTCGTCAAGGAACCGGCAGACTATGCGCTCGGATGGTTAACAACGACCCTATCGCGCGTCATCTTTCCGTAACACCAAGCGACCATGAAAGCTGTTGCGCTGCAACAAGGCTGCGACGAACCGAACGAAACTAAGCGATTTGATCGTCTTGCGCGGCGTTTGGGCAACAAAAAAGCGCCGGTCGTTGCCGACCGACGCCCGTTCGTTGAGCAGATGCGAGGCTTACGCCTGCTTTTCGCGCAGCGCCCGCTCGGCATCCTCGTCATAGCCCGACGACTTCGCCGGCTCGGTACCAGACCCCGGCTGCGTCGCAGAGATCGGATCGCTGCCGTCCATCGACTCGTCGAGCCCGTTGTCGAGACGCGCGTCTGCGCTGTCGGGATTCTTCTGCAGGCGCTTGCCGATCGACTTGTCCTGGCCCGCCTCCTGACGCGGATCGCGGCCCGAGCTCTTGCCCTCCGCATCCTTGTCGTCGGGCGCTACGGACAGGCTATCCAACGCGCTCTTGTCTATGTCGGTCATTGCGACGTCCCTTTTTAATCTTGGCGATGACCAACGGTCGAAGTGCGCTTTGTTTCCCCGCGAAGGGCCCCGGGAAGCGGCTCAATCGAGCGGCGTCACCTTCACCGTCTGCTCCCACAGATATGCCTGCCCGAACACCGTCATGAACGCGATATCGGTCGCATCGCGCCCCACGCAGACCCGCGCGATATCGCTGCACGTCGCCATCTTGGTCGCATCGATCAACCGCCAGTCGCCGGCGAGCCACAGCTCCGCGACCGCATGGAAGTCGGGCGGATCGACCCCCGGCGCATAGGCCGACACGCACCGCGCCGGGATCCCGCCCGCCCGCGCGAGCGACACGAGCAGATGCGAATAATCCCGACACACACCCGAGCGCGACGCAAACGTATCGAGCGCGGTCGTCTCCCCGCTGCTCGATCCACAGCGATAGTCGAGCGACTGATACACCCACTCGGTGAGCGCCGCCGCCAGCGGACCGCCTTCCAGCCCGCCGAACTCGCGCGCGACAAAGCCCTCGAAGCGGTCCGACGGACAATAGCGGCTCGGCATCAGATACGGCGTCAGCTCGCCATCGAGCATCCGCGGCGGCGTTGCCGGATACAGCTCGAGCTGCACCCGCTCGCGATTTACGGAGACGATGGCCTTATACTCGGCCGTGAACCGCCCATGTCCGCGTGACCAGCAACGCTGGCCGATGCCGTCCTCGCCGCGCACCGCCCGGATCGGACTATCGGACCACAAAGTGAGGGACTCGGACTCGATCTTCTGGTCGGCCATCGCCGCCGCCTCGATTTGGAGGAGCACATCGGCATCCCCCGCGATCCCGTAATCCAGACGCACGTCGATCGAGAGCCGCATTGCGCGTCCCATTCCTGTTCCGAAGCCAAAAGAAAAGGGCCCGGCGGTGTCCCGCCGAGCCCTGCGTTCGTCACACCCTTAGCGGGAGTTAGTTGCGGCTGCTACCAAACAGACGCAGCACGAACATGAACATGTTGATGAAGTCGAGATACAGGCTCAGCGCCGACATGATGACGACCTTGCCGACCATGTCCGTACCCGCGACCTGCGCATACAGGCTCTTGGTACGCTGCGTGTCGTAGGCGGTGAGGCCCGCGAACAGCAACACGCCGACGCCGCTGATGACCAGCTGCATCACGCCCGACTGCAGGAACATGTTGATCAGGCTCGCGACCAGCAGGCCGACGACACCGATGATCAGGAACGTCCCGAACGCCGACAGGTCGCGCTTGGTGGTGTAGCCGTACAGGCTGAGACCAGCAAAACCGGCTGCAGTGGCGAAGAACGCACCCGCGATCGACGTGCCGCTATAGACCAGGAAGATCGTCGACATCGACAAACCCATCAGGACGGCAAAGCCCCAGAAGAGCATCTGCATCGTGCCGGTCGACATCTTGTTCTGGCCGTAGCTCATGCCGAACACTATCGCGAGCGGCGAGAACATGATGACGTACTTCAGGATACCGCCGCTCATGAACACCTGTGCGGCAGGCGATTCTGCGCCGCCCCATGCGAACAGCATCGCGACGATGCCAGTGAGCAGGACTGCAGAACCCATGTAGTTATACACGGACAGCATGTACGAACGGAGACCAGCGTCATAGGCCTCGGTACGCTGGCCCGTGGCCGACGTTCCGAACGGCGCGGCGCGGGGCTGGGGGTCAGACCAATTAGCCATTTTGAAATCAGCTCCTTTGTCCGGCATGGTGCCGGTTACGGTGAATATCGTCTTTTACAGGACGCTTTTCAAGCAGAGTGGTTGCATCGGCATGGTGGTTCGCGGTTAACCTGCCGCAATCCATGATCCGCCTTTTTGTCGCCCTCCGCCCGCCACCCGCTATCCGTCAGAGCTTGCTCGACATAATTGAGGGCGTGCCGTCCGCGCGCTGGCAGGACGAGGAACAGCTGCACGTTACGCTGCGCTTCATCGGCGAGGTCGAACGACCGGTGGCGGAGGACGTCGCGGTAGCGCTGAGCCAGATCGTCGCGCCGGTCCCGAGCGTGTCGCTGACCGGAGTCGGCCGCTTCGAGAAGCGCGGAAGGACCGATACGCTCTGGGCCGGCGTGACGCCCCCCGACGCGCTCGCCGCGCTCCACCGCAAGGTCGACCAGGCGTGCGTTCGTGCCGGCCTCCCGCCCGAACATCGCGCCTATCTCCCGCACATCACCGTCGCGCGGCTGGCACGGGCGGCGGGCGTCGGGTTCGCGATCGAGGACTGGCTCGCCACCCACGCCGCGCTGTCGAGCGCGCCCTTCCCGCTACCCCATCTCGTGCTGTACGAGAGCCATCTCGGCCGCGACGGCGCGACGTACGAACCCGTCGCTCGCTGGGCGCTTGGAACCTGACGCGCGGCGGAGGGTTCGCCAGAGTATCAACAGGGAGAGACACTATGCGGATTGCGACACTGGCACTGCTCGGCGCGGCGACTATCGGGCTGACCGCCTGCGAGAAGACTGGAATGGAGACCGGTGCCCCCGTATCTGGCGGGCAGCGCGCCACGGCAACGCTCCAGACCGCGACCGGCAGCGATGTCGGCCGCGCGACGGCGACCGAAGTGGCCGGCGGCCTCCGCTTCACGCTCGACGCCAAGGCAATGCCCCCCGGCACGCACGGCGCGCATATCCACATGGTCGGCCGCTGCGACGCCCCCGACTTCACGACCGCGGGCGGCCACTGGAACCCAACCAACATGAAGCACGGCAGCATGAACCCGCAGGGCCCGCACGAAGGCGACCTGCCCAACCTCGTGATCGGCACCGACGGCCGCGGCACGATCGGCATCACAATTCCGGGCGCGACGATGGCGGGGCTGATGGACGCGGACGGCTCGGCCTTCGTGGTCCATGCGGGTCCGGACGATTTGATGACCGACCCGGCTGGTAATAGCGGTGGGCGGATCGCCTGCGGGGTATTCCAGGCGGGCTAAGTGCGTGGCCCCTCTCGCGCGTCGGGAGGGGCGCATTCGCATGCGCAACTTCCGCTCGTGCTAAGTAGAGACCGAGTAGTCGCAAGGCGGCGTATCGAGGGCTCGTATCTAAGCACATTTCTCGCGTACTGACCTGCCCCCCGTTCGCCCTGAGCGTAGTCGAAGGGCATGCGCCAAGCGTAAGTGCTTCGACATCGCTCAGCACGAACGGAAGAGGGTGGCCGGGATAGGTTCAACAGGAGCGGTTAAACCGCTTCCCCCGCCGCCCGCGCCCTATCCTCCCGCGTAGCCTCGGCCCCAGGCGCAAGCCGATACGCCGCCACCGCACACGCCAAAGTGATCGGCGTCACCACCAACAACGACAGCATCCCGATCGACAAGCTCCCGGTCAGCGTCGACACCCGCCCCGCCATATATGGCCCAAGCGCGAGCCCGATCAGCGTCGTCCCGATGAAGAACGTTGCCGTCGCCGTCCCCCGCATCCGCGGCAAGACCATGTCCTGCGTGGTCGCCGCCGCCGCACCCAGCGCACACGACGCGGTCAACTGCGCGAGGAATATCCCGGTATAAAACGCGACCGGCGACGACGCGGTGAAGGCCAGGATCAGGAACGGCACCGGCACCACCGCGCCGAAGATCACCACCCACAACCGCCCCGCCGGGTTGCCCTGCCGCAACCGATCCGACACCACGCCGCCGATCGTTAGCCCGAGGAACCCCGCGGTCGCGCCAAGGCTGCCGATCATGAACCCCGCCGACGCCGGCGTCGCGCCAAGCTCGCGCAACGCATAGGGCGCCGCCCAGAAACTCGCCGCATAGCTCAGGAACGCGTTCAACCCGTACGCGACTACCGTGCACAGGAACGCCGGCGTGCCGACGATCAGCGCAAAGGTCGGCGGATCGCGCCGCTTCAGCGCCGACGCCCATGAGAACACCGCATACACGCCGATCCCGATCGCCACCCATTGCGGCCAGGGCTCGCCCGCCGCCACCAGCCCCGACACCGCCGCAACCACCAACGCGAGCGCAACGAGGTTGTACCCCAGCGCCCGCGCTCCCCCCATCGCCGCGCCGATCAACGTCAGCGGCGGCACGATCGTCACCAGTTCGGCCCCGAACGCGCGGAACGGCGCCGGATGCTTCTCCGGCTCGGGCAGCCCCTCGACCAGCCCGCGGATCGGCTCCTTCAACGTCGCGATCCAGACGGCGAGCAACAGCCCCGGCACGCCGACCGCCATGAACGCCGCCTGCCAGCCGACCAGCCCGAGCGGCCCGCCACCCGGATAGGCCTTGTTCCAGCCCTGCACGATCAACCCGCCGATGAACAACGAACAGCCGCCGCCGACGTAGAGGCCTGCGGAGTAGATCGACAAAGCCGTTGCCCGCAGCCGCTTCGGGAAATAGTCGGAGATAATCGAATATGCCGAAGGACTAGCCGTCGCCTCGCCGATCCCGACGCCGATCCGTGCCGCGGCAAGATGCCCGCCGGTCTTCGAAAAGCCCGATAGCGCGGTCATCACCGACCACAGCGACAACCCGATCGTCATCAGCCTGACGCGGTGCCAATTGTCCGCCAACCGCCCCAGCGGAATACCGAACAGCGAATAGAACACGCCGAACGCAGTGCCGTACAGGAACCCGAGATCCTGGTCCTTGAGCCCCAGGTCGCGCTTGATGTCCTCCGCCAGGATCGAGATGATCTGCCGGTCGACGAAGTTCAGGACGTAGACGAGGAACAGGATCGACAACACGTACCAGGCGTAGCGCGACGCGCCTTTCTCCGGCTCGCCCATAACGGTTTCGGCGTTTGCCATGATCCCTCCCGATGTTTTTCGAGCTATGGGTATCAGAGGCAAGAAGAGAGAAACAGTGCTTTCGGCAGGCTCGGGTACGCCAGATCGAGCGGTGCGCGTCTACCTCAGTGTGACCCGATCCGCCCGCGACGAAGCGCCCCCTGCTCCAGTCGCTGCAAGAGCGTCTCGATCGTCGGCGGCACAGGCGGCTCAGCCTGCGCACGCAGAGGCCGGGCGATCGGCGTCGGCGCGCTGACCTCCTCCACCGGTTCGGACGTTTCGACGACCGGCGGCTCGACTGGCTTCGGCACAGGCGCGGTCACGAACGTGTCCGGCTCGACGGTCGGCGACATTTCGATCACCGGCGCGACCATCGTTGGCTGCGCCAGCGGCGCGACCGGCCGGGCAGGCTCCATCGGCACCGGCCGCATCGCCTTCGGATCATAGGCGGCGAGCGGCAGGTCGAGATCGGCGGGAATAGCCCGTTCATCACGCGGGGCCCCATCGGCCGAACCCGCGACGCCAACCTCCATCAACGGCGTACCGAGATCGGCCGCAGACATAGGCTTGCGCGGCGGTGCGTCGGGATGCGCGTCGGCGCGGCGGATCACCGGCACGCCGTCTTCCCGCGGTCGCGCACCGGCAAACACCCCACCCGGCCCGAACAGCAAATACAGCGACGACCACAGGATCGCCGCGATCAACGCCCCCGCCCCCAGCGAAAGTATCGCGCGCGCAGTCGCCCCGAGCGGTGGTGCCGCCATCGGGATCAGCGCCGCGATACCCGTATCCGATACGAGCGCCTCCAGCGCATCGCCGGACGACAGCATCACGCCTGCCGCCGCGATCACGCCCCCGGCAATCGCACCGACGATCGGCACCAGACGATTCAGATTGCCGCGCTGCAAAGTCCGAAGAGCAAACTCTGCCATTAATTTTCCCGCACCGCGGCCGCGATCAGCCGTTCATAGACTGGAGCATAGCGACGAATGTTTGACGACCAGTTACGCTCTTCCTGGACGAATGCACGCCCCCGTGCGCGCCGTTCGTCCCACCCCGAGCGATCCGCGAACATCCCCGCCAGCGCATCCGCAATCGCCTGCGGATCGTCGGGCGGAAACAGCGTGCCGGTATCACCGTCGCGGATCAGCTCGCGGTGCCCGCCGACGTCCGACGCCGCGACCAGCCGCCCCTGCGCCATCGCCTCCAGCGGCTTCAATGGCGTGACCAGATCGGTCAGCCGCATCCGCTTGCGTGGGTAGGCGAGGATGTCGACCAACCCGTAATAGCGCTCGACCTCCTGATGCGGCACGCGCCCAACGAAGGCGATCGCATCCGCCACCGGCGATGCCCCCCCCTGCGCGCGCAACGCCGCTTCCATCGGCCCGCCGCCGACCATCAACAGCCGAGCTTTGGGCCGCAGCGCCAGTAGGGCAGGCATCGCCGCGATCAGATCGTCGAGCCCTTCGTAATCGTAGAAGCTGCCGATGAACCCGACGACGTCGGCACCGTCGAGCCCCAACTCAGCCCCCAGCGCATCGTCACGCGGCGGCGCGTTGCCGAACAGGTCGAGGTCGACGCCGTTGGGCGACACCATGATCTTGTCCCTGGAGATGCCCCGCGCGACCAGGTCGCCGCGCAGGCCCTCGCAGATCACCGCCACCGCATCCGCCCGCCGCACCGCCCACGTCTCCAGCGCCCGCGTCGCACGGTAGCGCATCGACGTCGCCGTCCCCGTCCCGTTGCCGACCGCCGCATCCTCCCAGAACGCGCGAATCTCGTAGACCAGCGGCAGCTTCCGCTTGCGCGCGACGATCAGTGCGGCGAGCGCATCGATTACCGGCGAATGCGCGTGGAGGATGTCGGGCTTGAAGGCATCGACCGCCGCCTCGATCCGCTTGGCGAACGCCGCGATCCCGACGGCTTCGCCGACCGGTCCCGGCTTCACACCGGCATCCGTACGGTGGAAGGTCAGCCCGTCGACCGACTCAACCGAGGCAGGCGCGACACCGTGCCGCGGGCCGGTCACCGCAGCGACAGTCCAGCCGAGCGCCTCCTGCGCCTTGAGGATCGCCCGCGTGCGGAACGTGTAGCCACTTTGCAGCGGCAGGCCGTGATCGAGGATATGAAGGATACGCATCGTGCTATCCCCCTGCCACAGATCGCTTAACGGCGCGTCAACCGACTATACCTACAGACGATTCCGTGATGTCCGCATATCCGGAAAGGAGGCCGTACCTATGATCGACAATCTCGCGCTCGGCCTCAGCCACGGGTTGATGATGCTTGCGGCGTTCCTGTTGCTCAAGCGTCCCGATCTCGATCGCGAGCCCAGCCCACACGACAGTTCGGATACCAAGCGCAAGTCCACCGAGAAACCCCGCCACGATGCGTGACCTCGCGTTCATCGCGTTCCTGCTCGCGTTCTTCGGAATGGGGTTCAAGCGGCCGTTCCTGCTCGTGCTCGTCTATGTCTATATCGACATCGTATCGCCGCAGCGGCTGACCTACCTGCTACTCAATTCGGTGCCGATCTCGCTGATCGCGGTCGCGCTGGCGGTCGGCGGGTGGATCCTCGCCGACGACAAGCGCGACACGCGGGTCGGTGGGCGACAGGTGCTGATCGTGCTGCTGCTGCTCTATTGCTGGGGCACGACGATCACAGCAGACTTTCCCGTCGAGGCCAAGGAGAAATGGGACTGGGTGTGGAAGGCGCTCGCCTTCGCCGCGTTCCTCCCCCTGACGCTGCGCACGCGCGTGCGGATCGAGGCGCTGCTGCTGTTCATGATCCTCGCCGCATCGTCGATCATCGTCGTCGGCGGCATCAAGACGATCGCCAGCGGCGGCGGCGGTTACGGCCAGTTGAACCTGATGGTCGACAATAATTCAGGACTGTACGAGGGCAGCACGATCAGCGCGGTGGCGATCGCGATCGTCCCGATCATCGTCTGGTTCATGCACCACGGCACGATCTTCCGGCCGGACTGGCGGGTAAAGGCTTATTGCCTGGCGCTCGTCTTCGCCTGCCTGCTGATCCCAGTCGGCACGTCGACGCGCACCGGGCTGCTCTGCATCGGCCTGCTCGCGCTGCTGTCGATCCGCAACGTGAAACGCAAGGTCGCGTATCTGGCGATGCTCGGCGTGCTGGGGCTGGCGGCGATCCCGTTCCTGCCCTCGACCTTCACCAACCGCATGAACACCATCAAGACCTACGACGCCGACGAATCCGCCTCGACGCGCCTTGCGGTATGGAAATGGACGATCGAATACGCAAAGGCGAACCCGTTCGGCGGGGGCTTCAACGCGTATCTGGGCAACCACATCCGCTACGATTTGAAGACCACGCCCGGCGCTGCCGAGGCCCCCAAGGTCGAAGTCGATAAGGCGCGCGCGTATCACAGCGCGTATTTCGAAATGCTCGGCGAGCAGGGCTATCCCGGCCTTGCGATATGGCTCGCGATCAACCTGATCGGCATCGTCCGCATGGAGTTCATCCGCCGCCGCTACCGCGACCCGGACGGGGAATTCGCCTGGGCCGGACCGCTCGCGGCCGCGCTGCAAAGCGGGCACATCGTCTACCTGCTCGGCGCAGGGTTCATCGCGATCGCGTTCCAGCCGTTCGTCTACATGCTGATCGGCGCGCAGATCGGCCTCGATACCTATCTGGCGCGCAAGCGGAGCGAGCAGTCGTTCCGGCCGATGCGCCGCAGTGCCGTGCCATCTCCAGCGTGACGGATCGTACACCGGTTCACGAACTGCGCGCGCTGACCGGCGTGCGCGGGATCGCCGCATGGTTCGTCGTCTTCTATCACATCCGCCTGTCGATCGCGGGGCTGCCCAGCGGCGTGCGCGACGTCTTCGCCAAAGGTTATCTGGCGGTCGACTTCTTCTTCCTGCTGTCCGGCTTCGTAATCTGGCTGACCTGGTCCGACCGCATTCGTACCGGCGGGGTGGCTAGCATTCCGCGGTTCCTGCGAAAACGCATCGCCCGTATCTGGCCGCTACATCTGGTCACCTTGGGGGGCGCCGTGGGACTGGCCCTGCTGCTCCGCGCAACCGGCCGCAGCGATCCGCAGTTCGTCTTCCCGGAATTGCCGCTCCACATCCTGCTGCTCCAGAACTGGGGCTTCACGCATCAGCTCGCCTGGAACGACCCCGCCTGGTCGATCAGCGCCGAACTGGGTGCGTACCTGCTGTTTCCGTTGCTGGTTATGGCGGTGGACTGGCGGCGCTTGCCGAGCTGGGCATTGCTGGCAATTGCCGGCGGCCTGCTGGTCGGCCTGCACCTGGCGATGGATGCGACTACCCTCGGCGCCAACATCCCGCGCTACGGCCTGCTTCGCTGCCTGGTAGAGTTTACGACGG
Source organism: Sphingomonas sp. 320_CC (assembly GCF_059691795.1). Lineage (NCBI taxonomy): Bacteria > Pseudomonadati > Pseudomonadota > Alphaproteobacteria > Sphingomonadales > Sphingomonadaceae > Sphingomonas > Sphingomonas sp. 320_CC. The sequence continues at coordinate 52,004 of NZ_JCAWAE010000003.1, read as the reverse complement.
GCAGCATCGTCTGCGCCCTATGGTTGCGGTGGCGCGGCGTCTTGCGAGCGCCGCTATGGGCGGCGCTCGCAGCCATGGTCGCTGCCGGTAGTTGGATCGCGGGTGCACCGGAAACGCTGGTCGTCCCCGCGTTGTTCGCCGTCGTCCTGCTGCTGCTGGCACTGACTGGAGGTAAGCCAGGAAACCCGTTCGAACTGGGACCAACGCACTATCTGGGCGAGATCAGCTATGCGACCTATCTCAGCCATTTCATCTTGTGGAAGGCGTTCAAGCTCGTCTTCGTCAGCGACGCGACCGCCGTGTCGCCGATGTATGTAGCCTTGTATCTGGGCTTGGTCCTGATGGCCTCGATTACCCTCTATCACCTGATAGAACGCCCCGCCCAACGCTGGCTCAACAGGCTCCCCTCCCGCTCGTGGGAGGGGTTGGGGGAGGGGCAGCCATAAACGTCGGCGCCCAATCCCCTCCCCTAGCCACTCCCGCAAACGGGAGGGGAACAGGTCAGTCGACCGGCTCGTCGGACAGCTCTTCCTCAAGTGCGGCGATGATCGCCTTGTTGAACGCGGGGATATCGTCCGGCTTGCGGCTCGTGATCAAATTGCCGTCGACGACGACCTCTTCGTCCACCACGTCCGCGCCCGCATTCTCCAGGTCCGTCCGGATCGACGGGAAGCTCGTCACGCGGCGTCCGTCGATCACGTCCGCCTCGGCCAGCAGCCACGGCGCATGGCAGATCGCGGCGATGATCTTGCCGTCCTCCATGAACTCGGTGATGATCTCGATCGCGCGCTCCTGCTGGCGCATCGCGTCCGGGTTGGCGACGCCGCCCGGCAGCACCAGCGCGTCGTAATCGTCGGTATCGACCTCGTCGAGCGTCAGGTCGGGCGTCGCCGTCTCGGCCTTGTTGATGTCGCCCTTCATGCCCTGGATCGGGTCGGTCTTGATCGAGGCGAGCGTCACTTTCGCGCCCGCCGCCTCCAGCGCTTTCCTCGGTTCGAACAGTTCGACGGTCTCGAAACCATCGGCAGCGAGCATCAATACGCGAGCTTGGGAAAGATCGGCCATGTCATGTCTCCAGTGAAATCCCGTGCCCCCTCAACCAAGCGCAGCCCGCCTCGTTCCGGAACGATGCGCCTTCCCGAACATTTGCAGAGATAGTTCGAACGAGACCCTCGAGGGACCACCGCATTGCCCATCAAGATCGTGTATTCCGACGACTCCAAGCCCGGCATCACCCGCAAGAAGATGCGGAACGGCTGGGGCTATTGGGATGCCAAGGGCGAACGCATCACCGACCGCGACGAGATCGACCGGCTGAATGCAGTCGGCCTGCCCCCCGCCTACCGCGACGCGTGGTTCTGCCCCAAGCCCAACGGCCATATCCAGGCGGTCGGCTGGGACGAGAAGGGGCGCAAACAATACCGCTATCATCTCGGCTTCCGCGAAGCGCAGGAGGCCGCCAAATACGAACGCTGCGCCGATTTCGGCCACGCACTCCCCAAGATCCGCAAGGCGGTCGAAGCCGATCTCCGCAAGCGCTCGCTGACCCGCGAACGCGCGGTCGCCGCGGTTATCCGCCTGCTCGACGGCGGCCACATCCGCATCGGCAACGAGGCTTATGCCGAGGCGAACGAGAGCTTCGGCGCCACCACGCTGCGCAAGCGCCACGGCGAAGTGAAGGGCTCGACGCTCAAGCTCCAGTACAAGGGCAAGTCCGGCAAGATGCGGACGCTCAAGATCACCGACCGCTCGCTCAGCAGCTTCGTCAAGAAATGCCAGGACCTCGACGAACAGCATCTGTTCGCGTGGCTCGACGACGCCGGCGTCGCGCACCCGGTCACCTCGACCGACGTGAACTGCTACATCCGCGACGTCACCGGCACCGATTTCACCGCCAAGAACTTTCGCACCTGGGCCGCCAGCGTTGCCGCGTTCGAGGCACTCGCGTCGGCCGAACGCGACCTCAGCCTCAAGACGATGCTCGAACCCGTCGTCGCCCGGCTCGGCAACACCCACGCGATCGCGCGCAAAAGCTATGTCCACCCGTCGCTGATCGCGCTCGTGAAAACCGGTCAGTCGACCTTCCGCAAGGCGCTCCGCCTCCCGCGCGCCAAGCGCTACATGAGCCGCGAGGAATGTGGCCTGATCACCTTCCTCGAAGCCGGCACGCCCGCTGTTGCGACACTGGCAAGAGCGGCCTGACGAGTATTTCCATGACCAATACCACTGCCGCCGCCAAGCAACCGATCTTCGACGCGGGCGACGTCGGCGACCAAGCGCAGGGCTTAGTCACCGCCAGCTTCGCTTGGGTGCAAGCCTATTGGCTCCAGATCCTGATAGCATTCGGGATCGGCGCGGTGATCGTCGTCGCGCTCCACACTGCGCGCCGCTTCGGCAGCAAGCTCTGCGAACGCCCGCGCGCGCTGAACGGCTGGGGTATCGTCGTCGGCAAGGCGATCGCACGCACCGGCAATTTCTTCATCGTCATGCTCGCCGCCAAGCTGGTCGCCGGATACTCCGCCGCCCCCGGCGAAGTCGCGACGACGATCAATTTCCTCTTCACCGTCGCCGCGGTGTTCCAGGCCGCCGTCTGGGTCCGCGAGATCATCCTCGGCGCGATCGAGCACCGCACGCAGTCCGAACATTATTCGGGCGAAGCGCTGCTCTCGGCGATGGGGCTGATCCGCCTGCTCGTCACTTTCGTCGTCTTCGCGGTCGCGCTGGTGGTCGTCCTCGACAATCTCGGCGTCAACGTCACCGGCCTCGTCGCGGGTCTCGGCGTCGGTGGCATCGCGATCGGCCTGGCGGCACAGGGCATCTTCGCCGACCTGTTCGCCGCGCTAGCGATCATCTTCGACCGCCCGTTCCGCCGCGGCGACTCGATCAGCTACGACACCGCCTCGGGCAGCGTCGAGGCGATCGGCCTCAAGTCAACGCGCATTCGCGGCATCGACGGCGAGGAGCGCGTGATCTCGAACAAGAACCTCCTCAACAAGGAGATTCTTAACAACACGCAGCGCAACCACCGCCGCGCGAAGTTCGTCATCGGCGTCACCTATTCGACGCCCCCGGAGGTCTGCTCGCGCATCCCCGCAATGCTGAAGGAGATCGTCGAAGCCAACGACAAGATCTTCACCCGCGCAGGTTTCACCGGCTTCGGCGCGTCGAGCCTGGATTTCGAGGTCCAGTTCGACAGCAAGGGGCCCGACTATGCGAGTTTCTACGACGGTCGGACGGCCGTTGGCATCGCAATCCTGAAGCGGTTCAACGACGAGAAGATCGAGATCGCGTTCCCGACGCAGGTCAACATGATGGCCGCGCCGGATGGCTCGATGGTGATGCCGTATCTCGAAGGGCGACGGGCGGACACGGAAGCAACGCCCGCCTGATTATCTACCCGGCCGCTCGACGCCTTCGCCTTCGGCTTCGGAATGTACGCGCCGGTTAGGGTAGCCCTACCCTATCTTGTTCTCCCGCGAAGGCGGGAGCCCAGTCTGGGTCCCCGCCTTCGCGGGGAAACAATGCTTGCTAGAGTACCGTGAAATCGAGTCGGCCGAGACAAGCTGGACATAAAGAGCTCGCCGCCACGCCCAACACCACCCCGGCGAAGGCCGGGGCCCAATTGGCAAGGTCGCAGTAACGAAGCGCGACGGTCGTCAGCACAGTTCCCCAATTGGACCCCGGCCTCCGCCGGGGAGGTGCTCTACAAGTGACCCACGCGTAGGCCGTGTCCGGTTGAGGAGAGACTAAATTCCACCCTCATCCAACGACAGCAACGTCGCGTTCCCGCCCGCACTCGTCGTATCCACCGAAACCGCCCGCTCGGCACAGAACCGATAAAGATATCGCGGCCCACCAGCCTTCGGCCCCGTCCCCGAAAGCCCCTCACCACCAAAAGGCTGAGACCCCACGACCGCGCCGATCATCGACCGGTTGATGTACAAATTTCCCACCGCAGCCTCGGCCTCGATCACCTCGGCCGCCCGCGCGATACGGCTGTGCAGGCCCATCGTCAGCCCATACCCCTTCGCGTTGACCCGAGCGATCGTCTCGCTCAGCTTCCCCGCCTCCCACGTCGCCACGTGCAGGATCGGCCCGAACCACTCCTGGTTCAAATCCTCGATCGCCCCGATCCGAACCAGAGTCGGCGGCACGAACAGCCCATCCGCCGGCGCATCGAGCGTCTTGACGATCTTCGCCTTCACGCTCTCGCGGTAGGCCATCAGCCGATCATACGCGGCCTGGTCGATTACCGGCCCGACATCGGTCGCGGGATCGCCCGAGCGCCCGATCCGCAACGTCTCCATCGCCCCCGACAGCATCTCGATCACGCCGTCGGCGATGTCCTCCTGCACCAGCAGCAAGCGCAGCGCCGAGCACCGCTGCCCCGCCGACCGGAACGACGACGCGATCACGTCCGCCACCACCTGCTCAGGCAGCGCGGTGGAATCGACTATCATCGCGTTGATCCCGCCGGTCTCCGCGATCAGCGGCACGATCGGCCGCGTCTCGTCGTCGAGCAATGACCGTGCGATCTTCCGCGACGTCGCGGTCGATCCGGTGAACGCGACACCCTGGATGCGCACATCCGCCGTCAGCGCCGCGCCAACCTCCGGCCCGCCGGTCACGAGCACCAGCGCATCGACCGGCACGCCAGCCTCATGCGCAAGCTCAACCGCACGCGCCGCGATCCGCGGGGTCTGCGGCGCAGGCTTGGCAACCACGGTGTTGCCGGTGACGAGCGCCGCCACCGTCTGTCCGAGAAAGATCGCCAGCGGGAAGTTCCACGGCGCAATCGTCGCCCAGACACCCCGACCCTCGATATGCAGCGTGTTCCGCTCGCCCGTCGGCCCCGGCAGTTCGATCGGATGCAAGTTCAGCCGCGCCTGCTGCGCATAGTAGCGACAGAAATCGGCTGCTTCGCGCACCTCGCCAATCGCGTCGCCAATCGTCTTGAACGCCTCCTGCACGCAGATCGCCATGAGTTCGTCGTGATGCTTCTCGAGCAGGTCGGCAAGCCGTTCGAGGCAAGCCGCGCGTTCGTCGACGGGCGTGGTCGACCAAGCCGGAAACGCCGCATGTGCACGCGTGATGGCATCTTCTACCGTTCCCCCGCGAAGGCGGGGGCCCAGCCCCTCCAAATCACGCGCGTCAGCGCGGTCGGCGCTTCGCGCCGAGTCTGGGCCCCCGCCTTCGCGGGGGAACGGCGTATGGGCCAACGGTGCGTTCACGGCCTTCACCACCGCCTCCAGCGTCCCCACATCACTCAAATCCAATCCAGCAGAATTGCGGTGCCCGCAGGCCCCGAACAAATCCACCGGCAACGGAATGCTGGGATGCCGCTTCCCCCCCACCGCAGCGATCTTCGCCACCGGATCCGCCAGAATCTCCGCCTCGGTCAGCCGCTCGTCCGCCAACTGATGCACGAAACTCGAATTAGCCCCATTCTCCAACAACCGCCGAACAAGATACGCCAGCAAATCCCGATGCCCGCCAACCGGCGCGTAAACCCGGCAATGATAGCCATTCTCCTGCACCAGCCGCTCGTACAGCCCGTCACCCATCCCGTGCAGCCGTTGGAACTCGAAGTCGCGCGAGTTGCCCGCCCACTCCATGATCGTCGCGACCGTCAGCGCGTTGTGGCTCGCGAACGCCGGCCGGATATTCTCCGCGGCCAGCATGTCCTTCGCCACGGCCAGGTACGACACGTCGGTCGCCGCCTTGCGCGTGAACAGTGGATAGTCCGCCAGCCCCTCGACCTGCGTGCGCTTGATCTCGCTGTCCCAATACGCGCCCTTCACCAGCCGCACGTTCATCACGCGGTCCAGCCCGTTCGCCCATTCGATCACCGGCCGCGCGCGCTTGCCATAGGCCTGCACCGCCATGCCGAACCCGTCCCAGCCCTTCAGCGACGGCAGCCCAGCGACCGTGCCGATGATGTCGAGGCTCATCTCCAGCCTTTCGGATTCCTCCGCGTCGACGGTAAGCGCGATGCCCTTCGACGCCGCCTGCACCGCAAGCGCTTCCAGCATCTCGGTCAGCGCGGGCACGCACTCACTCCACCGCGCCACTTCGTACCGTGGATGCAGCGCCGACAGCTTGACCGAGATCGAGTGCCCCGCCGCCGGATCGCGCCCGACCGCGTCGACCGCACCGACATACGCCTGGAAGTATCGCTGCGCATCGGCATGCGTCCGCGCCGCCTCGCCGAGCATATCAAAGCTCGCCGTGAAGCCCTTGTTCTCCGGCCGGCGCATCCGCTTCATCGCCTCGTCGATGGTGCGACCCATCACGAAGATCTCGCCCATCATCTTCATCGCCGCGCCGACCGCCTGCCGCACGAACGGCTCGCCCGCGCGGCTGATCAGGCGCCGCAGCGGTCCCGTCGATCCCTCGCCGACCAGCACGCGGCCGACCACCAGCCCCCAGGTCGCCGAATTGACCAGCTTCGAATTCGACTTGCCCGCATGCGCGCGCCAGTCGGCATCGCCCAGCTTGTCCGCGATCAGCAGGTCCGCCGTCTCGGGATCGGGCACGCGCAGGAACGCTTCCGCCAGCGACAGCAACGCGACGCCTTCCGACGAATTGAGCCGATATTCCTGGAGGAACTGGTTCACCCAGCCCTTGCTCTGCGCCGCTCGCAGGTCCGCGAGCAGGCCCAGCGCATGCCCCATCACACGTTCGCGCGAATCCGAATCGAGCGCGGCGCGGTCCAGCAGCGGTTTTAGAACATCGGGTTCGCTCGCGCGGTACAGCTTTGCCATGATATCGCGGGCATTGGACGTTACGGCAGTCGACATTTTCCAGCTTCCGGTTGGGTGAGGCTTGCGATCCGCTCGCCTGTACGCCTAGAGACATTGCAGCGCTTAGCGCCAAATGAGCTTTGAGGGGAATGCCGTGGCGACGATCACCACCGCGCAGATGCACCAGCGCATCGGCACCGAGACGGTTTCCGACTGGGTCGAGGTCACGCAAGACATGATCGACAAGTTCGCCGACGCGACCGGCGACCACCAGTTCATCCACATCGATCCGGTCCGCGCGGCACAGACCCCGTTCGGCGGCACGATCGCGCACGGCTTCCTGACGCTGTCGCTGATGCCGCTGCTGTCGTCGAAGGTGCCCGACGCGCCGACCATCGAGGGCGCGAAGATGGGCGTCAATTATGGCGGCAACTCTGTCCGCTTCCTGACCCCCGTCCGCTCCGGCTCGAAAGTCCGCGGCCGCTTCAAGCTGCTCTCGTTCGACGAGAAGCGTCCCGGCCAGTGGCAGCAGACCAACGCGTTTTCCGTCGAGATCGAGGGCCAGGAAAAGCCCGCCCTGATCGCCGAATGGATCAGCCAAGTCTTCGTTTGAAACTAATTCCCCTCCCGCTTGCGGGAGGGGTCAGGGGAGGGTCCGATATAGCCGCGATTGCGCCGGCTGCTCTGGCCACCCCCTCCCCCAACCCCTCCCGCAAGCGGGAAGGGAGCAGATAAGGATAAAATCATGCGTTCAGCCGTCATCGTCTCCACCGCCCGCACCCCCATCGGCCGCGCCTATCGCGGCGGCTTCAACAACACCCCCGCCCCCACGCTCGCCTCGCATTCGATCAAGGCCGCGGTCGAGCGCGCCGGCATCGACGGGGCGGAAGTCGACGACGTCGTCTTCGGCTGCGCGCTCCAGCAGGGCCACCAGGCCGGCAACATCGCCCGCACGTCGTTGCTGCGCGCCGGCCTCCCCGTCACCGTCTCGGGCATGTCGGTCGACCGCCAGTGCGCCTCCGGACTGATGGCGATCGCCACCGCGGCCAAGCAGATCATCACCGACAACATGGACATCACGATCGGCGGCGGCGTCGAGAGCATCAGCCTCGTCCAGACCCCGCAGATGCGCGTCGCCCCCGATCCCCAGCTGATCGCGATGCACAAGGACGTCTACATGCCGATGCTGCAGACTGCCGAAGTCGTCGCCAAGCGCTACGGCATCAGCCGCGATGCGATGGACGCGTACGCGCTCCAGTCGCAGCAACGCACTGCCGCCGCACAGGCAGCCGGTTATTTCGATGCCGAGATCGTGCCAGTCGATGCCAACATGGCCATCGTCAACAAAGAGACGAAGGAGGTCACGTACAAGGACGTGACGATCACCAAGGACGAGGGCAACCGCGCCGACACCACGCTGGAAGGGCTCCAGTCGCTGAAGCCCGTGATGGGCCCCGACTTCACGATCACCGCGGGCAACGCTTCGCAGCTCTCGGATGGCTCGTCGTCGTCGGTACTGATGGAAGAGAAAATCGCCTCGCAGCGCGGTCTCCAGCCACTCGGTCGCTATGTCGGCATGGCGGTCGGCGGCACCGAGCCCGACGAGATGGGCATCGGTCCGGTCGTAGCGATCCCCAAGCTGCTAAAGCGCTTCGGGCTGAAGATGGACGATATCGGCCTGTGGGAACTGAACGAGGCGTTCGCGGTCCAGGTCCTCTATTGCCGCGACCATCTCGGCATTCCCGACGAGTTGCTCAACGTCAGCGGCGGCGCGATCTCGATCGGCCACCCCTACGGCATGACCGGCGCCCGCGCGACGGGCCACGCGCTGATCGAAGGCAAGCGTCGCGGCGCAAAGTATGTCGTCGTCACGATGTGCGTCGGCGGCGGCATGGGCGCGGCCGGGTTGTTCGAGGTGCTGTAAATTCGAAATGCAGCGCCGGTGTAGCCCACGTACTACACCGGCGCTGTCCCCATCGTCTTGCCTATATGGTCCCCGGCCGTGTTAGCAGCTCCGTTCAATATTCTGGAACAGCACGCAGTCGGGTCCCTACGACGCATTACGAAACTAAAACGCCGCCCGGCCCTTCTATTACTGAACTGCTCGACGCCTGGCTACGCCTGCTGCGGCTACTCGACGCGCCGCAGGACATCACGGTATTGGCGCCGCTTTGCGAGCATGGATCCCTTACCGCCTACTTCAGGGCGCGCAGGGAGCGATCGTCCGCCAGATCGCGCGTGCGGATAGCCGCCTTTCGCAGGTCGCCGCGCGATTAAGCTAACGCGAACAGTTCGACCAGCCTTTACGCGTCGAAGCGTTGACCGATGAGGCAGGCATGAGTTCGGCTTCGCTACATCGGCATTTTCGAACGGCAACGGCGATGAGCCCGCTACAGTATCAGAAGAGCTTGCGATTGCAGAAGGCTTGTCGACTAATCGTCAGCGGCCGCGATGTTGCCGCGGCCGGCTATGCCGTCGGGTACGAAAGCGTATCGCGATTCAGTCGCGAGTATGCCCGGCTCTTTGGCTCACCATCCTCTCGCGATACCAAGAGCGCAAACGCCGCAGACCAATTCAGCGAGGTTTTCGCGGAACGAGGCAACCCGGCCCAATTCCGGACACTCGGACTGCCTTGCGACACCGCCAGCTTCGGTCCCGATACGGCGCCGGATCTGTCGGCATCGCGGTATGCGTCAGGCAAGGCTGTTGGCGAGCACCACGTCGAGCAGGCCCGGGAAACGCCGGTCGAAATCGGAGCGTCGCAGCGTGTTGATCATCTCGCGCCCAGCCTGCGTCGTCTCGATCAGCCCCGCGGCGCGAAGCAGCTTCAGGTGATTGGACAGCGTGCTCTTGGGGATCGACTCGCATGGTGCCGCGTCGGTGCAGCTCAGCCGCTCGGTCATGGCCAACCGTGCCACCATTGCCAGCCGATTGGGATCGGCCAGCGCGTGGAGAGCGAGATCGAGCGGAACGTCCTCAAGACGGGGATGCGTGAAACGGGGCATCGGGCTCATATAATGGAGCGGCTCCACTTTAATAGTTCGGATATGTTGAACTGTGGAAGCGTCAGCTTATGTTCCCTCTTGCCGACAGCACACGACGGCGTGATCGCGGGCCACATTTCGGAGAATTGACATGTCACTTCAGGGCAAAAAAGCGCTCGTCACCGGTGGATCACGCGGCATCGGCGCAGCAATTGCCAAGCGACTGGCTGCCGACGGTGCAGCCGTCGCGATCACCTACGCCGGCAACAAGGCTGCCGCCGACGCTACCGTGGCGGCAATCGAGAGTGCCGGCGGCACTGCCTTCGCATTCCAGGCAGACGCTGCCGACCCTGCATCGCAACGCGCGGGCGTCGAGCAGGCCGCCGCCGTGCTCGGCGCGATCGACATCCTGGTCCACAATGCCGGCGTGGCGGAATTCTCTGCCGTCGCCGACGATACGGACGAGACCTTCGATCGCCAGTTCGACGTCAACGTGAAAGGCCTCCACGTTGGCACACGCGCGGCGCTGTCGCACCTGAACGACGGTGGGCGGATCATCCTGATAGGCAGCGTCTCGGGCGAGCTCGCCTTCCCGGCGACCGCGGTCTACAGCGCGACCAAGGCGGCCGTTGCGGCGTTGGCGCGAGGCTGGGCGAAAGATCTCGCATCACGCAATATTCTGGTGAACACGGTGCAGCCAGGCCCGATCGACACAGACATGAACCCCGCCAACGGCGAGTTTGCGCAGCAGATGATCGGATACATTCCGCTTGGCCGCTACGGCAAAGTCGAGGAAATCGCGGGTGCGGTCTCGTTCCTCGCCGGTCCCGATGCGAGCTATATTACGGGTACCACGCTCAACATCGACGGAGGCGCGGCTGCCTAACGCTACCGGTCAGCCCCTCCGCCAAGTTGGAGGGGCTGATCGCGCTTGGGCGAGGGTGCGATCGAAGGGAGCACGGCTGTCCTGGAGTATCTCAAGCTGATCGCATCACCCGGGCTTGGCGCATCCTGCGTCTCAGTGCCAAGTACGCTGTTTCGACACTTTCGAACTCGAGGAAGATCTGTGCGGAAATAGCGCGATGAGCGACTAACCGGCCATGACGGCGGCCCCTTGCGAATGGCAAGTAGACGTTGGCGAACACGCTTGGACGGTCCGGATTGCTCCAGGAGATTGATCGGGATCTTGGCGATATGCAATCAGCCTTGCAGCGCTGGTGGAAGCCTCAGAACAACGTGATCAGGCTCAGGTAGCCGTTCAGTGCTGGCCCGAACCTTGGGCTGAAGATCGGATGCACCGTTACTCCCAAGCCCGGCTGGATATAGATCCCCGCCGCAGCGCGATAGGCGTAGCTGGCCGTGGCAGCCCAGGTACCTTTGTAGAATGATTGGTTTGTCGGGACACGAGCGCGCAGTCCCTCCGGACTATACACGTTATACGTTGTTACCAACGACGCCAGATCGAACGGACGGCTTTTGATGAGACCGACGCCATAGACGCGGCCTTCGTAATATTGCGTGAAGAAGTTCTGTTCCGGTGGCGCGTAGTTGAATGTCGCTCCGGCATAGATTCCGCGAAAGGGTTTCGCCGGATCGGTCTGCGTCAGCTGTCGATCGGCAGCGACGAAAACGGCCCAATTATCTTTTTGCGCACCATCCGAGAAATGCGTGTAGCGCGTCGAATTATGAATGCCGCCGAACCGTACCCAGGCAGATTTCGTTCCGGGCGCCGATGCCCGATTGAAACCGATTTCGTCGATCAATAAGACGCCAGTACCTGGCGGAGAGAAACGAAAACCTCCCGGGTTTACGGCGTTCTCCGCGGTCGCACCCCCGGGTGGCAAGCTGCGCTGAATACCGAATTTGTTGTAGAAGCCGGTCTTCGATCGTACCCGGACGTTGATACCGGGCGCTGCGAACCCGCCATAACTCAAACCGAGTTGGAACGGGATCGTCGCCTGCGGTCCGAGGTTTCCGGTTGCCAGATTGCCACCGACGTTGATCCCGAGGAACTCCTGCGTGTTGTCGATGTAGCCCGCTTTGAAGTCCAACACCCCGGCGATCACATCCTGATAATAGTGCAGACGACCGATCCGGATTTTCTTCGGACCGTTCACTGCTGGAAAGCTGTTGTCGACGATGCTCAATGTCGTTGCGATCTGTCCACCCTTGAGGCCAATACGGCCGAGATCATAGGTCGCGGTGAGGCTGGCCGTGGTATTGGTTCGTGTTATCCGCTGGCCGTTATAAAGCTGTGGTCCACGATAGCCGCGATCGTTCTGCAAGAAGTCATACTGGAAATTAGCCGTATTGATCGGCGAAATGCCGATGCCGATATCGGCGAGCGCATCACGAACGCCCAGATGATCGGCGAGGATCGTATCGGCGACCTTGGGATACGAGATCGCCCATCCCTTCAGACTAAGATCGTCGAACCGCTTGAAGCGATCGGGCGTGGGCAAGACGCTGTCGTCTGGCAGTGCGCTGGTTGTCGCAGGCTGTGTCGTCTGTTCGGGGGGATCCGGTCGCGGGGGCACCTGAGCAAGAGCCACGGAGGGCGCTGACACCGCCAATAGCGCTGCAACGCAGCAGAATGCGGTAGGATCGGACATACGCAACTCTCCAAATATCAGCGACGCGTCGCGCGCTCCGCCTGCGCCCAGGCCAGCGCCATCAATTCGGGCAGCACCGCGACGCGCTGGCGTGCCTCGGCAGACGCCGCCGTACCGTTCAGCACGCGGCCCTTTATTCCGTGGAAGATCGCGGCGAGGCGGAAGAAGTTGAACGCGATGTAGAAGTCGTATCCGGGCATCGAAGCCAAGCCACGCCGGGCACAATAGGCTTGCAGATACGCTTGTTCGGACGGGATCCGGAGCGACGCCGGATCCACACCACCAAGCCCGGCGACGATATGTGCCGGCATCCGGTACATCATGGCATGATAGGCGAAGTCCGCTCCCGGATGCCCGAGAGTCGACAATTCCCAATCGAGTACGGCCAATATCCGGGGTTCGCTGGGATGAAAGATCAGATTGTCGCAGCGGAAGTCGCCATGCACGATGGATGACGCATCGTCGTCGAGGGGAATGTTCGCCGGCAGCCATTCGACGAGCCGGTCCATATACGGATCCCGCCCTGCGGCATCGTCGGACAGATACTGGCTCGACCAACGCGCGATCTGACGTTCGAAGTAATTGCCGGGCCTACCATAGTCCGCGAGCCCGATCGCGTCTGGATCGATCCCGTGAAGCTGCGCCATCGTCGCATTCATCGCATCGAAATACGCAGCCCGCTCCTCGGCAGGTACGTCAGGGAAGGTCGCGTCCCAGACGACGCGCCCTTCGACCATGTCCATGACGTAGAACATCGTGCCGATCACCGTGTCGTCCACCGACAGTCCGTAAACGTGCGCCACCGGAAAGCCGGCACGCTCGAGTGCGATCAGCACCCTAGCTTCGCGGTCGACGGCATGAGCGCCCTTCAGCAACGGCCCGGGCGGCTTGCGACGCAGGACGTAACGTCGCTTCGGCGTGGCCAGATGGTAAGTCGGATTGGATTGCCCACCGCGAAACTGCGTGACGATCAGCGGCCCCTGATAGTCCGCAACATGCGCCCGCATCCACGTGTCCAACGCGCCTTCGTCAAGCTCGAAACCCGGGCGTACTGGCGTGGTCCCCAGATTGGCATCGGAGACCCGCGTCATGACGTGCTCGACCCCCAACTTGCGGCGCCGCGGTAGCCGTTCACCGGGAAAACCAGCGTCAGTTCGGCGGTGCGACACGCGGTATGGCACTGACCAACCCTGGTATGCCAAACCCTCAAAGCGTCTGTCCGTCGTCGATCGTCATCACCGAACCGGTCAGGTTCCGGCTTGCATCGGACGAGAAATACAGGATCATCGCGTCAAGCGCGTCGCTGTCCATAACGCGCTTTCGTGGAAAGGACGCGAGCAGCCCCTGCCCCGCCGGCTGATCCCAAAGCGTCTCGTTCATTTCGGTGGAGATGTAGCCGGGGCAAAGCACGTTGACGTTGATGCCCTTGCGCGCCCAGTCCTTCGCCAGCGATCGCCCCATCTGGGCGACGGCAGCCTTTGTCGCACTGTACGGCGCAATGCCCGCCCCCGGCTGATGCGCGGTGATCGACGATATTATCGTGATGCGACCATGTTCGCGGTCCTGCGATCCGGCTGCCACCATGCGCCGCGCACCTTCGCGTGCCGTCAGGAACACACCGCGCAGATTGACCGCGACGATCCGGTCGAAGGCGTCGGCCTCCAGCCCGAGAGAACTGCCTGCGACGTTCAGTCCGGCGTTGGCAATGACCGTATCGACCGGGCCGAAGCGTGCTGCGGCTTCGTCATAGGCCGCGATGATCGAGGCCTCGTCGGTGACATCCATCGCCAGCGGCAGCGCTTCGCCGCCATTGTCCGCTATCTCCTGCGCAAGCGTGTCGAGCAGTTCGGCACGCCGCGCGCCGATCACCGCTTTCGCACCGCTCGCCGCCAATATGGTCGCAAACCGACGCCCCAGTCCCGAGGATGCCCCTGTGACCAGCGCGACACGGCCGGTCAGATCGAACGAAAATCCAGTCATGCCGACACCAGTGCGGCAACCGCACGCGCGGCCATGGCCTTCTTGTCGAGCTTTCCGGTCGCGCCGATCGCCATCTCATCGACCAGGACCAGATGTTCCGGCCATTTCTTGCGCGACATGCCTTCGCGTTGGAGATGCGCGATCATCTCGTCGAAACTGATTGGCGACGCGCCATCGCGTATCCGACAGACTGCGCAAGCCTGCTCGCCAAGCTTGCGTTCCGGAACGCCGACCACTGCCACTTCGGCAAGTGCCGGATGGCGCAGTAGCGCGGCTTCGATCTCGGCGGGGTCGATGTTCAGGCCGCCGCGAATGATCTGGTCCTTGATCCGACCCACCACCCGGACATATCCCTCATCGTCGCGCACGATCTCGTCGCCGGTCAGGTAGTAGCCGTCGGGCGTCATGCGCTCCTGTCCGGCTCCCAGATTCTCGGCATAGCCCAGGAACAGCGAGGGTCCGCGCACGCCCGCCTGTCCACGCCCACCGCGTGGCAGCGAGCGACCATCCAGATCGAAGGCTTCCTCGAGCGTTCCCGGGAAGGGTCGCCCATCGGTCGATTGTCGCCGCAACAGCGTGTCTGCCGGCACGGTCGAACAATGTCCCATGCATTCCGACATGCCGAACATACGCAGCGCCTTCAGGCCCAGCAGAGCATCGGCATCGGCGATCAATTCAGGCGTCATGGCACTACCGCCAACGGCCACGGCGCGTAACGGCAATCGCCCCGACCACGCGCCTGTCTTTGCCGCCTCCACCATCGTATAAAGGTGCGTCGGCACCATGATCGCCCAGCCGCAGCCATGAAGGGTCGCACGTCGCATCGCTGTCACGGGGTCCCATGGATCGATCAACACGAGGGGGTGGCCAAGCGACAGGGCGAAATGCGCGGTGAACGTGAAGCCCGGCGCGCTGTCGAGCGGTACGATCCCCAGGATCGAGTCTCCTGGCTTCAGGCCGGCGTTGGCAGCGCAGGCACGCGTCGCGTAGTTCAACGCCGTCGACCCGTGCATCACACCCTTGGGCACGCCTGTAGTACCGGACGTGAACCCGATCAGCGCGGCGTCGCGGTTGCGAAAATCGTTGGAGCGAGCTGTCGAAGGAACGGGATCGATACGGATCGCGTCGTCGGGATCCACGAAGATGTGCGCGGCATGGCTCAGCCGGCTCTCCAGCATCGTCCGGTCGGCGTCGGACAATTTCGGCGAATAGGGGCAGAAGATCGCCTCGCACGCCGATACGGCGAGCGCGATGACCAAGGTGCTCGCACGCTTGTGCCCGGCGACCAGCACGCGGGATCCTGCGCCGACTCCCGCCGCACGCAGACGGACCTGGAGGGTATCCGCCTCGGCGCGAAGCTCGCCCCGTGTCCATCGTCGATCATCGCAATCGACCAGAGCCGTCGCGACTGGATCTTCGTCGGCCCTCGCCACGAACTGCGGCCACAGCCGGTCGTCCGACCAGACAAGTCCATCCGCGCTCAGGTCAGCCAATGGATTGCCCTCCGTCCACGAGGAAAGTCTGGCCGGTAATGAAACTGCCGGCCTGGGAGGCAAGTAGGGCCAGCGTACCTGAGACTTCGTCGGGGTGTCCGAAGCGCCCCATCAGGATGCGTGCCCGAGTTTTTTCCTGAATCGCGGGATCGAGCGTCTCGGTCATGCCGGTCTCGATCGATCCGGGCGCGATCGCATTCACGCGTATGCCGTGTTCAGCCCATTGCGCAGCCAGATCACTCGTCAGGTGGACGATAGCCGCCTTGCTCGTCGTGTACGGCACGACCTGGCCATCCGCAGGGCGGTAGGAGATGAAGGCGCCGACCGAGGCGATGTTGACGATCGCACCACCGCCATGCGCGATCATGTGCCGTGCCGCATGCCGGCACGCGAGGAACGTGCCGGTGACGTTCACCTCCATGACCTTGCGCCAGCCCTTGAGCGGAATGTCCTGTGGGAGCCCCCACCACGAGGCGCCGGCATTGTTGACGAGGATATCGAGACCGCCAAGTCGCGCGATCGTCTCGGCCATGGCGGCCTCGACGGAGTCCTCATCCGAAATATCGCAGGACAGTCCGATCGCCTGCGTGCCAAAGCGCTCGGTGATCGTGTTGGCCAACGCAACACATTCGTCGCCGTTGCGGGAGGCGAGTGCCACGGCGCAGCCTAGATCCGCCAAGGTCGCGGCCATTGCCTCCGCTAGTGCGCCGCGTCCGCCCGTGATGAGCGCACGCTGGCCGTCCAGTCGAAAGCCTTGCGCCATAAAGCCAGGAGAGAGTTCACTCATCTCCATACTCCTTCGACCGAACCGGCCCTTCCAGCAGATCGACCTCCTCGGTGATCAGGATGATGCGGCGGCCGCCCATTCCCCGGGTCTGGGCGGTCGCCGCCTTCCATTCGGGCGAGGCGAAGGCGACGTCGAGCGCCGCCTGATCAACGAAGGTCAGCACGGCGTGCCCGTCCCATCCCGGCGTTTCGGGACTGTCATAGTCCTTCGTCACGACGCCGTGGCGATACGCGACGAGACCAGGCAGCACCCGGGCGGCATCGGCATGGGGCCCGCGCCACCACTCGGTGAAACGCGCCTGCGTCCAGTCGTCGGGACGGCTTGCGAGCACGACCATGCTGACCTTCGTCACCTTAGTTGCCCGTCCAGACCGGCTTGCGCTTCTCGAGGAACGCGGCGACGCCTTCCTTCGCATCGGCGGAATGGTGGACGACGTTGCAGGTCATCGTCTCAAGCGTGATGAGCGTGTTCGTGTCCGCGTCCATGCCGCGGTTCAGCGCCATCTTGGTCATCCACATGCAGAACGGGCTCTTGTCGATCAGCGGCGCGCAGAAGTCGGCGATCAGCGCATCGAACTTGTCGGCGGGCGCAGACGCGTTGCACAGGTTCCACTCGACCGTCTCGTCGCCGGTCAGCAGCTTGCCGGTCAGCATCAGTTCCTTAGACTTGCGCATGCCGATGTAGCGCGGCAGGCGATAAATCGGTCCGGCACCGCCGAATAGCGCGCGGCGGATATGGAAATCGCCGATCTTCGCCTCCGATGCAGCCAGTGCGAAATCGCACGAGATCATCAGCTCGAAGCCACCAGCGACGGCATAGCCTTCGACTGCAGCAATGGTCGGCTTCGACATGTTGTAGATCTTGTCGTAGGTCCGCGCCGAATCGATCGCGAGCTGTAGCGAAACCGTGCTTTCGTGCAGCACCGGACCGACCAGCTGATCCAGATCGGCGCCGGAGCAGAACGTGTTGCCGCGTCCGCGAAACACCACGGCCAACGCCTTCTTGTCGGCAGCAGCGCGATCGACTGCGGCCTCGAGTTCGCGCAGCAGCTGAGGGCTGACGCAGTTCCGCTTGTGAGGCCGGTTCAGCCAGATCGTGCAGATACCATTATCCGCCAGTTCATACTGGATGACGTCTTTTTCGAGTTCCATGTCGCTCTCCGTTTTTAGTGATGGAAGTACTTGTAGAAAGTTCAGTCCGCTGCCGGTTCCAGCAGCGCGCCAACGGCCATCCAGGCGGCAACCCCTGCTGCGGGGATCGCGCAGAGCACCGCTTCGGCGATTTCCTCGTCGCTGGCGCCCGCCCGGCGGGCACCGCGAACATGCGTTACCGCCATCGGGCTATACCCGGCTGCGAGGATCGCCAGCAGCAGCAGTTCGCCATGCTTGGGCGACAGCGGGTTCGCGTCGATGCTGCCCCGACGCATGAGATAATATGCGTCCGCTGCCCGCGGCACGAGCCGCAGCAACTGGGCGAGTGGCGGCGGAATCGTTCCGAAATACGCCTCGAAATTGGCGACCGCTTCGCCAGGCGCAGCGTCGGGTAGCTGCTGTGGTTTCGGCAACTCGCCCAACGCCATGGCGCTGGTCACCAGTTGGGCGAATTCCAACGCCGCACCTTCACCGCGCAGGCTGCTCAAGACGATGATTCCGGCGGTTGCCTCCGTCACGGTGAGACCCAGACCCACGCCACGAACAAGTTCGCGGCGAGCAAGATCGGGATAGCGCCGATCGATCGCCGTGACCGCGACGAACAACGCCTTCAACCGCGCCGGAACGGCTCCGTCCCGATCGATGACGTCGCGAAAGGCCGCATACCCAGCCAGCGTGTAAGGGGCGTGAGACCGCAGCAATGCCGCGTCTTCCAGCCCGTTCGACGAACTCATCAGCACTATCCTCTCTCGCCGCCAATTGTGTCGACCGTCCGGTCGGGCGTCAATCTATTTTCTTGGTTGGCGGTCCGGTGGTCGCGATTACCACCCTGCCAAACCGATACTCCAACGTCAGTATCTAAGCACCGTCCGACCGGACGGTCGCCTGTCTAATTGGTCAATGGATATCCGAATCGATCTCTGCCGAACCCGGCGATTTGGCGCGTCCATGTTCCGCCCCAGGCGCCACAAGACCGGTTGACAGCCGACCGGTCGGTCGAATAGCTCTGGCAGGATACGACCGACCGGTCGATTGAGTGATCATTTATCCGTTAGGCAGGGGTAGCCGCATGAATTTCGAGCATTCGGATCAATCGCAGGCCTGGATGGCCCGTGTCCGCGCCTTCATGGACGAGCATATCATTCCTGCCGTCCCGGTTTATCACGAGCAAGCCGCGAAACTGGATCGTTGGAAAGATATTCCACCGATATTCGAAGAGCTTAAAGACAAAGCCCGCAACGAAGGATTGTGGAATTTCTTTATGCCCCCGTCGGAGCATGACGGTGAGTTCTTCACCAGTCCCGGGCTGACGAACCTCGATTACGCCCCGATCGCGGAGCTGATGGGTCGCGTGTCGTTCGCGAGCGAAGTCTTCAATTGCATGGCGCCCGACACCGGCAATTTCGAGGTCCTTCACCGCTATGGCACGCCGGCACAGAAGGCGCGTTTCATGGTGCCGCTGCGTGACGGGATCACGCGGTCTGCGTTCCTGATGACCGAACCCGCCGTCGCCTCGTCCGACGCGCGCAACATACAGACCGCGATCCGCCGCGATGGCGACGAGTATGTCATCAACGGTCGTAAATGGTGGTCGTCCGGTGCGGGCCATCCCAAGTGCGACTTCTTCATCCTCATGGGCAAGACCGATCCTGACGCGCCTGCCTATAAACAGCAGTCGATGATCCTGGTACCGCGCGACACGCCGGGCGTGACCTTGCTGCGCCACCTGCCCGTATTCGGTTACGATCACGCGCCGCACGGCCATTTCGAGGTATTGCTCGAGGACGTTCGCGTGCCCGTCGACAACATGCTGCTCGGCGAGGGACGCGGCTTCGAGATCGCGCAGGGCCGCCTCGGGCCCGGCCGAATCCATCATACCATGCGCAACATCGCGACGATGGAAGTGGCGCTGGAAAAGATGTGCCGGCGACTCCTGACCCGCCATACGTTCGGCAAGGCGATTGCCGAACATTCGGTGTGGGAAGAGCGGATCGCGCGCGCGCGCTGCGAGATCGAGATGACGCGCCTCCTATGCCTGAAGGCGGCCGACATGATGGACACCGTGGGCAACAAGGCCGCCCGCGCGGAAATCGCGATGATCAAGATCGCCGCGCCCCGCATGGCGCAGCAAATCGTCGACGATGCCATTCAGGCGCATGGCGGTGGAGGCGTCAGTGACGATTTCGGACTGGCCGAGTTGTGGGCGAACACCCGCATCGTCCGTCTGACCGATGGCCCCGACGAAGTGCACGAACGTCAGCTCGCACGCATGGAATTCGACAAGTACCGTGGGGAGTTGGCGGCATGAGTGCTCCCGCTGCAACGATCGGCCAGACCGAAGCAGTCGTGCCTGGTACCCAGTTCGACGAGGCGACGCTGAAGCGTTACCTCGTTGGGGCAGTACCTGGGTTTTCTGGTCCCATGGCCGTCGATCAGTTTCAGGGCGGCCAGTCCAATCCGACATTCCTGCTGACGACTCCGGATGCCAAATATGTATTGCGCCGGAAGCCGGCTGGCGTCCTGCTCGCGTCGGCGCATGCGGTGGATCGCGAATATCGCATCACGCGCGCGCTGTTCGAAGCGGGGCTGCCCGTTCCCGAACCGCTGGTGCTGTGCGAGGACCTCGATGTCATCGGCACGATGTTCTACGTCATGCGACATGTACCCGGCCGCGGCTTCTGGGACCCCCGCATGCCGCAATTGTCCCCGGCCGAGCGCGCGGCGGTGTATGATTCCGCAAACGACACGCTCGCCCGACTTCATCGCGTTGATTATGCGGCGCTCGGTCTCGCCGACTATGGTCGCCCGGGAAATTATTTCGTCCGTCAAATCTCGCGCTGGACGCGCCAATACGAGGCGTCACTGACGGTCGATATACCAGAAATGGACTGGCTGGCCGAGTGGCTGCCAGGGGCCATTCCGCCTAGCGACGAACGCACGACGATCATCCACGGTGACTATTCGTTCCACAATCTTCTGATCCACCCGACCGAACCGCGCGTCGCGGCGGTGATCGACTGGGAACTGTCGACGTTGGGGGATCCGCTCGGGGACCTGACCTATCACATGATGGAGTGGTTTCGCCCCGAGGGGGTTGATGTGCGCGGAACGTTGCGCGGCGCCGACCTGACGGCCCTCGGTATCCCGACGCCCGAGGCTTATGCCCGGACGTATTGCGAACGCACAGGGTTCGACGTCGACCCCACGCATCCCTTCTACACCGCGTTCAACCTGTTCCGGGTTGCGGCCATCTTGCAAGGCATCGCCGGGCGCGCGCGAGACGGTGTGCAGACCGCCGCCAATGCAGGCGAAATCATCCAGCGGATCCGTCCCCTCGCCTTGGCCGCATGGCATTCAGCGCGCGAAGCCGGAGCAGGCTGACCTTCCTTTCGTGGCCCGAAACCTACCGTCGGGTCACAGCGACCATCTGACTACGGAGCGAAACAAGCGACCATCAGATCCGACAACAGATCGGACGATATAAAGGAGAGGATTACATGACGCGATCGATGATTCCGTTGGCGCTAGGTGTTTCGACGCTAGCCCTGCTTACTCCGATGACGGCTTATTCCCAAGCCGCCGGCACCACGACGCCGGGGGAACAGGAACCCGTTATTCCGACTACGCCAGCCCCCCCGGCCGGCAGCGTGACGGACGCGGTACCGACGCCGCAGGCAGCAGCGGCAACTGGCATCGCCGGCGACATCATCGTCACCGCGACGCGGCGGTCCGAACGTCTCCAGAATGTACCGATCGCCGTCAGCGCGCTGGGGGAAGAGCAAATTCAGGCTCGCAAGGTCGACAATTTCGCCGAGATCGTGAAGATCGCACCTGGCCCCACCTTCGTACCGGTCAAAGGTACATCGGTCGTTACGGTACAAATCCGTGGTCAGGGTACCATCAATGATTCACCCGGTCTGGAAAGTCCGGTCGGGGTGTATATCGACGACATATTCTACGGGACGCTCGCGTCCTTCGACGCCAATCTCTATGACGTCTCCCAGGTGTCGATACTTCGCGGGCCGCAAGGAACGACTTTTGGGCGCAACGCCGTGGGCGGCGCGCTCGTCGTCACCAACAACATGGCCGAGATTGGCGTGAACAGCGGCCGCGCGACGTTGACTGGGGTCACTTATAAAGGTGGTCGTGGCGGATTGGAGGCTGACGGATTCATCAACGTACCGATATCGGAAACTCTCGCCGGACGTTTCGCTTACAGCGTGAAGTCGGTTGGCGGATATCAGCACAATTTGATCACCGACAACTACCTCGCGAATAACAAGGTATCTTCCTATCGGGCGTCTGTTCGCTGGCGGCCCAACGAGAAATGGAACATCGTCGCGAGCGGCTCCTACCTACGCCGCGTTGGGTCCGGCGATGGCCCTACCATCGTCGGCGACGGCGCCCTGGCAGCATCGGTACAAGAACGAACGAACGGCAATCTCCACAAAGTGCTTCTCGATGACGATGGGTTCACGCGGCGTACGATCGGCACCGCGTTGCTCAATGCGAGTTACGAGACCGCCATCGGACAGATCAGTTCGATCACGGGATACCGATATCTGAAGTCGAGGCTGGCGGAAGACGCCGATGGAGGCCCGAACCCCGTCAACTTTCCTTCACTCAACACGAACGACGAGTGGCAGGTAAGTCAGGAATTCCGGTTCACATCAGACCTTGGCGGCCCCTTCGATTTCGTCGCGGGCGCATATTTCGGCTATGAGGACTTGAACCACAAGATCACGTTCGGTTTCGACGGTCGCGATCCGAACCTCTTCTTCTCGGTCCTCAATGCGGGTCGATATACGCCAGGTCAGACGTTCGAGGGACAGATCGAGAATCGCAGCTTCGGACCGTATGCCGAGGGAAAATACAAGTTCACGGACAAATTGTCGCTGACCGCCGGCCTTCGTTACAGCTACGAGCGCAAAACGGGCTACACGCAGCATATCGGATCGTCTCCGTTCCAGGGCGGTCCTTACTTCCAGCAACTGCCGGCCAATGACGATGCGGTCGACAGCTGGAAAGGTTGGACCCCGCGCGTCATCGCGGAGTATCACCCATTCCGTGGCAGCCTGTTTTACGCATCGGCGTCGCGCGGCTTTCAGGGTGGCGGCTGGTCGTTCAACGTCCGAACGCCGCTGGCTGCCGCTACACCGCTGCGCGCCCAAACGACATGGAGCTATGAGGTCGGCACGAAGACCGATCTCTTCAATCGTGCTCTCACCATCAATATCGCTGCCTTCCACGCCGACACGGCTAATCTCCAAGTGCGCTCTCAGGTGGACGGCGTGTTTCAAGACTCGAATGCAGGGAAGCTTCGGTCTCGCGGCGTCGAAGTCGAGGCAGTGTTACGTCCCACGTCCAACCTGTCGATCGGCGCCAATTATGCTTACACCGATGCTTTTTACGCGAGTTTCGTCGGATGCACTGCAGCAGGTCTGAATTGCACCGGCAATCAAGCTCCATTCACGCCAGAGCATGATTTTACTGCCCTTCTCGATTATACTGCCGACCTTGCGAGCGGCGCTTCGGTGATTTTTCACTTCGATACGAAGTTTGCCAGCCCGTTCCAAGTTACCTCAACCGGACTTGGCCAGCCCGCAGTACGACTGACCGAGCGCAAGAATGTTGCCAATACTTCTTTGACTTTCAAACCGGCCGCCGCCGACTGGGATATCCGTGTCTGGGCGCGCAATCTGTTTGACAAACAATATGCCACCAACGGTCTCCAGTATAACTTCTATCATGTGTCGCGCGCCGAAGTGGCCGCTGCAGGTGGCTTGGGCAATCTTGACGTTGAACGGATCACCGTCGGCGCACCGCGGACGATCGGTGCGACCCTGACGATACGATATGGGAAATGATATGATGGGACAGGCCGCAGATACCCCGACGACGGCATCACGACGGATCGCATTGCTGGTGTTGATCGTGGTGTCGGTGTTCAACTATCTCGATCGGACAGTGATCTCGATCCTGCAGGTGCCGATCAAGCGCGACCTGTCCCTCAGCGATGCTCAGCTCGGCGCGTTGACCGGGCTGACCTTCGCCCTGTTCTATTCCACGCTTGGCGTTCCGATCGCGCGGCTGGCCGATCGGTACAGTCGCAGGATCGTGATTGCCGGATCGTTGTTGTTGTGGAGCGCGATGACTGCGGTAAGCGGGTTCGCTGGCAGCTTCGCCATGCTTGTCTTCTTCCGCATCGGCGTGGCGCTGGGAGAGGCTGGCAGCATTCCCGCAAGCCATTCGATGATCGCCGACTATTATCCGCCGGAGCGCCGAGCGACGGCACTCGGCATCTGGGGGCTCGCACTGCCGATCGGGGTGATGCTGGGGTATCTGTCGGGCGGCTGGCTCGCCCAGGCGATCGACTGGCGGGCCGCATTGTGGATTATCGGAGGGATCGGCGTCGTGCTGGCACCGATCGTCCTGATGATGCTCCGGGAACCGGTTCGCGGGCGCTACGATGCCGGGCCCGCCCCCGACGCCATGCCGTGGCGCGACGGGCTGGCGCTGATGGCGCGACGGCCGAGCCTGTTGCTGCTGTTCGCCGGTGGCGCGCTGAACAACGTCGTGCTCAGCGTCGCGCTGAACTGGAACGCGCCATTCTATACGCGGCTGCACGGCATGGCGCTTGGTGACGTCGCAACTGCGCTGTCGCTGATGACAGGCCTTGGCGGGGCGATCGGTATTTTCCTGGGAGGGTGGCTGACCGACCGTATCGGGGCCGACAAGCCCCATCTCCGGCCGGTATTAACCGGAATTGCGCTGATCGCGGTCACGCCTGCCGCACTCGTCCAGCTGTTGTCGCCATCGACCACGGTATCGCTGATCGCGTGCGCGGTGACGGTCATGCTGCTGTTCTTCTATTATGCGCCGATCATCGCGATGACCCAGACGCTGGTGCCCGCATCGATGCGGGCATTCACGTCGTCCATCCTGCTACTGTCGGTCAATCTTATCGGGCTCGGCCTTGGGCCATGGCTGACGGGCGTCCTGAGCGACGTCATCGGCATGGGCGACCAGTCGTTGCGTTATGCAATGGCCGCGATGTCCTTCGTCGGAATTTTCGCAGGGTCGTGCTTCCTGCTCGCCGCCCGTTATTACAAAAAGGATCTGGCAAAATGAGCGATTGGTCGAACGGCTGTGCCGTGATTACCGGTGGCGGCAGCGGGATTGGCGCTGCGCTTGCGCGCCACGCAGCGACATTGGGCATGAACGTCGTGCTCGCGGATATCGCGGTCGAAGAGGCGCAAGCGGTCGCCGACGAGATCGGCGCCGACCGTGCGATCGCGCTGCGCTGCGACGTGTCCTCCGAAGCGGACGTGGCCGCGCTTGCCGATGCCGCGGAAGCCAGGTTCGGCCGTGTCGGCCTGCTCTGCAACAACGCGGGGATCGTGCCTGGTGGGCGTCATCGACGCGTGTGGGAATATACCGAAAACGACTGGCAATGGTCGCTCGGCGTCAATTTGGGGGGCGTATTGAACGGCATGCGCGTGTTCGTGCCCCGGCTGTTGGCGGCGGAAGCGCCTGCGCATATCATGAACACGGCCTCGGTTGCCGGGCTGGTCAGCGGCTCGGGATCGGCCTGTTACGGTGCGGCGAAGCACGCCGTGGTCCGCGCGACAGAGGCCCTGTATGCTGGCTTGCAGGAAATGGACGCTCCGATCGGCGTCACGTTGCTCCTGCCCGGACTGGTAGCGACGCGGATCTACGATGCCGAGCGGTCTCGTCCGCAAGCGTTGGCAGGGCCAGGTGGCCCGCCCAGCGAGTCCGCCGCTCTGGAAGCGATGCGCGACGATCTCTATCGCGGTGCACTTACCGCCGAACAGACCGCCACGATCGCCTTCGACGCGATCCGACAGAATCGCTTCTACGCGACGACGACCGACGCGTTCGATGCCGCAATTCGCGCCCGTGCCGATGCGATCCTCTCCCGGACGAACCCCCATTTCGAGAGCATCGTCGACATGAGCCGCAAGGATGCCGGATTGGCCGTCACGTCGGCCGGATGAGCTTCGTCGGCCGCTCCGTACTGATCACCGGTGCGGCAATGGGCATCGGCCTCGCTACCGCGCGTCGTTTCCTCGAACGTGGGGCCGATGTCTGGCTCGCAGACCGAGACGAACGCGCGCTCGCGTCTGCGTGCGGTGAACTCCCCCTTGCCCGCCGCGATCGTACCATCGTGCTCGACGTCACGAACGAAGATAACTGGGCGGACGCCGCCAGTCGCATCGCCACGGCCGGCGGGTTGGACGTGCTGATCAACAACGCCGGGCGGGGTCATTTCCGTATGCTCGCCGAGACCAGCCTTGCCGAGTGGCGCGAGATCCGGGCGGTCAATGTCGACGCGCTGTTCCTGGGCACACGCGCGATGCTTCCGATGCTTGTCGCGTCGGGATCGGGTGCGATCGTCAACGTCGCGTCGATCCGGGGCATGATCTCGGGGCCGGGATCGGGTTCGTATAGTGCCGCAAAAGGTGCGGCGCGCATGTTCGGCAAGGCGGCCGCGTTGGAGTTCGCGGCGCTCGGCAACGGCGTGCGCATCAATACGGTCAATCCCGGCCTGATCGACACCCCGCTATCGCGTGCGGTATTCAACGATCCCACTGCGTCTGCCAGGCGATTGGCGGACATCCCGCTCGGTCGCGCCGGGACTGCGGGAGGAAGTCGCGGACGCTATTGTCTTTCTCGCGAGCGACGAGGCCGCCTATATCACAGGTGCGGACGTGACGATCGATGGCGGCCAAACTGCGGGCTGACGCCTCACGCCGTGACCAGCAGCGTCCCGTCATTGCTTCCGTCAAACAGTGCAACGAACGCTTCGGGCAGACGCGCGAACCCGGCGCGCTCGTCGATGCGGACGGTGAGCCGGCCTTCGTCAGCCCAGTGCCGCAACTTGGCGCGCGCGACAGCAGCGCGCCCGACGAAATCACCGACCACGAACCCTTCCATGCGGATGCGGCCATAGACCAGCTTCATCATGTCTCGCGGCCCTGGAGCGCCGCCTGCCCGGTCGTAGGACGAGATTTGCCCGCACAAGACGATACGGCCGCGGTCCGCCATCGCGTTCGCCGCAGCCTCGAGCTGCTCGCCACCGACATTGTCGAAGAACACGTCGATGCCACCGGGACACAGTTCAGCCAAGCGGGCTGGAACGTCATCGTTGCGATAATCGATCGCTGCCGTCGCACCGAGTTCTTCGACCAGCTTGCGACATTTGTCGGGGCCCCCTGCGATACCGATCACGCGACAGCCTATGATCCCCGCGATCTGACAGACAAGCGAGCCTACCGATCCTGCCGCACCTGATACGACGACGGTTTCTCCCGCCAAAGGCCGTCCGACGTCCAGCAATCCGAAATAGGCCGTCAGACTGTTGGGTGAATACAGGCCAAGCGCCTCGATGAACGTCACGTCGGAAGGTATCGGAAATGGCGGAACCGGGGCTGCACTCGGACGAAGCACGCTCCAGTCCTCCCACCGCGCCATCGCGACCATCCGCGTGCCAACGGGATGATCCGGATGGTTCGACTGCACGACCTCACATGCTGTCATGCCTGCGATCGTGCCGCCGATCGGGATCGAGCCGCGATAGCTCGCGGGTCCGGCGTTCAACCAGTTGCGGATCGTCGGGGCCACTGCGAAGATATGGTTGCGGACCAACACTTCGCCTTCGTCCAGCGCGGGAGGCGCGAATGGCTCGGTCAGCATGACAAAATCGTTTGTCGCGACCCGCCCGTCGGGCCGCTTGGCCAAAGTCCACTTGCGGTTGAACGTCACGCCGCGAGCGCCACGCGCGCCTCGCTGGCGCTGCCAAATGCACGTGCCAGCAGCATGACCCGGCGCAGGCCACGTCCGACCGGGAGTTCGTCGGTCACGCCCATCCCGCCGTGAAGGTGCACCGCCTCCTCGGCAAGCCGCTGTGCCGCGTCCGCGACATAGGCCTTGGCGCCCAGCACACCGCGCACGAACCCGGCGTCATCGCGGTCGACGATCGCGGCTTTCAGCATAAGCGATCGCGCCTGTTCAAGCGCGACGAACATCCGCGCCAACTTGTGCTGAACGACCTGAAAGCTGCCGATCGCGACGCCGAACTGCTGGCGTTGGCGCACATACTCCACGGTCTGCTCGTACAGCGTAGACATCGCCCCCACCAATTCTGCGACGTGGCAAAGGCGAATCATTGCCAAGGTCGTATCGCCGTCCCCTTGCGTCAGGGCCAGAGCGGGCGTGCCGTCAAACCGCACCATGCCGGCAGCCGATCCGTCGATCAGCCGCACCGGGTCGATCGAAAGCCCCTCGGCGTCGCGTTCGACGAGCCAGGTCGCGCCGTCGCCTATCACGACCAGTGCGGCTGCATCGACTGCCGACAAAACGAAATCCGCGCGTCCCGTCAGCCGCCCGCCATCGGTCGAAACATCGGCCACCGCGACGGCGAGCACATGATCGCCCGTCATTGCCGGTGCTACCCATGTCTCGATCGCTGCGGCGTCGCCCCCACGCGCGATCGCATCCGCGGCGCCAACGATCCCCTCGGCCAATGGCGTGATCGCAAGCGCGCGGCCGAACTCTTCTGCCACGATCATCACGTCCTGCGGACCGCCGCCCAGGCCGCCCGCTGCTTCGGGCAACAGGAAGCCGAAGAGTCCCAGTTCGCCCAGCGCATGCCAGTCATCCTGCGAGATCGGCCCCTCGCCGGCCGTTGCAGGGTCCGTCCGATCCGCCAGAAAGCGGCTGACGGTATCGCGCAACAGGACCTGTTCCTCGCTGGGGGTGATGTTCATGTCACACCCGCTCCACGATCGTGACGTTGGCAATGCCCCCGCCTTCGCACATCGTCTGCAAGCCGTACCGCCCACCGCGCGCATGCAGCGCGTGAACGAGGGTCGCCATCAGCTTCGTGCCCGTCGCACCCAGGGGATGACCAAGTGCGATTGCACCGCCATTCACGTTGAGCCGCGCTGGATCGGCACCGAGCGCGGACAGCCACGCCATCGGGATCGATGCGAACGCCTCGTTCACCTCGAACAGGTCGATCTGATCCAGCGCCATGCCCGCCCGTTGCAGCGCGCGACGGGTCGCGGAGATAGGCTCCTCCAGCATGATGACGGGATCGCCCGCCGTCACGGTAAGGTTGTGGATGCGCGCGAGCGGCGTCAGGCCATTAGTCCGAACCGCTTCGGCCGAGGCGACTAGGACACCGCTGGCGCCGTCGCAGATCTGGCTGGCAGTCGCTGCGGACAACGTGCCCTTCTCGCTTAAGAGCTTGACCGAACCGATCGACTCGAGCGACGCGTCGGCACGTACGCCCTCGTCATGATCATGCACGACCGAATTGCCATCGGGATCGATCGTCGTGACCGGAACGATCTCGGCAGTGAAGGCGCCGGACGCGCGAGCGGCTACCGCCTTACGGTGGCTTTCCAGCGCATAGGCGTCCATCGCAGCTCGGTCGAAACCGTATTTGTCGGCGATCATCTGTGCACCGGTGAACTGGCTGAAGCCCTCGACGCCGTAGCGTTCCAAGATCTTCGCCGAGAAGGGACTGCCGCCCATTCCGGCCTTGGCGGCGAGTGTCACCGGCGATCCCATATGGACACGGGACATGCTCTCGACGCCGCCGGCGATCACCAGATCCTGTGTGCCCGACATCACCGCTTGAGCCGCAAAGTGCAGCGCCTGTTGCGAGCTGCCGCATTGGCGATCGATCGTGACGGCGGGCACGCTGTCGGGCAGCGACGAAGCAAGTACGACGTTGCGGCCAAGTGCGAAGGTCTGCTCGCCGATCTGGCTGACGCAGCCGATGATGACGTCGTCGATCGCCGATGGATCGACACCGGTCTCGGCGATGATGGCGTCGAGTATCGTCGCACCCAGGTCGGCAGGATGAATCCCCGCAAGCCTGCCATTGCGACGGCCGCCGGGAGTACGTTTTGCTGATACGATGAAAGCTTCTGGCATGAAAATGGTCCTTCGATGGTCAGAGGCCGACGGCGGCCTTGGCAATGATGGTGAGCTGGATTTCGCTGGTGCCGCCGAAGATCGACCACGCCCGCGCGTTGAGATAGCGTGCGGCGGCCAAGCCTGCCTCGGGCGGGCCGACCAGTGCGGGCGCGTCGTAGGCGTGGAACGGGCGTTCGGCGGGGAGCTGCAAGCTCGCCATGCCGAACGCGTCGATCGCAAGGCCCTCGATCCCCTGGCGGATTTCAGAGGCGATGAGTTTCACCGCGAGGCTACGCGCATGCGGTGGATTGCCCTGCTCGATCTCCAGCAACGTGCGCAACTCGGTCATCTCGAGCGCTTCGGCCTCCAGCCGCAGCCGGACGGCGCGATCCGCCAGTTCGCCCCTCAACGTCGTGGCGCGCGTCAGACGATCGAGATCGGCCAGCAATTGCGGCGCATAGCCGGTACCACCGCGCTCGTTCTCGAGCAGGAACTTGGCGATCGTCCACCCCTGCCCTTCCTCGCCGACCAAGTTTGCAACGGGGACACGGACGTCTTCGAGAAAGACCTCGTTCAGTTCATGGTCTCCCGATGCACTCAGGATAGGTCGCACGGTAACACCGGGCGATGCCATGTCGATCAGCAGGAACGAGATGCCGCGCTGCGCCTTGACGGTGGCGTCGGTGCGTACCAGCGCGAACATCCAGTTCGCGAATTGCGCCTGCGTCGTCCAGATTTTCTGCCCAGAAACGATATACTCGTCGCCTTCGCGCACCGCGCGCGTGCGGAGCGAGGCGAGGTCCGAGCCTGACCCCGGTTCCGAAAACCCCTGTGCCCAGATGTGCTCGCCGCTGCGCAATGCGGGCAGAAACCGCTCCTGCTGTTCATCGCTGCCATAGGTATACAGGACAGGCCCGACCAGCTTCAGTCCCATACCGGGCAGGATCGGTGCGCCCGCGGCCGTGCATTCGGTCTCGAATATCCAGCGGCGCACGGCATCCCATCCGGGTCCACCGGCCGCTTGAGGCCAGAAATAGACAAGCCAGCCCTTGGCGTTCAACGCCGCCTGCCATGCAAGATACACGTCGGGTTCGGCGAACACGCCCGATGTCAGGGTTGCGCCCCGCCGCATCGCCGGCGTCAGCGCGTCCTGCAGGAACGACCGCACCTCCGTACGGAAAGCCTGCTGTTCTGGGGATAGCGAAAGATCCATCACGCGCGCTCCACGATCGCGACGCCCGAGACGCCGGGGGCGCCATAGACGTGACTATAGCCCAACCGGGGGCTGCCCGGCACCTGCCGCGCGCCAGCCTGGCCGGTCAGCTGGCGGTAATTCTCGTACACCTGCCGCAGCCCCGAGGCGCCGACCGGCTCCCCGCACGCGAGGCATCCGCCATCGGTGTTCACCGGCAGCGCACCGCCAATCCGCGTGCGTCCCTCGGCCAGCCACCGTTCCTGCTCGCCATCGGCACAGAAACCGTTCTCGGCCATGTGCATGATCTCTGCCCCGCTTTCGGTATCCTGCAATTGCGCGACGCCGATATCGGCAGGACCAACCCCTGCCATCTCATATGCAGCGCGCGAGGCGATCTCGGTGGGCGATGGCCCACGATCGATTTCCAGCGCCGGCGAAAAGACCTCGAACGACCCCGGCGGGCGGCTACGGACCGCTGCCGCACGAAGCCGCACCATCGGCAATCCCAGTTCGCGCGCGCGCTTGCCACTGGCGAAAATCAGCGCGACCGCGCCTTCGCCGGGCGAGCAGAACATGAACTTGGTCAGTGGATCGCTCACCATGGTCGAGTGCAAAATCGTGTCCGCATCGACCGGTTCGCGCCGCCATGCATGCTCGGTCAGCGCCCCATTTGCGAACGCCTTCTCCGCGACTGCCGCGAGGGTCGATGGAGTAATGCCGTAAGCCGCCATGTACCGTTGGATCTTCATCGCGAAGAACTGCGTGGTCAGCATCAGGCCGGTTTCACCATACCATTCGGGCAGGCCCCATTCGGCAGGCTTCGGATCGAAGGCACCGCGCGGATGCTTGTCGAAGCCGACGGCAATACCCAGGTCGAACTCGCCCGACTTGATCGTCGTATAGGCGCCGAACATCGCCGAGCCACCGGTCGCGCAACCGTTCGACACGTTGATGAACTGCAAGCCGGTCAGTCCCAGATCGGAGACCATGGTGTCGGCTTTGCCCGCGGCGTCCGATCCGCCATAGGCGAACTGCACGTCGGGCCAGGCAAGACCCGCATCGGCGAGTGCCGCGCGCACCGCGAACGCCCCCTGCTGCAAGCCGCTGCGGCCCGGCGTACGGCCAAACGGGTGAATGCCAGCACCGATGATGAAGACGTCGCTCATGCCGCCAACACCGCTGGCGCGAAAGCGAAGGTCGTACGAACCTCTCCATCCATTCGCGTAAAGGCCTGCGCCACCAGCGTCATCGGCATGTCGATCGCGAACCGGTCGATCGGTGCGCCGGTCAGCCGACCCTCGACGATCAGTGCCTCACCCAGAGCCACATAGCCGACCGCATAGGGTTCGAACGCTTCGGGCCCCGCATAGGGCGGCGACTTGGGACGGAAGCGCTGCACCGTCCACGACCACAAACGGCCTTCGCGGGGCAAAGTTACCGTTTCAAAACGGTCCTCGTCATCGGGTAGCGGAAAGGCGATCGCGCCCGTCATGCGATTGCGGCCCGCCAACAAGGCGACGTCGCCCTGTCCATCGCGGACAAGCAAGCGATCGTCGATCAGGGGCGCATCTTCCAGCGGTGCATCCAGCATATCTCTCTCTCCTTGGTTCGAGAGACTAGCGGCATCGCCAATGATACGCCGCTGACCTTTGTGTCAGCGCACCTTGCCGAGAAATCCGAGCTGCGCCGCCTTGAACAGCGCCTGGTCGCGATTGACGGCATCGAGCTTCTGCGCGGCGGAGCGGATATGAAAGCGGATGGTGGTGCGCTTCAGGCCAAGGATGGTCGCGATATCGTCGTTGGTCTTGCCTGCCCCCGCCCACCGCAGGCACTCTACCTCCCGCTTCGTCAGCGCCACCCCCGCCAGCTGCTCGCGTGGCTGTTCTGTTGCCTTGGCGTAGCTGGTGATGAAGATTCGCGCGAGCAGCGCCAGTGCCTCGTCATGCGCGCCGAAGATCGCGCTCAGGTCCTCCACGTCATGATCATGATGGACGAAACTCGCAGCACCGATCTGACCGAACGGGAGATGCACCGGCGCTACGATCGCCGCGCGCGTGAACGCCCGTGCCTCGAAATCGGAGAGATCGAGCGCTTCGAGCGCGCGATTACGCGACCGCGAATAAATGCCGCTTCTGTTGCACCAGAACGGTTCCCCCTCCAGCCGACACGCCTTGGGCAAAGGCGACGTCAGTCCGAGCAGGGGTACTTCCCACCATAACGCCCCAGCCTCGCCTGGCGTGAAGACATCGCCGGCGAGTACGCGGCCGTCCACATCCTTCATCGGCGTCGAGGTGGCGATATTGTGCGTGATGTTGACGAGTAGCCCGGTGCGCTCGCTCACCGCATCGCGCAGCGCCTCGGCAGCCGGACGTATGTCTGCGGACGTCTGTATCCGTACCGCGTCGAGGATATCGTCGTCGATCAGCATGGCAGCGTGGAGGGACTCACCGTCCAAGCATAAACACGGTGAGGATCAGGTCGCGATCGGTCGTACATGGACGGGGTCTAACAGGATCGCCGCCGGCGCGTTACCCCTGCGATGGGTTGGTCTTGAGCCCGTCGAAGAAGGGTTGGCATAGCGCATCCGCGACTTGCTCCGGCGTCTGCGTCGGGGCCAGCGGCGGGTACCATTTATACGCCCAGTTGCACATGCCCAGGAAGCCGTAGGTCGTAATGGTCGGATCGACGCTGCGGAATTCACCGCTCGCTATGCCCGCCTCGATCAAGCCCTTCACGCGGGCAAAATAATCGCGCCTTGCCTGGCGGATAGCATCGCGCATTTCCCCTTCCAGATCACCGTAATTGTCCATGAAGGCACGAACATAGCCCGGATGGTTGGCGATCTGGGTCAGGATGCCGACGCACGCCGCGCGCAGCGACGGCACCGGATCAGAGCCCTCCTCCACCGAAAGCCCGGCAAGCAAGGCCTGGATATGCGTGTCGTGGATAGCGTACAGAATGGAAATCTTGCTCGGGAAGTAATGGTATAGCGTCGGCTTTCCCATGCCGACCTCGTCCGCGAGCATCTGCATCGACGTATTGTGATACCCGACTTTGTCGAACAGGCCGGCGCAATGCTCGATGATCGCAATACGCTTCTCATCATGCGCTTCCGTGCGAACCTTGGTCGTCTTTGCCGGCATGCGGTGTCGTATCCTGTTGTCTAGCAGTTATCGTTCGTATGCCGTTCGAGCGCGTGCGTCCATGCATCCGCGCAGTCTTGGACTGTTATCCGCTCTTTGGCGCTTCCATCGCGGTTGCGCCGATCACCCATGCCGACAACCCGGCGACCGGGACCGCGCAGAGGATGGCTTCGGCGATCTGGGCCTCGGTCGCGCCTGCTTTTCGTGCGCCATCGATGTGAACGGAGGCCCAATTACTATAGTCCGCGGCGAGCACGGTCACGAGCAGGAGCTCCGCATGAGTCGGCTCCAATGCGGTCCCCGACAGCGTCCCCTCACGCATGAGATAATAGGCGTCGGCGCCGGTAGGCACGAGATCGAGCAACAGTCGAAGCGATGGCGGCACCGTACCAAAATATTTGATGAAGTTGCCTTCCGCCTCTCCTGGGGCGACCTCAACCGGCTGCTCGTCGGCCTCGATCACGGCATCGTCGGGATAAGTCACACTCAGCACTTCGGCGAAACGCAGCGCCGCCCCCTCGCCTCGCGAACTCGACAGGATCGTCATCGCCGCGGCGGCATGCTCGCTCGTCAGCCCAGCGGTCGCGGCCTGCGCCAACTCTCGTCGCGCCATCGCCTCATAGCCTTTCGTACAGGCGGCCGCGGCGACAAACAGACGCTTGAGCGAAGCCGGCAGCGCACCGTCCTCCTCGACCACCTTACGAAACCGCGCATAACCCGCGACGGTCTTCGGAGCGTTGGAGCGCAGTCGCCCGCTTGAAAGCAGCGGATTGGCTTGGGGGGCGTCGCGAGTCACGTCTTTCTCCTTCAAGCAGAAGCCGATGAGCCTTGGTTCGGCCTGTGTGCCGCCCTTCTTAACGACCATCCGGACGCTGACAACAGTTGACGACCGACCGTACGGTCGATTATCCGTCGTGACGATAATCGAGAAGGATGTCAGGCTATGACGAACGACCGGCAATCGACGTGATGAAAGCATTGGACAACCGCCTCGCCCTGGTCACCGGTGCAGCGTCGGGGATCGGGCGCGCTACCGCCCGTCGCATGGCCGAACACGGTGCGACCGTTATTCTCGTCGATCGGACAGCAGACGCCTTGCCCGGCGCGCTGGAAGACCTGCCGGCAGGTGCGCACCGCACCGTCACACTCGACGTCATCGACGAAAGCGGCTGGATCGACGTGGCGCGGACCATTGCCGATGATATCGGGCATCTCGACATCTTGGTGAACAACGCCGGCTTCGGGACCTTCCGCTCGATCGCCGATACGACGCTCGATCACTGGCGGATGGTCATGGCCGTCAACCTCGACAGTATCTTTCTCAGCACCAAATATCTTCTGCCCCTGCTCGCGAAGTCGCCGACGGGCGGTGCGATCGTCAATATGTCGTCGATCCGCGGCATCGCGGGTGCCGCCAACACCGGCGCTTACTGCGCGGCAAAAGGCGGCGTTCGCATGTTTACCAAGGCCACTGCTCTCGAGTGCGCGGCCTTGGGCAACGGGGTACGCGTCAACTCCATCCACCCCGGACACGTCGCCACGCCCCTGACGGCGGGAGCGCACGCGTCGGAGGAAGGACAGCGCGCGCTGCTGGCGGACACGCCGCTCGGGCGCAAGGCCTCCCCGGACGAGATTGCCGATGCCATTGTCTTCTTGGCCGGAGACGGATCGCGCTACATGACGGGCGCCGAACTGGTCGTCGATGGTGGATCCACCGCACAATAGGAGACAGTCTTGAAGATCAACGACATAGCCGCCATCGTCACGGGTGGCGCATCCGGACTGGGCGGGGCCACCGCTGCGATGCTCGCGGCCAGAGGGGCCAGGGTGACGATCGTAGATCGGGATCGTGCGGCCGCAGAGGCTCACGCCACAGCAATCGGCGGGCGCGCCGCGATCGTCGACGTAACGGACGACGCCGCCATCGAAGCTGCACTCGCCGAGGCGGAACAGGCCCACGGCGTCGCCCGGATATTGGTCAATTGTGCCGGCGTAGCGCCCGCGATCAAGACCGTCGGCAAGGAAAACGTTCCGCATCCGCTCGATGCCTTCCGCCGCGCCGTCGAGATTAACCTGATAGGCACCTTCGCGATGATTGCCCGCTTCTCGGCGAGACTGGTCGCGGCCGAGCCGATCGGAGAGGAACGCGGCGTGATCGTCAACACCGCCTCAGTGGCCGCCTATGACGGGCAGGTAGGCCAGGCAGCCTATGCCGCCTCGAAAGGCGGCGTCGTCGGCATGACGCTCCCCATCGCTCGCGACCTTGCGCAGCATCGCATCCGGGTGATGACGATCGCCCCCGGGATCTTCCTGACGCCAATGCTCATGGGCCTGCCACAAGCGGCGCAGGATTCGCTGGGAACGCAGGTGCCACACCCTAGCAGGCTTGGGAAACCAGACGAATATGCCGCGTTGGTCGAAGCGATCCTAACCAATCCCATGCTCAACGGCGACGTGATCCGCCTGGACGGTGCGATCCGGATGGCACCCCGATGAGCGGTGCCAGCATTGCCGCAGCCGTGGCAGGCTTCGTTCGCGACCAGATGGTGCCGTACGAACACGATCCCCGGCGTAGCGCGCACGGTCCTTCGGACGAACTCGTCCAGGAGTTGCGCGATCTGGCGCGCGCGGCCGGAGTCCTGACCCCGCATATTCTTTCCGACGGCAGCCACCTGTCGCACAGAGATACGGCGAAGGTGCTGCGCGCTGCCGGGTTGTCGCCACTCGGGCCATTGGCGGTCAACGTCATGGCACCCGACGAGGGCAACATGTATCTGCTCGGCAAGGTCGCCAGCACCGAGCAAAAGGCGCGCTTCCTCTCGCCGTTGGTGGACGGCACGGCGCGATCCGCCTTCTTCATGACGGAGCCAGCAGCCGATGGTGGCGCTGGCTCGGATCCTTCGATGATGCTCACGACCGCCGCTCGCGACGGAAACCACTGGGTCGTCAATGGTCGCAAGGCGTTCATTACAGGCGCCGATGGTGCCAAGGTCGGCATCGTGATGGCGAAAGCCGACGAAGGCGCGACGATGTTCCTGGTCGACCTGCCCGATCCTGCGATCACGATCGAACGCGTGCTCGATACGATCGACAGTTCCATGCCGGGCGGTCATTCGGTCGTCGCTATCACCAACCTGCGCATTCCGGCCGACCAGATGCTCGGCAATCCGGGCGATGGCTTCAAGCTCGCGCAAGTTCGGCTGGCGCCCGCGCGGCTTACCCATTGCATGCGGTGGCTGGGTGCCTGCGACCGCGCGAACGAGATCGCGACCGACTATGCCTGCCGCCGCCACGCGTTCGGCAAGCCGCTGGTTGATCACGAAGGGGTCGGCTTCATGCTTGCCGAGAATCTGATCGATCTGAGACAGGCCGAACTGATGATCGATTGGTGCGCCGACGTGCTCGATACGGGCGCGCTTGGTACCGTGGAAAGCTCGATGGCAAAGGTTGCGGTCAGCGAGGCGTTGATGCGGATCGCCGATCGCTGCGTGCAGGTCATGGGCGGCACCGGGGTGACCGACGACACGATCGTCGCGCAAGTGTTTCGCGAGGTGCGCGCCTTTCGGATCTACGACGGTCCCACCGAGGTTCACAAGTGGAGCCTCGCCAAGAAGATCAAGCGCGACTGGCGCGACGCCCAAAGTCCGGTTCATCCATGACAGGCCTGTCGTTCGAGCGCGTTGGACGCCCCTTTTGATCCTGCCGACACCGCATCGGACGACATGAATTCCGGAGATAGTATGACCCCGTCGACGAATACTGGCCCGATCCGCACCGAACGCCATGACGACGTGCTCGTCATCATCTCGAACAATCCCCCCGTCAACGCGCTCGGCGCCGCGGTCCGCCAGGGCCTCGAAGCGGCGATCAAGGACGGCGTGAACGACGACAGCATCACCGCGATGGTGATCCGCTGCGACGGCCGCACGTTCTTCGCGGGCGCCGACATCACCGAGTTCGGCAAGGAGATGGTCGAGCCCGGCCTGCCCACCGTCGTCGACATGATTGAGGCGTCGTCGAAGCCCGTCGTCGCGGCGATCCACGGCACCGCGCTCGGCGGCGGCTGCGAGGTCACGCTGGGCTGCCACTACCGCGTCGCCGTCCCGTCGGCGAAGATCGGCACGCCCGAAGTGAAGCTCGGCCTGCTCCCCGGCGCTGGCGGCACGCAACGCATTCCGCGGATCGCCGGCGTGAAGCTCGCGCTGGAGATGACCGCGAAGGGCGATCCGATCTCGGCAAAGAAGGCGCTCGATGCCGGCCTGATCGACAAGATCGTCGGCGAGGACTCGCTCGAAGCCGACGCCGTTGCCTTCGCGCGCGAGATCGCCACGAAGCGTCCCCTGCCCCGCGCGTCCGAGAAGACCGCGCAGGCCGATCCCGATGCGGTCGCCGCGTTCAAGAAGGAGAATGCGCGGCGTTTCCGTAACTTCGACGCGCCTGCTGCGAACATCGCCTGCGTCGAGAAGGCCGCCGACGGTTCGAGCTTCGAAGAGGGCATCGCGTTCGAACGCCAGGAATTCATGAAGCTCATGATGGGCGTGCAATCCGCCGCACAGCGCCACATCTTCTTCGCCGAACGCCAGGCCGCCAAGATCGACGACGTACCGGCCGACACCAAGCTTCGCGAGATCAAGCGCGTCGGCGTGATCGGCGCGGGCACGATGGGCGGCGGCATTTCAATGAACTTCCTGTCCGCGGGCATCCCCGTGACGATCGTCGAGATGCAGCAGGACGCGCTCGACCGTGGCACCGGCGTCGTGCGGAAAAACTACGAGGCGACCGCCGCGAAGGGCCGGATGAAGCCCGAGCAGGTCGAGCAGGCAATGGGTGCGCTGAAGCCAACGCTCGACTTTGCCGATCTGGCGGAATGCGACCTGATCATCGAGGCGGTGTACGAGACGATGGAGGTGAAGAAGGAGATCTTCACCAAGCTCGACGCGATCGCCAAGCCGGGCGCGATCCTGGCCTCGAACACGTCGTATCTCGACATCGATGCGATCGCGGCGTGCACCAAGCGGCCCGAGGACGTGGTCGGGATGCACTTCTTCTCGCCGGCCAACGTGATGAAATTGCTCGAAGTGGTGCGCGGCGACAAGACCGCGGACGACGTGCTGGCGACCGTCATGGCGCTGGCCAAGAAGATCAAGAAGGTCGCTGTCGTCGCCGGCGTCACCTACGGGTTCATCGGTAACCGGATGCTGATGCCGCGGCAGGTCGAGGCGACCAAGCTTCTGCTGGAAGGCGCGAGCCCGGAGCAGATCGACAAGGTCCATGTCGCGTTCGGTATGCCGATGGGTCCGTTCCAGATGAGCGATCTCGCGGGCGTCGACATCGGCTGGCACCGCGATCCGAGCCGGATCGAGAACATCCGCGATGCGCTGGCGGCAGAGAACCGCTGGGGCCAGAAGACCAAGGCGGGCTTCTACGATTACGACGAGAAGCGGACGCCGTCGAACTCGCCGCGCGTCACCGAGATCATCGACGATTTCCGCAAGAAGTCGGGCGTGACGCCGCGCGAGATCAGCGACGAGGAGATCGTCGTGCGGACGCTCTACACCATGGTCAACGAGGGCGCGCTGATCCTCGAAGAGGGCAAGGCGCAGCGCGCGTCGGACGTCGATGTGGTGTGGATCTACGGCTATGGCTGGCCGGTGTACCGCGGCGGGCCGATGTTCTGGGCACAGTCCGAGGGGTTGCCGAAGGTCGTCGCGGGACTCGAGAAATACGGGTTCACCGTTGCGAAATCGCTCAAGGCCGGTT
The DNA here is from genome assembly GCF_059691795.1 of Sphingomonas sp. 320_CC. Classification (NCBI taxonomy): domain Bacteria; kingdom Pseudomonadati; phylum Pseudomonadota; class Alphaproteobacteria; order Sphingomonadales; family Sphingomonadaceae; genus Sphingomonas; species Sphingomonas sp. 320_CC. Next base: position 12,207 of record NZ_JCAWAE010000003.1, on the reverse strand, counting down.
CGCTATGACGGCGTTTCCGGTCTCCAAATCCAATCGAGTTTACGACCGCCCGAACGGTGGCAGGAATGAAGCGGGGATCCATACTCTACTGACCTGCTAAATCTCTCAATACCAGAAATGGTCATAGCCGTCGGCGTAAGGGTTGCTATCGGCAATGCCGACTTTCGGAAGGAGTGCGGCGCGTATCCACCTTTACGCTGACAAGGCGGCGACCTCGATACACTCCTCCGCCTCGCAACAGTTTGCCAGATCACGTGTTTTCAAAGATCGATGGCCTTGACCCTTGGTGACGCCAGCATCAGCCACCCACTTCCAGCGACAAATACGCGACGGCAGGAACAGTGACGTCCGCGCGAAATCAGCCATAAATTGCCCGGTTGCCTCGGCGAAGACGACATCGGCAGTGTAGGCAGAGATCGAATTGTGGCGATACCGTAAGCCAGGCCGATTAGCGCGGGGATCTAAGGCGGGAATGCAGTGGATGAGTCGCCGCATCGAGGTTGTCTTCGTTACCCAGTGATGGTGGATCCTCAACGAACGCGGCCAGCCCCCGATCGCATCGTTAGGACATCCCGAATAATAACATTGCCGATCGCTATGCCGACGAGCAGTGTATTTTACGCTCTTTCCCGCCGGCCGGATGTCATGAACGGTGTTTGTCGACTCACCATAATAGCGCTCCGCGACTGCTCTGCCATTGTGAAGCAAATCTACGCCCGCAGATCGAGGTGTTCATCGTGATCGAACGCCGCGAGGACCGTTTCGAGAGCAAGGGGATACGCGGCGCAGAGGCAGCAGCGGACAACGCGACGGCGCTGGGCGCGATGACAGCAGTTTTGGTTGATTTCATAGGCCGGTTTCCTGAAGGGATACAGCCAGTACCTGCCACATGGCAGCGTTCGCGTCTTGTATCAGCTCAACATATCGAGATTTACCCTAATAGGCAGGAGTTATGTCGAGACGAGACTGGAAGGTTCTGGTCAGATGGGACTGATCGACAAAGCCTGCCGATTGCGCGACGTTGGCGAGCGACGCGACACCTTTTCCTAGCATCGCTACAGCTCACTCTAATCGGTGCTAGAGCTTTATGTCACTCGCCCTTGGGATGGGCCTGCTGTCGAGTAGCGCGTCAGAGAGCAGCGATGACCGCGAGATCATCGCTTAATCAGGCGCATTGGAAGTAGCAGCTGTTACTGCGCGGCGGCATTGGAGCTGTTAACCGAACCTTTCGCCATGCTGGCATTGCCAACCACGGTGGCAGAAACGCTCAACGGGAATGACCCCGTACAGGCGTACGCCCGCTCTGGAAGGTCAACCAAGACACCACCGGCTAGCTGCGCTAACTGCCTTCGATGCTCGCGACCCGTCGCCTCTTAGCGCAACGCTATTTTACCGTGCTTTTCTGCGCGGCAGCGTTGTTACTGAAGCTGCTCGTACCGACCGGGTACATGATCAGCAGCGAGCACGGCCGGATTACGATCGAGCTATGTTCCGGCGTTGCCCCCAACGCCACGACGATGGCCATGTCGGGGATGCACGGCGACATGCCCGATCACGGCAAGTCGCAGGATCACGGCAAGGCTGAAATGCCGTGCGCGTTTGCGGGCCTGTCAGCCGCAACGCTCGGTGCGATCGATCCCGTTCAGCTCGTCGCCCTGATCGCCTTCGTCATGGCGATCGGACTGTCACCAGCCGTCCAACCGGCGACGGTCCGCCGCGGCTACCTACGGCCTCCGCTTCGCGGTCCACCGGCCGCCCTTTGACCGACTGATCGTCTGCTCCTTCGAGAGCAACCACGTCCACGGACCGCGCGCTATCGCGAGGGCCGGTCAAAGGCCTATCCATGATCCGAACTCACTTGCTGGCAGGGGCGTGCCTGCCCTGCCTCCTGCTCGCCGTACCAGCGTCCGCTCAGGATGACGCGGCACGCATCACGAAGTCCGACCTAACAGTCACCAATGCGCAGGGCCTCCACGCAGCGCAAACCGGCGACATCATCGTCACGGCGCTGAAACGCCCGCAAGCGCTGCAGGACGTGCCGGCAAGCGTCACCATCCTGTCCGCCGACCTGCTTCGTCGCCTTAACGTGCAAGACTTCTCCCGCGTCGCGGACTCCGTGCCCGGCTTGGCCTTCGCGGCCACCGGTCCTGGCAACTCGCAGTACATCATACGCGGGATCGGCGGGGTGGGGTTCGTCCAGTCGCCGACCACAGGCGTCTACTTCGACGAGACCCCGCTTCAGACCCGCGCACTTCGCGGCTTTTCACAACCCGACCTGCAGCTGTTCGATGTCGCTCGGGTCGAAGTGCTGCGCGGACCGCAAGGCGTGTTGTTCGGATCGTCATCGATGGGCGGTCTGGTCCGCATCGTGACCAACCAGCCCGACCCGACCAAGATCGCCGCACTGGGTCAGGCGAGCGTTTCGACCATCACCGATGGCGGCACGAGCTGGGACGCCAAGGCGATGCTCAATTTCCCGATCGTCGCCGATACACTCGCGCTGCGCATATCGGGCGGTTTTGCCCGGCAGGGCGGCTGGATCGACGATCTCCGACCCACCACCGGCGACCTGACCGAGAATGCGGGAACGTCGGCGGTCCGCAAGGACGTCAACTGGACGCGCACCGGCACGGTTCGCGCCGCTCTGCGCTGGAATGCAACACCGACCATGACGATCACCCCGTCGCTGGTCTGGCAGGACGCCTACAGCAATGCCGACCGTCCCCATAGTGACGTGACCTTTGGCAAGCGCGCGCGACTGAAGGCGCGGTATGCCGACACGTATGCCAAGGATCGGTTCATCATCGGATCGCTGTTGATGGAGAACCGGTTCGATGCGCTCGGTGGCTTCACTGTGTCGTCCAACTCGTCGTGGCTCGACCGGCGCAACCGGCTATCGTTCGACGTCACCGCGTTCGATTCCCCGATCGTCGAGGACATCGTCGGACCGGGTCCAGGCGGCAGGCTGTTCCCAACGCCGCTCGTGGATTTCAGCCGCACGAAACAATTCACGCAGGAGGTACGTGCGGTGTCCGATGGCTCGGGGCGGCTGCAATATGTCTTCGGCGCGCTCTACCGCGACCTTCATCAAGACTCCGGCCGTACGATCACCGTCGCCGACCTGTTCGGCGTCACCGCGCCGCTCCCCCTTGGCGCCAGCAGCCCGGCCGTCATCCAGGACACGACGGTGCGCTTCCGTGAGAGCGAGATCGCGGCGTTCGGCGAGCTGACCTATGCCTTAGTGCCGAAGGTGAAGGTCGCCGCTGGCGCCCGGGTGTTTGCCTATCGCCAGCGCGAAGCGAGCCGACGCTACGGGATCGGTGGCGTCGCGGGCGGCGATCTCGCCTACGATTATGACGAGCGCAATCGCGAGAACGGCGTCACACCGCGCTTCACCCTGAGCTATGAGCCAAGCCGGGCCGCAACGCTCTACGCCAGCTACTCGCAGGGCTTCCGGACGGGGGGCGTCAATGCGCCCGTGACCGATGATATCTGTTCGGCCCCGGAACGTCGCGCGGCAGGCATTCCCGATGTACCGCCGCCCTACAACAGCGATCGAACCGACAATTACGAGATCGGCGCCAAGACCAGCCTGTGGGGCGGTCGCGTGCGGATCAACGGTGCTGCCTATGCGATCGACTGGAAGGACTATCAGCAGGCGTTCCAGACGGCGTGCGGGATCAACAACGCGACGACCATCTCCTTCACCGTCAACGCCGGCCGGGTTCGTAGCCGTGGCGGCGAGCTCGAGGTTTCCGTGTCGCCGGTCCGGGGGCTCGATCTTCACGCGGGCGGATCGTTCACCGACGCGACCTACCGCAACGACGTACCCAACCTGCTTCTGCCGGCAGGCTCGCGTGTGCTCGATGTGCCCCGCTGGCTGTGGAATGTGCGCGGCGAGTACGAGACCGCGCTCACAGAAGGGCTGACCGGCACGCTGTTCGCCGCGGCGCGCCACGTCGGCGGATCCAACAGCGGGTTCGGCGAAGGCGAGGTGCTGCCGCGTCCGGCCTATACGCTGGTCGATGCCTCCGCGGGGGTGACGACGCATGGCGGCTTGGGGGTCGACCTGTTCGTCACCAACCTGTTCGACGCCGTGCCGGTCTTCGGTCAGGAGTTCACGACGTCGCCCGGCAACACCACTGCGACCAGCTACTTTTCCTATCTCGTCGGACCTCCGCGGACGGTCGGGATACGTCTGACCCAGGCATTATGATGGCGGGCATGGACGCTTCAGCGATGAACACGAACCCACCCGCCGGCCATCGGGCATCCGGCGCGCGGTGGTACAACGCGGTATGGCGTTGGCACTTCTATGCAGGCCTGTTCTGCATCCCATTCATTATCTGGTTGTCACTGACGGGCACGATCTATCTTTGGCGACCGCAGCTGGACGCATTGCTGGACCGGCCCTACGACGATCTCCCCGTTGCCGGGCGGACCGTCTCACCCGACGCGCAGGTGCGGGTGGCACTGACTGCGGTGCCAGGATCGTCGCTGCATAAATACGTACTCCCGGAGCATCCGGGAAACGCCGTGCGTGTGATCGTCTCCGCTGATGGCGTTGATCACCGCGTCTATGTCGATCCGCACTCGCTTGCGGTGCTGAAGGTCATCGGCGAGGAAGACCGGCCGCTCAACGTTGTATCGCGCCTTCACGGCGAATTGCTCGCGGGGGTGTGGGGCAGCTACCTCGTCGAGATCGCCGCGTGCTGGGCGATCGTCATGCTCCTGACCGGGCTTTATCTATGGTGGCCGCGCAACAGGAAGGGCCTCGCGGGTGTCCTCTACCCTCGCCTGGGGGGCGGACGACGCGTGTTCTGGCGTGATATCCACGCGACTGCCGGCATCTGGGTTTCGGTGTTCGCGCTCGGGCTGATCCTCACTGGCCTTCCGTGGGCAAATGCCTGGGGCAGCTATCTAGGGGAGGTCCGCACGCTCACGGGCACGACGCAGGGTCCCGTCGACTGGACGATCGGCGGCAAGGCGCCAAAGCCGCAAGCGGACGCGATGCTTGGGGCTCACGCCGGGCATGACGGCATGGTCATGGCTGCTCCGCCGATCCGGCCCGATGAGCTTGGGCGCGTGATCGCTACGGTCCGGCCGTTGCGGATTGCACCGCCTGTGCTGCTGTCTCCCCCCGCGCATGAAGGCGGGCCGTGGGCGGTGTCATCGGACGCAGCCGATCGACCACTGCGATCGGACGCGCAGGTCGATGGTGCGACAGGCCGCCTTGTCGGCCGCGTCGCGTTCGCCGACCGCCACTGGATCGACCGGGTCATTGGCTACGGCATCGCGGCGCACGAGGGCGCACTGTTCGGCATCGCCAATCAGATCCTTGGCACGCTAACCGCGCTGCTGCTAACCGTCCTCGCCGTATCGGGCGGGATCATGTGGTGGCGGAGGCGACCGACGGGTTTGCTGGGCGCACCATTGCCGCAGAACCGTCCGCGCTTTCGGATCGGGTTGGTGGCGGCGATCGTCGGGCTTGGGATCTACATGCCGCTGTTCGGCACGACACTCGTGATCGTCCTCGTAGTCGAACGGGTTGTCCTGCGCCGCATTCCCGTAACGCGACGCTGGCTGGGGCTGGGAAGAGCCGCTTCTTCCTGAAGGGGATGCGGGAACAGTAGGTGTGATTGCACGGCGCCGGTCACTATCCACCTGACGAGCCGTTCGCCCCTGTGCCTCGACCGTATCTGACAGTGTCATGTTCCAACGCAGGGCAGCCCATACATCACAGGCGTTTTAGCCTGACACGCCGACGGATATCGGCGCGATGGCGCCGAGACGTCGGAACCCTCCCCCATCCTCCCGCGCTTTAGCCGTGAAGGAGAGACGGCATGGACGACCAGCGCGTGTGGGAATTCGAAGGCAGCCTATGGGTTGCCAGCGACGAGCGTTACCAGGACCGGATCGACGAGGAGATCGTCATGGTCTTGCCCCGGCCGCCTTATGTCTTCCAGGGGCAGGAAGCGAAGGATGCGGTCAAGGCTACGCCCGATTGGGATACGGTCGAGCTATCGGATCGACGAGTGTCACGCCCTCAAGAGGGCCTCATCGTCGTTGCGTACACCGCGCGCTGCGCGAGCGGCGACGAGACGTACGAGGCACATTGCACCTCGACTTTGCGGATGCGGGGACACGACGATTGGCTAGTCATCCAACATCAGCAGACGCCACCCTTGACCGCCAGCGTCGAGGCCTGACCGCGGGCTTGCCGTTGCGCCCAATACATATCTGTAACAGGCGCAACGGTACTAAATCGGGAAGGCAGCGCCCCTATTGCTGATGTAATCCCAACAGCCTCAACTACGACCGGTTATCGCGACCAATGGATCGCCCAGGCGACCGTCGGCGAGTAAGGATGCCGTGACTCCGCGAAAACCCGCCGTCTCGAGATAGAGGCGGACGAGCGAGGTGTGGCCCTGTGTATCGAGAGCGCGCCAGACCGCCACGGCCTTGGTCGGGAAGCACCGGTTCGAGAAGCTTATGATAACGCGGCCTCCCGGCTTCAGCACACGACGAACCTCGCGCAGTACCGCCAGGGGGTGTTGCAGATATTGAACGCCGACACAGATCAGTACGGCATCGTAGCGCGCGTCCCCTTCGGACAGGTCAGGCACATCGTTCAGGTTCTGGACGAACCAGCGATCGAGGCGCGGGTTGGCCGCGAGTTCCTCTGCGTTCATGCCGTGGCCTACGACCTCGGCATAGGCGACGTCGTCCGGCAGGTGGCTGACCCAGCTCGACATGAGGTCGAGCACCCGCCCGCCAGCGGGGATCGAATCGCGGTACAGGCTGGTCAGTGCGCCGACAGCTGCCTCGTCAATGTGCGTGACTAAACGCGGGGGTGCGTAGAAGCCAAGGTCGTCGCCATCATCCTGACGGTCGAAGGCCCGCGCCAGCAGTCCCAATTCGATCGCTTCGGTCATGCGGTAAGCCCCTGCCGATTAAATCGGCCAATATTTGCGACCACAGTGTCCGTTCGTAGCCGTATGCCCGAGCGCACCGCGAGATAGCGGTCGTCCTTGATCACCGGCGACGGCCGAGCCAGACACCGACCCCCGCAAGAACGAGAACCGCCATACCGCCTGCCGCGGCTGCCACCTTGCGCCCCCGGTGTGGATCGCGCCGGCCACCATCTGGACCGGCGGGGACGCCAGGTTCGAACAACACCCCATCGTTGTCGTTGCCGTCGGCCGCGCGGGCCGACCAGGAGTCGAGGAAGCCACTCATGATCGCCGCCAGCAGGTTCGGCGCCGCGAACTCGCCAAGTTTGAATGCGATTGCCGGTGCGCCGACGGCGGTAAGGTTACGAGGGTGCGTGGCAAGCCGCACGACTGCCTTCGCCACCGTCTCCGGTGCGAGCGAACCGGGGGGAAGCGAAAGCCGGGCGCCGGTATAGTTACCAGCATGGTCCACGCCGGGCGTATCGACGAAGGTCGGGCAGACGTCGCATATGTGGATATGCGGACGCTTCGACACCTCACCGCGCAAAGCCGAACTGAACCCGCGTAACCCGAACTTACTCGCCGAATAAGCCGCAGCATACGGCGTGGCGATAAAACCGCCCGCCGAAATCATGTTTACCCAGGTGCCGTGATCCTGCGCTAGGAAGATCGGCAGTACTGCATGGACGTCGTTCATGTGGGCGACGAGGTTCACGTCGACGACGCGGGCATGATCCGCAATCGGGACGTCTTCGTACCGGCCAAGCACTCCAACGCCTTCGCAGCTAAACCACAGGTCAATGCCGCCGAGCAGATCGCGCGCCTCGGCAGCGAACACGGCCACTGCGCCTGCGTCAGTGCAGTCAACTGTACGGACGATCGCGCTGCCGCCAGCTTCGACGCAACGCTGCGCGACGTCGTCCAGCCCGTCCTTGCCACGAGACCCCAGGACAAGCCGCGCTCCCGCTTTGGCAAAAGCCACCGCCGTTGCCGCGCCGATACCGCTTGATGCACCGGTTATCACGACACGCCGCCCGGCCAGGTTACGATCAGCTCTCATAGGACTATGCTCAAGGCGACTGCCCTTACACCTAAGGGAAGACAACGCCGGCGCGTTAGACGAACTGTCCTGTCATCATGCATAGACACTCAACGTCCCGGAGGCGCCGAGGTGTCCACCCGAGACAGCACGACGTTCCTCGAGATCGCTGCAGGGATGATCAGTTCGGATTTGTATGCGGTTCCTTGGGGCCATCGTTCAACGATCTGACCTGCGCCTCGCGGGTTGGGTTTCCACTACCGCCGTACGGAACCGGGACGTCGATAGGGCTGTTCGGCGTTGCACCACCGCTAAGCTTTCCCGATCCGCTCAAGCCATCCGCGGCATCGGCACCGCCTAGCCCCCCGCCGCCCGGCGTTTTGGTCATCTGCGAGTCGTCTAAAACGGTCGCGGCGCTCTCCGCGTCGTTCGGCTCCGGCTTCACGTCGTCAGGTACAATGTTCGGCTGTTCGGTCGCCATGTCGATCTCCTTTGCTCGCTCTAAAACCTTTCAAGCGGAGCTAGTTTCCCATCAATTCAACGAATCAAATGCTCGTTGCTAGAGCACGGGAGCCCCGAGAATACCGTCTCGGCCCGCCCCCCGACGGCCAATTCGTCCAGCATCACTCGGGAGGACAAGAGGCAAATTCCGCCGCTCCGCCCTCATGGATATGTTCCAAAATCTACGCGTTTGAACATCGACACAGGGAGAGCATGATGCCCGATACGTTCAAACCAACTGCGAAGATCGCCGCCAATGCGAAGAAGGGGCTAAAGTTACGCGACGATTTCGCACCAGCCGGTACGGACGTCGGGGTTCGTCGCGCCGAGCAACTGGCAGCGCAGAACGATGTGACCGCCGAGGATGTGAAGTCGATGCACAGCTACTTCGCTCGTCACGAGGTCGATAAGGACGGCAAAACGCACGAGTGGGGATCGGACACTGATCCGTCCGCGGGCTACATCGCCTGGCTTCTCTGGGGAGGCGATGAAGGCAAGGAATGGGCCGATCGACACGTCGAGAAGCTCGACTAGAAGGCTGTCGGAACGGAAAAGCGCGATCACGATCGTTATTCGATCAAGATCGACCACCACTTTTACCGCGGAGGGCCGGCACGATACCGTTAGCGCTCCTCGTCCCCTGTAATTGATCGGCGCCTATCAGATGTACGTTCTTATTTTTGCCGCGGCCGCAGCGCTAGTGCAATCGCCGGTTGCTGCATCCGTGGTGAAGCCAGGCACGATATCGATCGTGGCTGCTTATCGTCCGACCACGTCTCCCGCTATCACGAAAACGTTCACGGACGCCGTGCAGCGAACCCTCCTTCGAACAGCTTTCCTGCCCCTCCCCGACGCAAACCACAGCCTTTACGTCGCCAAGGTCGAGGTATCGCAGACACAGCGCGGCGTCGTCCGGTCCGGCAACGACCGATCAGGTTGACCGGGCATGGCAGCCGGGCTCGCAGGACTGTCGTTGACTTTGCCCTCGGGGAAGGATCAGTTGCATGGCCTGATCGTCACCCGTCTCGAGGTGACCGTGTCGCTGCGCCGCGACAATCACGTTGTCTGGACGGGACAGGCGACCACAGTACGCGCAAGCGGGACGCGAACAGGCGAACCCTCGGCTGTTGCCGCAGCTCTGTCCGATGCCCTCCTGAGATGGTTTCCCCGGCAGCTGCCCGGACCGCTGTCTGTGCCATAAGGTTGACTGACAAAGCAGTCGTCAGACCCTGATCTTCGACAACAAGCGCACCGCGACATTGCCGCGCCTGTCAAGCTTCCGCCCGTAGAGCAATGCCATCGACGGCGACGATCAACGGAGTGGTTGGACAATTCCACGTCATCCTCACCGGCGCAACAAGTCCGGAATAAGCCCTACGCGCAACGAGTGACTCAAAAGTGCCCCTACCGCCTTATGACTTTGGTGATCGGTATCTTTGCCAGCCCCTGACCAAAAACTTAGCACCACCCGACGATAGATCCCGTTGACGTACTGTCGGCTAATCGAAGCCGTCTCAATGGTGTAGGCGGTGTGCGCGGGGTCGGGCATCCTCCCCTTGAACGTCTCTTGCCAATAGCGCGCGTACCCTGCAATCGCGTCATAAGGCATCGGAGGAAATGATTCGCGCAGCCGACCTCTAGCGCCCCCGCCACGGCGGAAGACGGGCCCCTTGGTGATCGTGCTCACCACCCGCAGAGCGCGATGCGGCTCAGTGGATTAGCCGACAGTGATCCCTAAGCCCCCTGCCCTTTCGCTAACGCGGGCGTGAAGCCCTGCGCAAAAGTGCGTTGAAGGTTTTCGCGCGGCTTTATACTAGCACCGGATCAGCTACTTTGGTCGCCTCGCGCTCGGCAACCGCACCTAGCAACACGCGTAAAGGTAAATCGTCAGGATTTTGGGCCGCAATGAATTATCGTCATTCCTTCCATGCCGGCAACAGCGCCGATGTGGTGAAGCACAGCCTATTGATCGCGCTCGTCCGGGCCTTGCAACAAAAAGAGGGCGCGCTGACCCTGATCGACACTCATGCCGGCTGCGGTCTGTATGACCTAGGCGGCGAGGATGCCCAGCGCACCGGCGAGGCCATGCAGGGCGTGCTGCGGGCCTTTGCCAACCCGAACCCCTTGCTGGACGACTACCGCGCCGCCGTACAGGCGGTGAATGTCGAGGCCGAGCCGCATCTGTACCCCGGATCGCCGCGGATATTGGCGCAGCTTCTGCGGCCGCAGGACTTCCTGATCCTGAACGAAAAGCATCCCGAGGACGCCTATACCCTGCGCGGCGTGATGCGCGACACACCCGCTGCCGTGCATGAGCGCGACGCCTACGAGCTTTGGCTGGCGATGCTGCCGCCCCGAACCGCGCGGGGCGTGGTGGTGGTCGACCCGCCGTACGAGCAGACCGATGAACGCGCCCGTATCACAGCCACCCTTGCGGCTGCCTCTCGCAAATGGTCGCATGGCGTCACGGTGATCTGGTATCCGCTGAAAGACCGCGCCACGCATTGGCAGTGGAAGGAAGAGTTACGAAAGCTCGGTATCCCGAAATTGCTGGGGGTGGAGCATTGGTTGTACGATGGCGATCAGCCCGGCATCTATAACGGCGCAGGCCTTTATATCGTCAACCCGCCCTACGCTTTCGTGCAGGCGCTGCCGCCTTTGCTGGAAACCCTGCGCACTGTATTGGCGCCGGAGGGGCATGGGGGCGAGATCACAACCGAGTGGTTGCGCGATTAACGGTAAAGCCCCACCCCTTTTCAAAGGGGGTATCACCACACCACAGACTTCGGCGGGGTAGGTGTTGTTGGCGTGAATGCCGCCCACCTTGGCAGCCGCTAGCACCACGCCGTCAGGCTTCTCGCTTGCGAAGAAAGCACGCACCGCCGCCTGGTCTGTCAGGTTAAGTTCGGCGTGCGTGCGCGTGATCACCTCGACGCCGCGCTCGCGCAGTTTACGCGAGATCGCTCCACCGACCATACCGCGATGGCCCGCCACGTAGATGCGTGGGGTGCTGTCCATCAACCTTCGACCGAAACGGGAAGATCGTAGCCATGGGTCTTGAGAAGGGCATGACGCTTGGCCGTGTAAAGGTCGGCCGCGACCATTTCCTGGCACATCTCCTGCACGCTGATCTCGGGGAACCCAGCCAAGCCGGTCCAAGTGATATCTTGCGAGATCCGCTCAATGTTGGCTGGCTATCGCGGCCTGCGCTCCGCGTTTCCTAAGAGTGCTGGTAGGTCTGCTTTCTCTAGAAAAATATCGATTGGCGAAGACGCTATGAACAGTAACTAAAGTAGTTTTTGCTGTCCTCGAAAGCCGCGGCCGCTTGTAGACGCGTAGTCTGACATGAACGGCCTTGAGTCAGTATACGCGAAATCGCGGCTTGAACAGCCGCCGGGTCTGGCAAAGGCATTGGTTTTGTGGGTCACGCCGCCATATCCATGTTGTGTGCGACACTATAATATTGGCGTTCGGCTTCGGTAGGCAGGGTGTTGCCGACCGTGCCGACCGACGGCTCGATCCCGGCCTTGGCGATCGACCTACGCGGCGAGCTTGTTTCGATGGTGTCGCTATGTGCTGAACCAGAAACGCAAAAAGCCTCCGCCGGTCTGACCGAAGAGGTATTGCTCTATAGAGTTGGTTGCGGGGACAGGATTTGAACCTGTGACCTTCAGGTTATGAGCCTGACGAGCTACCGGGCTGCTCCACCCCGCG